>JAKFFA010000011.1:0-61141 GCA_036675455.1 Gemmatimonadaceae bacterium | reverse complement strand
CGCATCCACCCCGCATCCCGCATCCACCTCGCATCCCGCATCACCCCCGCAACCCGTACCGTAGGGCGCCCCGCATCCCACCCGGCATCGCAGTTCCGTCTGCCGTCTACCGTCTGCCGTCTGCTTCACACCACAGGCCCGGAGGGAATCGAACCCCCAACCGCCGGTTTTGGAGACCGGTGCTCTACCAATTGAGCTACGGACCTAACTCCAAGCGGCCGTCCGCATCCGGCACCCACCCCGCATCGCAGTTAATCTGCCGTCCGCCGTCTACCGTCCGCCGTCTGCATTTAAGGGGTGGCTGACGGGAATCGAACCCGCGACCCTCGGAACCACAATCCGATGCTCTAACCGTCTGAGCTACAGCCACCATGACGCTCGCACATCGTGCCGCGAACTCTCAAACGTAACCGGGCCACGATATTGAATCAACAGACAGACGGCAGACGGTGGAGCAGACAACTCTCACTCAGTCCTTCGCCCGATCCATATACTCGCCCGTGCTCGGATTCACGCGCACGCGCTCGCCCGTCGCAATGAACTCCGGCACGTTGATCGTGACGCCATTCTCCAGCAGCGCCGGCTTGCTCGACGCCGTCTTTGTCGCCGTCTTCATCACCGGCGCGGTGTCCGTGATCGTCAGGTTCAAAAACTGCGGCAGCTGCACCGACATCGGCTTGCCGTTATAGAACTCGGCCAGGATCAGCATGTTGTCCTGCATCCACGGCGCGTTGTCGCCGAGCGCTTCCGCGTCCATCTCCAGCTGCTCGTAGTTCTCCGTGTTCATGAAGTGGTACGAGTCGCCGCCCTTGTACAGGAACTGCAGCTCGTGCGTCTCCATGTCCGCCTTCTCGATCGAATCGTCCGCGCGGAACCGATGCTCGAAGTTGTTGCCCGAACGCAGGTTCTTGATCTTGGTCTGCACCATCGCGCGCAGGTTGCCGGGCGTGTGGTGGCGGAACTCGATGATGCGGCACGGATCACCATCGAAGACGATCACCATACCGCGGCGAATCTGGGTGGCCGGAACTGCCATAGGACTAGGGGGAGCGGGTGAAAATGGTGCTCAATCGCGTAAACGACGATAGCCTCGAAGCTTACCCGATTTTTGGGCGGCGGTCAACGGATGCGGGGAAAATCTTGTCACGCGCCTCCGCGTGAAACACCCCCCGCATCCCCCAGTTCACCGATCCAAAACCCCAGGCACCTCCCGCAACACCGGCGACAGCGCCCGCCACATATTCCGCGCCGCCCGCCGCGCGCCCTCGGCGTTGGGATGGATTCCATCCGCCTGGTTCAACGTCGCCTCCCCTGCCACCCCCTCGAGGAAGAACGGAATCAGCGTGACCCCCTTCTCCCGCGAGACGTTCATGAACACATCCCGAAACTCGCGCGTGTAACGCGCCCCGAGGTTCGGCGGTGCCTCCATCTGCGCCACCAGCACGCGCACGTCGGGATTCCTCGCGCGCACCGAGTCGACCATCGCCTTGATGTTCGCCTCGGTCGTGTCCGGATCGAGGCCGCGAAGCCCGTCGTTGGCGCCCGTCTCGATCACCACCACATCGGCCGGATCTTGCATGACCCAACCGACTCGCCGGAGCGCGCCTGCTGATGTCTCACCAGAGACGCCGGCGGCCTCCACATGGATCTTGTAGTGCGCCGAGTCCGCGAGTCGCTGGATCACGGCCGGATACGCCGAGTCGGGATCGAGTCCCATGCCCGCTGTCAGGCTCGTGCCCATGAAGACGACGCGCACGTCGTCAGGCTGCGCGGTTGCCCCCGAGTCGGACGCGGTGGTTGATTCCGGAGGAACCGGGGACGCGTCCCCGGCCATTCGTTCGTCAGGCTCCGCGCCGCCGCACGCGCCGGCGCCCGTGCCGAGCGCTGCCCCCAGAACCAGTAGTGCACTCCATCGCATCCGCATGCTCGCTGCCCGAGAGTTAACCAAGGAATATCAGAGCGGCTCATCCCGCCTGGCGGTGCTGCGCGACGTCAGCTTCGACGTCGACCAAGGCGCCTTCGTTGCCATCGTCGGCCCCTCGGGGAGCGGCAAGACGACGTTGCTGGGCCTGCTCGCCGGCCTCGACACGCCGACCGGTGGAACCGTGCTCCTCGATGGCGCCGACCTCACACGCCTCGACGAGGACGCGCGCGCGCGGCTCCGGGGAGAGAAAGTTGGGTTCATCTTCCAGAGCTTTCAACTCATCCCGACGCTGACCGCTGCGGAGAATGTACAGGTACCCCTCGAACTTCGTGGGGATTCCGATGCCGTCGAGCGCGCGCAGGGCCTGCTCAAGCGCGTCGGCCTCGGCGACCGCATGCGACATTTTCCGAACCAGCTCTCGGGTGGCGAACAGCAGCGCGTGGCGATCGCGCGCGCGTTCGTGAACCAACCGCGCATCCTCTTCGCCGACGAGCCCACGGGCAACCTCGACGGCGCGACAGGCGCGCGCATCGTCGCGCTGCTCGACGAGCTCAACCGGGAATCCGGCGCGACGGTCGTGATCGTCACGCACGACCTCACCCTCGCCGAGCACGCCAAGCGCATCATCCGGCTGCAGGACGGCGTGGTCGTCGAGGACCGGCCGGGTCGAGGGTTCGCGGCCGCGGCACACGCGGAGGCGGTCGCCGGCTCCGACGGCAAAGGGGACAGCGCCGCCAGCGGCGACGCAGAGTCACGGGCCGCCGCCGACGCGCCCTCAACCCGCGACGCCTCGCGGTGAGAGCCCCGCTCTCGACGCTCTTCCGGCTCGCGTGGCGCGAGAGCCGCTCGGCGCGCCGACGGCTGTTGCTCTATATGAGCTCCATCTCGCTGGGCGTCGCCGCGCTCGTCGCCATCGACTCCTTTGCGGCCAACGTCCAGCAATCGATCACCGATCAGTCGCGCACGTTGCTCGGCGGTGACATCAGCCTGCGCGCGCGCAACGGCTTCACGCCCGCGCTCGACAGCCTGCTCGACTCGCTGGCCACGACGGGCATCCCGTCGGCGCGCGTGGTCAGCTTCGCGTCGATGGCGACCGCGCTGCCCTCCGAGAGCACGCGACTCGCGCAGATCCGTGCGGTCTCCGAGGGCTACCCGTTCTATGGCGAGGTGCTCACCGAGCCCGTGGGCCGCTGGCACGAGCTGCAGTCGGGCCCCTACGCCTTCGTGGATCCGTCGCTGCTCATCGCACTCGACGCGGAGGTCGGTGACACACTGCAGGTCGGCTACGCGCGCTTCACGATCCGCGGCACGCTGACCAACGTGCCGGGCGACCCCGGCATTGCGGCGACGATCGGCCCGCGCGTGTTCATCCCCGAGCGCTATGTCGCCGAGACGCAGTTGCTCGGGCTCGGCAGCCGCGCGGAGTACGAGGCGCTGCTCCAGTTGCCCGAGGATTCGCGGCCCGCGGTGTGGGTCGCGCCGCTGCGTCCGCAGTTCGAGGCCGCGGGCGCGCGCGTACGCACGGTCGTGGAGACGGAAATTGAGATCACTGATTCCATCGACCAACTCGCGCGGTTCCTCGGCATCGTCGGACTTATCGCGCTCATGCTGGGCGGCATCGGCGTCGCCAGCGGCGTGAACGCGTTCGTGCAGAAGAAGATCGACACCGTGGCCGTGCTGCGTTGCCTGGGCGCGTCCGGCGCGCAGGTGCTCACGATCTACCTCGTGCAGGCGGCCGCGATGGGCTTCCTCGGCGCGGCCGTCGGCGCCGCGCTCGGCGTCGGCATCCAGTACCTGCTGCCGGTCGTGATGGGGGAGTTCCTACCCGTGGACGTCGGCGTCGCGCTCGTGCCGCGCGCGATCGGGCTCGGCCTCGCCATCGGCGTGTGGGTCGCGGTCGTGTTTGCGCTGCGGCCGCTGCTCGTGCTGCGCCGCGTCTCACCGCTGCAGGCGATCCGCCGTGATGATGCTGCGCTGGCCGCCTCGCGCCGTCGCGACAGCTGGACATACATCACGAACCTCGCGCTGGTCGTGAGCATCTTGCTGCTGGCTATCGACCGCGCCGAGACCACCGAGCAGGGCCTGCTGTTTGCCGGCGGCGTGTTCCTGGGCATCACGCTGCTGTGGATGAGCGCCGGCCTGATGTCGTGGCTCGCGCGTCGACTCGTGCGCCCTCGCTGGCCCTACGTCGTGCGGCAGGGCGTGGCGAACCTATACCGGCCGGCGAGCCAGACACGGTCCGTTGTGCTCGCACTCGGCTTCGGCTCGTTCCTCATCACGACCATCGTGCTCGTGCAGGACAACCTGCTGCGCACATTCGAGGTCACGGCGGCCGCATCGCGCGGCAATCTCGTGTTCTTTGACGTGCAGGACGACCAGCGCGCGGGCATCGATTCGATCATTCGCGCCGAGGGGCAGTCGGTGATCTCCGAGACGCCGATCGTGAATATGCGCATTGCGGCAATTAATGGACTGGCAACGGATCGCTACGCGGCCAGCAAGGGCCTGCCGCAGAACTACTGGGCGCTGCGCCGCGAGTACCGCAGCACGTATCGGGACACACTCGTGGCGACGGAGACGCTGGCCCAGGGCGGATGGTTCGAGGGGACGGCCTCGCCGCGGGATACGCTGTTTGAGGTCTCGATGGAAGCCGATATCGTCACGGAGCTCGAACTCGCGCTGGGCGACATCATCGAGTGGAACGTGCAGGGCGCGCGCGTCCGCACGCGCATCACGAGCACGCGCAATGTGGACTGGGGCCGGTTCGAGCCGAACTTCTTCGCGGTGTTTCCGCCTGCGGCCATCCAGGCGGCGCCGAAGCAGGTGGTGACGATCGCGGCCGTGGAGTCCGACACGACGGTCGCGCGCATCCAGCGCGAGGTGGTGCGGCGCTATCCCAATGTATCGAGCATCGACCTCTCGCTCGTGCGGCGCACGATCGCGGAATTGGTCGAGAAGGTGACGGTGACGGTGCGCTTCCTCGCGCTGTTCAGTCTGGCGATGGGCATCCCGGTGTTGTTCAGCGCGGTGGCCGCCACGCGCCGCGATCGCCTGCGCGAGGGCGTGCTGCTTAAAACGCTCGGCGCGACGCGCGGCCAGATCGGTCGCATCCTGCTCTCGGAATACGCATTGCTTGGCGTGCTCGGCAGCCTGACCGGCATGGCCCTCGCCTTCGGGGGCGCATGGGCGCTCGTCACCTATGTCTTCGACGGCACCTTCGTCGTCTCGGCCGTGCCGGCGCTGCTGATTGCGGGCGTGATGACGTTGATGGCGGTCCTGATCGGGGTGCTCACCGGCCGGGATGTGTTCGCCGAGACGCCCATGGCGGCGCTGCGCGAGGCGTAGGGATGCGGGATGCGGGAAACGGCGTCTCACGCGGAGACGCGGAGGTTGGTCGCGGCCATGATTCGTCCGCCCGATGAGATTCTTTCTTGTTCTCGCGGCCCCTCGCTCAGCCATGTCTCTCAGCGTCTCCGCCGCTCTCAGTACCACTCCGCGGCTCCGCGTGAAATTGTAGTTCCGCAGTTACTGCACTCGGACGATCGAGATGCGCGCCTCGGGCGGCAACGCCGCCCCCTGGTAGCCCCGCAGCACGAGCAACTGCCGCGTGTTCGTCGTGCCTGCGACCAACTCCACGGCGCCAAAGCCGGCCGAGGGCACCGCAGGGAATTCAACCGAGAAGGTTCCCACCGTCACCTCCACCGGTTGCAGCGGGTACGGCCTGGGGTACAGCGACGGCTCGAGCAACGGGTTCACGCACGGACCCAGCTCCGTGCACAGGCCGAGGAAGTTCGAGCGCAGATTCCACGAGGGGAACCGCAACCGGCTGGACACGGGAGTAAACGCGTCGAGGTCGTCTGTCGCGAGCGCCAGCGACCACTCTCCCAGCATCTGCGGCCAGTTCGATCCGAAGCGTGCCTCGAGGTTGTTGACGCCGCGGTCGCCGCTCAGCGTGAGCGCGCGGTAGGCATCCGCCTCGGGGACGCCGCTGTGATCCAGCAGCCAGCGTGTCAGGGACCACGCCGACCCGTAGAACGAGAAGTCGCCCGGCTCGGCGGCGCCGAGCGGTGTGCGCGCGGCCGGGGCATCGAGGAAATCCCACAGCGCGTCGAAGTGCGGCAGCATCGCGCGCGGCGGGTTCGCCGGGCAACCCGCAGCGCCATCGCGCACCTCGCAGCGCAGCGCCGCCGCGTAGTCATGGTTCCCCGACTGCGCCGTGCCGTAGATCGCGCGCGCGTACAGCTCCTCCGCGTGCCGCGCGGTCGCCTCCTCGAGCCAGACTTCCTCATACGGCTGCCCGCGCACCGTGCGCTCGGCGTACGAGACCACATGCTTCAGCTCGTGCACGATCGTCGCGCGCACGTCCGTCATCCACGACTCGCGCGTGCCGGGGCCCGGCCCGGCAGCCGTCGACGTCGGCACCTGCGCGTAGAAGTACTCGCCGACGTTGCTCGCGGCCCACGTGTTCCGCGACATCAGGTCGCAGCTGGTCGAGACGGCGAACAGCGCGCCGCCCAGCATCTCGTTCATGCGCGGCGTGAAGACGAGCACGATGCGGTCGTTGTCGTCGAGTTCATCGTCCATGATGAGCGGATTGCCGAACGACTGCAGCACGGGCCACACCACCGACTCGAATTCCGCGCCGAGCTGCGCGTAGAGGTCGTCCATCGCGCCCGCGAGCGTGGGCTGGCCGTTGTACGTGGGGACCGTGTCTTCGAGGATGACCACATGCGGCCCCACAAAGGCCGTGCGCGCGCCGATGTTGGCGTAGCGCGTGCAGAGTTGAGATGGCGCGACGTCAAGGTCGAGCACGCGCAGACTGACGATCTGCCCGGGGTTGGGGGTCGTGAGCGCGGCGGCGCGAAGGTCGGTGGATGCGCGGAGCTCGGCCGACGTCCGCTGATCCGTGGGGGCGCGGACCTCCGCCGGCGCACGTCGAGAGCCGCCGCGCTCCACGTTCGTCTCCAGCATGCGCTGGTGCGCCGCGCGCGCGCGTCGGGCGTTCGTCCGCATGAACGTCGTCTGCATGTCGAGCACGTTGGCGCGACGTGGCGTCAGCGTGGCCGCCATCGCGGCGGTCGTCGACTCGACGCGTTGGGCCTCCCCCTGCACCAGCAATGCGCCGCCGTTCATGGCGCTCGCGCTGCCGCCCAGTGTGAACGCGATCGGTGCGGGACCCATCGCGCGCGCTGTGTTCTGCACCGTCACGACATAGCGGCCATCTGCGGGCGCGAGCTCGAGGCAGCGCGACTCGAGCGCGTCCGGCAGCACGACCGACTCACCCAGCGCGAGCGCGCGCTGCGGCGCCATCTGCAGTGTCACCGTGCCGGTGCCGATGCCGCCGCTCGTCGTGACCTGCAACGTGACCGGCCCCTTTGGCACACAGGCGAATGCCGATGCCGCCGGCAGCGACACGATCAGGCGCTCCGAGGTGGCGCCCGTGACGGTGACGGGAATGCCGTCGAGCAGCACCGTATTGCCGGCCGGCGTGGACGCGAAGCGCGCGCCGTCGATCTGCAAAACGTTGCCCGGCACGGCGACCTGCGGCGCCACCGACGTGATCTTCGGCGCCGTGGGCGATTCGCTGGGCGCGACGATCACCCAGACCGTGTCCGTGAGTCCCTCACTGTGCAGGACGACCGACACCCGCCCCGCCGAACGCGCGCTCACGGTCCCGTCCGCCCCGACGGCCGCGATGCGCGCGGCGCTCGATTCCCAGGCGATGGGCGCGCCGACGATGGAGCCGCCATCCGCATCGCGCGGGGCGGCGACGAGCTTGCGCGCGCCTGCCGGCAGCGCAAGTCGCAGCGTGTCGCCCGGCACGATGTCGAGTGTCGCGACCGGCGGATTGACGAGCTGCAACTCCAGCACGGCGAATGCGCCGCCCGCGGACGCGCGCACGCGGCCGATGCCGGGACGCTTGGCGAGGAGTTGTCCGGTGGTCGGCCCCACATCGAGCGTTGCGGACGTGAGCGAGCTCCACGTCACCGGCGCGTCGACCGGCCGTCCTTCGGCGTCCAGCAGTTCGACTTCGGCGAAGGCGATCACGCCGGGCCGCAGTGTGTTGCCCGGCACCAGGATCGCAATGCTGTGGACCTGGTCGCCGGACCGCGTGGGCTCAGTGCAGGACACGCTCACGCACGCGAGCAGCAGCGCGAAGGCGGCGGCTGTCTTGCCAAGCCGTGGTCCCGGACGAATGCGACCCGGGAAGCGCGCATGGGTGGGGCGCATATACCTCGAATCTTACACCGAACCGGTGGCAGATGGCGAGTCGGCGGCGCTCAATGCTACATTCGGCCGTAATGTTGACCGACCGCATGCGCGCGTGGGCCACCGGCCGTATCTGGTGGTGGCGGCTGCCACTGTTCCTGCTGCTCCTCGTGCAGGCCACGCGCCCGCTGCGCGCGCAGGGCGAACCGTCGATCTTCTCCGGCATCATCTTCGGCGCGCACGAGTTCGGTCACCTGCTGTGGGCCTTCGGCGGCGAGTGGCTCGGCATCGCCGGCGGCAGTCTCACGCAACTCCTTGTCCCGATCGGCGCCGCGGCCGCCGTCGTGCGCAGCAAGGACTGGTTCGGCGTCGCCGTCTGCGGCCTTTTCCTCGCTGCGAGCTTGGGCGACCTCTCGTGGTACATCGCCGACGCCCACTCCATGGATATGGACCTCGTGAGCTTCTCCGCCGAGGGCGCTATTCATGATTGGAACTACCTGCTGAACCGCGCGGGATTGGTGCATCTCGATACGCGACTCGCGAGCTTCACGCGGTTCGTGGGGTGGCTGGTGGTGCTCGCGTCCAGCGCGCTCGCGGCGCGGCTCATGTGGTGGATGGCAACGAGTAAAGAATTGCGGGCTGAGGATGCGGTCGCTTAGGACTGCGATGCGGGTTGCACGGGCGGTACGGGTTGCGGGGGGTGACGCGGGATGCGAGGAACTCACTTTCCGTGCGCATTCGGCTCGCATTTTTGATGCAGGATGCGAGGGCACCTCAGCGCCCCTCGCATCGCCGTAATCCTCGCACCGCCGTAATCCTCGCACCGCCGTTCCTCCTCGCACCGCAGGCCTCTCGCAGCCTACACCGTAGGGCGCCTCGCACCGCGGTTCGCATCGTCGTTCTCATCGCGCATGAGTATCTGCTCCAGCGCCGCGAGCCGCAGCTGAATCTCCTGCAGGCTCGCGGTCCGCATGCGCAGGAACATGCCGATCGTGCACAGCGTGGCGACGAGCACACTGAGGGCGCCAAGCGTGAACGCGAGCGGCATCGCCAGGCTCGCAATGACCATGAGCCCCGTATTGCCACTCGTCATGCCGACGATCTGGGTGATTGTCAGGCCGATCAGAAAGAGTACGATCAGGAAGGTCACGCCCCACGCGATCTTCGCCACGCGGCGGATGAACGCATCGCGACGATGCTCTTCATCGATCCGGTCCATCACGCTCTCGGTGGCGGACTTTCCTTCAGGCTGTCCTGGCATCGTGTTGCTCCGGTGAAAGAATGGTTTGCAGGTGCTTCTTGGCGTAGTGAAGGCGCGCGCGCACCGTCCCGATCGGACAGCCGACCACAAGCGCGATCTGCGCATAGCTGAGGTCGTCGCGGTAGCGGAGCAGCAGCGCCTCGCGTTGCGGTGGCGGCAAGCCGGCGACGGCCGCCGAGAAGGCGGGCGTACCGCGAGCCACGTTTCCTGCTGCACATCGTCCGCGTCCGTGTCCCCTACGAGACTGCGGGCATAGGCGAGCGTTCGCACAGCATATTCGTTCAGCAACCCGGCGAAGGCCTGTTCGTCGCCCGCTTGACAGCGCAGCACCACGAGGTGCAGCCGCAGCTGGTCCTTGTCGGGTTTCGTGGTGGTTGGTTCCGCCAATCGCGCCGTCCCGTTCGGGGAGCCTCGTTGCTTCCTGACGCCCAAGGGACACGGACGGGGCGAGAAAAGTTCAAGCGAGAGCGGGAACTCGGCGCGGCCCCGGTTCGAGCGACCCCGCCCGGCGACCCCTCAGGCGCCCAGCAGCCCCGCCAGCGCGTCCCGCAGCGTCTCCAACTCGCCCTCGTCGTTGTAATAATGCGGCGAGACGCGCAGTTGCGACTCCACCTGCTTCCGATCCAGGTCAATCACGGCGTCCCCACGCGACTGCGCGCTCGTGTTGATGCCCTCGGAGCGCAGCGCCAGCATGATCGCGTGCGCATCACGGCCGGCGAGTTCGAAGGTCGCGATGGCCGAGAGCCGCGCACCATGGTCGAGTGAGCGCACGCCCGGCAGTTGCGTGAGCATCGCGCGCGCCGTGGCCGCCAACTCATGCGCGCGCCGCGCGCCGGCTGCGACGCCGACCTCCAGCGCGTAGCGCGCGGCGGCACCGAGCCCCAGCACCAGCGCGTACGGCAACTCCCACTCCTCGAAGCGACGCGCGTCGTCGACGAGGTCGAACGTGTCCGCGTCGGTCCAGCGCGCGCCGCGCATATCCACCAGCCGCGGATGGTCACCGCGCGCGAGCCCCTCGTCCGACACAACGAGGAACCCGATACCCCGCGGCCCACGCAGGAACTTGCGCGCGGTGGCCGCGAGGTAGTCGCACGGCAGCGCGCGCAGGTCGATCTCGAGCTGGCCGACCGCCTGGCAGGCGTCGAGGATGAACGGTACGCCGGCGTCGCGACACGCGGCGCCGATCTCCGCCGCGGGTTGGATGAGCCCACTGTTGGTCGGCACCCACGTCAGCGTCGCCACGCGCGGGCGCTCGCGCCGCAGCAGCGCGGCGAACGCGTCCACGTCCACGCCGCCCGCGCTCGACTCCGGCGCGCGCACGATGCGCACGCCGCGCCGCCGCGCAAGCGAAAGGAACATCAACTGGTTGGAGATGTAGTCGTTGCTCGACGTCAGGATCACGTCGCCGCGCTCGAACTCGAACGCCGAGAGCGCCTGCGCGAACGCATGCGTCGCGCTCGACGTGATCGCGATGTTGCGCGGCGCGGCGCCCGTGAGCTCGGCAATCGCTTCATACGTCGCCGCCAGCTCGCTCGCCGCGGCGTCGGCGGCCTCGTAGCCGCCGGTCGTTGACTCACGCGCGATGTGCGCCGTAATGGTTTCGCTGACGACGGCCGGCATGAGCGCCGCGCCGGCATTGTTGAGATGCACGCGCGTGGCGAGGCCAGGCGTGTCGATTACACTTCCCTTCAGCGCGTGCGGCACTGCGGGCGCACCGGCGGCGTATTGGCGCACTGGATCGACTCCGCCATGCCGCTGGAGATCGTCCCGCAGGCGGTGTTGACGGCCTGCTTCGTGGCCAGTTCCTCCGTCTCGCCAGACGCGGTCGCGCAGTTGGTCTCGCCGTTGAAGGTCACGCACGCGGAGCATTCGACCTGCTGCGCCGAGAGCGTGGAGTACAGCAGGATGCCGGCGAAACCGATGGCCAGCAGGATGGTGATGATCGTACCGCGTTTCATGAGGAGTGCTCGGGACAATGCCGGATAACCAGGACTCGCGCGCCGCACGCGTGGCGCGATTCACAAGATACGGATGGGGCGTGCTCGGCTACAACCTGCTCGTGATCCTGTGGGGCGCCTCTGTGCGCGCCACGGGTTCCTGCGCGGGCTGCGAACTCACGCACCGCACGACGTCGGGCTTGGCCCTGGCGGCGGTCGTGCTGCTGATGTTCTGGGCGCGACGGCTGTTCGCGCCCGGCTCGACGACACGGCGCGCCGCGCACGCGGCGATGGTGCTCATGGTCACCGAGGCGCTGGTCAGCGCGGGGCTCGTGCTGTTCGAGATGGTGGCCGACAATGACAGCGTCGCGCGCGCCTACTGGCTCGCGGCGCACTTGTTCAACACGTTCCTCCTGATCGCCGCAATCGCGCTCGTGCCCTGGTTCGCCAGCGGCCACCGCGCGCCCAAGATTCGCGGTGGTGGACGGTCGGTCACGCTGCTCGCGTGTTCGCTCGTCGGACTGCTGCTGCTCGGCATGACGGGCGCCGTGACCGCACTCGGTGACACCCTGTTTACTTCCGCGACGTTGGCCGAAGGCCTCGCGCAGGACCTCTCACCGACGGCGCACTGGTTGATCCGGCTGCGCGTTATTCATCCGA
This sequence comes from Gemmatimonadaceae bacterium, assembly GCA_036675455.1. GTDB lineage: Bacteria > Gemmatimonadota > Gemmatimonadetes > Gemmatimonadales > Gemmatimonadaceae > Pseudogemmatithrix. The sequence goes on along the minus strand of JAKFFA010000011.1, from coordinate 49,149 downwards.
TCCTGGCCGTGCTGGTCGGCGGCATGATCCTGCTCACCGCGGGCGTCGTGTCGCGCGATCATCCTTCGCGGACGACGCAGGATCTTGGACTCGGGCTGGCCGTGCTGGTCGCGGCGCAGCTGATTGCGGGGCTCATGAACCTGATGCTGCTGGCGCCGGTGTGGATGCAGCTGGTTCACTTGCTGCTGGCTGACCTGCTTTGGCTGACGCTCGTGATATTCGGCGCTTCGGTACTGCAGACGGCAGACGGCGGACGGCAGACGGCGGACTGATACTGCGATGCGCGGGGGGATGCGGGGCGCCCTACGGTACGGGTTGCGGGGGGATGATTGTGGATGCGGGGGTGATGCGAGTTGCGGGGGGCGCACTCCCGCATCCAGCATCACCCCTGCTCTCGCATCATCCCCCCGCAATCCGTACCGCCGGGCGCCTCGCATCCCCCCGCGCATCGCAGTTCCGGCCTAGAAAGAGGCCCCAAGAAACACAGAGTTCCCAAAGAGGGGGAGAAGTCCTCTCCACAAGTCCCGAAACAGCGGCTCGCCCGCAAACCCGATCACGCGGCCCTGCCCCACGCGCTCCGTGAACAGGTACGGCGTGCCCGCCAGCCGCTCGGGCACTTCAGGCCAGAAGTACCCGCTGAGCCGCAGCGCGTCTTCATCAGCGAAGCGCACGACGATCTCGCCCGGCCGCACGCCGCGTGGGGCGCGGTAGATGGTGCCGCCGTCAACCATCACCGGAATGAAGCCTGAGAGCACGCCGGCCATGAGCGGCGAGAGCGTGTCGCCGGTGGTGCGCGCGATGGCGCCCGGCACGTTGGTCGAGAGCGCGGCCGTGGCGCCGCTCGTGGTATCGCGCGCGACGCGAAAACGTGAGAGGCCGCTGCGCTCGGAGGCGAGCCATGATGTGGCCGAGCCCATGGTGACGATCACGCCGCCGCCGCGGACCCAGCGCTGAAGGTTCTCACTGTCGGACTCATCGAGGCCACCACCCTGCATCGACGGCATCACGAGCACATCGAACTCATCGAGGCCCGAGCCGCCGATGAAGTCGGTGCTGACCGACGTCACCGGATACCCCAAGCGCTGGTCGAACGCGTACCACACGAACCCGAACGCGTTGCCGCTCACGCCCTCTCCTCCCAGCAATGCGATACGCGGCGCGCGGACGTAGCTCACGGAGTTGGAACCGAGGTCCGTGCCGGAGTCGACGAGTGCGGTGGAAAGCCCGCGCACGAGCGCGCCCGACTCCGCCGCGCGACGCAGCACCGACTCGCCGACATTCTCGCGATTCCCCGCCACTCGGACGATAAGTGCGCCTTGCGGATACGACACGCCGTCCACCGTGAACGGCTTGGGCGCGTGCCAGACGCGCACAGAGTCACGGAAGAGTCCGGCGAGCATGCGATACGACGCCTCGCTGCCCACCTCGAACGCCCAGCCGTGCGCGGGATTGGCCGGCGGCTGCGGCACCGTTGCCGAACCGCCCGTCTCCACGCGCGTCACCGGACCAACCGTCTGCCCCGTGGTCCACGCGCGCACGCGGAACGCGAACGGCAGCGACCACGCCGTCACGTCATAGAATCGCCCGCGCTGGCCCGTGCGGCGCGACTCGAGTTCCTGCGCGATGAACGACGAATCGAGCTGCGCATCGGGCTCGAGCAGCGCCTTGGCCAGCCGGCCCTGCGGCTGCGCGAGATCCACCACATACCATCCCGTTTCCGCACGCTGCGATGCCGTGTTCGCGGCACCATACGCGCGCGCGCCGCCGACGGTCGTCGCGCTATTGAGCCGCCCGACCTCGATGCCGTTGCGCAACAGCATCGCGACGAGTGAATCGGCGCGGCCTTGCCCGTCGCGCGCGATCACGACACTGCGCATCGGGCCGCGCGCGAGATCAGTCAAGTTCTGCCGGCGCGACGCAACGAAGTCGCCAACGAACTCCGCGCGGCGCTGCGCCGCGGTGAGCGCTGTTGCCCACGCGGCCGTGTAGTGATGTCGCGCGGCTTCCTGCAACCGCATGACCGTGCCGTCCTCGCGCATCACCGCACCGCCCGAGCTCGAGGCCTGCTCGAACGTCGAGCCGATCGCGTTGTTGAGCGTCGGCCAGCTCACGCCGTAGCCGGGCCAGAACTCGTCGTAGCCCTCGCGGCGGAAGTAGGCCCAGCCGTGCTCGTCAAAGCTCGCCCCGATGCTGGCCGCGAACACCTCCCACCACTTGAACGTGTTGGGCGGAACGTTCTTGTTCATCGGCTCCATCGGCGGCGCAAAGAAATACGTCGAGTTCGACCCCATCTCGTGCAGGTCCACCGCCACCTGCGGCCACCACTCGAGCAGCGCGCCCGTGCGCGCACGCGATTCCGGATGCGACTGGATGAACCAGTCGCGGTTCAAATCGAAGTAGTAGTGACTCGTGCGTGCGCCCGGCCAGCTGCCGCGGTGCACCAGCGCGCCCGGCGTGGTCGGCGGCCCAAACACGCCCACGGCGCGCTGCACGTCGTGCACATGGCGCTCGTGGCCGTCGGGATTCTGCACGGGGTCGATCAGCACCACCGTGCTGTCGAGGATCGCGCGCGTCTCGGCGTCCTGACCCGCGGCGAGCTGATACAGCATCGCCAACGAGGCCTCGGTACCGGACGCTTCGTTGCCATGCACGGTGTAACCGAGCCAGACGACCGCCGGATGGCGCGCCACGACCGCGGCGAGCTCCGCCTCGCCGGTGCCGCGCGGGTCAGCCAGCCGCGCCGCATCGGCCTTGATCTCATCGAGCCGCGCCAGATTGCGCTCGCTACTGATGATCGCCATCACGATCTCGCGCCCTTCGGCCGTCACGCCGAGCGTATCGACGCGCACCCGCGGACTCGTGGCGACGAGTTGCTCGATGTAGCGTACGATGCGGTGGTGCGGCGTGAACTGCTCGCCGACGTCATAGCCCAGCGATGCCTCGGGCGTCATGACCGCCGGGTCGAACGTCGCGCCAGGCGCCTGGAACGCGTGCTGCGCCGCGAGCGGCGCAGGGACGAGCGTTGCTCCGGCCGCCAGCGTGGCGACGGCGATGAGATTCCCAATGCAATGACCCAGGCGGGACACACGGGCAGCGTAAACGATCATCACGGATTTCCGTTCTGTTTCGGGTGAATGCGCATCGAACCCGGCAGCGTATCGAGTAACGGGTTCAGGTCGGACGACCGGGCGAGCGTCGTGACGAAGGTGAGGCCATCCAGCGAGACCACGAGCAGGTGCGAGACGCCATACAGCACGACCGTGCCCGCCTCAGAGTGTACGACGTTGCACTCGCTGTCGCTGAAGTGCGCGGGTCCGACGGCGCCGTTGCCGTCGTCGTCGAGTTCACGCGCGCGCCGCAGGGACGCCCACGTGCCGACGTCGTCCCAGCCGAACTCGCCGGCGACCACCAGCAGCCGGCGCGTGCGCTCGAGCAGCCCGCGCTCCACGGAGGCCGGCCGCACGAGGCGCACGAAGCCATCCATATCGCCCACGGCCAGCGGCACGAGCGCCTCGCTGACCTCGACCGTGTGTGAGGCCAGTTCAGACAAGAACGTGCCCGCCGAGGCGATCACGACGCCCGAATGCCAGAGCGCGCCACTGTCGATGCGCTCGGCGGCCTCCTGCTCGCTGGGCTTCTCCACGAACCCGACCGTCGCGGCCGCGCCGCCCTTGGCGAGGGGCGCGGAAGCGTCGAGCGGCGCACCGGGTTGCACGTAGCCGAAGCCCGTTTCGGGCCGCGACGGGCGCACGCCGATGCTGACGAGCGCCCCCTCGCGCGCCGCGTGGGCCGCCGCGCGGCGCAGCGTGTGGCGGAACTCCGCGGGAAAATCCACGGCGAGGTCCGAGTGCATGGTGCAGCAGATCGCGCTGGGCCCCGCGCGGCGCGCGACTTCCTGCGCGGCCCACGCGAGCGCGGCGGCGGTGCCCAAGGGGCGCGGCTCCACCAACACGTTCCGCTCGGGCACCTCACGCGTCACCGAACGGATGGCTGGCGCGATGTCATGGCTCGTGAGGATCAGCACGCGTTCGGGCGGGATCACTGGCTGCAGTCGCCCGACGGTGTCCTCGATCAACGTGCGTTCGGAGACGAGCGCCAGCAACGGTTTAGGCCGCTCGGGCGTGCTCAACGGCCAGAAGCGCGAGCCGATGCCGCCCGCAAAGATCACCGCCCACAGCGTGGCGTCGGTCTGCGGCTCACTGAAGGCCACGGGCTGTTCGGCGGGCAGGACGCCCGCGGCGGAGCCGGATGCCGGCCCGCCGGGTAGAAAACTCTCGGACTCTCCCGGTCGGTTCATCGCAGCAAAGCTAGGCAACCCCCCTCGGCGACGATAGCACCGGCCCGCCGAATCGCCGGAAACGGACGGACCCGCTCCCTCTTCCGTGACCCCGCGGCATATTTCATCGATGGCGCCCGAGCGGATCCTCCGCACGACCGCACTCCTGTTGGCCCTGGCCCCGGCCGCACTGGGCGCGCAGGTCGGTTCGTGCATTGCCGCGCCCACCGCGCTCGTCCTTGCGGGCGGCGGCGCCAAGGGGTTCGCGCACATCGGCCTCATCAAGACCCTCGACTCGCTCGGTATCGTGCCGGACCTCGTCGTGGGCACGAGCATCGGCGCCATCGTCGGCTCGCTGTATGCGACGGGTTATACGGGCGTCGAGATCGATTCGATGATGCGCGGGTTGCACCTGGAGAATGCGATCAAGCGCTACGAGCCGCACGTTTCGCAGGCACTCGACGGCGTGCGCCCCGTGGTCGTGTGGGAACAGTGGGACCGGCGGTGGATCCTGCAGGCAGGCGCGGTGCGCGAGGCCGAGGCGAACGCGATCATCTCGCGGCTCATGCTGCGCGGCAACCTGCTCGCGCGCGGCGACTTCGACCGGTTGCCGATCCGGTTCCGCGCGATCGCGACGGACCTCAACACGCGCAACCCGGTCGTGATCGGTTCCGGCGACCTCGCCAGGGCGGTGCGCGCGAGTTTCTCGCTGCCCGCGATCATGCGGCCCGTGCAGCGCGACAGTCTGTGGCTCACGGACGGCGGCCTCTCGTCCAACATCCCGGTGAAGACGGCGCGCGCATTAGGCGCGGAACGTCTCATCGTGTCCACGCTGCCCTCGGCGCGGCTCGAGGTGGAGACGTTCGACAGCCCGTTGTCGGTGACGAGCGCGGTGCTCGATTACATCTGGGTGCAGGACTCGCTGCACCTCGGGCCAGACGATGTGCTCGTCAGTCACCCGACCCAGCGCTTCAGCTCGCTCAACTATGAGCCGCCCACCATCGACACGCTCGTCTGGCTGGGTCGGCACACGGCGGACTCCGTGTTCGCGAGCGGCGTGTGCGCGCGCCCGCTGTGGAATGCGCGCGCGGTGGTCGTGGAGCCGACGCGCATCGGGGAGACGCGCATCCTCACGAGCGGGATCAGCGACCGCGGCGCGATCCTGCGCGAGATCGGCATCTCATCGCAGAGCGAGCTCGACATCGGCGCCATCGAGCGCGGAATCACGCGCTTCGCCGACTCCGAGCGCTACCAGAGTGTGTGGCTGATGCCGTCGGGCGAGAACGAGACGGTGAACTTCGACCTGCAGGTCGAGCGCGCGCCGCAACGCAACTTCGGGATCGGCTTCGCGTTCGACCATCTCATGTCAGGACGCTTCTGGGCCGGCGGGGTGGATCATTCGCTGTTCGACACGGACCTCGAAGGCGTAGGCCTCCTCACGACGGGCACGTATCGCACGGACCTGCTGCTCGTGGCGCGACGCAAGGCGCGCGTGGGCGAGGGGTATTGGCCGGTGGGCACAAGCGTTGAAGCCTTCGCCGAGGATGTGCGGCTCTACAATGGACCCGGTGAGCTGGCGCCGGCGAAGGCGGAGGAGCTGTCGATCGTCGCCGGCCTGCGACCGATGTTCGAGAGCGGCTGGACCTACGAACTCGGCGCCGATTTTCGGTTGTGGCGCGAACCCGGGCTCGGCACGCGTGGCACCATCGGCGCGCGCGGCGCGATCCGCCTGCGCCAGCCCGGCGCACCGATCCCGACGATCGACATTGAAGGCATCGCGCTTGAGCGCTGGCAGCGCGCGCGGCTGGACATCTCGGCGTCTCGCCCGGTGGGCGACGTGGAACTGCGACCGCGTCTGCGGCTCGGCTGGGGCCGCAAACTCCCGATCCAGCACACGTTCACGCTGGGCGGACTCGACGGTTTCGCGGGCCTGCGCATGCTCGAGTTGCGCGGGGACCAGGAGGTGTACGCGTCGATCCTCGCGCGCTGGCCGATGTGGCGGCAACTGCGCGCACGGGTCGAGCCGATGGCGGGCATGATCGCGAACGGCCCCGGCATCCTGCGGCGTGATGGGCCGACGGACGGCCTGCTCATGATCGGCGCGCGGATCGGTGTGGAGCTGTCGACGCCCGTGGGGCCGATTCGGTTGGAGCAAGGGTTTAACAATCAGAATCGGCGGCAGGCGTTGATACGCGTCGGGTATTGGTTCTAGGGGCAGACGGCGGACGGTAGACTTCTTACTACGATGCGCGGGGGGATGCGGGGCGCCCTACGGTACGGGGTGCGGGGTGGGGTTGGGATGCGAGAGGGGTTTCACGCGGAGGCGCGAGAGCTGAGTCCCCCCTTCTTTTTGCCTCCTCCGCGACCTCTGGACGACACCCTTCTCCAGCACACTCCGCGGCTCCGCGTGAAACGCTTTTCCCCGCATCGCCGTTCTCGCCGTTACTTCGTTGGCGCGCCCGGGACGACGCCGTTGCGCTCGGGGTGGGTGACGCCGGCGCCGATGTCGAAGTGGGTGAGTTCCTCGTAGCGCACCTCCCGAAAAGGCGGCAGGCCGGCGTCCAGGATCACGGACTCGAGTCCTTCACGGTCATGGAATTCGCGGCCGTCGCGATCAATTAGAACCGTGTTCGCGTAGAGCGGCGCGAGGCGCCGGAACTCGGCGTCGATGAGCCGGAAGCGCTCGACCATGCGCTCGACGTTCTCGTGCGGACGGCGGCGCTGCCGGATGTGTTTCTCGATCGTGTCCGTGCCCGATGTGAGCACGATGATGCGATCCGGCTTCCACCAGTCGCCGACGGCGAGTACGCGATGCAGCTCGTCGTGTGACTCCTTTGGGTACTCGACGATGTGCGCCTCGAGCGTGATGCGCGCGCCCTCGAGCAGGACCACGCGGTCGGCCGCGTCGTGCACGGCCGCGCTGCGGTAGTTGGCGTCGTAGAGCCACGCGAAGTACGCGGTGACCCCTACGGGATTGCGCCCGGACTCGATGTCCGCGAGCACGCGCGCGTCCCACACGCCCTTCTCGCCCTCGCCGTACGACCCGTGCTGATAGAGATCGCCCAACTGACGCACCAAGGTGCTCTTGCCGACGCCGGGGCCGCCGCAGATGGCTACTCGCATAATGCTGAATAGTACGACATCGGGCGCTACTGCGATGCGGGGTGAGATGCGGGGTGCCCGGCACTACGATGCGTGGGGAGATGCGGGGCGCCCGGCGGTACGGGGTGCGGGGTGAGGTTGGGATGCGAGGGTGTTTTCGCGCGGAGGCGCGGAGGCGGTTCTCCGTCATGCCGTCCTCCGCGCGCTCTCTGAGTGGGACCCGTTCTCCGGCACGCTTCGCGGCTCCGCGTGAATGCAGTTCCCCGCATCCCCCGTGTTGCGGCTTACTTGGCCAACGCGGTCCGTCATTGAGCCGTAGGTTTGGCAGCGGAAGTCAGCCCGCCACGCGCGGCATGCTCCAATAACCTCCAGCTCCCCGACTGATGACGCCGTTCGACCTGCGCACTTCGTGTTGTACTTCCTCGCGGTCCGCCCTCCGCCGCCCGCACCGCATCCTCGCCACGCTTGGATTTGCGCTGGCGTTTGGCGCGGCAGGGGTCTTCTCTTCCGCGTCCGCGCAGGATCTGCCGCGCACGTGGCAGGAAGAGCAGGACTTCAAGTCGGGGCCAACGCCGTTCGAGCCGCTCATGAAGTTCTGGTACGAACTCGACCGCGGCAGTGACCTCGTCAGCATCCAGCCGCTCACGCGCACGCTGCTTGGGCGCGAGTTTACGCTCGTCACCATCGCCAATCATCCCGTGACCACGCCGCAGGATGCACTGCGCTCGGGCAAGAGCATCGTGCTCATCGCCAACGCGGTGCATGGCGGCGAGACGGCGGGCAAGGAAGCGTCGCAGCTCGTCGCGCGTGAACTGGTGTATGGCGACCTCAAGGGCGTCCTCGACAGCACCATCGTGCTCTTCATTCCGCTCATCAACCCTGACGGCGGTGAGGTGCGCCGACGCACGAATGAGGAAGGGTTCGACATGAACCGCGACTACCTCAAGCTGGAATCGCAGGAGATCTATGCGCTCGTCACGCAGGTGCTCAACGAGTGGACGCCCGATATCCACGTCGATACGCACCACGGCGGCTCGGCGCCCTACACGCTCACGTGGCAGGCCACGCTGAATCCGGCGGCCGACGCGCAGCTGCGTGCCTATCCGTACGAGAACATCTTCCCCGAGGTGCGTTCGGCGCTGCGCGCCGAGGGCTATGACGGCTTTGATTATTCCGGCCCGCAGACGCGCGACGGCGTGCGCGGCTGGGGATCCACAAGCGTCGAGCCGCGCAAGCATCACGTCTACACCGGCCTCATCAACTCCATCGGCATCCTGTTCGAGACGCCATCGAGCTCATTCCGCGTACGCGACGGCAAGGCCGAGGCGATTCCGCGCGAGGAGCGCTATTTCCATCAGGTGCAGGGCCAGGTGATCGGCCTGACCACGGTGCTGAAGCATGCCGCCGCGAACCGCGCGGACGTGCGCGCGCTCACCACGGGCTCGCGCCAGCGCGCCATCGCCGCGGGCGCGAACCCGTCGGCGGCAGATCCAATTGTCGTGGACTACGAGCTCGTCTCGCGCGGCACGGAGCCGGTATGGATGCCGCAGGGTGAGCAGCAGCGTGGTCAGGGCGGCCAGGGCGGCGCGCAGTCGTACGCGATTCAAAACGTGCCCGTGTGGCTCAGGTACGAGGCGACGCGCACGATCCCGCGTCCGCGCGGCTACGTGTTGCCGGCGTCGATCGCCAAGGTCGTGCCGTTGCTCATGGACCACGGCATTCAGGTGCATCGCTTCACCGCCCCGACGACGATGCAGCTCGAGGTCTACGACGCCAAGGGCATCCAGCAGGACGAGTACTTCCAGGGCCACTACCTGCGCTCGGTGACGGGCGTCGAGAAGAAGGTCGAGACGGTCGAGGTGCCCGAGGGCTGGTACTACGTGAGCACGGCGCAGGCGAAGGGCCGGCTCGTCTCGTACCTGCTCGAGCCCGAGACGGACGACAACCTCATCACGTGGGGCTACACGGACAACGTGCTGCGCGTGACGCCCGAGAACGTCGCCGCGGCCGTCGCCGAAATGCTGGGCGACACAGATCCGTCCTCGCTCACGCCGGAACAGCGGACGCAGGTGGAGAGTCGCGCGCGCGCCATGATGGAGCGCACGCAGCGCGTGCCGATGATGCGCGTGATGACGGAGCAGCCGAAGTCGCTGCTCGAAGTGGTGCGCTTCGGCGACAACAACCGCACGCGGTACTGGCGGCCGTAGTCTACGAGGCGGGGGGGATGCGCGGGGGGATGCGGGTTGCACGGGCGGTACGGGATGCGCGGGGGGATGATGGATGCGGGGCACCAAGGATCGTGCTCCGCAGCGGCGATCTTTGATGCGGGATGCCGGGTGGGGTGCGGGATTCCGCATCCCACCCGGCATCGCAGGTAATCACACCCCGCAACCCGTACCGCAGGGCGCCCCGCACCCCACCCCGCATCGCCTTGCAGGGCGCCCCGCACCCCACCCCGCATCGCCTTGCAGGGCGCCCCGCACCCACCCCGCATCGGAACTCCCGCGCGCGGGCCGCGGTATCTCGCTTGACATGCCGAGAATGCCCAGCACGAAGCCGAAACGGAAGAAGACGGACCGCACGCCCTCACCGCCGTTCCCGCGCCAGCACCAACGCCGGCCCGGCCTCGAATCGCGCATGGTCCCTCGCCCGCGCTACGAGGCGCCAAACTATGTGGGCGGCGGCAAACTCATGGACAAAGTCGCGCTCATCACGGGCGGCGACTCCGGCATCGGCCGCGGTGTCGCGACGCTCTTCGCGCGCGAGGGCGCCGACGTCGCGATCGTGTTCCTGCGCTCCGAAGTGCGCGACGCCGAGACGACGGCGGAGGCGGTGGAGCGCGAAGGGCGGCGCTGCATCCTGCTCGTGGGTGACGTGCGCCGCTCGTCCTTCTGCGAACGCGCCGTCGAACGCACCGTGAAACAACTCGGCCGGCTCGACATCCTCGTGAACAACGCCGCGTACCAGCAGCATCAGGCGTCCATCATGAAGATCACTGACGAGCAGTGGGAAGACACCTTCCGCACGAACATCCACGGCTACTTCTACATGGCGCGCGCGGCGCTGCGCCACATGAAGCGCGGCTCGGTGATCATCAACACCGGCTCGGTGACAGGTCTCCAAGGCAGTGCCGAGCTGCTCGACTACTCGGCGACGAAAGGCGCCATCCACACGTTCACCAAATCACTCGCACAGAACCTCGTGCCTCGCGGCATCCGTGTGAACTGTGTGGCGCCGGGCCCGGTCTGGACACCGCTCAATGTGGCCGACCGCCCGGCCGCGGAGGTCGCTGAGTTCGGCGCCGATACACCGATGGAGCGGCCCGGGCAGCCGGAGGAGATCGCACCGGCGTTCGTGTTCTTCGCGTCGGATGCGGACTCGTCGTACATCACGGGTGAAGTGCTGGCGCTGCTCGGGGGCGAGACGACGGCGGGCTGAGGCTGGCTGCGATGGTGGTCGTTCGATCACGACGGGCGCGGCGCGACCGCGGCAGCGGGCACCTGCCCCCTGCCCCGGGGTATCGCTGGGCATATCACCTTGCGCGTCATACTTCTGGTAGACACACGGCGGCGCCCCCTGTCCCCAGGAGCGCGATGGAGTTGCACACCATGGCCAGACCCACTTGGAAAGGCACGCTCGGCTTCGGTCTCGTCAACATCGGCGTCGAGCTGTACACGATGGAGAGTTCCACGCGCCTCGACCTCGACATGCTCGACAAGCGCGACATGGGCCGCATCGGCTACCAGAAGATCAACAAGAGCACGGGCGAGATCGTCCCGCAGAAGGAGATCGTGAAGGGCTACGCGATCGCCAAGAACCGGTACGTCATTCTGTCGGACGAGGACTTCAAGGCCGCGAACCCCAAGGCCACGCGCACGATCGAGGTACTCGGCTTCGTCGACGATGGCTCCATCGATCGCATCTACTACGACCGGCCGTACCTCGTCGCGCCCGTGGAGTCGAGCGCGAAGGCGTACAAGCTCCTGTACGACGTGCTCGAGCGCACGGGCCAAATCGGCCTCGCCCACGTCGTGCTGCACACGCGCGAACACACCGCTGCCATTTACCCCCACCACGGGGCGCTGGTGATGCAGCTGTTGCGTTACGACGACGAACTGCGCAAGGCGGAGGATCTCGACATCGACCTGCCGAAAGACGTCACGGTGAAATCGGCGGAGTACGAGATGGCCGAAAAGCTTGTCGAGACGATGGCCGCCGAGTGGAAGCCCGATGAGCACAAGGACTCGTACCACGAGGACTTGATGAAGCTCATCAACGCGCGCGCGAAGAAGGGCGGCAAGGAGACGCAGGAACCGCCGCGCACGGAGAAGGACGAGACGCCGGTGCTCGACCTCATGGCGGCGCTCAAGCGCAGTCTCAAGGAAGAGGGCGATGGCGAGCGCGAGGGCGCAGGCCGCGACGTGAAGCGCACCAAGCGGCTGAATCGCGACGGCGCCCGCCCGGGCCGAGGAGGCGGCAGCGGCGCGAGCGGTGGCACGCGCGCCGGCACGCGCGCACGGTCTTCCTCGCGTCGCGCCAAGAGCGCGTGACACCGCCGGCGTAGCCGCGGCCGTCAGAGGAACCAGTGCGAGCCCCGGTTGCCTCCGCCCCGCGTCGCTTCGTGCAACCGCAACTCGCGACGGCCGTGCGCGAGGCGCCGGTGGGTGAGGACTGGACCTTCGAACTCAAGTTTGACGGGTACCGGATCCAGGCCGTGTACGACCGCGACGGCCGTAAGCCGGTCGCGCTCTACACGCGGCGCGGACTCGACTGGACGGAGCGGTTTCCGGCGGTCGCGGAGGCGCTGGCCGAGACGCTTGGGCGGGCTGGGAAGGGTTCGTCGAACGGTGACGGCGCGGCGGCGCGTGGCGCGAAGCGCAATGGTCGCTCGGCCGTACGCTCCGCGACGCTCGACGGCGAGATCGTCGTACTCGACGACAAGGGACGCTCGTCCTTCCGGTTGCTGCAGCAGTATCTCGACCGCGGTCGCACGGGCGCGCTGGTCTTCGTCGCGTTTGACCTCCTCACGCTCGACGGCACGGACCTGCGCGATGAGCCGCTGGCGGAACGCCGCGCCACGCTGGCGCGCCTGCTTGGAGAAAAGGCGCGGTCCGCCAGTGCGAAGGTCCGCCTCAGCGATACACTGGAAGGCGCAGGCGACCGGCTGCTCAAGGCCGCCTGCCGCGCGGGACTCGAGGGTCTCATCGCGAAGCGATCGGGCGATCCCTACCGCAGCGGCCGCTCGAAATCGTGGGTCAAGGTCAAGTGCGAGCAGCGCCAGGAGTTTGTCGTCGTGGGCTTCACGCTACCACGCGGCTCGCGTGCCGGCATTGGCGCGCTGCTGCTTGGCGTGCATGAAGAGGGAGCACGCCTACGCTACGCGGGTGCCGTCGGCACCGGCTTCTCGCACCAGCTGCTGCTCGACCTGCGCAAGCAACTCGAGGCGATGCGCGTGAAGACGCCGCCCTTTCCGGGCGGCGACGAGCCGTCCGGCGCACCGCGTGATGCGCACTGGGTGCGGCCCGAGTTGCTGGCCGAAGTCTCGTTCACGGAGTGGACCGACGACGGACTGCTGCGGCATCCATCTTTTCAGGGTATGCGCGAGGACAAGGAAGCGCGCGACATCCAACGGGAGACACCCATGCACGTCGCCGGCATCACCATCTCGAGCCCGGACCGCGTCGTCTATCCTGAGCTGGACCTGACCAAGTTCGACGTGGCCCGTTACTACGAGGGCATCGCGAAGCGCATGTTGCCGCACATCGCCGACCGGCCGCTCTCGTTCCTGCGCTGCCCGGATGGTCGCACCAAGCAGTGCTTTTTCCAGAAGCACATGGGCACAGGGCTCGACGAGTCGGTGGGCAAGGTCGCAATCAAGTCGAAGGACGGCACGAGCAAGGACTACGCGTACGTGAGCAACGCCGCAGGCATCGTCGCTCTGGTGCAGTTCGGCGTGCTCGAGTTCCACGTGTGGGGCTGCAAGCGGGATGACATCGAGAAGCCCGATCGCATCGTGTTCGACCTGGATCCCGACGAAAGCATCGCGTGGCATACGACGCTCGAGGCCGCGACGGTGCTGCGCGACCGGCTCACGGCGGTCGGCCTCAAGAGCTGGCCCAAGACCACGGGCGGCAAGGGCGTCCATGTCGTGGTGCCGATCGCCCGACGCTCGACATGGGACGACGTGCGCGCCTTCGCGCGCGCGTTCGCCGAGGACTTGGAGTCGGAGTATCCGCACGACTTCGTCAGCGGCGCGTCCAAGGCCTCCCGCAAAGGCAAGATCTTCATCGACTGGCTGCGCAACGGCCGCGGCGCCACCTGGGTCGCCCCATGGTCCACCCGCGCCCGCGAAGGCGCGACGGTCTCCGTGCCGATGTCCTGGAAAGCGCTGGAGGCGCTCGAGGCACCCGCCGAGACGACGGTCGCGACGGTAAAAGAACAGCCGCCCAAGAGCGCAGACCCTTGGGCGGCCATGTTGCGTAGTCGTCAGTCACTGGGCTCGTCGGCCAAGCAACTCGCGCGCACCAGATAATTCGGCCCGTTCACCGGACCAACAACAACTACAATTTCACGCGGAGCCGCGGAGTAAATGGAGAGGGCGCGGAGGAGACTCGAACCCCGCCCACGCCTCTCCGCGCCTCCGCGGCTCCGCGTCAAAAATTTAAGGAACTGACCCGGCGCGCAAAGTCCGGCCGCATCGCTCAAAATCCTCCGCGCCCTCTCGTTTCACCCCGCGTCTCCGCGTGAAACAGCCGTTCTCAGTCGTTGAGCACGAAACTGACTTTGAGCACCACTCGATACTCCGAGATCTTCCCCCCATTCACCCGCACCTTCTGCTCCTTGATCCACGCGCCTTCCACGTTCCGCAGCGTCTTCTCCGCGCGCGCGATGCCTGCGTTCACGGCATCCTCGAAGCTCTTCGTGGACGATGAACTGATCTCGGTGATCTTGGCGATTGACATGTTCCGCTCCCGGGTTACTTGAGTGATCCTGCTGCGTGCCGCGCGAGACGGCACCACCCGGGAGTCGGACAGTCATTTCCTCCCGAGAGGCTTCAGCTTGCGTTCGAGGTACTCGGCCGTGGCGTGGTTGACGCGCATCTGGTTGGCGAATCGCATCCAGTGGTGCGTGTCGTCCGGGATCACGATCTCCTCGTACTCGATCCCCCGCGCCTTGAGCCGCTGTACGAGGTCAACGGTTTGACTGAACTGGACGTTCCGGTCGTCGTCCGCGTGGATGAACAGCACCGGTGACGTCCACGTGTCCACCGCCGAGACCGGCGAGGAGTTCCAGGCCACCTCGGCCGCCTTCTGCATCTCCTCGTCGCTGATCTCGTAGCGCCACTGGTCGGCGCCGAACCGGCCGCCGCCGTCCGACGTGAAGTCGTGCACGCCGTGGATGTCCACGCCCGTCGCGAAGAGCTTGGAATCGCGGCCGAGCGCGAGCGCGGTCAGATAGCCGCCGTACGAGCCGCCGTAGATGCCGATGCGCGCGGGATCCACCTGTGGCAGCCCGCCCAGATAGACGGCCGCCGCCTTCACGTCGCGGTACTCGCTCGCTCCGCGAATGCCCGCTTCGGGCGGACGGTGGAAGTCATGCCCGTAGCCGATGCCGAGCCGGTAGTTGATGGCGAGGACCACGAAGCCGCGGCTCGCGAGGTACTGGTTCATCGCGTACGCGTTGGCGTAGTAGTCGCTGTAGTGCCAGCCGAGCAGCATCTGGCGAGGGGGGCCGCCGTGCACGTAGATGACGGCCGCCTTCTTCGCCGGCCCGCCCGCGGGCGGCTCGAACAACTGCGCGTGGACCGTGAGGCCATCCTCGGACTGATATGTCACCGGCTTCGGCGTCACGAGCATCGATGTCGGGAAGTTGGCGGGCACGAGTGCCTCACCGATCCAGCGCTTGGTGTCGCTCCCGGCTTCGATGATCATCGGCAACGGAGGCCGCTGGGCCGTGGCGCCGATGGCGGCGATGCGTCCGCTGCCGAGCACGAACGGCGTCCACTCGAGGCCCGTGCCCGGCGTCACGACTTCCGGCGCGGCGCGGTCCACCGGCACGCGCACGATATGGCGTCGGTTCAAGTCGCCCGGCGTGTCGCCGGTGTTGCCCGCATAGACGAGGTGCGTGCCATCGGGCGAGAGCGTGACATACTCGGCCATGTGCTCACCCGGCGTGAGCAGCATCGGCCTGTCGCTGCCCGCCGCCGTCATCGAGTAGAGATGCGGCTGGCCGTCGTGGTACGACATGAACACGATGCGGTCCTTCGCGGCCCAGTGCAGGTTCACGCCGCCTTGTGTCGATGGAACCGACGCCACGAGCGTCGTATCACTGGCCCAGCGCTCCGAGGCCGTGCCCGTGGCCACGTCCGCGATCCACAGACTCCACGGCGACGGATTGAACTCGAGCAGAGAACCCGGTTCGCCACCGCTGCCGCTGCGTCGCGCGAACACGAGTTGTGTGCCGTCGGGCGACCAGCGTGGCGACCAGTCGCGGTTTGTGCTCGGCGCGATCCACTGGATGGGCGTGGCCGAGTCGGTGTAGATGCCGATGAAGGCATGGTCGCCGCGGCTCGACACGAACGCGATGCGCGAGCCGTCGGGCGAGAACTGCGCCTGCCCGTTGCTGCCGCGCATCGTGAAGAGGCGCGTGGCCGAGCCCGAGCCGTCAATGGGAATCGACCAGAGTTGGCGGTCGCGCTGGAAGATCACGCGGTCGGATGATGGCGCGATGATCGGCGACCCGCCTGTGCCGAGCGAGACTGGCTCGCCGCCGGCGAACGGCACCGCCCACATCTCCACGGACACCGGCGTGGTGGCGCCGACCGGATTCACCGGCGAGGCGTCATCCCAGTTGGAGCCGAAGTCACCGCCGCGGATGTACACGACCCAGCGGCCGTCGGGCGAGACCTGCACGCTCGAGAAATCCTGGCCCAGGTCCTCGTTGTACTGCGTCAGTTGCCGCGCCTGGAACGCCGGCCCCTCGGCCACCCACAGATTGCGCTTGCCCTGGTCGTTGAACGCCCAGACGATGTGGTCGCCGGTGGCGGCCGCGGCGAGCGCGTTCGGGAACGGGGCGCTCTTCACTTGCTCGAGCGTGAAGGGCGTGGTGGACTGTGCGGTGAGCGGTGCGACGGCGAACGCGAGCGGCGCCACGGCGAATGCGAACGCCGCCGCGCACAAGATCACAGCGCTGCGCCGCGCGCGAAGTCCGGCGCGAAGCGAACGAAGAGGGGACGCTGCCTGAAGCGGGGCCAATGGGACTCCTGCTGTCGTGGTTGGCGAACAAACAAACGGACGGCGGTCGGAGAGCATCGTCAAAGATGCGCCCCGACCGCCGCCCTGCGCCAGCAACTACTGGGCGAGGGTCCCCTCACCTGGCCCGTGTTACGGCTGCGTGATCGCCGTCGCGTCCAGCGTCACCGCGGTCTGTGCCAGGGCGCGGCCAAGCACGGTCGCGCCGGTGTTCATCGAGATCAGCGTCTGCGAGAGGATGATGCCCTTGAAGTCGGCGGTGGTGCCGAGCGTCACGGCGCCCGCGACCTGCCAGAAGATATTCTGTGCCTGCACGCCGCCGGTCAACGTGATGATCGCGCCGTTGCCAACGGTAAGGTCCTGCGCGATCTGGAAGATGAAGACGTCATTGGCACCGCCGTTGAGCGTGACGCCGATGGGAATCGCAACGCCCGTGCCCCACTTGTAGAGACCGGCCGTCAGCGTCAGTCCGTCGATGTTACCCGCGCCGAGTTCGGTGAAGTCGGGCAACGTGCGGCCCGCGGCGTCCGTGTAGGCGGCCTGCATGTCGAGCACCGCGGTGGTGAGATTCGCCGGCGTCGGTGTGTCAAAGTCGGAGGCAAAGATCTGACCCGTCACGAGGGCCGACGTCGTGTACGTCGTCGGCGGCGTGAGCATGTCAAAACCGGTGATGAACGTCGCGGCCGCGGGGCTCAGTCCCAGGTCGCCGGTCACGGCGGTGGTGCCCGTCGTGGAGATGGCGGACTTGGCGAGGATGACGTAGTCACCGGCGGTGCCGAGATTGACGGCGGCCGGCCCATCCGCGGAGGTGGCCACGGTGCGGAAGCTCCATGACATGGCCGCAGCCATCGCCTTGCCGGCGGCGTCGAGCGCCCCGGTGGAGACGCGGGCGGTGAGGATGGTGTTGGCCGGCAGCGTGCCGGTGGGGACCAGCGTGGCGGTCACGCCGGCGTACGACACGGTGGACAGGATCGGCGTGCTGCCTTGGACGAGCGTGAAGGTCGTGGCGTTGATGCTCGACGGCGTCATCGCTTCGCTGAAGGTCACGGTGACGGCGGCGTTGCGGGGGACGCTGATCGCATCGCTCTGCGGGCCGGTGGACATGACGGTGGGCGCCGCGTTGGTGGGGTCACCATTGCCGGGGCCGGCGGGCGAGTCGTCGCCGCAGGCGGCGAGGATGATGGCCAGCGAGGCGACTGCCGCGAATCGAACGGTGGAACGGGTCATTGGATCTCCACTGGAGAGCGTCGTGCGTCTCGGGGGCCGGCTTCGAGGAAGCCAGGAAGCCCGCGACACCGACTGCTTAACCAGTGTCGTTCAAGTGAAGAGGAGTATAGGTTGATGTACTAAACTTGTCAAGTACATCACTCAAGTCGTTGCGGAGTTTAATTCAGTTAGTTAACTTCTCTCCTTCACCCTACCAATCGAGGGGCGCCGGTCCGTGGACGTATCGATGGCCATCAAGTTGCGGCTGAACGAGCTCGGCATCGAACAGCGCGAGCTCGCCCGCGCCGCCGACGTCACCGAGTCCTACATCTCCCAGCTCCTCACGCGGCGCCGCATGCCGCCCGCCCCCAACCGCACCGACATCTACGAGAAGATGGACAAGGTGCTCAAGCTCGAGCGCGGTGAACTCGCCAAGCTCGCGTCGCACCAGCGCATGGAACAGCTCAAGCGCGACTTGGGCGAGGAGCCCGCCGCGCTCTTCGGCGAGGTGCGCACGCTCATCCTCAGGAAGTGCCGGCCCGGCCGGCAGCGCGCCGTGCGCCAGATCTTCGAGCAGCAACCCTTCGGTGAGCTGGAGCGGTTGGTCACCACCACCCTGCTCGACCTCGCCAAGCGCGTCGTCCGCGAGCAACTCGAGAACGAACACTGGCTGCGCACGGTCGCCAAGCTCTCCGGGCGCACCTACCGCGAGATGCGCGTCGTGGCGCTCGAGTTCCTCGACACCGACATGTTGCAGCTCTCGCCGGCCAACTGCGTCGCCTTCCTGAACCCGCTCCTCAAGTCATGGGACATCGATCTACAGACGTTCGAACTCGAGATCACCCTGAATCCGCAGGTGGTCGAGGGCCCCGCCAAGCGATTCCAATTCATGGAGCGTGTCGTCGGGCCGGGCACCGCGCCGGAGCCCGGGTTCGCCGAGTTCGTGCAGGACCGCTCACTCAGCGGCTCGGCCACCGCGAAGGAGATGGCGTTCCTCGAGGGGCTGCGCTTCACCACGGGACGGCCGACGGCGCTGTACTACTATCGCGAGTTGCAGAGTCTGCGGGATCCGCTGCATTTCAAGGCGGCACGCGCCTGAGCTGTCGTCAGGCGAAGGCCGTGCGCGTCCGAGCTGGCCTCATATCGCCATGTACATCCCCAACACGATGAGCAGCACCGCCACCACGCGGCGAAATGTTCGTTCCTGAATGCGGCCCAGCACGCGCGTGCCGAACGCCGTCCCAATGACGACCGCCACGGTCGCCGTAAGCACCAGCGGCCAAATGCGCAGGATCTCCCGGTATTCAATCGCCAGATACACCGGCATCCGCGCCGCATCCACGAACAGGGCGATGGCGGTGGCAGTCGCGACGAACGACTCCTTCGGCACGCGCGCCGCCAGCAGGGCGGCCGTGCGGATGCCGCCTTGGTTGCCCACCATCCCACCGAGTGCGCCAGAGACGGCACCGGCGATCCACGCAAACCGGTAGTTCCACTCGACGCGTCGCATCCAGCCCGTGAGCTCGGATACGCCGGCCAGCGCTACGACGACGCCGAAGACGACGCCAAGCGCGCGACTCGACACCCACGCATGGATCAGGGCACCGACGAGACCACCGACCGCGCTCGTGATGCCAAAGCTCAGCAGCACGCGCCGATCCACGTGCGCGCGCAGCATCCAGAACCGCTGCGCCGTGGCGACGACGTGCGGGATCGAGATCGCCGCGACGGCGACCTTGACGCCCGTCTCGAGCGCCAACACCGGCGTGAGCAGGCTGCCTACGCCAAACCCAACGACCGCGGCAATCCCCGACGCGAAGATGCCGACCACGGCGACGAGCGCGAGGATCAGCACGCTATTCGCTCTCCCGCGTCATCTCGAGCATCGTCGGCCTGAATCCCATGCGCGCGAACAGCCGCTGCGCGGCCTCGTTGCGAGCGGCCGTCCACAGCACGGTCATCGGTGCACCGCGCGCGTCGAACTCGGCGAGCGCCGTTTCGAGCAGCAGCCGGCCCGTGCCACGGCCGCGATGCGCCGGATCGACCACCATGTCATGCAGCACGCCAGCCGGCCCGCGCAATGACATCCAATCGTGGCCTTCCATGCCAGCGTAGAGGTAGCCGATCACACCGTCGGATTCGGTGGTCGCCACATACAGCAGGACGTCAGGATCGTCGAGCTGCGTGCCGAGGAAGTCGCCGTAGCCCTCTTCTGTATCGGGTGTCGGCGCGATGAAGCGGTGCGGATCGAACGCATGGTGCGCTCTCACCAGCAGCGCCCCGAGTCGGCCGAGGGCGCGGACATCGTCCGGAGATGCGCGACGGATGGCAACAGGGGAAGTGCTCATGCCTGTAATCTTGCGTTAGGCGGCCTCCGCGAGCAGCGCCTTCGCATCCTTCGGCTCGAGCGGCTTGGCGAACAGGTACCCCTGTCCCAGCGCGCATCCCAGCGCGATCAGGCGATCGCGCTGGGCAGCCGTCTCGACGCCTTCCGCCGTCACCGTCAGGCTCAAGCTGCGCGCCAGGTCCATGATGGAGCGAGGCAGCTCGAAATTTTCCGTGCGTCGCGCGCCCATGCGATGCACGAGCGCGCGATCGAGCTTGATGCCCTCCACCGGGAACCGTGACAGGTGGATGAGCGAGGCGTCCGTGCCAAAATCGTCGATCACGACGGCGAGACCCGACTCCCGTAGCCCCTGCAACACCTTCCTCGCCGCCTCGACATTCGCCGATACGACGCCCTCGGAGATCTCGAGCACGAGGACCGAGAGTGGCACGCCGGTCTCCTGCGCGGCGCTTCGAATGTCACTCACGAGGCCCGCGTCCCAGAACTGCTTGGCCGAGAGATTCACACTGACGCGCGTCGGCCTGGCCGACGGTGAGGCATGCTGCCACGCCAGCGCATTCCGGCAGGCTTCGCGCAGCACCCAGCGACCGATCTCGAGGATGAGGCCGGTCCGCTCCGCGGCGGCGACGATGTCGAGCGGCGTGACGGCCTCGCGGCGCGGGCGAGTCCAGCGCAACAACGCTTCGACGCTGCGGACCTTGCCGGTCTCGAGTTCCACGATGGGTTGGAAGACCAGACGGAACTGCTTCCGCGCCACGGCCTCGCTCAGATCCCGCTCCATGTCCACCCGCGCCTTGGCCGAGTCGCCCAGCGCGGTGCTGAACAACTCGAACCGCGCACGCCCCTGTCGCTTGGCATGGTACATGGCGAGGTCGGCGTGGTGCAGCAGGTCCTGTGGCCGGCCGTCGCCGGTCTCGCTGATCGCGGCGCCGATGCTGACCGTCGCGACCACGGGCCGGCCCTCGAGCATGAACGGCGCGGCGAGCGCCTGTTGGATGTGGCGCGCCGCCCGGTCCGCGTCCGACGGGCCGGTCACGTCCTCGAGCAGGACGGTGAACTCATCGCCACCCAAGCGGGCCACCACGTCGCCGGGCCGCACGGACGAACGCAGACGTGCGCCGATCTCCACAAGGAACTTGTCACCGGCCAGGTGCCCGAGGGTATCGTTGATCGACTTGAAGCCGTCACAATCGAGCAGCAGCACCGCGATGCGGTAGTCCGGGTCCCGCTGCAGGCGCGCGAAGGCCTGCGACAGGCGCTCGACGAAGTACGCGCGGTTGGGCAGGTCGGTGAGCGGGTCGTGCAATGCGCCATGCCGCAGCGCCTCCTCGGCCTTGCGTTGTTCCGTGACGTCGGTGTTGGTGCCGAGCCACCGCGCGATGCGACCGCTCTGGTCGCGGATCGGCAGCGCGCGCGACAGGAACCACCGGTATTCCCCATCCTTGCCGCGCAACGGAAAGACATCCTCCCACGGTTCGCCGGCCCCCACGGATGACTGGTAGTGTTCGACCGCGCGGTCGATGTGATCCGGATGATGGAACTTCGTCCAGCCGAACCCCCGCGCGTCCTCGAGCGTCGCGCCGGTGTACTCGTACCAGCGCTTGTTGAACCAGTAGATCGATCCCTGCGCGTCGGCGATCCACGCGAAGTTGGCGATGTTGTCCGCCAGCGTCCGGAACTGCTCCTCGCTCTCGCGCGCGGCCTCCTCGGCGCGCCTGCGCTCGGTGATGTCGCGCATCGAGGCGGTGAACATGGGCGGGCCGTCGAGGGGGACGCGGAAGATCGCCAGCTCGCACGGGAACTCGGAGCCGTCCGCGCGCATCGCCGACATCTCGACGTGGCGGCCCATGATGCCGCTCTCGCCCGTGGCGAGATAGCGCGCCACGCCGCGGGCAACGGCCTCGCGGTGGCGGGGCGGAATGATGAGGTCGGCGATCGGTTTGCCCAGCACCCCCGCGCGCGAGTAACCGAAGATGCGCTCGGCCGCCGCGTTGAACTCGATCACGCGCGTCGATTCGTCGACCGTGATAATCGCGTCCAGCCCGGCGTTCAGCATGCCCGTCTTGAGGGCCTCGCTCTGGCGCAGGGAGGCCTCCGCGCGCTTCTGCGCGCTGATGTCACGGGCGATCTTGGCGACCGCCACGAGGCGGCCGCGCGCATCGCGCAGGGGCGAGGTCGTCAGCGAGATCACGACGTCTTCTCCCGATTTCGTCCGAACCGTGGCTTCGTACGACTCCACGTGTCCTCCCCGCTGCAGGCGCGCGAGGATCGCGAACTCCTGCGCCCGGAGTCCGACGGGAAT
Source organism: Gemmatimonadaceae bacterium (assembly GCA_036675455.1). Lineage (GTDB taxonomy): Bacteria > Gemmatimonadota > Gemmatimonadetes > Gemmatimonadales > Gemmatimonadaceae > Pseudogemmatithrix. Next base: position 26,665 of record JAKFFA010000011.1, on the reverse strand, counting down.
CAGGACCGTCAGTGGCTTGCCGATCACTTCGGCGCCCGTGTACCCAAAAAGCAATTCGGCCGCCCGGTTCCAGGTCTGAATCGTTGCCGTGGTGACATCGTCCGAGTCCAGCGAGACGCGGTAGATCGCGTCGATGGAGTTCGCCACGAGTTCTTCACTGCGTTGGCGCAGTTCCTGTTCGCGGACCTCCGCGCTGATGTTGCGGGCGATCTTGGAGGCGCCGATGATGCGGCCCTCGGCGTCCCGGACCGGTGATACCGTGAGCGAGATGTCGACGTTGGTGCCGTCCTTGCGCCGGCGCACGGTTTGATAATGTTCGATGCGCTCGCCCCTGCCGATCGCCGCAAGGATCCGGGTCTCCTCGCCCTGCCGGTCCGCCGGGATGAGGATGGACACGTTGCGGCCGATGATTTCCGCTGCGCTGTAGCCGAAGATGTGCTCGGCGCCGCGGTTCCAGCTCGTGATGACGCCGTCGAGCGTCTTACCGATGATCGCGTCAGAGGAGGATTCGACGATCGCGGCAAGACGGAAGACGGCGTCCGCATCCTGGTCGCGGCCTTCCAGTGCGGCCGAGGGGGGCGTCTTGAGACGGGTCACCTCTTTTAAAGGCCGCTCACCGCCTCAGAGTGCCAATCAGGTGTGTGGCGGACGCCTCGCACCGCCGTAATCCTCGCACCGCCGTAATCCTCGCACCGCCGTTCCTCCACGTATCGCAGGCCTCTCGCAGCCCCGTAGGTCGCCTCGCACCGCCGTGCAGTCAGGAACGAGAAAGCCCGCCCGGCCAGAGGCCGAGGCGGGCTAAGTCGTTGTCAGTCTTGAGTGGGCCTGGGAGGAGTTGAACCTCCGACCTCACGCTTATCAGGCGTGCGCTCTAACCACCTGAGCTACAGGCCCGGGTCAGAACTCCGAAATAAAGCGGATCGACACCGCGAGGTCAACGGACTGCGGCCAGTTGCCGCAGCGCGCGACACCGGCAGCGGGAGCGCCCGCGCGGGCGCTCCCTGCCCCTCAGTCCTCGTACTTCCGCGGATGCTGCGGCCGCTCTTCCTCTTCCTGCTCGTCGTACTCATCGTCGAGGTCGATCAGGTCGTCATCATCCTCGTCATCGTCGAGGTCGTCCTCGTCCTCATCGAGGTCGTCGTCGAGGTCGTCCAGGTCCTCGTCGTCGTCCAAGTCCAGCTCCTCGTCCTCGTCGAGGTCCGCGTCGAACACTGACGCGAATAGACCCGCGTCCCCCCGCATGCCCGGCATTGTCGCGCTCTCCAGAAAGGTGGCCTGCAAATATCGCATCCCGCATCGAACTTCCCCGCATCCCGCGTCCTGCACCTCACTATGCGTCGTCCTACGAAGCTCTGTCCCTCTTCGCGTCCCGATTCGTCCGTTTACGGTCGCTCACGCCGAGCAGGCGCTTCCGCAAACGAATCCCGGTCGGGGTCACCTCGATCAACTCGTCGTCCTCGATATACTCCAGCGCGGTCTCCAGCGTCAACCGCCGCGGCGGCTCGAGCATGATCGCATCATCCGTACCCTTGCTGCGCATGTTCGTCAGCTTCTTCTCCTTCGTCGGGTTCACGTCCATGTCGCCCGGACGCGCGTTCTCCCCGATGATCATCCCCTCATACACCTCGTCGCCCGGGGCGACGAACAGCGTGCTGCGCTCCTGCAGGTTGCCCAGCGCGAACGCGATGATCGTCCCACCCTCCATCGACACCAGCACACCGCGCAGCCGTCCCTGCAGGTTGCCCGACCACGGACCGTATTCGAGGAACCTATGATGGATGATGCCGGTTCCGCGTGTGTCAGTCAAAAACTCCGAGCGGTACCCAAACAATCCGCGCGCGGGAATCTTGTACACGAGCCGCACGAGGCCCTGCCCCGGATTCTTCATCTCGATCATCGCCGCCTTGCGCGGCCCCAGCTTCTCGATGACGATGCCCATGAACTCCTCGGGCACGTCGATCGCCAGTTCCTCGTATGGCTCCTGCTTCTCACCGTTGGGTCCCACGTGCATGATCACGCGCGGGCGCGAGACCTGGAACTCGTAGCCCTCGCGGCGCATCGTCTCCATCAAGATCGACAAGTGCAGCTCACCGCGCCCTGACACGGTCCAAGTATCGGTCGAGTCGGTATCCTCCACGCGCAGCGCGACGTTACGCTCCAGCTCCTTGTGCAGCCGTTCGCGCACCTGCCGCGACGTCACAAACTTGCCGTCCTTGCCCGCGAACGGCGAGTTGTTGACGAGGAAGTCCACGGAGATCGTCGGCTCCTCGACGGCGATGCCCTCGAGCCGCTCGGGATGCTCCGCGTCCGTGATCGTGAGGCCGATCTCGACGCCCTCGAGCCCGGAGAGCGCCACGATCTCGCCCGCGCCGGCCTCCTTGATCTCGATGCGCTCGAGCCCCTCGAAGCCGAACAGCTTGGTCACGCGCCCGAGGGTTCCCTTCACACTATGATCTACAGGCAACAGTTGCACCGTGTCGCCCACGCGCACCGTGCCACGCTCGACGCGCCCGATCGCGAGACGACCCAGGTAGTTCGAGTAGTCGATCGTCGACACCAGCATCTGGAACGGACCATCGCGGTCCGACGGCGGGGCCGGCACGTGACGCACGATCGTGTCGAACAGCGGCGTGAAGTCCGTCGGCGTCACGTCCAGATCCATCGTCGCGACGCCGTTACGGCCCGAGGCGTACACCACGGGGGCGTCGAGCTGGTCCTCGCTGGCTTCGAGCTCGATCAACAGGTCGAGGACCTCCTCATGCACGCGCATGGGATCGGCACCGGGGCGGTCGATCTTGTTGATGCAGATGATGACCGTGCGGCCGAGTGCGAGCGCCTTGCGCAGCACGAAGCGCGTCTGCGGCATCGGGCCGTCGAACGCGTCGACGACGAGCAGCACGCCGTCGACCATGCGCAGAATGCGCTCCACCTCCCCGCCGAAGTCGGAGTGCCCGGGCGTGTCGACGATATTGAGCTTCGTCTCCCCCCAGTGCACCGACGTGTTCTTGGCGAGGATCGTGATCCCGCGTTCACGCTCGAGCGGGTTCGAATCCATCACACGCTCGGCGACGACCTGATTTTCGCGGAAAGCCCCGGCTTGGCGGAGCATCTGATCCACGAGGGTCGTCTTGCCGTGGTCAACGTGCGCGATGATGGCGATGTTGCGGATTTGCATAGCCCTGCAATATAAACAGGGCGAGTGCCGCAAGTGGGAGGGGCAAATCACATCGACTTATGCCGCCCGCCGACGATGCGTCCCCTGATGCGGCCCAGCCGTGCATGGACCGTCATGCCCGGCCGATACTTTACACCGATGACCGACCCGTCCGACATTTCCGCCGCCGACCAGTCGCTGGAGTCCCTGCGATTCGCAGAGGATCGCCGCCGGTTCGTGCTCACCACGGCGCTGTTGGTCACCCCAACCATCGCGTTCATGGTGTCGGAGGTTCTCACGGCGGACCAAGCGGCGGGACGACTGGCCCCGCTGCTCATGCTCCGGGTCGCCGGGTTCGCCCTGGCCGGCCTGCTGATCCTGACAGTGCTGCGGCTTCGCTCGCGCACCCACTTCGGCGCCGTCCTCATGGTCGGCTCGTTCCTCGCGGTCGCCTTGGCTCTCGCGGTACACGTCCTGCGGCCCGCCAACTCGTTATCGCCGTTCTTCTTCGAGCTGTTTCTGCTCGTGTGCCTCTACTACATCCACCCAGTCCGCTGGCGCTCGCAGGCGGTGGTGGCCGGCACCCTCACGCTGGGCGTCTTCGCGATGCTCGCGCTGCGCAGCGACTGGACGCTGATCGTCGAACGCCACGCAATCATCACGATCTTCCTCGCCGCCAACGTGCTGGGCATCATGTCGGGCCAGGCGCGGGCCGGCGCCGAGCGGCGCGAGGAGGAGTACGTCGAGCGCGAACAGGGCGTGCGGAAGATCCTCGAGGAGACACTGCTCGAGTTGCGCGTGCTGCGGGAGATCCTGCCGATCTGCTCCCACTGCCGGAACGTGCGCGACGATCGTGGGGTCTGGTCCGGGCTCGAGGACTACGTCAGGCGCCACACGGATTCGCGCTTCAGCCACGGCATCTGCCCCGACTGTGCCCGGCGACACTACTCCGAGGTGATCTAGCGCCGGACTGCCGCCGTCGCCGGCGCGCTAGCGCCGGACTGCGGCCTTTGCGGGCGTGGCGTTTGCCGGCGGGCCGCCACTGGCGCCCGCCGTCATGGCGTCCGCTTCGATGAAGCTCACGTCGTGCCCCTTCACCTTGAGGTTCGCGAGGAAGGCGCCCTTGTCCACCGACTTCATGTAGGCCTCCTTCGGCTCCACGAGCTTCTTCTCCACCAAATCCATCAGCGTGTCGTTCATCGTGATCATGCCGAGCCGCTTGGACGTCTGCATGATGCTCGGGATCTGGAACGTCTTGCCCTCGCGGATCAGGTTGCTCACCGCGGGCGTCACGAGCAGGATCTCACGCGCGGCCACGCGCCCGCCGCCGATCTTCTTGCAGAGCACCTGGCTCACGACGCCCTTCAGCGACTCCGACAGCATCGTGCGCACCTGCTCCTGGCGGTCCGCCGGGAACTGGTCGATCAGGCGGTCGATCGTGCTCGCCGCCGTTGTCGTATGGAGGGTGCCAAAGACCAAATGGCCCGTCTCGGCCGTCTCGATGGCGATGGCGACCGTCTCCAGGTCGCGCAACTCGCCCACGAGGATGATATCCGGGTCTTCGCGCAGCGCCGCGCGCAGCGCGCTCTTGAACGACCCCGTGTGCACGCCGACCTGCCGCTGCGTGATGATGCAGTTCTTGTTCTCGTGCACGAACTCGATCGGGTCCTCGATCGTGATCACGTGGTCGGACCGGGACCGGTTCACGAGGTCGATCAGCCCGCACAACGTCGTCGACTTGCCCGAACCCGTAGGCCCCGTGACGAGCACGAGCCCCTTGGTGAGGTAGCAGAGGTTCTGCACTTCCTGCGACACGCCGAGCTGGTCGGCCGTGATGATGGTGCTCGGGATCACGCGGAATACGGCGGCCACGCCCTTCCGGTCCCGCAGTACGTTCGCGCGGAAGCGCGCCACGCCCGTGATCTCGTAGGCGAAGTCCGTGTCGTTGGTCTCGGCGAACTCCACGCGGTTGCGCTCGGGCAGGATGGCCCCGATCAGCGCATCGAGCGCCGTGGGATCGAGCCGCGACTGGCCTTCAATGCGGTGCATCTCGCCGCTCTGCCGCAGGATCGGCGGTTCGCCGACGCGCAGGTGCAGGTCCGAGCCGCCGGCCTCGACCAGCATGCGCAGCAACCCTTCCATGGCGTCGCGCGCCTGGCCGGGGTCGCCCACCGAAGTGCTCACGTCGGGCACGGGCGCGGACGGCGCTTCCGACGGAGAAATCGGCGGGCGGAAGGTGCCCGTGGTGCGCTGGAACTCCGCCTCGTCGTCGAGCGCGATGTTGACCACGAGCGAGTCGCCCTGGACCATCGCGCGCACGGCGAACACGCCGTCGGTGCTCGTATAGCGGAAAGACGTCGGCTGCATCGCGTCGAGCGACTGCGCGGCCGCCGGTGACGCGATCTCGCGCAGCAGGCCGACCACCTGCGGGCCCGTGAGACCCTTCGTCACCGGGCGCTCCTGGCCGTCGATCACGAGCACTGCCGCATCACCCTCGCGGAGGATCAGGGACTCGGCGCGATTCGAAATCATCACCGAGAGGAGTCGGTCGAGCTGCGCCATCAGCGGGGGGCCGGTGAAAGGTGGTCGATCGGACAACATTCGCCCAGCGGGACGCCCTCGAGCTGGATCGTCGCATGCTGGATGCCAAAGCGCGAGACGGTCGCGTGCAGTTCCTCGAGGACACGCTGGTGTTGCGGCAGGCTGGGCACCACGGCGTGCGCGCTCATCGCGACGAGGCCGGAGGTCAGCGTCCACACATGCAGGTCGTGCACTTCGCGCACGTCGGGCACCGCGACCATCGCGTCGCGCAGGGTCGCGGGGTCGATGTGCGCCGGCGTGGCTTCCAGGAGCACGTCCACGGCTTCGTGGACGAGTCTCCATGCCCCACGGACGATCAGCACGGTCATCAGTATCGAGGCTATTGGGTCCGCCGTGAGCCACCCAAACTGGCGGACCAACAGCGCAGCCGAGATGGCGGCGACCGAGCCCAGCAAGTCACTGAGCACGTGCAGGTACGCGCCGCGCAGGTTGAGACTGTGGTGCGCGCTGCCGTGCAGCAGCCACGCGCTGGCGGCATTCACGAGCAGGCCGCCCGTGGCGACGGCGAGCATGAGCCCGCCTTCCACCGGCTCGGGCGCGCGCAGGCGCTGCACCGACTCCCAGAGGATCCAGGCCGACGCCACCAGCAGCACCGCACCGTTGAGCAGCGCGGCGAGAATCTCCCAGCGCACGTGACCGTATGACTTGCGCGGCGCCGCCGGCTGGCGACTGAACCACGCGACGAACAGCGAGAGGCCGAGCGCGCCGACGTCCGTGAGCATGTGCCCCGCGTCCGCCAGCAGCGCCAGCGAATTGGACACGATACCGCCAACGACCTCGGCCACGAGGAACAGCGACGTGATCACGAGCGCGATCGCCAGGCGGCGACGGCTCACGTCGTGGTCGTGGTGATGATGGGGCGCGGTCGTCGCAGTCATGGGTGTATGCGCTGCAAGATAGCCACGCACGCGTCGATCGCGGCCCCCATGGAGCTCGCGTCCGCAACGCCTTGCCCCGCGATGTCGAGCGCAGTGCCGTGATCCGGCGACGTGCGGGGGAACGGCAGCCCGAGCGTGACGTTCACGGCCCGGCCGAAGCTCGCGACCTTGATGGCGGTCATGCCCACATCGTGATAGGGCGCGATCACCGCATCGAACTCGCCGCGCATCGCGCGCACGAACACCGTGTCGGCGGGGAATGGGCCGGCGAGACCGGCTTCACGCGCAGCGGGCGCCAGCAGCTCATCGTCCTCGCGACCGAACCGGCCATGGTCGCCCGCGTGCGGATTGAGCGCGCACAGCGCCAGCCGCGGCTCCGCGAGGCCGAACCAATCACGGAGCCCCGCGCGCGTGAGCCGAGCCGCGCGCAGGATCGTGTCGCGCGTCACATGCGCCGGCACGTCACGCAGCGCGATGTGCGTGGTCGCGAGCACGACGCGCAGCCGGTCCGAGGCGAGCATCATGGCTGTGGGCGCGCCGGTGAGCGCTTCCAACATCTCGGTGTGCCCCGGAAAGTCGAAGCCCCCCTCGAGCAGCGCCGCCTTGTCGATCGGCGCGGTGACGATGCCCTGCACCGTGCCGGCCTTGGCCAGCGCCACGGCGCGCTCAATGGCGAGCCCGGCGAGGCGGCCGGCTTGGGCAGCGCGAGCCGCCTCGGTGCTGCCGGCCGCCTGTCCGCCGGACCCTACCGCGCCCGCTCCACCACTCCACACACCCACCGGCTCGTCGACCTCGATGCCGGTCCCGTGCGGCCCCACGACCACGAACCGGCCCGCTACGTCTCTGCCCGCCGATGCAAGCGCGGCCCGAACGACCTCAGGTCCGATCCCCCGTGGATCCCCGAGGGTCACGGCGATCGCGGGCCCGGTCGTCACAATCGCAACGAGACGTAGTACTTCTGCCGGAGGTTGTCGAGCGTGCGGCGCAGCGATTTTTCCTCGCGCAACTGGTCGCGAATGCGCTGCTGCCAGTCCTCAAGTTTGACGGTGCCCGCTTCGCGCACGCCGACCACACGGGCCACCGCCCACTTGTTGAAGCCCGACACGGGATCCGGCAGCGCGAAGACCTCCGTGAACTGCGGCGGCTCCACGCCGCGCAATGCCACGCGGTACTCGGCCGGAAGCGAATCCAGCGGCGTCCCCTCGGGCAATGTGCGCGTCTCCTCGGGATCGTGGAAGCGCTGCACGAGCGAGTCATACGGCGTGCCGGCCTTCCACAGCCCGAGCACCGAATCAGCCAGCGCGCGCGCGTCGGCGACGTCCGCCGTGTCGATGGCGGGGCGAATCAAGATATGTCGCGCGCGGACTTCGCCGGGCCGCACACGGTCCACGCGCATCACATGGAATCCGTAGATGGTCTGCACGACCGGGCTGATGCGCCCAACATTGAGGGCGAACATCATCTGGTCGAACCCGGCTACCATCGATCCCCGGCGGTTCCAGCCAAGGTCGCCACCGCGGCTCGCGGTCGCCTGGTCCTGCGACACGGCGCGCGCCATTGAGTCAAAATCGGCGCCCGCCTCGAGCTTCGTGCGGATCGTGTCGATGCGCGCCCGTGCGGCGATGACGTTTTCGAGCCGCGGCCGCGGCGCGATCACGATCTGCCGGAACGCGACGCTATAGGGCTGCTCGGGCGCGGTGGCCCGGAAGCGCTCGAACGCCTCGCGCACTTCGGCTTCGGTCACGTTGACCGGCGCGAGCCGGCCGTTGGCGCGCAGCGAGTCACGCGCGCGCTGCTGCAGTTCCGCCCGCTTCGCCTCGGTGACCGCCTGTTGACGGTACTGCTCCGGCGTGCCGAATCCCTCGCGCACCAGCGCGGCACGGAACGCCTCCTCGGTCGGGAAGCGGCTGCGCACATCGTCCATGCGCTGCTCGACTTGCGACGTCACGTCGGCGTCGGACACCTCGATCTTGTACTCCCGCGCGACGGCCAGCAGCACCTCGATGTCAACAATGCGCGAGAGGATGCTGCGCGCGAGCGCGAGTTGGCCGGCCGAGTCCGCCGGCACCTGCAGGCCATTCGCGCGCTCGAAGTTCAGCTGCTCCAACACCTCACTGAACAAAATGGGGTGTGTGCCGACGAGACCCACGATGCGGTCCACCTCGACGGTGCGCAGCGGGCCCTGCGGCGCCGCGGCGACCACCGTCGGCGGCGGCGCATCCTGCTGCGCCGCGAGTGGCGTGGCGAACGCGAGCGCCGCCAAGCCGACCAGGTGCGCGCGGCGCACGTCTCGCATCCTCACGGTTGCGGTGTGGAGTCAGGCGTCGGCATCGGCACCGCCGACGGCGCAGCGGCCGCCGCCGATGAATCCGTCGCAGCGCGCAGCGTCGTGGCCTTCTCCAGCGCCCGGTCGAGGCCCGCTGTCACGAGCCGCGCCTCATACTTGTCGCGCAGCACGATCGCCGCCTGCTCCGGCACGCTGATGAACTGCGTCTCGTTGCGCATGAGCGCGTCGAGGTACTCCTCGATGCGTGAGGCGGCCAACTGCTCGCGCGCCTGCACCGTCTCGGCGCTGTCGAGCTGCTCGGGCGCCAGGTTCAGCGCCTCCATCGTCCCGCGCACGCCGTTGAAGAAGGCCTGCCGGATCTCCTGCGTCTCCACGCTGTCCGCGCCGACGCCGGCCGAGTCGGCCGCGCGCAGCAACATCTCGTTGCGCATGATGTTCATCACGAACATCGGCATCAGCGAGTCCGGCGCCTGGATGATGTTGGCGCGCATGCGCGACTGCGGCGGGAAGGCCGCCATCCACTCGGCCAGCCGGCCGGCGGTGAGGTCGATCGTGCGCGACGACGCGACCACCGTGCGGTCATTGCGATACGCGTCGATGTCCTCGGCGATCGCCTTCACAAGACGCGGCGCGCTGCCCTTCACCTGCACGTTCGCCGCCTCCTCGAGGCCCGCGAAATACAGACTGTCGCCGCGCGCCATGGCCGTGCTCGCATACGCCTCCGCGAACTGGTCCTTGATCTCGTCCCACGTGTGGCGGCGGATGATATGGTAACCGTACTGGGTCTCCACGATGCCCGTGATCCCACCCGGCGGCACGGAGCGGATGCCGGCGTCGAACTCCGGCACCATCTGACCCGGCGGGAACACGCCGTAGTCGCCGCCGCGCTCCTTGGAGCCCGGATCCTGCGAGACCGCGCGCGCCACCGCGGCGAAGTTCTCCGACGTCACGGTGTCAGCGATGAGTTCCGCTTCCTTGCGGATGGAGTCGTTCGCCGTGGCCGAGAGCCCCTCAGGCTGCTTCGTGAGCAGGATGTGCGCGGCGGCCAGCAGCTCACCGTCGTTGTAGGCCTGCTCCATGGCCGAGGAATCGATTGTCGCCCAGTCGGCGGAGATCACGTCGTAGTACTTGCGCGTGCTCAACTGTGCGAAGGCGTTCCACATGCCGCGCTGCGCGTCCTCGATGGTGCCCAGCGAGTCACCATGCGCGCCGGCGTGGCCGAGCAGCTGGTAGTTGATCCAGAGCTGGGCGAGCGTACGCGCAGCGTCCGGGCGCAGCGGGATGTCGGAGCTGGCCATGAGCTCGGCGAGCCGGTCGACCGTCAGCTCCTGCGAGCCGGCCCGGGCGACGACGTCCACATGGGCGGTCATCGCTTCCTTGAAGGCGGCGCAGGACGCGACCGAGAAGACCGTGAGCAACGAGGCGGCGAGCAGTCGGATGCGTGTCATGTAGATGAAAGGAGAGGTACTTCTACCGTGGATCGGGAGAGATTGTTCGGAGCGCCCGGACGAGTCCGTCCAGCAGCGTAGCGCCACCGAGTCGCGACAGCTTCAGCGACAGGGGCTGTACCCGTCGCACGTCCACCTGGAACTGCACGTCCCGGAAGGCGGCCGCGAGGGGCTTCAGACGCGGGACTGCGTCGACCCTGAAGTTAATACGGGCCTCTTCACCCCGCACAAGGATACCCTCGACGCCCAACGGGGCGCCGAGCAGGCGCAGCCGCGCGACCGCGAAATAGGCCTCGGCGCTCGGCGGCAGCGGGCCGAACCGGTCGCGTACCTCGGTGCGCAGCTCGTCCACCTCGTCGGCGCTGCGCGCGGAGCCCAGACGCCGGTACAGGTCCAGCTTGACGGCCTGCGACGGGATGTAGTCGTCGGGCAGGTATGTAGGAACGTCCAATGTGACATCGGCCGGCGGCGGCGGGGGCGCGTTCTCGCCGCGCATCATGCGGTTGACCGTCTCGTCGAGCAGCCGCAAGTACAGGTCGAACCCGACCGCGTGCACGAAGCCCGACTGCTCAGGCCCGAGCAGGTTGCCCGCGCCGCGCAGCTCCATGTCCTTGAGCGCCACGCGGTAGCCCGCGCCGAGCTCCGTGTGATGCTCCAGCACGCGCAGCCGGCGCTCGGCGTCCTCGTCCGTGTACTCGGGGACGATGAGATAGCAGTACGCGCGCCGGTGCGAGCGCCCCACGCGACCGCGCAACTGGTAGAGCTGCGCGAGGCCGAGTCGGTCCGCGCGGTTCACGAACATCGTGTTCGCGTTGGGCACGTCGATGCCACTTTCGACGATCAGCGTGGACACGAGGACGTCGATCTCGCCGGCCACGAATCGCCGCATGATGGACTCGAGCTCGCGCTCCTTCATCTGCCCGTGGCCCACCGCCACGCGCGCGCGCGGCGCGATGCGTGCGATGTGGTCGGCGATCGCTTCGATGGTCTCGATGCGGTTGTGCACGAAGAACACCTGCCCGCCGCGGTCGAGTTCGCGCGAGATGCCTTCTTCGATGAGGCCGTCGTCCCACGGCTCGAGGAACGTCAGCACGGGCGAACGGTCGCGCGGCGGCGTCTGCATCAGCGTCATGTCGCGCAGGCCGGCCAGCGACTGGTGCAGCGTGCGCGGGATCGGCGTCGCGGTCAGCGTGAGCACGTCGGTCTCGAGCTTGAGCTGCTTGAGCCGTTCCTTGTGCTTCACGCCGAAGCGATGCTCTTCATCGACGATGATGAGGCCGAGCTTCTGGAAGGCGACGTCGGGCGAGAGCAGCCGGTGCGTGCCGATCACGACGTCGATCGTGCCCGCGGCCAGTTCAACCAGTGAGGCGGCCTGTTCCTTGTGCGTCTGGAACCGGCTCATCACGGCGATACGCATCGGAAAGTCCGCGAAACGTTCGCCGAACGTGCGCGCGTGCTGCTCAGCCAGCACCGTGGTCGGCACGAGCACCGCGACCTGTCGGCCGCTCTGCACCGCCTTGAACGCGGCGCGCACGGCGATCTCCGTCTTGCCGTAGCCGACGTCGCCCACGAGCAGCCGGTCCATGGGACGCTCGCCTTCCATGTCCTTCTTGACATCCGTGGTGGCGGTGCGCTGGTCGGGCGTGTCCTCGAACAGGAACGAACTCTCAAGCTGCTTCTGCCACGCGCCGTCGGGATGGTGCGGCGGCCGGCTCGCGACCTTGCGGCGCGCGTAGAGGTCGAGCAGCTCGGCGGTCATCTCGCGCAACGCCGAACGCGTGCGCTCCTTTTGCTGCGTCCATCGCTTGCCGCCCAGCTTGTGCAGCCGCGGCGGTGGCGCGTCGTCGTCGACGTCGCCCGCGGCGCGGTAGCGCTCGATCTGGTCGAGCCGGTAGAGCGGCACGTTGAGGCGGTCGCCGCCTTCGTACTCGATCACGGCGACTTCGATTGTGCTTTCGCCGTGGAAGATCGTCGTCATGCCACGATAGATGCCGACGCCGTGCTCCAGATGCACCACATAGTCGCCCGGCTTGAGCGCCGTGACGTGCTCGAGTGCCGTACCCGTGGCGTATTTGCGGCTGCGGCGGATGCGCCGCTCGCGCCGGAAGATCTCGTGGTCGGTGAGCACGCGCAGCCCGTCTGGCGCGCCGCGCGGCGGGATCAGGAAGCCGCCGCCCAGCACGCCGATGACGAGCGCGGCGGGTGACGGTCCGGACTTACCGGCGTCGAGCAGCTCCTCCAGACGTTCGGCTTGGCCGATGTTGTCGCAGAGGATCACCGTGGGCGTGCCGTCGCGCACGAGGGCCGAGAGACGCGCGATGTCGCGCTCGACGGGTTCGGGGGCGCGCAGGGGGAAGGCGACGGCGGGGGCGCCAGCCGCGGCTCCGGACGGCGCGTCGGCATCACCCGCGCCTTCCGCGATGATGTCGAGCGTCGGGAATGCTCCGAGCGCGCGCAGTGCGACGTCGGGTGAGAGCAGCAGCTCTTCGCGCGGCGCGACATCCTCGCCGCGACGGCGCGCGAGCTCGCGGTGGTGCGCCGCCTCGGTCCACGTGCGCTCCATCTCGGGGCGCAGCGACATGCCGGCGGGCAGCGTGAGCAGCGTGCCCTCGGGCCAGAGTTCGGAGAGCGAGGATCGGAGGTCCTCGCGTTCACCGTCCTCGTCCTCGCCTCTCGCGCCGATCTCCACCGGCAGGATCACCGCCGACTCGACCATGCCCGTCGTGCGCTGCGTGGCCACGTCGAAATGCCGCAGCTCCACGAGCTCGTCGCCCCAGAACTCGAGTCGCAACGGCTCGCTCATGCCAAAGCCATACACGTCGACGATGCCGCCGCGCACGCTGAACTGCGTGACGTCCTCGACGAGCATCACGCGCTCAAAACCCACGCGCTCGAGGTGCGCCACGAGTGCTTCGATGCGGTATGTGTCGCCGCGCTTGAGGGCCAGGCGCGCGTCGGCCAATGCGCGCGGCAATCGCGTGCGCTCCTGCACGGCACGCGCCGTGGTCAGCAGCACGCGCACGGCACCCCGCGTCAAGCGCTCGATCGTCTCGACGCGCTCGCCCGCGACCTCGGCGTGCGGCTCGACTTCGCCGAAGCCCTCGCGTGGCGGATACAGGGCCACGCCTTCATCGCCGAGCACCGACTGCAGGTCAGCGAGCCATCGCTCCGCCTCGGGCAACTGGTCGGCGACGACGACGAAGAGCCGGTTCGGCTCCCGCTCCGCAAGCGCAGCGACCAGCACGGCGTCGGCCGAGCCCGCGAGACCGCTGACCGCCTGGCGGCCGCGGTCGCGCGGCAACGTGGAGACAAGACGCGTAAAGGCCGGCAGCGCCGACAGGCGTTCGACGAGGATCGGAAGCGTCATAGTCTACTCAAGCGGGCACAGCGCGCGCCGACGTCAATCCGCGGCGCGCCACGAGCGCCTCGGCGATGAGCAGCAGCAGCGCCAGCGCGAGGAACGTGCGATCCAGCGCGCGGCGTCCGCCCGCACTGAACGCTTCGCGCCCCAACGACGTGCCACCATCGGCGAGCGTGCCACCCAAACGCTGCGCGAGTTCTGCGGGCTGCGCACGCGTGAGGTCAGACTCCGCCGCCTCGCCGTTGACGACGAGCGCGCCGGCACGTTCGTCGCCGCGACGCCAGAAATGCACACCGGCGGTCCACGGCGCGTCGATCGTCTGGCCGGCGGTTACGGGCAGCACGACGCCGGTTGGCGACTCAAGGCCGTCCGCACCGGACGGGACGCGCACGCTCGCGCCCGGCGTCGCATCACGAGCGGCGCCCGTGCCACTTGCCAACCGCTGCGTGAGCAGCGCATCGAGCCATGGCACGAACGCCGCGCGCACGGTGAGGTCGGTCGCTTCGGCTTCCGCCGCGCTCGCGACGAGCACGTAGCCATCGCCGGCGACCGCCCACGGTTCACCACCGACGCGGGCGACCGTGTCAATGGAGGTTCCGGCGGGCGCGCCGGCAGCGCCGCCTTGCGTCGTCGCCGTGGTTGATCCCGTGATCGCCACAAGCGGATACCAGCGCCGCGCGACCGCGCCGTCCAGCCCCGCGCCGCGCAGCGGCGCCGGCCCTTCACGGCGCGCGCCGAACCGCCATGGGATGCCCGCGCGCTCGAGTGCGCGGTTCGCATCGGGCAGCCGCAGCGGATCCGCCGGTGCAAAGATCAGCCCCGGTCGGCGCGCATGCTCCGCCGAGCCGAGCAGCACGCCGCTGCGCGCGTCACGCACCGCGCGACCGGCCAGCACGAGCGCATCGGCGGCGCCGCGCAGGAACGGGCCGGCCGTCTCATCGGCCGCGACGGTGATGCCCGGCGGCTCACCGATGTGCACGGCGAAATGACGCACGTCATCGGAGCGCAGTTCATCCGGCGCGAGCTCGATCGCACCGGCGACCCAGCCGCGCGCCGACGGCTGCGCGCGCGCGAGAATCGCCGCGCCCGGCCGCACACTGCCGCGCGCCACCGTGCGGCCGTCGAGCAGCATGCGCCACGTCGTCGAATCCGTGCCGGTCACCGTCGCGCGCACCGCACCGCGCGGATTCCAGTGCGCCGGCTCGGTTGCCACCGAGGCGACGGCCCGGTTCGCGCCGGCGGCGCTCGCCGCAGTATGCAGGATCACCGGCACGCCATCGAACGTGCCCACATCGACACCGATCCACGAGGATTCCTGGCCATCGGTGATCACCACAATGCGGCCCGCCGGCACATCGCTGCCGCGCACGAGCGCCGCGGCGCGCCGCACGGCGGTCGACGCGCTGCCGGCGCCGTCGAGCGGCACGATGTCAGCGAGCGCGGCCCGCAGCGCGTCGGCGTCACCGCCGGCCACGACGCCGTCCATCGTGACGAGCCAAAGCCGGTCGGCGTTGGAACTCGCGTCTATGACATCACGCGCCGCGGCCACGAGCGAACCCAGCACCGGCCCTGCCGCACCGGCGGCCGCCGACGAACGTGAGTTGTCGAGCACGATGGCGACCGCGGCCGGGGCGTGTCCGAGTCCGGGCACGAACAGCGGCCCGATCGGCCGCGCCGCCGCCAGTGCGAGCGCGAGCACGATGCCGATGCGCAGCAGCATCAACAGCATGTTGCGCAGCTTGACCTCGCGCGCGTGGTCCTTCTCCGCGCGCAGCAGGTAGCGCACCGCGGGGAAGTCGAAGCGCGTGCCGGTACGGCGCCGCAGGAGGTGCAGCACGAGCGGCACGCCCACCGCGGCGGCGAGCAGGAGCGCCCAGGGCGCGAGGAAGCTCACGAGGTCACCGCGTGGCGCAGCAACGCATCCGCATCATCCACATCATCTCGCCGGACCGTCAATGCAGCCGCTGCCGCGCGGCGAACGCGCGCCGCAACGGCACGCCGAAGGGCTGGTCGGTCATCACGGTCTCGTAGAAGGCGCCGGCCGCCGAGAAACGCGTGCGCCATTCGTCGATCGCCTCGCGCACCGTGGCCTGATACGCCTCACGCACATCGACCGGTGTCGCCGCCAGCGACGCGCCGCTCTCGGCGTCAACAAAGAGCGACTCGCCGGTCGGCAGCACGAACGACGCCTCGCCGGGGTCCATGACATGTAGCACCGTGACATCGTGGCCCTGCGCGCGCAGCGCGTGGATCGTCTCGTCGACTTCCTGCGCGTCGAGCAGCAGGTCGGAGACGAGCACCACCATGCCGCGCCGGCGGATCATCTTGCCGGCCTGGCGCAGCGCGCCGGCCGCGTCGGAGCCGAGGCCCGAGCCCGGATCGGTGAGCGCGCCGAGGATGCGATTCCACTGCACCGACCGTGAGCGCGGCGGCACGACGGAGCGCAGTTGGTCATCGAAGCGGATCACGCCGACGGCGTCGCGCTGACGGATCAACAGGAGCGAGAGCGCGGCCACGACGCGTTCGGCGTACGCGAGCTTGGTGAGCAGCGCGGGCGCGCTCTTCCAATCCATGGAACGGCTCACGTCGAGCACGATCGTCGCGCGGAGGTTGGTCTCCTCCTCGTACTGCTTGATGAGCCACTTGTCGGCGCGCGCGGCGACCTTCCAGTCCATGAAGCGCAGGTCATCGCCTTGCTGGTACGTGCGGTGCTCGGCGAACTCGACCGAGAAGCCCTTCTTGGGTGAGCGGTGCAGTCCGGCGAGGAGTCCATCCACCACCCAACGCGAAATGACCTCGAGACGCCCGAGGGCGGCGAGGGTGGCGGGGTCCATGAGATCGGCCCTGACGGACGGGACTGCGGGCGCGGACATCAACGGGCGGAAGTTAGGGGGAGGAAGGGTCGGCTCAAAGGGCTTACGCGCTGTGGTTCGGCTTCGCTCGCGCGCGAGTTTGAAGTCTCGGCTTGAGCCGCACGCATCTCGACGCTTGCGACTGCGCCCGGCGGCGCGACATTTGTCACCATGCGCCTCTTGTTGATTGCCTGCCTTGTGTCATCATCCGTCGCCGCACAGACGCCGACGTCCCCCAACCGTCCGATGGCGCCGGTGCCATCCGCCGCGGCCTCGGCGTCGTTCCCTGCCCCGACCGAATGGCCCGCCTACGGCCGAGACGCTGGCGGCAGTCGCTATGCGCCGATCGACCAGGTGAACCGGTCCAATGTGGGCGGGCTCGAAGTCGCCTGGACGTACCACACCGGCGAGGTCGCCGCAGATGACCGCTCGTTTGAGGCGACGCCGATCCTCGTCGACGGCACGCTCTACTTGAGCACACCGCTGGGCAAGATCATCGCGCTGGACCCGGTGACCGGCGCCGAGCGCTGGCGGCATGACGCCAAGGTGAGTCCGGACGCCGGCTTCGGCGATTTCACGTCGCGCGGCGTGTCGAGCTGGCATGATGTGGATGCGCCCGCGGATGCCGCATGCGCGCGTCGCATCATCGCGGCCACGGTGGACGGTCGGCTGCTCGCGCTCGACGCGCGGACCGGCGAGCCGTGCCGGGCGTTCGGCCACGGTGGCACTGTGTCGCTGCGCGAAGGCCTGCGCAACGAACCGTTCGAGTTCGGCGAGTATGAGGTCACGTCGCCTCCGGCCATCGTCAACGGCCTCATCGTGACGGGCTCGGCCGTGGCGGACAACAATCGCTATGACGCCGCCAGCGGCGAGGTGCGCGCGTACGACGCCCGCACCGGCGCGCTCAAGTGGACGTGGGATCCCGTGCCGCAGAATCCGTCCGACCCCGCGTTCAACTCGTGGCGCGGTGACTCGGCCCATCGCACGGGCGCGGCGAACACGTGGAGCGT
Organism: Gemmatimonadaceae bacterium; assembly: GCA_036675455.1. GTDB lineage: Bacteria > Gemmatimonadota > Gemmatimonadetes > Gemmatimonadales > Gemmatimonadaceae > Pseudogemmatithrix. The sequence goes on along the minus strand of JAKFFA010000011.1, from coordinate 9,074 downwards.
GATTGCGGCCGACGCGGCGCGCGACCTCGTCTTCGTGCCGACGAGCGCGGCCAGTCCCGACTACTACGGCGGGCGCCGGCTCGGCCGCAATGATTACGCGAACAGCGTCGTCGCCTTGCGCGCGAGCACGGGCGAGGTCGTGTGGCACTTCCAGACCGTGCATCACGACCTTTGGGACTATGACAATGCCGCGCCGCCGGCGCTCGTGGATGTGACCATCGACGGCCGCACGCGCCCCGCCGTGCTGCAGGCGACCAAAACCGGCATGCTGTTCGTGCTCGATCGCGAAACGGGCGAGCCATTGGTGCCCGTCGAGGAGCGCCCGGTGCCGCCCAGCGACTTGCCGGGCGAGGAGGCGTGGCCGACGCAGCCGTTCAGCGCGATTCCGCCGCTGAGCCCGCATGCGTTCACGGCCGCGGACGCCTTCGGCTTGACGCCCGAGTCGCGTGCGGCGTGCGCGGCGACGATCGCGTCGCTGCGTAACGACGGCATCTTCACGCCGCCCAGCCTGCAGGGCACGCTCGTGATGCCGTCCAACATCGGCGGCGCGCATTGGGGCGGCGTGGCGTGGGACGCGGCGCGCGGCATCGCGGTCATCCCCGTGAACACGATGGCGGCGGTTGTACGGCTGACCCCTGCCGAAGGCGCGAACGTCGACTCACTGCGGCGCGCGTCTTCACGACTGGATCAGGATTTCAATCGTCTGCGCGGTACGCCGTATTACCAGATGCGCGGCCTGCTCTTCGGTGCCGATGGCATGCCCTGCACGCCGCCGCCACTCGGTTCGCTCGTCGCGGTCGATGTGGCCGCGCGCCAGATCCTCTGGCGCACGACACTCGGCTCACCGGGCGTGCCGATTCCCGAACTCGCGACGGCCGGCTCGCCCAACCTCGGCGGCGCGATCGTCACGTCGGGTGGCCTCGCATTCATCGCCGCGACGCTGGACGCGCGGCTTCGCGCGTTTGACGTGGAGACGGGCCGGGAGCTGTGGAGCGGCGCGCTGCCGGCCGGTGGGAAGGCGACACCCATGACATACCTCGGCGCGGACGGCCGGCAGTACGTGGTGATTGCGGCGGGTGGGGATGGGGACCGGTTCGGGAGTGGAGACGCGGTGGTGGCTTTTGCTTTGCCGCGTTGATTTGTGACTGCGATGCGGGGCACGGCTTTGTCACGCGGAGGCGCGGAGGAACTGAGAGGGTTTTGTGGCTGGGTTAGTAGAGTGCGCCGGACGTCCTCAAAGCTGCAGCTCGCGGGCTTATTCCTCCGCGACCTCGCGCTGCATCTCCGCGGCTCCGCGTGAAATTACCCCCATCCCCGTAACCGCGGTGTGATGGAGGCAACGCTCTACTGACCAAGACTGTCGAACCCGCACACCCACCGCCGAGCCGACCATGATGCGCAAGACTGTTCGTCATGCCGCCGAGATTTTCATGGGGCGTAGGAAAGTCCGCCTCGTCGCTCTCGCCTCCTTCGCGGCCTCCGCCTTGCTGGCGGGCGCGATTTCGTGCACGGCGAGCGCCGAGAACTCTGCGGCGGTGACCGTGGACACGCTCCCGGGTGGCATAACACACACGGTAACCTCGGCGCCGCTCGAGCCCGGCCAATGGACGCTCGTCGCGCAGCGCGACATCCAGCCGCCGGAGCTCGATGCGGCCGAACTCTTCGACCCGGGGGACATCGCGATTGCCGATGACGGGTCGATTCTCGTCGCGGACCAGAAGCCGACGGTCATCAAGGTGTTCGATGCGCAAGGACGCTTCCTGCGCGCGATGGGTCGCGAGGGTGAGGGGCCTGGCGAGTTCCGGTCGGCGTACATCGCGGTGCGCGGTGACACGCTGGTCGTGCAGGACGCGCGGAACGCGCGGGCGACCACGTTCAACTGGCGCACGGGCGAGTTGCTGAGCGAGCGTCGCACGAGCTGCTGCTACTACAGCCCGATCGGCATCGATGGTGATGGTCGCGTGCTCGTGCGGTCGATCATGAGCGCCCCCGACTCGACGCTGGAGAACACACAGGGGTTTGTGCGATTTCCGCTGAATGGAGCGGATGCCGATACGCTGTTCGCCGTGGAGCGCCAGGGGACGCCGGAAGCAAAGCCGTGGCTCGTGCGCGATGGCGACCGCATGGTCATGAGCGTCGGCGTGCCGATGCAGCCGCGGCTGACCTTCGCCGTGGATCCCACACGTGGACTCCTGACCGGCTGGAGCGGCGACTACGTGCTGCGCGCGAGCACCGACGGCCGCGACACGGTCGCACTGTTCGGCCGTCCGCCGAGCCCGTCGGCGATCTCCGACGCCGAGAAGCAATCGATCGTCGACGCGCGCGTCGCGTCGATGCAGTCCGACAACTTCGCCGGCGTGTCGGAGCAGGTGCTGCGCACCGCCTTCGATCCGGCCGCGATCCCGGACTCGCGGCCGGCGTACGAGACGTTCACGGTCGACGCCGCCGGCCGCACATGGGTGCGCCGTGTGGCCGACCCGTCGGACAGTTCGACGACCGCGTTCGACCTATTCGACGCCGAGGGTCGCTGGCTCGACATCGTGCGCGTGCCGGCGGCTGGCTGGACCGCTACCGCATGGGGCCCGAGCGCGTGGGGGCGTGACGCCATTGCCGTGGTAATCGAGGGAGAGGACGGGCGGCCGATGGTGCGGGTGTACGGGATCGGGCGGAAGTAGTCGGCGCGCGAAATCGGAGCCCGCGGGGACCGCCAAATAGCCCCCCGCCCGAGTAGATTTCGCGTTCCCGGCAAACGACGCCGGATTTGTCCGCCCCAATAAGGATATTCGTGACCGCGCCGTCCCTGATCCGCAATTTCTGCATCGTCGCACACATCGACCACGGGAAGTCCACGCTCGCCGACCGCCTGATCGAGGCGACGGGCATGCTCCAGAAGCGTGAGATGAAGGCGCAGATCCTCGACACGCTCGACCTCGAGCGTGAGCGCGGCATCACGATCAAGCTCAACGCCGTGCGCATGTCGTACGCCGCGAAGGACGGCGTCACCTACGAGCTCAACCTCATCGACACGCCGGGGCACGTGGACTTCACGTACGAGGTCTCGCGCTCGCTCGCCGCCTGCGAAGGCGCGATCCTCGTCGTCGACGCGTCGCAGGGCATCCAGGCGCAGACGCTCTCGAACCTGTTCCTCGCGATGGACGCGGGCCTCGAAATCCTCCCCGTCCTCAACAAGATCGACCTACCCGGAGCCGAGCCCGAAAAGCGCCGCCAGGAGATCGTCGACCTCATCGGCTGCGACCCGGCCGACATCCTCCTCGTGAGCGCGAAGGAAGGCCGCGGCGTCCCCGAACTGCTCGAGGAAGTCGTCAAGAAGGTGCCGCCGCCGCGCGGCAATCCCGACGGCCCGCTACGCGCGCTGATCTACGACTCGTTCTACGACCGCTATCGCGGCGCGATCCCCAGCGTGCGCGTGGTGGACGGCAAGATCGAGAAGGGTATGCAGATCACCTTCGGCGCGAGCGACAGCGTGTACGAGGTGGCCGAGGTCGGCTACAACCAGATGCGCCAGGTCGTCGCGCCGCGGTTGACCGCCGGCGAAGTGGGCTTCGTCATCGCGAACGTGCGCTCCGTCAAGGAGACGCGCGCAGGCGACACGATCTTCGACGCGACGAACAAGGCGAGCGAACCGCTGCCGGGCTACCAGGCCGTGCGCTCGTTCGTCTTCGCGGGTGTCTACCCCACGGACACGCAGCAGTACGAGGACCTGCGCGACGCGCTCGAGCGCCTGCAGCTCAACGACGCCTCGCTGCAATACCAGCCCGAATCCTCCACGGCGCTGGGCTTCGGCTTCCGCTGCGGATTCCTCGGCCTGCTGCACATGGAGATCGTGCAGGAGCGCCTCGAGCGCGAGTTCGACCTCGACCTCGTCACGACGGTCCCGAGCGTGGAGTACCACGTCACGCTGACCGACGGCACGAACGTGCTCGTCGAGAACCCGGCGTTGATGCCATCATCGACGGTGGTCGACTACGTCGAGGAGCCGTACGTGAAGGCGCGCATCATGGTGCCGGCCGAGTACATCGGGCCGATCATGACGCTCGGCACCGAGCGGCGCGGCGAGTACAAGGGCATGAGCTACATCGACACGACGCGTGTGGAGATCGCGTGGGAGTTCCCGCTCGCCGAGATCATCCTCGACTTCTTTGACAAGATGAAGTCCCTGACGCGCGGCTACGCGGCGCTCGACTACGAGATGCTCGGCTACCGCCGCAGCGACCTCGTGCGGCTCGACATGCTGATCAACGGCGACCCGATCGACGCGTTCTCGGTGATCACGCACGTCGACAAGGCGTACGAGTGGGGCCGCAAGATCGCCGACAAGCTGAAGGAACTGATCCCGCGCCAGTTGTTCGAGGTGGCGATCCAGGCCGCGATCGGCCAGAAGGTCATCGCGCGCACGACGGTCAAGGCGTTGCGCAAGGACGTGCTCGCCAAGTGCTACGGCGGTGACATCAGCCGGAAGCGCAAGCTTTTGGAGAAACAGAAGGAAGGCAAGAAGCGGATGAAGCAGGTTGGGTCGGTCGAAATCCCTCAGGAGGCCTTCCTCGCGGTGCTGCAGGTCGACTAGAACCGCGATTCGAGGGGGGATGCGGGGCGCCCTACGGTACGGGTTGCGGGGTGGGGTCGGGATGCGAGGGGACCTCAGCTCCCTTCGTATCGCCGTATTCCTCGCACCGCCATTCCTCCTCGTATCGCGGGTCTCTCGCAGCCTACCCCGTAGGGCGCCTCGCACCGCCGGCGACATCCGCCGTCTGCCGTCTGCACTCATCGTAAATCGCTTCGAGCCTGGCCGTTTGCCGCCGCAAATCAAAGTTCGCGACGATGTGCTCCCGCGCCGCCGCCCCCATGCGCTCGCGCATCGCCGCGTCCCCCAGCAGCGTCCGCAGGTGCTCGGCCAGCGCCGTCTCGTCCCCGGGCGCAAACAGCAGCCCGGTCACGCCATCGACGATCCCTTCCGCCGTCCCGCCGCTCGTCGACGCGATCACGGGTAACCCGCACGACTGCGCTTCGAGGAACGTCATCGGTAGCCCCTCGGCGTTGCCGCGGGAATCGGCGATGCTCGGGCCGCAGAGCACCGCCGCGCGGCGCATGAGTTCCTCCACCTGCGCGGGCGTCTGCACGCCGAGGAACTTGGCCGGGACGCCACGCACCTCGGCCTCCTTCTGCAACGCCGCGCGCAGCGGGCCGTCGCCGGCGAGCACCAGTTCGGCATCGGGCACCGTGCGACGCACTTCGTGCATGGCGCGGATCAAGTGGGCAACGCCCTTCTTCTCCACCAGCCGCCCGACGAAGATCACCTCTGTGCGCGACCGTTCGGCCGCTCGCGGCGTGAAGCGCTCCGTGTCCACGCCGATATAGTGTTTGGTGATCTTTTCCGGAGGGCATCCCGCCGCGCGCAGCGCCTCGGCGATGAACTCCGACACGGCGATCACACGGTCCGCCACGGCGAAGGCGCGCCGGCGCCGCTCACGCTCGGCTTCCGACTTGGCGGCCACCGTGATGTCCATGCCGTGGTACGTCACCACAAGCGGAATGCCCAGCGCGCGCGCGATGTGACTCGCGGGCAACGCGCTCGAGCCGAAGTGCGCGTGCAGCACCACCGGTTTCGTCGCCGCGATCGCGCGCAGCCAGCGGCGCGGCGCGCGCCCCGACGCCTTGAGCAGGAACTTCTCCAGCGCGGCAAAGGCGCTGTGCTCGGTGAGCAAGAGCTGTGGTCGCCCGACGAGGTAGGCTGCCCCGCCGGGGTCGCGGGAGTAGCCCACGAGCACGGGCGCGTACCGCGCCAGCGCGCCCGACTGCGCCGCGATGAACGTCTCCGACCACGGCAGGATGCGCTTGCGGAAGATCAGCGCCGTGGGGCGCTCGCCGGCCGCCGCGCGAGCGCCGCCCTGCTCAGCGCCGGCACTCATGCGCGCCTCCGCCATTCCGTCGCGATCCGCTCCGCCGGCCGCACGGCGTCGGCGCGGAACACCTCAACCATGCGAGCGACGTCCGCGCGCAGCGCGGCGCCTGCCTCAAGCACCTGCGTCGCACGAGCGACGAGCCAGTCGGCGCTCACGTCGTTGTAGTCTGTCACACGGTCCTCCCATCCCATGCCGCGCAACAGTTCGCGCGACTTGAACTCGTAGGCGATCGCGACGACCGGTGTGCCCGCAGCGAGCGCGAGGATCGCGAAGTGCATGCGCGTGGCGATTGCGACATCGAACCCGGCCAACTGATCGATCAGCTGCGTCGGCGTGCGGAAGGAGCGGTCCACGCGCACGTTTGGCTCGCCGGCAAGATGCTCGTCGACGATACGCTGCGCGAGTCGCGAGTCGTCGGAGAACTCGGGCAGGCCCTGGCACGTCGACACGAACACGACCTCGGCGCCGCTGCGCGCGAGGGCACGCACCGCGTCGGCGACCGCGCGGCGATATCGCTCGTCCGCCTGATCGTCTGCGCTCTCCGGCGTGCCCGCGGCGCGCATCGTCGCCGCGAACTTCCAGGCGCGGACAGAGACGGCGATCCGCGCCGTGCACGGCCGCACAGTGGTGGCGCCACCTGAGGTGACAGTGGCGGCCGCGCCCACGGTGACAGTGGCGACTGCGCCCTCGCTGCCCGATGGGCGACTCGGCGCCAGCGCGAACGCGGCGTCTGCGTGCACCCCGAGTTTTCGCTCGTCGACGCCCACCTCAAGCAGGTTCCGACGCGAGCGCTCGTCACGCAGGAACACGCCCTCGCTGGCTTCCACGACTCGCCTCATCAGTACGCGGCTCTCGGCACGGCGAAACGGCCCCATCGACTGCGTGAACAAGTACACGGGCTTACCGAGTGCGTGCGCGGCGAGCACCTCGTCCGCCTTGGCCGAGAAGTTGTAGTGCTCCACGAAGTACGTACCTCCCGTGGCCACGACGATGTCGGTCTCCGCCATGCGCTGCAAGTGCGCGCGCTGCCGCGACGAGAGCAGCGCGCGCCCGAGCCACGGCGCCGACCGCAGCAGGCGCACGGCGAGCCGCGTGCGACGCCAGTGGAAGCTGTTCATGAACGGCGGCCACACGGGACGCATCAAGTGGCGTGTATGCAGCCCCCCAAAGAACTCGAACTCGGGGTAGATGCGCTGCGCGGCCTCTGGATGCTGCTCCGCGATGCGGATCGCGACGTCATTGCCGAAGGCCGCGCGCAAGGCGCGGATCTCGCCCAGCAAGATCGCCGCGTCTCCAACGTTCAGCGCGATGGCATTGACGATAAGGATTTTCAGTGTCGGTCCAGCCCCGCGGGCGTTCGCGTGATGCGCTTCGCCGCCACCTCATCGCGAATCGCGCGATTGCGCGCCATCGCCTCGGCGTGCCGGTACCCACGCGGGTGGTCGAGGTGCACGACGAGCGCCCGATGCCGCAACTGCATGCCGCGGACGCCGGCGTTCTCCAATCGCTCGCCGAGCTCGCGGTCCAGTCCGCCGTACTCCAGTCGCTCGTCAAAGCCGTTCACGCGAATAAGATCGTCGCGCCAGACCGACGAGTTATGGCCATTGAACGTCGCGCCCGTCGGCGTGATGCGGTCGAGCATGGCCGCGATGCGCGGTCCCCAGGCGAACCGCTGCAGCCGGCGCGACCACGGCGCGCCATGCGCGCGCAGCCAGCCGTAGTCAGTCGCGCGTCCGGCCAGCACATCGTCCTTCGTGATGGCCTCACTCGTGGACATCGGCAGCTTGAGGTAGCCGCCCGAGAGGAACCGGCCCGGCCCCGCGTGCGCCACGTGCACCGCGAGCAGGTCCGGCCGTGGGATGCAGTCGCCATCCGTGAAGAACAGGTACTCGCCCGTGGACGCCGCGATGGCCGCATTGAGGATCGTGCACTTCCGGAACCCCTCGTGCGGGTGCCAGACGTGCCGGAGCGTATACCGGAGGTGCCCGCGCAGGCCATCGAGCAGCTCGCGCGTGGGGGCGTCCGACCCGTCGTCGGCCACGAGCACCTCGAAGTCCCGGAACGTCTGCGCCTCGAAGCCCCAGAGCACCTTCTCGAGCCATACGGGCTGGTTGTACGTCGTGACGACGACTGAAAGTCGCATGGCGGACGGGCCTTCCTGTTACATTCGGGGAGTTCGCTGTTCTTTTCGACAGGGCCGCGGCGACGCGGAAGATAGCCGCGGCCCTCATGGTATGACACCCGCCGGGAGGAGCGACCCGTGGTCCGGAACCCCAAAAGCCCGGCCGGCGACGAAAAGCGCATCATCGTAGGCGTGGACTTAGGCGGCACGACGCTGGGCGTCGGAGCCATGCTGGCGGACGGCTCCGAAACCTTCGCCATGCACACGATCGCCACACGTGCCAACCTCGGCGCGGACGCGGTCGTGGATCGCATGACCAAACTCATCGAGAAGGTCATCGCCGAGACCTGCGCGAGCACCGGCCGCACGCGGGCCGATGTCCTCGGTGTCGGCATCGGATCACCCGGCCCGCTCGATCGCGAGAAGGGCCTCGTGATCTTCACGCCGAACCTGGGCTGGCGCGACTTTCCGCTGCGCGACCGCATCCGCGACGCCGTGAAGCTGCCGACGTCGCTGGACAACGACGCCAACTGCGCCACGCTGGGCGAGTGGTGGCTGGGCGCGGCGCGCGGCGCAAATCATGTGGTCGGCCTCACGATCGGCACCGGCATCGGCGGCGGCCTCGTGCTCGACCGCCGGCTCTACCACGGCGCGAGCGACGTGGCCGCTGAGCTTGGGCATACGACCATCGACACGACCGGCCGCCGCTGCAAGTGCGGCAATTATGGATGTCTCGAGGCCTACGCCTCCGGGCCGGCGATCGCCGAGCGCGCTCGCGAGGCGCTGGCCGGTGGCGAGCCGTCGCGCATGCCGGAGATGGTGGGATCCGACCTCTCGCGGATCACGGCGGCGCTCGTGTTCGACGCCGCCAAACTCGGCGACGCGCTCGCCATCGAGGTGGTGAAGGAAACGGCGCGCTACCTCGGCGCCGGCGTGGCCAATATGCTCAACATCTTCAATCCCGACGTCGTCGTGCTGGCGGGCGGCGTGACGCAGGCCGGCGAGGCGCTGTTCGAGCCGCTGCGCGCGGA
>JAKFFA010000040.1:0-2773 GCA_036675455.1 Gemmatimonadaceae bacterium | reverse complement strand
GTGCGCACGGGCGGCTACGCGCGCGTGTGGGAGACCGCGACCGCGCTGCACATGCCCGACGTCTCGCCGAGTGGCGATCGCATCGCCGCGGTCGAACTGCACGGCGATGGGTACCGCGTCGTCACGCGCGCGATGCCGACGCGTGTGCCACCGCTCGTGGTGCCCGCGGCGGACTCGGCGCCGTTCATCGTGCGGGCGATCGGCTTGGCGCCCGAGGTCGTGCGCGACACCGGCGCCGCCGCCACGGACTATCGCGGGCTCTCGATGCTGTATCCGTCGTGGTGGCTGCCGAGCGTGGAGCAGACGGACGCGGGCACATGGCGATATGGCGCGATCACCGGCGCGCGTGACGTTGTCGGACGGCACGCGTGGGACGGGACGTTTGAGTACGAACCGACGAACGCGGAGATCAGCGGCGATTTCATCTACTCATGGGCGGGTCTCGGCAATCCGGTGATCACAGCGGCCGGCGCGCAGTACTGGCAGCACGGTGAGGTGGTCAACACGTCCGATGAGCGACTCGGCCTCATTGCACAGTCGTCGCAGACCGCATCGTTGACTGCGTCGTTCATGCGGCCGCGCACGCGGCTCACGACGTTCGCGATCGTTGGCGGCAGCGTGGACCGGCACTCATTCCGCACGTACCCGGCACCGCTGCTGGAGGGGCTCGCGAACGATGCGTATCGCAGCACGCTCGTCTCGCCGTCAGCGGTCGCGCAGGTCGGGTTCAGCACGATGCAGCGGCCCGGTTTGGCCGTGTCGGTGGAGGACGGCGTCGCGATGTCGGCCACGCACCGCGCGCGGTTCGACACCGGCATCCGGTTCGAGGACGTGCAGGAGACCGTCGTGACGATGAGCGCGGCCAAGTCGCTGCCGCTGCCGGGATTCGCGCGCCATGTGCTGGCCGTGCGCGGCGCGTACGGCGTCATGGGGCACGCGAGCACGGTCGGCTTTGGCGTGGGCGGCGTGAGTGGCAACTCGCTCGAGTTCCTGCCCGGCGTCGTCCTGGGCGGGCAGCGGCGCACGTTCTTCGCGCGCGGGTTCGACGGCACCGCGCAGGCCGGAGTGCGCGCCGCGGCGGGCAGCGTCGAGTACCGCGCGCCGCTGGCGATCTTCGGACGTGGGATTCCCATGCTGCCGTTCTTCTTCCAGAAGACGTCGCTCACGGCGTTCGCGGACGCCGCGTCGGCCTGGTGTTCGTTCCCCGTGGCGGACTCGTTCGCGTGCCAGGCCGGTGGGCGGACGGAGCCCGAGTGGCTGGCGTCGGCAGGCGCGGAGCTCACGCTGGATGCGGCGCTCGAGTACGACCAGTTGTATCGGTTCCGGTTCGGCGTGGCGCGCGTGCTGGAAGGGGAGCAGTATGCGCCGCGCGCGACGACGTTTTACATCTCGCTGGGGAGCACGTTTTGAAGGAGCTGGGGTCGCCACGGGTCGCGGCGAGTGCGTGGGTACATCACGCAGCAACGGTGATTGGGAACGTCACACTCGGCGCGGACGTGAGCGTGTGGCCAGGGGCCGTGCTGCGCGGGGACCGTGACGCGATCGTGGTTGGGGATGAGTCGAATGTGCAGGACGGTGCCGTGCTGCACTGCGACCCGGGACTGCCGTGCACGATCGGCCGGAGAGTGACGATCGGGCATCGCGCGGTCGTGCATGGCGCGACGGTCGAGGATGGGGCGCTGATCGGCATTGGCGCGATCGTGTTGAACGGCGCGGTGATCGGCGCGGGCGCGCTGGTGGCGGCGGGGGCTGTCGTTGGGGAGGGAAAGAAGATCCCGCCCAATGCGCTGGTGATGGGCGTGCCCGGCCGCGTGATGGGGGAGCTCAGTGAGGAGCAGCGGGCGCGGGTGGCGCGAGGCTATGAGACGTATGTCGCGCTCAAGGAGTCGCACCGGGCTGGGCGGTACGGGCGCGGTTAACTGCCACTACATGTCACGCGGAGACGCGGAGGCGCGGAGCGAGGGTTACCGCGGTCCCTTCCGCTTCATGGCGTTCACGTACGAGCGTAGCACCGCATTGATGCGCGTTTGGTAGCGTGCGCCTTTGCTGCGGAACCAGTGCAGCACGTCCGAGTCGAGGCGAATGGAAATCGGCTCCTTGGGATCGACGCCAGGCATGAGGACGGCGTCCTTGAAGAAATCATCCGGGAGGTCCCGTAGCTCGGGCGGGGAAGTCCGCATGATGTCTTCCTCAGTCATGGCGTCCAGCATGGCGCGATTGATTCGGCCGCGCGGTGCCCTAGCCATCGTAGTTTTTTTCATAGTCCCTCCGTTCCTTCCGGTTGCTCCGACGCAAGGAGATGATGCGACGTATCGGCAAGCCCGTCGAGTCAATGCGATCAGTAAAGACGACGGTAAAGCAGATTCCGTCGGACGCTCCCACGGCAATGTATCGGTCCTCTCCGTAGTCCCGTCGCCGGTCCCGTCGGATCAAATGAGGTCCGCCAAAGACCAATACTGCGCGCTCGAAGCTGACGCCTCGGCGAATGAAGTTGAGCGTACTCTTGGCGGAATCCCACTCGAAGTTCATTTGAATATACTGTTGTATATACGCACGGGCAATTGCTGCGCGCGGGACGAGGGCGCTTCTGATTCCTCCGAGGATAGGGTTGGTCGCACAACTGCCAGTCATCAATCGAATGCCGGCACCACCTCTCGCACTCCTCTCTGTGCCCTCCGCGCCTCCGCGTGACACAGCAGTTCCCAGCCGGCGCTCCGGAGCCGCGGAGATGCCAGATCCAATCTTTCGTTACCTCCCGCTACTAAACCCGGTC
>JAKFFA010000105.1:0-2786 GCA_036675455.1 Gemmatimonadaceae bacterium | reverse complement strand
ATGATCTCGGAACCGATGCCGCCCGCGCCGTAGTCGATCATGAAGGTGTCGCGCGTGCCGTGCAGGACGTGCCCGAACACGGGGTCGCCGAAGAAGCCCGGGAAGGCCTGTGCCGCGGCCGCCTCGTCGTGGAAGGCGCTGGAGAAGTCGCGGAACGGCTCGAGCCGGTTCGGATACGCCGGGTTGCGCTTGCCGATGCTCTCGAGCGGATATGTCGAGGGCGGGAAGGTGCCGTCGGCGTTGGGCCCCATGACGATCGCGTCGCCCGCGGAGGCGACGATCTCGTTGCCGTCGATCGTGTTCAGGATGGGCAGGCCGGCCTTGCCCTCGGAGATCCACGGCTCCTGGTTCGGATAGCGTGCCTCGTAATCCACGATGGGATGGCCCGAGGACGTGCGGCCGGTGCTCGCCAGGCGCAGCTCCTCCTCGGTGACGGCGTTGCGATAGATCTTCCCGCCCTTGGGAACCACGACGACCTGACCGAACAGGCCGTTCGTGACGTTGCCCGCGGTACCCTCGCCGCCGAAGGTGGCGCCGTAGCTGGTCGCGACGAACACACCCTCGTGCTCGCCATAGAACTTGTAGCTGCGCTGCGCGCCGGGAGCGATCAGCGCGTTGGCGTTCTTGCCGACGTTGGTCGCGAGATCGTCGATGGAGTTCACGGCCTGCATGCCGGACACGTTGAAGCCGACGGTGCGATCGGCCACCTGGCCGGACACCTTGAGTTGCGGCGGCACCTCGTTGTTGCGCGGATTGGCGGCGTCGGTGAGCAGGTTCTTGAGGTTGACCTGCAGGCAGTCGCCCGCCGCGATGCGCAACACGAGCGGACGCGGACGCTTGTCGGGGCGCAGCTGCACCTTGCCGCGAACGGCCGCACCGCCCTTCGAGAGCGGCGTCATGGTGTCGGTGTTGACGACGTCGCGCTCCAGCGCGTACACCATCCCGTTGATGTTCTGCGCGCCGAGCCGGTTGAACATCAGCGGCTGGTCGATCGCGACGATGTTCGCCGTCAACGTGCGCGCGCAGGAAATCGCCGCCTGCGCGGCGCCGGCGCTCACCAGCAGGCCGCCGGCCACCGCCAGCAGGCCGTACCACTGAAGTCCGCGCGCATGTGCGACGGGCACCTCGGGTTGCCGGGCGCGTTGGCACGTCGATGCGGAATCTCGCGTTTTCATCGCCGATCTCCCTCGCTGCGTATGTGGGGTAGCGGGCGGCGCGACCGACGCGCCGCCGCTTGTCTCATCCAGTTGCTCATCCGGCTTGCCGCGACCGTGCGCCGCGCGCCGGCTACTCGCCGCGTGCTGCGCGCCGGCGGCGGGCCGCTCCGGTCACGACCGCGAGTCCGGCGAGCGCCATGTAGACCGACAGCGGCTCGGGCACCGGAGTGACCGTCGAGAGGTGCAGGTGACTCACGTCGAGCGGATCGCCCGCCGCGAGGTAGGTGTCGGCGAAGGACAGCATGCCCGGCGGAGTGGTCGGCAGCACCAGCGGCCCGGGCGGCGCGTAGTCGTCCCAGTACAGACCGGGCACGCCCACGACGTAGTCGGACCACGTGCCGTCGTCGAGCAGCGACTGTCCGTAGGCCTCGGACCCGGAGCTGACCCCCGAGCCGAACTCGATGCCCGAGGCCAGCAACGGCGTCGAGGAGCTCACGTGGTAGTCGAAGCCGAGGTACCAGTCGCCCGCGGGCGCGCCGTAGTCGCCGTAGGCGACCATGTTGAAGCCGTGCAGTCCCTCGCGACGCGTGAACGGCGTGACGACGATCTGGTCGAACGCAAGGTCGAGGTCTTCGAAGCCGCCGAACTCGTAGGCCGCCCAGAACGAGAAGGTGTCGTAGGTCTGCTCCCCGACGGTGAACGAGCCGCCCGCGAACAATTCGTCGAGCGTGCACGAGATGCCCGAGTTCTCGCATCCCGTGGTCACGATCGCGGCCTGGGCCGGCGCGTACGCCGAACCGAGACCGAGTGCCACGACGGTCGAGACCTGGGCCACCAGTGCCGCGAATGTTGTTTTCATTTCGTTCTCCCGCGAGTTTGTCTGCGACACCTTGTTACGCACGACCCGTGCCAGCCTTGTTGCGCCCGCGCTCGAGCGGGCTGACCGTGGAAATGCGCGGAATCCGGCACGGTTCGCCCGCGCATGGGGGCAAAATCACCGGACCGTTTCCCCAATCGTGGGGATTGCCTTCGCGGCGGCGCCCGACTCGGCGAGTGCCTGCAGCCGCCGGTACTCGGACACCACGCGCGGGACGTAGCGGCGCGTTTCCGCGTACGCGGGAATCGCGCCCCCGCTGCGCACCACGGCGGCCGGGCCCGCGTTGTACGCGGCCAGCGCCAGTGCGACGTCGTCGTCGAAGCGCTCGAGCAACTGCTTGAGATAGCGCACGCCGCCGCGGATGTTCGATGCGGGATTCGAGGCGTCGTCGACGCCCAGTTCGCGCGCCGTTGCGGGCATCAATTGCATGAGCCCCACGGCGCCTTTGGGCGAGACGGCGGCCGCGTCGTAGTTGGATTCCGCGCGTATCACCGCGTGGATCAGCGCCGGCGAAAGTGCGTGTTCGGCGGCCGCCGCGTCGACGATGCCGGCGTACGGAAGCGCACGCAAGGCGGCTGCGCCGGCGGCCCGCGCGCGTGCCGGTTCCTCGGGCGCACCCGCGCGCACGTCGGTGAGCAGGATCGAGCCGTCGGCCTCGATGCGCAGGTCGACTTCGCCTGCGCAGGCGCAAGCCGAGAACCCGAGCAGGGTGATGCACAGCGATGGAACGAGCGCGCGCATGCGGTCCGGCC
>JAKFFA010000055.1:0-2801 GCA_036675455.1 Gemmatimonadaceae bacterium | reverse complement strand
CATCTTCATGGACGAGATCGACGCCGTCGGCCGCCATCGCGGCGCCGGCATGGGCGGCGGTCACGACGAGCGCGAGCAGACGCTCAACCAGCTCCTCGTCGAGATGGACGGCTTCACGATGACGGACAACATCATCCTCATCGCGGCCACGAACCGTCCCGACATCCTCGACCCCGCGCTGCTGCGCCCGGGCCGCTTCGATCGCCAGATCGTCGTCGACCGCCCCGACCGCAAGGGCCGCGCGAAGATCCTCGAGGTTCACACGCGCGGCAAGCCGCTGGCGAAGGAGATCAACGTCGACGACCTCGCCGGCCAGACGCCCGGCTTCACGGGCGCGGACCTCGCGAACCTCGTCAACGAGGCGGCCCTGCTCGCCGCCCGTACCGGCAAGCGCGAGATCGGCCAGCACGAGCTCGAAGAGGGCATCATGCGCGTCATCGCCGGGCCGGAGAAGAAGACCCGGGTCATGAGCGAGAAGGAGCGCCGGATCACCGCGTTCCACGAGATGGGCCACGCGATCGTCGGCCACTACCTCGAGCACTCCGATCCGGTCCACAAGATCTCGGTCATCGGCCGCGGCCAGGCGCTCGGCTACACGATCTCCATGCCGCAGGAGGACCGCTTCCTCACGACGCGCGCGGAGCTCACCGACTCGATGGCGATGACGCTCGGCGGCCGTGCCGCCGAGGAGATCGTCTTCAGCGAGATCACGACCGGCGCGTCGAACGATCTGGAGAAGGTCACGTCGACGGCGAAGAACATGGTCATGCGCTACGGCATGAGCGAGCGCCTCGGCCCGCGCGTCTTCGGCCACGATCGCTCGCAGCCGTTCCTCGGGCGCGAGTTCGGCTCCGAGCCCGACTACTCCGACGAGATCGCCCGTGAGATCGACGACGAGATCCGCCGGGTCGTCGAGGGCGCCCACCAGCGCGCCCGCGACATCCTCACCGAGCATCGCGAGACGCTCGACACGGTCTCGGAGATCCTCATCCGTCGCGAGACGATCGAGAAGGGCGAGTTCGAGGCGCTGCTGATCGGCACGCCCGAATCCGAGGTGTTCGGCTCGACCGAGAGCTGCCGCGCCGCTCTCACCGGCACGACTGCGTAGCGCATCCGCACGCCGCGCCGCGCGGGCGTGCGCACCAACAACGAAACCATATGCACTCCCGGCCCCATGTTCGTCGCCGTCGCGGCGCCCAAGCATGGTGATGTGCAGCTTCACGAGCAATCGCCCCCGTGATGGATCGGTCGCCACCGGCCAGCCCGCGCGGGTGGCGCCCACTGGCCTGTGTGCGTGCGCTCGCGGGATCGCTGTTCGCCGCGACCGCTCAGCCCGCGGTTGCGGGCTTCCTGTTGCCCGAGCGTGGTGGGTCCCCCAACGCGGATCGGATCGCGTCGCTCTACGTGGTCGTGCTGGTGCTCGCCGCGCTCGTCTTCGTCGGGGTGACGGCGGCGACGGTGTACGCGCTCGTGCGCTATCGCGCCGCGCGCAACCCGGTCGCGGCGCAGATCCGCGGACATGCGCGCCTGGAGATTGCGTGGACGGTGGCCGCCACGTTGCTGATCGTGTTTCTCGCGGTCTTCTCGCTGGGGAAGCTCAGCGCGATCGAGAACCCCGATCGCGACGCGGCCAGTCCGGTTGCGGTCGCCGCGGCGGGGGTGGGTGATCGCAGCGAGGACAGCCTGGGGATCAGGGTCGTCGGCAGCCGGTACGCCTGGCGCTACGAGTATCCCAACGGCGCGTATGCCTACCACGAGATGGTGGCCCCGGTCGGTGTGACCGTCGAGCTGGACATCGTCTCGCTCGACGTCGTGCACTCGTGGTGGATTCCGAAGCTGGGTGGCAAGTTCGATGCGCTTCCCGGCTACGTGAACCGCACGTGGTTTCGTCTGCTGAAAGCAGGGGTGTACCGCGGACAGTGCGCGGAGCTGTGCGGTCGCAACCACGCCGACATGGTCGCCCAGGTCCGCGGCGTTGCGCCGGCCGCGTACGCGCGCTGGGTTGCGCAGAAGAAGCGTGAAATCGCCGCCGCCGTCGCGTCCGAGCGCGCGCGAGCGCCGCAGACAGGGAGGCGCTGATGGCGATCGGCGACGTTCCGTCCACGCAGCAGCAAGCCGTGGGCAATCCGGAGCTGGCCGTGCACCGGGTGGACCGCGAGAGCGATCCGGGCTGGGTGGGCTGGGTCATGACCACCGACCACAAGCGCATCGGCGTGATGTACCTCGTCACGGCGTTCGCGTTCATGCTGCTCGGCGGCGTCGAAGCGCTGCTCATGCGCACGCAACTCGCCCAACCGGACAACACGCTGCTGTCGCCCGAGCGCTACAACCAGGTGCTCACGATGCACGGCACGACGATGGTGTTCCTCGTCGTCATGCCGATGTGGGCGGGCCTCGCCAACTACCTCGTGCCGCTGCAGGTCGGGGCCCGCGACATGGCGTTTCCGAAGCTCAACGCACTGTCGTACTGGTTGTACCTCGCCGGCGGGATCGTGTTCTACGCGGCGGTCTTCTTTCACCCGCCGGAAGCCGGCTGGACGGCGTACACGCCGCTGTCCTCCGGCCCGTACATACCCGGTAACGGCACCGACGCGTGGATCTTCCTCATCCACCTCACCGGCGTCAGCTCGCTCCTCGGCGCCGTCAACATCACGATCACGATCGCCAACATGCGTGCTCCCGGGATGGGCTGGGGGCGCCTGCCGCTGTTCTGCTGGTCGATGATCGCGCAGGCGATCATGATCGTCCTGACGCTGCCCGTCATCGCCGGTGCCGTCACCCTGCTGCTGACCGACCGGCAC
>JAKFFA010000037.1:0-15718 GCA_036675455.1 Gemmatimonadaceae bacterium | reverse complement strand
GAGTCCACCGAGTCCGATCGCTGACTGCAGTTTCATTTGGGCATCCGGTTGAGTTGGCCGCACTCCGCCCCGCACCCCACCACGCATCGCCGGTCTAAAAAGCGGTGCGATGCGCCCTGCGGTGCTGCGAGAGGCCCGCGCTGCGAGGAGGAACCGCGGTGCGAGAATGACCGCGGTGCGAAGGGAGCTGAG
The DNA here is from genome assembly GCA_036675455.1 of Gemmatimonadaceae bacterium. Taxonomy (GTDB): domain Bacteria; phylum Gemmatimonadota; class Gemmatimonadetes; order Gemmatimonadales; family Gemmatimonadaceae; genus Pseudogemmatithrix. Next base: position 15,526 of record JAKFFA010000037.1, on the reverse strand, counting down.
GTCCCCTCGCATCCCGACCCCACCCCGCACCCCGTACCGTCGGGCGCCCCGCACCCCACCACGCATCGCAGTGCTTTAGCCCCGCCGCAACCCTTCCCTCGCCACCAAAAACGTCCTCAGCTCCCGCTCATTCGCCACCCGCCGTAGCGCGCCATCCACCACGACCGACACGGCCTCGCGCTCCTCGCTCACCACAATCACCACGGCGTCCGTCTCTTCACTGAGCCCGATCGCCGCGCGATGCCGTGTGCCAAGATTGCGGTCCAGCGGCGCGGATGACAATGGCAGGATGCAGCCGGCGCCCACCATGCGGTCGCCGCGCACGATCACGGCGCCGTCGTGGATCGGCGACGACGGCGCGAAGATCGACGTCAGCAGTTCCGCGTTGAGCGTCGCCTGCAGCGGCGTGCCCGTCTGCAGCAAGGGCTTGAGCGACACCTCCCGCTCGACGGCGAAGATCGCGCCCCAGCCGCGGCGCGTGAGCCGGAAGGCGGTGTCCGCGAGCACACCGGCGGCATCCGTATTGGCCTCGTCCCGCCGCATGAGCCAGCCGAGCCGCCGTCGGCCGAGATTCGCGAGCCCGGCGCGCAGCTCGGGCTGGAAGATCACGACCGCGGCAAACGCACCGTACGTGAACGCGAGGCCGAGCAGCCACGTGAGCATCGTGAACTTGAGCAGCCACGCCGCTGCGTACGCGAGCACGAGCACCACGATGCCGGCGAGCATCTGCACCGCGCGTGTCCCGCTGATGAGCAGCAGGCCGCGGTAGAATACGTATGCGACAAGCGCGACCTCGAAGAGGTCGCGCCAGCCGAACGGGACGAGCGAATCGTCCACGCGGCTTAGTTACCCGACACGCAGGACCGGCTCGTCCTCACGCCGGTGAGGGTTCGGGTCCGCCAAGCAGCGGCGGCACGCGCCGCGGCTCCGTGGCCGCGGCCGGCTTCTCCGGCGCCGGCAGCATCGACGGCGGATCCTTGCGCGGCGGCAGCGCCTCGCCCTTCTCGAGGAGGCCGATGTCCTCACGCGTGAGCGTCTCGCGCTCCAACAGCGCCGCCGCGATGCGATCCAGCAGTTCGCGGTGCGTCGTCAGCGTGTCGGTCGCGCGGTTGTAGGCCTCGTTGATGACGCGCGAGACTTCGTCGTCCACCTGCTGCGCCGTGCGCTCCGACACCGTGCGGCGGCTCGTGAGCTCGCGGCCCAAGAAGACTTCCTGCTCGTTGTCACCCACGAGCACCGGCCCGATGGCATCGGACAGGCCCCACTGCGACACATAGCGCCGCGCGAGACCCGTCGCGAACTGGATGTCGCTCGAGGCGCCCGTGGTCACATGATCGCGACCGAAGATCAGCTCCTCGGCCACACGCCCACCGTAGGCCATGACGAGTCGCGCCTCCAGTTGCTCGCGCGTCACGCTCACGCGGTCATCCTCGGGCAGCGTGAACGCAAGGCCGAGCGCGCGGCCGCGCGGCACGATGGTCACCTTGTGCAAGGGATCATTGCCCTTCACGCGGATGGCGCACACCGCGTGGCCCGCCTCGTGGAACGCCGTCAAGCGACGCTCCTCCTCGCGCATCACGAGCGACTTACGCTCGGCGCCCAGCATGACGCGGTCCTTCGCGTCCTCGAAGTCGACCATGTAGATCTTGTCGTGATTGCGGCGCGCCGCGAGCAGCGCAGCCTCGTTCACGAGATTGGCCAAGTCCGCGCCGGCCATGCCCGGCGTACCGCGCGCGAGACGCTGGATCTCCACGTCGTCGGCGAGCGGCTTGTTGCGGATGTGGACCTTGAGGATGCCCTCGCGGCCGCGCAGGTCGGGCGCGTCGACGACGATCTGCCGGTCGAAACGACCCGGGCGCAGCAGCGCCGGGTCGAGCACGTCGGGACGGTTCGTGGCCGCGATCAGGATCACGCCCTCGTTCGACTCGAAGCCGTCCATCTCGACGAGCAACTGGTTGAGCGTCTGCTCACGCTCGTCATGCCCACCACCGAGGCCGGCGCCGCGATGCCGTCCCACGGCGTCGATCTCGTCGATGAAGATGATGCACGGCGCATTCGCCTTGCCCTGCTCGAACAGGTCGCGCACGCGCGAAGCGCCCACGCCCACGAACATCTCCACGAAGTCGGAACCCGACATCGAGAAGAACGGACGGCCGGCCTCGCCGGCCACGGCGCGCGCGAGCAGCGTCTTGCCCGTGCCCGGAGGACCCACGAGCAGCGCGCCCTTCGGCAGTCGGCCGCCGAGCCGCGTGAACTTGGCCGGGTCCTTCAGGAACTCGATGATCTCACGCAGCTCGACCTTGGCCTCGTCCGCGCCCGCGACATCGGCGAAGGTCACCTTGGGCGTATCGCCCGTGAGCAGCTTCGCCTTCGACTTGCCGAACGAGAACGCCTTGTTGCCGCCGGCCTGCATCTGGCGGAACAGGAAGATCCAGATGCCGAAGATGATGATCCACGGCAGGATGCTGATGAGGATCGCGCCGATCGACACACGCTCGTCCTCAGCCTTGATGGCCACGCCCTGCTCGCGCAGGCGTTCGACCTCGGACTCGCTGTTCGCCACCGGCAGCTTCGTCAGGAATCGCTTGGTGTCGCGCCCCTCGACGAGCACACCCGACTTGAACTCGCCCTCCACCTCGGTGCCGCCGATGATGGTGACGCGCGCGACGTTACCCGCCTCGACCTGAGTGTCGTAGACCGAGTAGTCGATCTCGGTGGATTGCTGGCTTCCCTGCGAGACGAACTTGAAGAACATCACGGGCACGAGGATCGCGACGAGCCAGAACGAAAGCGTCCTGGAGAACTTCCCGAATCCGCCGGGCTTGTTGCTGGGAGGTGTGGTCGGTGGCATGGGATTCCTTACCTGCGGCTACTGGAGGCTGGCGACGTACGGCACGTGACGGAAGTTCTCCGCATGGTCCAACCCGTAGCCGACGAGGAACTCGTTGGGTGCATCGAAGCCGACGAACCGCGTCGGGTGATGCAATTCGGTGGCGATGTTCTTGTGAAGCAGGGCGCAGATCTCGATCGACCGCGGGTTTCGCGTGCGCAGGACGCCGAGCAGGCGCTCGAGCGTGCGTCCAGAGTCCACGATGTCCTCGACGAGCAGGATGTCCTTCCCGGCGAGCGCAGTTTCGGGGTCGTACACCAGGTTGACGGTTCCGGACGACACGGTGCCATCCCCGTAGCTGGAGGCCACGAGGAAGTCGACGTGCAGCGGCCGGCGGATCGCGCGAACAAGGTCTGCCAGGAACACAAAGCTGCCCTTGAGCAGACCCAGCACGAGCAGTTCGCCGTCCGGGTACGCCGCCGTGATTTCCTCGCCGAGCTCACGCACACGTCGGGCGATAGTCGCCTCGTCGTATGCGATGCGTTTCACCGTCCGCCCCAGAAGGCGCGGGTCGGCGTGCTCATGCTCGGCGGGCGCGGTCATGCGTGCAATATATAGTCGGAACGGTCGTGCGGCGTTCCCGCGTCACGCGGAGTCGGCGCGCCCCTGACGGATGACGAACGTGGACGCCGTACGCTCGATGCGCGCATCGCCGGAGAGCGGGATGTGCGCGCCCACGGCGGCACGCGGCGCCCAGGTCGACGCCCGCGCGAGACCGCGGCGATCCATCGTGATCCCCGCGCGCGCCGCGAGCGCCGGCCACAGCACCTGCCATTCCGCCTCACGAAGTGACGCGACGGCGCCCGCATCGAGCACCACGACGCCGGCCGACGATGACCGCCGCGCGGCGTCAGGGCTCTCGCAGAGCTGTGCGGCGAGTGCGTCGACAGATTGCCGCCAGGCCGCCGCGCGCGCGGCGAGATCCAGGCACCAGTCGCCAAAGCCCGGGTGCGCCGCCTCGAACGCGGGGAGCAACTCATGCCGCACGCGGTTGCGCTGGAAGTGCATGCTCGCGTTTGAGGGGTCTTCGACGAACGGCACCCGATGCGCGCGCACATATGCGGCCACCTCCGCGCGCGAGACGTGCAGCAACGGACGCACGATCGTAGGGGCGCCCGTGCCACTTCTCGCCCAGACGCGGGAACGTGCAGGCGCCGGAGTCGTCGCGGCCATGCCAGCGAGGCCTCGCGGCCCGGCGTTGCGAAGCAGGCGCATCACCACGGTTTCCAGCTGGTCGTCCCGCGTATGGGCCGTCAGCACCGCGGCGGCGTGCGCATGCGCGCAGCGCGCGAGGAATCGCCAACGCGCGGCGCGCCAACGCTCCTCGCCGCGGCCCTCGGCCGGTGCCATGACCTCCCTCGTCGCGTCGAGCCGCCGCGCGGCCGCTTCGCGCATCACGAGTGTGCACGCGTCGCGCGCGGCCGCGCCGGTGCCATGGTCGAATGTGGCGACGAGCGCGATTTCGTCGGCGCGCGTCTCGGCCATCGCGTGGAGGAGCGCCATCGAATCGCGCCCGCCGGAGACAGCGAGCACCCAGCGTCCCCTCGGCAGCCGCGCGAGGGCAGCAGGCAACGCGCCAGCTGGCCGCGCAGCAGCGGACGCTGGCTGCGCGGCCGGCGCCGCCACCGAAGCCGCTTCTCTTTGCGAGCTCACGCTGCTAACATACCCAACGTTGCCTGCCTTGTGTGTTGCGCGGTTTTTCCCAGGAACCGGCAAGAGATCCTGCCCCAGCTCTCACGGAGACAGACGTGGAACAGTCCTTCGGCGGTCCCCTCGGAACCCTTGTGGCCGGCCTCGGCCTCGGCGGATACTACGCGGGCCTCATCTGGATCAACATGCTGTTGGGACTGATCCTGACGCCGTTCTTCATCATCCCGATCACGTGGCTGCAGGACGCGCGCGCGAAGCGCAAGGCCGAGCGCGAGGGACGCTAGAACGACACGCGCGGCAGCGGGCTCAGGAGGGAGGCGACGCCGATGGCGTCGCCTCCCTTTTCTTTTTCTTCTGGTCCTGCGTTTCCCGCCGCCGTTACTTATGACGCCATTCTCCCGTAGTATTGCGCAGGCGCCCGGCGGTTCACCGGCCTCGGCGCTTCATCCGCATTTCACGTCCTTCTCCGGGGCTCCTTCATGATGATCCTGTTCCTGATCGTCGTCGCCGCCATCGTGGCGTGGTTCATCAGTGCCTACAACGGGCTGGTCGCACTGCGCAACCAGACATGGAACGCGCTCAAGCAGATCGACGTGCAACTCAAGCGGCGGCATGACCTGATCCCGAACCTGGTGCAGGCCGTGCAGGGCGCGATGGACTTTGAGAAGGACACCCTTTCCGCGGTGATCAATGCGCGCAATACGGCGGTGAAGGCCGCAGCGGGCATGGACCCCAGCCACGTCGCCGCGACGGCGGCCGCCGAGGCACAGCTCAGCGGCGCACTAGGCCGCCTGCTGGCGGTGGTGGAGGCGTATCCGGACCTCAAGGCGACCGCCAACGTTGGGCAACTGCAGGAAGAACTGACGTCCACCGAAAACAAGGTCGGCTTCGCGCGCCAGCTCTACAACGACACGGCGACGACGTACAACACCAAGCAGCAGCAGTTCCCGACCAACCTCGTCACGGGGTTCGCCAAGGCCACGCCGGCAGAACTGTGGGAGATCGAGGACGTCGCCGAACGTGCCGTACCGAAGGTCGAGTTCCGCCGCAACGCGTAAGCGACAGGACCGCGCGAAGGACGGGCGAGCACACGCCGTGAGCACCGCATGAACCTGTTCGAGCAGCAGGCCTCCAACCGCCGCAAGTCGAGATGGTTGTTGGTCGGCTTCGTGCTGTTCTTCGCATGGCTGGGCTTCGGTGGCGACTACATCGCATGGGAGCTCACGCGAGCGGACACGACGGCCGCACCGGGAACGGCGGTCGCAACTTCGCCGAGCGGACCGGCAGGTTACCGACATACCCTGCCTTGGTTCGGCATCATGCTGACCCTCGTAGCCGTCGGTACGGTGACGTACATCCGGCGCACGGGCGCGTCGAAGGTCCTGTGGTCGACGGGTGCGCGCGAACTTGACATCGCGCGCACCGACAGCGAGCGACAACTCGTCAACGTGGTCGAAGAGATGGCGATTGCCGCCGGCGTGCCGCGTCCCAAGATCTACATCATCGACGACGCCGACCCCAACGCCTTCGTGACCGGCACGGAACCGCTCAAATCGCACCTCGCGGTCACGACGGGTCTCATCGACATGCTCGACCGCGACGAGTTGCAGGGCGTTATCGGGCACGAGATGGGGCATGTCAAGAATCTTGACATGCAGCTGATGACGCTCGTGGCCGGACTTGCGGGCGCCATCGCGCTCATGGCCGATGGCACCGGTCGGCTCCTCCGCTCGGGGGCGCGCGTAGGCGGCGGCCGAAAGCTCGGCGGCGGCTCAAAGAAAGGCGGTAACCCGCTTATCCTCGTCATCCTGGTGGTCTGGCTGTTGAGCTGGCTGCTGGCGCCGCTCATCACGCGGATGCTGTCGATGGCGATTAGTCGGAAGCGAGAATACCTGGCCGACGCCATGGGTGCCCAGTTCACCCGCAATCCGATGTCCCTTGCTTCAGCCCTCGAGAAAATCGAGCGGGCCGGGGCCCCCACGCGCGCCATCAAGGGAGGCGTCGCGCACCTCTGCATCGCGGACCCGCTGGAGCGCCGGGTGTCCGAGCGCGAGGGAAAGCTCGCGGACCTTTTCGCGACGCACCCGCCGATGGCGCTTCGCGTGTCGCGGCTAAAAGCGATGGCGTACCGGACCATGAAGGCCGAAGGAAACTTTACGCCGGTTTGACAGTCTGGTACTTGGACGCGAGGCGGAGCCAAGACCATGCCCAGCGGTTGGTACGCTCGCGCTGGAGGGATGCCGGACCTACGAGCGATACGCCGCCGGGCCGCGTCTCACGGTGTCTGACCACCGGAAAAGGGCTGACGGCCGCGCGCACCGAACGAGCACGCGACCTGTAGGGAACCATTCTGTGGAGACGCACGTTTGTGAGCGTTCATCGGTAGAATCTCGGTCGAATGGCCGTATGCAGTCCTTCCTGCATGGAATTCCAGCCATATGCATACTCGAATCCAATTTAATGCGACCTTCTAAGGTCGCATTTTTTATAAGCTTAGGCAGTATCTGTTAAAGCGAGACAGGCGATACTGGCCCCCACAGACCTCAATTATCCACAGGAGCACAGATGGCGGACGCACCGACACCAAAAACGATCGCGATCCTTGTCGGCCCGGAGTACGAAGATCTCGAAGTATGGTATCCGAAGCTGCGCCTGGAGGCCGCGGGTTATCACGCGCCGCTGGTCGGACCGCAGGGTGGCAAGTTCCGCGGCAAGCACGGCTACCCTGCCGAAGTGGAGGAGACGCTGGCCGAAATTAAGCCAGCCAGTTTGGCTGGTGTCTTCGCGCCCGGCGGATGGGCACCCGACAAACTCCGGCGCGATCCCCACGTGCTCGAGATGATCCGCACCGTCCATAAGAACGGCGGACTCGTGGCCACGATCTGCCATGGCCCCTGGGTCCTCATCAGCGCCGGCATTGTGCGAGGCCGCCGGATGGCCTCCACGGTGGGCATCAAGGACGATGTCGTGAACGCCGGCGCCGAGTGGGTGGACCAGCCGGTCGTGGTGGATGGGAACATCGTGTCGAGCCGCGTCGTGAAGGACCTGCCGGAGTTCGGCGAGGCCCTAATCGCATGGCTCAAGGAGCGCTGAGCGCGGCTACGGTGCGGTGATCGTGAGCTGGACCGGCAGGCTGTAGGCGCCCGGCGTGTCGAGCAACCACGCGTATTTCACACGAAAGTAGAGTGGGACGTCGGTGCCGGCCGTGGCCGGCCCGACGTCGACTGTGGCCGCGGTCGTGGACATGTCCGTGAAGGTGCCGCCGGCGAACAACCCCCACTGCAGGTCGCTCGCGGGCTTGTCCGCGCGGGCGGTTGCACCTGAGCTCGTCCAGAGCGACTGCGTCGTACGCACGGACAGGGCCCACGCGGCGTTTGCGCGCAGCGTCACCACGGGGCCGACGGTCTCGCCGAAGCCGGCCTCGTAGTCCGCAGGGGCAGGCGGGTCCAATGCAATGCCCGTGCCGGTGGTCGACATGAGCACGCTCGAACTGACCACGATCGAGATCGACGACGTGGCGTCGCCGGTGACGATGCACGTGCCCACGCCATTGAACCGACACGTGCCTTGGGCCGATAACATCACCGGCGCCAGCAGGAGCCCGCCCATCAACGCGAAGCGGCGCATCACGGGATTGCCCGTGTCGCCGCAAACTCGCCCGAGCGCCCGGTCGACACCTGTACCCACGCTCCTTCCATGCCGCCCGTACCCAGCCGCGCCACATGACGACGGACGCCTTCCCCTGCGAACACGTCGAAATCGATGTCGGTCAGGCCAATCACGCGTCCACTGACGGATCCGGCATGCGCAATGGTGCCACCCAATCCATCGCGTTCCTCCCACGAGAGACTGCCCGTCACCAAGTCGCCGTCCTGCCCGGAGATCACGAGCGTCCCGGACAGCTGCAGCGATGGAGCCGACTGCATCCCCGTGTACTCCCACGTTCCGCGCACATCGGCCACGTCGCCGCTGACACCCGTGCTCGACTCGCAGCCGACCACGAGCAAGAGCGCGACGGCGACCAGCGCCGACGCCGGCGCAAAACGCCGCCGGCTCATCGCAGCCCCGTGCCACGCGTGCGACGGCCATTGCCCGTGGGCGTGAAGATGCGCACCGCGCGTCCACGCAGCGGCACGCGCAGCGTGGCCGTCGAGTGTGGCGCGATCGTCACGGGCACGGAGTCCTCGACGCGCAGCGTCTCACTGAGCCGGTCGAAGTTGAATCGCAGCGTGTATGCGCCACTCGGCACGCCGTCGAACACCGCCGTGCTATCACTCGCGCGGCGGCCAACCCACTCGAATCCGCTCGCGTCGCGCAGCAGCACAATCGCGCCGCGCAGATCCACGTCGGGGACGCGGCCACCCTCGTCCGGCACGAGATCCAGGTGCACGGTCAGCTCGCCCGTCGGCAGCACGGGGAGGTCGAGGCGCTCGAGGGTGTCAGCCGAGATCAGCGGATGCGCGATCAGGCCGAGCGGCAAGCTGCCCTGGTCAATGCGCGTGCGGCCTCGCGCGCGCACCGGCAACCGGTAGCGGCCCTCAGCGTCCGTCGTGACACGCGCCTCGCCACGACGCACGATCACGCCATCCACACCCGGCTCGCCGGGGTCGCGCCGACCGTTCAGGTCTCGGTCCTCGAACACCACGCCCTGCGGTCCCAGCGCCTTCGGCGTGAACACCCGTGTCGCGGCCGAGAGCCGCAGCGCGCCGATCCATCCCGCGCGCCCCTCCGCATCGCGGAAGAACGGATTGCGCTCCGCCGACATCGCGAGGTCGAGGCCCCACGGCAGGGTCACCACCAGCGCCGCGCGCGTGACGAGCGCCGATTGCATCTCACCAAGTCGCTGATACGCAGCCTCGGTGTTGAGCCGAAACTGCGCGCCGGCCACGTCGAGTGGAATGCCGCTCCACCGCACCGACGCGGCGAGCACCGTCCCGGGGATGCCGACACCGGCCTCCGTCGTCTCGATGCTCGCGTGGCCATCCAGGGTGCCCCACGTCTCGAACGCGCGCAACGCGCCGAGCCGGACCCCGCGCTTGGTCGCCGAGGTCTCATGGGTGCGTCCGTCGAGCAATTCCGAACTGCGCGTCACCGTGCCCATCGACGCCTCGGCGTTGAGCGCCACGGCGCCCAGACTCCACTCGGCGCCGCCGAGCAGACCATGTTCTCCCGCGCCGAAATCGCCGATGCCACCGGCCGTCGCGCGTGCGCGGAACTGCGACGACTGGCCGCGCAGGTGCAGCGAGACGTCCGGCTGCAGCAGGTAGCGCTGGCCGACGGACCAGGCGGTGACGTCCATGCCACGGAACAGCGCGCCCGCATCGTGCGAGTATTGACCGAAGGCGTCCACGGACCAGCGGTCAGTGAGGACGCGGGCGCCGCTGAGCTGCCACTCGTCGACCGAGCGCGCGAAGGCGGCCGAGCCGCCGGGCGCATGCGTGACGATCAGCGCCACGCGGTCACTCGTGCGTTCGTGCGTCGCGTTCACCGAGAAGCCGAGGCCGCTCGCGTCCGCCATCGAACGGTGTGCGAGGCCGCCGCCGATGCGGACCGTGCCCATGAGCGGCGAGCGATAATCGGCGCCGACCGCCATGAGCTCCCGCACATTGCCGCTGCCGGCGCCGCCAGATCCGCGTTGCTCTCGGAGCGACGAGATCTGGCCACCGAAGCGCCCCTGTGTGGTCTCGCGCCACAATCCCGCGCCGATGAGTTGGCCGCCGCGTGACGCGCCGGTGGGGCGCGCGACGATCGCGCGTCCCTCGTAGGAGCGGCCGTCGAGGTGTCCCGTGATGCCCTGCCCCATCAAGTTGACGCCCGTGAGCTCGGAGATCTGCATCCCGGTGTTGCCCGCTGACACGCTCCAGCGCTCGCTCGCCACGGACGCGGAGAACGACGACGGCGTCGCGCCGACCGACGAAAGTCCTTGACTCGTCATGCCGCGGCGCGCCGCCTCGCTGCGCGGGGCGAGTTGGGCGCGCAGGTGTAGGCCGTTGCCGACGGGTCCCGACAGCACCGCGCCCATCTGGCTCGCCGATCCCAGGCTGCTCGTCGCGAACGCGAGACTCGGCCGCAGCACGAGTCCCGCGACCTGTCCCGCGCGCCCGATGACCCCGAGGGTCGTGTGGACCACGCCGCGCTCCGCGCCGGTCGCCGCGTCGCGCATGCGCACGGCGAGCGCGTGGTCCCCGACGTTCGCCGTCGGCGGCACGAGCACCTGCACGTCGAAGTCGACGCTGTCGCGTGCCGGCACCACCAGCCGCGCGTCACGCTGCACCTGCACGCGCCAAGCCGTCGGGCCACTGACCTCGAGGACCAGCGTGTCGGCGGCGTTGCCGGCGTTCGAGACGCGGTACGGCAACACGAGGCGGTCGCCCGTGCGCAGGTCGCGCATCTCGCGCGGCCCCATGAGACGCGCGGAACGCACGACGGGCACGCGCAGCACGACCGGCACGAGGTATTCGCGGCCGCTGGCGCGGAACACCACCTCGGCCGCCTCGAGGTGCCCCGCGTCCGCCCCGGCGGGCACGCGCAGCGTGAGCACGATCGGACGCGTGCGCGCGCCCGCCGTGCGCGCGGCGCCGGTGAGCCGCCCGAGCACTTCGATCGGCGCGCTCGTGCGCACCTCGTAGGTGACGTCCGCTTCGTCGCGCAACTCGACGGGCACGGCGATCACGATCGTCACGAGCCCGCGCGGCGTGGCATCGGCGACGATCTCAGGGAGGCGCACGACGTCGTCGCCCGGCGCTGCGGCTGTGAGCAGCAGCATCAGGGCGACCGGCAAGAGAAACCGGCCGAGGCGTGCGCACGCGCGGTTCATGGCGACGACACGACGAGTTGGAAGTCGATCAGGAACTGCGTGTTCGCCGACGGCGGCGAGGTCGTCCAGTCGAGCAGGTAGCGCCAGAAGATCGTGCGTCCCCAGCTCCCTGCCGCCGCCATGCCGTTCGACTCCACAGTCGTGAACGTGCTCGCCAGCGACGTCCAGGTGACCTGGTCGTCGCGACGCCACTGCAGCGCGTTCAGCGCCGTGCCGGTGGCCGGGCACGGCAAGCCGCAGCGGATCTCCACGGTGGTCGTGCGCGGGAAGTCCCGCGCGCGCCCGTCGCTCTCGACGACAAACGTCGACGAACCAAGCAGGACGAAGCCGGCCTCGAAATCGGCGCCCGTGGTGCCCGTGATGAGCAGCGGCAGGCCGGAGGTAGTGAGCGCCGTGCGCGCCGGCTGCGCGGCGGCATCAGCGAGCGGGAGCGCAAGGGCGACGATCAGTGCAGTCGCTGCGAACAGCGGCGCGCGATGCGACGCCCGTCTCGACGCAGTCGTTCGCGTGAGCGGGAGCGTCGGCATCATGGGATCCGTATGTCGAGCTGCGCCGCCGTGACCTCGTCACCGCCGTAATCGAGCAGCACGATCGCCACATAATCGCCCGCCGCGAGCGCGGGGAGCGGAATGCGAATTTGACGCGTCGAGCCAGGCGTCATCGGAGCTTCGCCACCATCGATCGTATGGAGGACACGGTTGTCCAACGACCGGATCTCCATCGTGCTGCGCACGCGCAGGTGCGCCGTGCCCGTATTGGCGAACAGGACAGTCGCTTCGCGCACGCGGACCGAATCCGGCACGCCCGAAGCGGAGTTCACCCGGCGCCAGACCTCGTCCATCCAGGCGTCCTGCACCGCGCCCAAGGCAATTTCGCCGGGACGGTGCACGTAAAGCTTCACGCCGGTGCGGATCTCGATGGTGAGGAACGAGCCCTGTGCGTCCGGCTGCGCCGGCGGCGGCTTCACCGTCTCGATGAACACGATCGACCAGCAGCCGCTGTCGGCCGGCGTCGGCGTGTATGCGACGCGCACCATCTCGGTCGCGCCGGCGGCAACCTGGAAGGTCTGTGGGAACACCTGTACACGGTCCCCGCACGACGATGGCTGTGAACCGGGCTCCGTGAAGAGATTGTAGCCGAGCGAATCACGCGTCCAGTCGCCCAGCGAGATGCGCACCTGCTGCGCGACGTCCTCCTCGTTGCGCACCGGGATCACGCGCGTGATCGGGGCGCGATCGGGCGCGAGCTGCATGTGCACTTCGAGCTCGTCGACGGAGACTTGGGCGCCGAGCGGGCGCGGTGCCGCGACCGGGACGAGGCCAGCACCGGCGACGAGCGAACCCACGAGAAGGAGCGCCAGCCGGCGCGCTCCTCCCCGCGGTCCACGCCGCGTTGCGCCGTCGCGGACGGTGACGTTGCGCAAGGCGGTCATCCTATGGATCAGTTGGCGGCCAGCGTCAACGTCAACGCCAGTGTGTAGGTACCCGGACGGTTCGCCACGTTCTCGTAGTCGTTCGGGAACGCGGTCCGCAGGCAGACTTGCGCGGCGGCGCCGTTGGTGATCGTGCCGGTCGCGATCGATGCCGCAGCGGCCGAGAGCGGCGCCCACGCGCCCGCGCAGTTCACCTGAAACTCGAGTTCCTCACGCGCACGGACACCGCCCGAGGCGCCGGCGGCCGGCGTGTACGTCCAGTTGGCCGCGGCCGAGCTCAGGTTGACGGACCACGGGTGATTGGCGCGAACGGACAGGCCATTGAACACCGTCGTGGGCGACTGGCCATTCAGCGAATCGGCCGAGAAGTCAGGGGTCGCGAGCACGATGCTGGAGACGTCCGCCGCAAGGCGAACGACCTTCGGGATCGTCAGCGACGCCGTCGGCGAGATTGAGCAGGTGTCCATGCCGACGCACTGCAGCTGCGCCTTGGCAAGCGAGGGCAGGGATAGCATGGCAACGGTAGCGACAGCAACAGCGGCACGGCGAAGCATTTGGTACTCCTCGGTAAGCGGTTCAAGAATCGACGAAAGCAGCGGGGGTGGTTCCAAGGACGTTGACGAGGCGCCCGCTGTAGCGTCACGAAGATTGTCGACGTCGTGAATCTGTACGGTGTGATGGCAAGCGCTGTGCCCAAGATTTCCATGAGTCCCGGGGCTAAACACTTACAAATACTATAACTCATTAACAGAACTTAACTTACGATTTCAATGCCGCCTTTCGGTATTCTCGCGGTCCGCTAGCAGAGCGTCACAAAGTGCACAATCATCGCATATCGTAATTTTGTGACAGTTCTACATCAGTACAGTGTTCAGGAACTGGACACGCGTCGCGCAATCGCCGGCGCGGATTGCAAGCGGTGGCCCCATCAAGGGTTTCGCCGCTTACCGATGGGAGCGACGATTCGTACTTTGTGCGAATAGCGGTCGCATCCCCTCTCTCTCCTCCCCGTCCAATCGCCATGATCATCGGAGTTCCCAAAGAGCGCGCCGCCGGCGAACACCGCGTCGCGCTCGTACCAGATAGCGTGTCCCGACTCGTGAAAGGGGGTGTGCAGGTCGTAGTGGAGCGAGGAGCAGGCAGCGCCGCCGGGTTCCCCGATGCGGCCTATGAGAAGGTCGGAGCGACGCTCACTGACACGACGGCCACGTTTGCGGAGGCGGACTTGCTGTGCAAGGTCCAGAAGCCAACGGCGGATGAGATTGGGCGCCTGAAGCCTGGTGCGCATCTCGTCTCCTTACTGCAACCCAGCACCAGCGCCGCTGAGATCTCGGCCCTCGCAGCGCGCGGCGTCACCGGCTTTGCCCTGGAACTCGTGCCGCGCATCACACGCGCACAGTCCATGGATGTGCTCTCCTCGCAGGCCACCGTCGCGGGATACAAGGCCGTGCTCCTCGGCGCGTCCGCACTCGGCAAGTTCCTGCCCATGCTCACGACCGCGGCCGGCACCATTGCGCCGTCCAAGTGCTGCGTCCTTGGCGCCGGCGTCGCGGGCCTGCAGGCCATTGCGACCGCGCGCCGGTTGGGTGCCGTCGTGTCCGCGTTCGATATTCGCGCCGCCGCCGCCGAACAGATCCGCTCGCTGGGCGCCACCGTCGTCGCGCAGGAACTGATCGCCAGCGATTCCGAGACGGCGGGCGGCTATGCCAAGGAACAGAGCGCCGAACAACAGGCGGCCATCCAAGATGCGCTCAAGAAGCACCTGGCCGCGATGGACCTCGTGATCACGACGGCGCAGATCCCGGGACGGGCCGCGCCGCGACTCATCTCGACCGAGACCGTGCGCACGATGGCACCCGGCGCCGTGATCGTCGACCTCGCCGCCGAGTCGGGCGGCAACTGCGAGGCCACGCGCGCCGGCGAGACCGTCGATGTGAATGGCGTCAAGGTGATCGGACCCGTGAATCTGCCGGCCAGCACGCCAACCGATGCCTCGCAGATGCTCAGTCGCAATATCCTCACCTTCGTTCAACACCTGCTCAAGGACGGCGCTTTGCACGTGGACCCGGCAGACGAGATCACTGGCGCGATGATCGTGACGGGCAAGGACAACGCGGCCGGCGCAACCGGGTCCGCCGGAGGGCGCGCATCATGACCGAGGCGCTCATCGGCGGCATCGTGGTCTTCGTGCTCGCGACATACCTCGGCGCATCACTGATCGGGCGTGTGCCGCCGACCCTGCACACGCCGCTCATGTCCGGCGCGAATGCCGTCTCCGGCATCACGGTCGTCGGCGCGATCCTCGTGGCCGGCGCGGGCCTGGGCTGGCTCAGTAACGTGCTCGGATTCCTCGCCATCGTCTTCGCGATGATGAACGTGGTCGGCGGCTATGCCGTGACGGACCGCATGCTTGAGATGTTCAAGAAGTCGGAGAAGCCGAAGGGCGCCGCGGGCAGCGCCGCCGGCTCCACGGCCGGCGGACGGGAGGGCGCGAAGTGATCACGCCCTGGCTGGAGCGGCTGCTCTACCTCGCCGCCGCGATTCTCTTCATCACCGGCATCAAGCGCCTGCAGAGTCCGGAGACCGCGCGCAGCGGCAACCGGATCTCGTCGCTGGGCATGCTGCTCGCGATCGTGGTCACGCTGCTGAGCGAGTCGATCGTGTCGCATACCGCGATCGTCTCCGGCATGGTCGTCGGCGGCGCCATCGGGCTGTGGATGGCGCGCGCCGTGAAGAT
>JAKFFA010000067.1:0-3009 GCA_036675455.1 Gemmatimonadaceae bacterium | reverse complement strand
CGGTCCACCGCTTCCTGCACGAGCCGCTCGCTCTCGGTGTCGAGCGCCGACGTGGCCTCGTCGAGGATCAGGATCGGCGGGTCCGTGAGCAGCGCACGCGCGATCGCGAGGCGCTGACGCTGGCCTCCCGAGAGCCGCGTGCCGCGCTCGCCCAGGACGGTGTCGTAGCCCTCGGGCAGCGCGGCGATGAAGTCGTGCGCGTTGGCCGCGCGCGCGGCGGCCTCGACCTGCTCCTGCGAGTACCGGTCGGCGGCGCCATACGCGACGTTGGCGCGCACCGTGTCATTGAACAGCACGGTGTCCTGGCTCACGATACCCGTCAACGCGCGTAGCGAGGCCAGGCGAATCTCGCGTGTGTCCACGCCGTCGATGAGGATGCGGCCCGTCGTCGGCTCGATGAACCGTGGGATCAGATCCACGAGCGTGCTCTTGCCCGCGCCGCTCGGACCCACGAGCGCAATCACTTCGCCACGCCGCGCCGTGAAGCTCACGTCGCGCAACACCGGGGCATTGCCATACGAAAATCCGACGCCCTCGAACGAGATCTCACCGCGCAGGCCATCCACCGCACGCGTGCCCTGGTCAGCCTGCGCCTCGGTTGGCTGGTCGAGCACCTCGAACAGCCGTTCGGCGGCCGCGAGCGACTGCTGTGCGATCGTCGGCGCCTGCGAGAGCTGCTTGAGCGGCTGCAACAGTCGCATCACCAGCACCATGAACGTGATGAGCGCGCCGCCCGCCAGCGTGCCGGCTTCGAGCACCTCGCCGGCGCCGATCCACAGGATACCCACGGCCACAACGGTGCCGAGTACTTCGGTGAGCGGGCCAGACAGCAGCGACAGCCGCTGGATGCGCGTCATGCCCTTCGAGTATCGCGCCGACGCGCCGATGAATCGCTCGTCCTCGTACGGCTCGCCGCGGAACGACTTCACGAGCCGGATGCCGCTCACGACTTCCTGCAGCACGCTCGTGATCTCGCCGTACTCGTTGCGCAATCGGCGATGGCCCTTGCGCAGCTTGCGCAGGATAGGCTGTAGGACACCGATCAGCAGCGGCGCGATGACGAGCGCGTAGAGCGTCAGGCGCGGCGACATGCGCAGCAGGATCGCGACCGTCACGATGATCGTCGCCGCGTTCTGGATGGTGCGTGTGGCCACCTCAGCGAGGATCGCCTTGGTCTGCTCGCTGTCCGCAAGGATGCGCGCGATGATCTGGCCCGTGCGCGTGCGGCCGAACCACGTGAGCGGCAATCGCTGCATGTGCGAGAACACCGCCGCGCGCAGATCGCGCGTGATGTACTCCTGCAGCGAGGCGCCGAGCTGACCGCCCGCCCAGAGGCAGACGTTCTTGAGCGTCACCATCGCGATGATCACGAGGATCACACTGCGCAACGACCCCATCGGGTCGGCGGGATCGAGGAACGGGCCGATCAGCAGGTTCTGCAGCCGCGTGAGCCAGCCCATGTCGCCGACGATTGCCGCGGGCTGGCCGAACAGCGTGTTGAGAAACGGGATCAGCAACGTGAAGGCGACGCCATCGAGCGCCGCCGCCGTCACGTTCAGCACGATGTTGCCCGCGAGCCGCCAGCGATGGGGCCGCAGGAACCGCAACAGACGGCGGTACAGCCGCATCAGCGCCGGCCGGAAGGACGGGCGCGCGCGCGCGCGAAGCCCGGAATCGCCACATCGGACATATCGACGCAAGATAGCCCCGGAGCCACATCGGCGCGGCCCCTCTTCCGGCGCCTTGCCGGCGCGACCAGTTTGCCCTCGTGTCCGAGCATGTGCCTCCCTTTGCGCCCGAGCGCGCGACGTTTCCGTGCCCCGCCCTGCTGGACTGCGCGGCGCGGGCCTCGCTGGGAGGAGCTCGCGAGGCGCTGCTGGGGGCCGTCATGGCGGCGCGTTTGGCGAGCGCGATGCGCGCCCCCTGCGCGCTCAGCGCACCCACTCGTGCGGCGCGCGCCGAGGGCGCGCGGCTCTGGATCGGCGCGCTGACGCTACCGGCCAAACAACGTGCGGCATTGCTGCGCGCCTTTGCCGCCAGCGGCGGCGACGACCCCGGGGCGGCCGCGGACGCTCTGTCTCAGGTGACCGAAGTCACGGCGCCGCACCTCGACCGCGCCGCACGTTCAGAGCTGGCCCGGCTGGCCGACGGACTGCGGGAAGACGCCCACGCGCTTGCCGGGGCTGACGACCGTCCGGTAGAATAGGGCGGCATCAGGAAGTCCCGTTCCATAATCAAGTCATCCCTGCGTCCATGGACATCTCGCCCATCTCGCGTGTCATGCGCCGGGTCGACCTGGCGGCGGACGGTACGGCCGCCGGTGACACCACCGCCACGGGCTTCCCGAGCGTGGACCGGTGGCTGGGCGGCGGGCTGCGCAGTGGAGACCTCATCGTGCTCGGCGGCGATGTGGGCAGTGGCAAGTCGTCGCTGGCGTTGGCCATGGCGGTACGCATCGCGCAGGACGGACGCGCGGTGCGCTTTTGCTCGACGGAGATGTCGCCCGAGCGCACGATGGAGCGCGCAATCGCGCTGGAAGGGCGCGCACGGGTGGACGACATGCGCAAGGGTTCGCTCGACGACACGGCACGCGCCGGCGTCGGGGCGGCGGCCGTTCGCATGCGGGACGCGATGCCGACGATCACGCCGGTGCCTGACTCGGTAGGCGACGTGATCGCGCACATTGAGTCGGCGGGCGACGAGAGCCGACACGGCCGCGATGGTGGTGTGGTGATCGTCGATTCGCTGCAGGGACTGGTAGGGTCGGCATCCGATGAGACCGCGGAGGCGGAGGCCGCCGCGGTGCGCGCGATCAAACGCGCGGCGCTCATGCAGTCGGTGGCCGTATTGCTCACGACGCAGTTGCGACGCACGGCCAAGCCGGGCGAGGATCACCGTCCGGCCTTGGCGGATTTCGGCGCGCTCGATGCGGTGCGGCACCACGCGGATGTCGTGACCGCGATCTACCGCGAGGAGATGTATCATCCCGACGGCGGCGTCGAGGGCGGG
>JAKFFA010000048.1:0-16238 GCA_036675455.1 Gemmatimonadaceae bacterium | reverse complement strand
CGGGGTGGAATGCGGGTAGCACGAGCGGTACGGGGTGCCGGGGGTGGTGATGGATGCGAGGAACGGCTGTCTGGCTGGTCGCGGCTGGGCGCGCGGCCATCCGGTGCCGCCTATTCCGGCTTCGCGCGCGGCGGCGGGTCCTTGGGCGATGTGTCCTTGGGTGCCTCCTTCTGCCCCGAGTCCTTTGGCACCACCGCGCCGCCGGCCACCGACTTACCCGCCGCGGCCACGCTGTTGAGCACGCCCATGGCCTTGCTCATGAAGCCCATCGCCTCAGAGACCGCCGTCACCGAGACGTTCCCCGCGCGCAGCGTGTCCTCGACGCCCTCGGCGAATCGCTGGAACACGTTCGGGCCCGGCGCCTGCCGCTGCGCGTACTTGGACTCGAGGAACTCGATGTAGTCGAGCACCTGGTAGAGCCGGTCCTCGGGGAGGGCCTCGAGCCGGCGCAGGATGCGGTCCTTCAGAATGGCGTGCATGGGGGGCAGACGGCAGACGGTGGACGGCAGACGGCGGACGAAACGGCGGTGCGGAAACCGGGGATCACAACGATGCGGGAAACGACCTCCCTTGCAACCTACCGCTTTACGAGCGATATGAGGTCCAGCACCGGCGCGCCCGTGGGCTCCGACCGGCCGCTGCGGACGCGCGCGGTGACGAGCACCTTCGTGAGCGGCTCGAGCTGACGCGCCTCGGCCATCAGTGCCGGCGGCACGGCGATGTAGAGAATCGCGTTCTCCACGCCCGGCCCCATCGCCAGCAGGTACGGCTCATCCGGTCGCAGTTCAGGGCGCAGCGCGTCCGCCTCCTGCAGGCTCATCACCTGCACATCCCAACGCACGACGCGGCCCTTGGTGCCCGCCGGGTCCATGCGCAGGTCGGCCGCCGTCAGCGTCGCGCCGAACGCGGTGTCCGCCGGCGTCAGCAACGACTCGGCGACCCACGCCTCCATACGGATGCGGACCCAGCCGCGATCACGTTCGATCGGCTGCACCACGGCACCCGAGTCGAGTTGGCCGACCGTGGCGCCGGTCGGTGCGGCGAGCATCATCACGGGCTGGCTCGCGCGCAGCGCTCCGCCGGCAGCGCCACGCGTGACGGCGTCGGCACCAGAGCCCGCACCTGCACCTGCACCTGCCTGGGACGAACTCTGCGCTGCGCCGCCGCGCTCACTCGCACCACCTTCGCTGCCCCGTGCGCGCGCCAGCGACGTGGAGCGGATCCACGCCGCGCGCCGCACGCGCGACCAGCTGCCGCGCGTCTCAAGCACGTGCAGGCCCGCCCCGCCCCGCCATTCGGCCAGAATCCGCCCCTGCAGCGACGGCTGCGAGCGCAGCCGCAGCGTCGACGACCCGCCGATGCTTTGCGGAAATGAATCCGCGCGACCCGCGAACCGTGAGTTGTCCACCCATCCCTCGAGCGTGATCAGCGTGAAGCCGTCGCGCGACGCGCCGGCCTCCCACGTCGTGCCGCTGCGGACCTCGGCGACCACATTGCCGTCGGGAGCCGCGCGCACATCGGAGGCGCGCGTCACGCGGGATTGCGCATCGAGCGGGAGGGCGATCGCAAGAAGCAGGATCGCGGGCAGCCAAAACAGCGGTCTCAAGAGTCGAATCGCTGGTAGGGGGACGGGTGCAGGGTGTAGATTGCGCGTTCACTCGAAGGTATCCCCCGAACACGACACGGCCAAGATGGCGTCTTCGCTCGACCGCCCCGTCGTACTCGTCGTGCTCGACGGTTGGGGCCACCGCGCCTCCGCCGAGGGCAACGCGATCGCCATGGCCCGGACCCCCACGTGGGACCGGCTCTGGGCGCGCGCGCCGCGCACGCTGCTCAACGCGAGCGGACTCGCGGTGGGCCTGCCCGAAGGCCAGATGGGCAACTCCGAGGTCGGGCACCTCAACCTGGGCGCCGGGCGCGTCGTGCTGCAGGACCTCGTGCGCATCGGCAAGGATATCGCGAGCGGCGGCTTCTTCTCCATCGGGGCGTTCCGCGCCGCTTGCGCGCGCGTGAAACAGACCGGCGGCACGCTGCACCTCATGGGCCTCGTCGGCGACGGCGGCGTGCACGCGCACGACGACCACCTGCTGGCCTTGGCGGAACTCGCGCGCCGTGAAGGCGTGCCGGGCAGTCGCGTCGCGCTGCACCTGCTGCTCGATGGGCGCGACACGCTGCCGCGGTCCGCGCTCGGCTTCGTGCGCGCACTCGTGGATCGGATCGGTACCAAGGCCGTGATCGCCAGCATCGGCGGCCGCTACTACGGCATGGATCGCGACCGGCGCTGGCCGCGCACGCAGAAGTGGTATGACGCCGCGGTGCGCGGCGTGGGACCGTCGCATACGGATCCGCTGCGTTTCATCGAGGAGAACTACGACCGCGGTGTCACGGATGAGTTCATGGAGCCGGCGGTGATCGTGCGGCCCGGTGGCGGTGGCGCGGCCGCAGGTTCGGCCGGCGATGCCGTTGCCGGTGGGCGCGCTCTCGCCCCCATGCGCGATGGCGACGAGGTGATCACTTGGAACTTCCGTTCCGACCGCATGCGGCAGATCGTGCGCGCCATGGCAATGCCCGATTTCGACGGGTTCGATGTGCGCGACCGCCCCGCCCTGCGCGTCACGACCATGACCCAGTACGACCAGACGTTCGGCCTGCCGGTCGCCTACGAACCGTTCTCGATGGCGCGCATCGTGGCCGAGGTGCTCGAAGACGCGAACATGACGACGCTGCGCACGGCGGAAACCGAGAAGTACCCGCATGTGACCTACTTCTTCAACGGCGGCAACGAAGTGCCGTACCGCGGCGAGGATCGGCGGCTCGTGCCGAGCCAGAAGGTCGCGACGTACGACCTGATGCCGGAGATGAGCGCACCGGGTATCACCGATGTGCTGTGCGACGCCATCGCGAAACGCTCGCACCACTTCACGCTCTGCAACTACGCCAATGGCGACATGGTCGGGCACAGCGGCAATCTCCAGGCGACGATCCGCGCCTGCGAAGTCGTGGACGAATCACTCACGCGCGTCGTGGCTGCCGCGCAGCAGGCCGGCGCGCGGCTCATCGTGACGGCGGACCACGGGAACTGCGAAATGATGATCGACCCCGTGTCGGGCGGTCCGCACACGGCCCATACGACCAACCCTGTGCCGCTCGTGATCGTGGAAGACGGCGCCGCGTACCCGCTGCGTGAGGGCGGCGCGCTCTGCGACGTCGGCCCGACGGTGCTCGCGATGCTCGGCGTCGAGCAACCTGCCGAGATGACCGGTCGGGACCTGCGCACCACAAAACTCACCGGAGTGAATGCGTGAAGAGTTTTTTTAGCCGTCGGTTCGTTCAGCTCGCCTGCGGGCTTGCCGCGCTCACGGCGCTTGCGCCGCTCGCCGGCGCGATCGCTCCAGTCGCTTCGCTTGGCGCGCAGGTCGGATATCCACCGTCGGAAAGCCCCTATCGCGACCTGCAGGGTCGTCAGGTCTTTACCATCGCACCCGGTTGGATCATGCCCGGCGACGATCCTGCCGGCGTCGGTCCCGGCTCGGGGCTCATGGTGAGCGGTCGCTATGAGCTGTTCCTCACGGGGCCGCTGTGGCTGGTGTCACGCATCGGCTACGCGCCGGGCCTTGAGCGCACCATCAAGGATCCCGAGGTCACCGGCGCGGCGCGCATCGTCGGCGCCAAAGACGAGCCGCTCGTGCTCGCCGACGTGGGCTTCGGCCTCAACTTGACCGGCAACAAGTCCTGGCACCGGATCACGCCACGCGTCCTGGGCAGCCTCGGCATGGTCTCCACATTCGACTCGGAGTACGACCTCGGCGAGTACCGGTTCGGCACGAAGTTTGTTGTGTCATATGGACTGGGCGCGCGCATCAGCACGGGCAGCGCGTGGGAGATCAACACCGAGTTCACGCACATGTTCTGGCAGATGAAGTATCCCGACAGCTACGGGGGCGACGGCTCAGCCACGGACGAGTCGATCATCGGCCGCGGCAAGCTCGCACCGTGGCAGGGCAACTTCATGCTATCCATCGGCCTGAGCCGGTACTTCGGTCGCTGACCGGAAAGCGATCCGACGACGCCATGCAAACCTTCGCCACGCTGACGCGGCGCGTCACCTTCTCGGCGGCCCACCGCTACCGCCGTCCGGAGTGGGACGACGCGCGTAACGCCGAAGTGTTCGGCGCGTGCGCGTGGCCCAACTGGCATGGGCATACATACATCTGCGACGTCACCATCGGCGGCGAGATCGATCCGCTGACGGGCTTCTGCGGCGATCTGGGCCAACTGGACGCCGTGCTCCGCGACCGCGTGACACGCGTGCTGGATCATCGAAACCTCGTGCTCGACGTTCCGGAATTCGCCGAGGGGAAACTGATTCCGACCACGGAGAACATCGCGGCGTGGATCATGCGCGAAGTGCGCGACGGGTTGAGGGTGGCGCAATCACCCGCGTCGGCGCAATCACCCGCGTCGGCGCAATCACCCCCTTCGTCCGGCACCACGCGCGTGATGCGCGTGCGCGTGGCCGAGGAGCCCGGGCTGTGGGCGGAGGTCGTGGCGGACGATGCGGCGCCCGCTTCGCGCAGGGATCCCGGCGCGACATGACGCGCCTCGCCGCCAAGGAGGACGCCGCGAGCCGACACGACGCGGTGGATGAGGTGCCCGTGTGGCTTGAGGTGAACGGGCAGCCCGCGGTGACATGGATGTGCACGCCGGACCAGCTCGACGCGCTCGTGGTGGGATGGTGCTACGGCGAGGGCTACATCGACGCGCGCAGTGACCTGCTCTCGATGCGGCCGTGCGCGAAGGAGCCGGGCTTCTGGGTCACGGTGCCCGATGCGCGCTTTGAGACGGTCGAAGGCCAGGAGCGTCGGCGCGTGCTCGCGTCCGGGTGCGGCGCGGTGACGACCATCTTGGGCTCGCTCTCCGATGTGCCGCGCCGCAAGACGCGCCCCGCGATCCCGGACCTCGCACGCACGCGCGCGCTGTTCAAGGAGCTGTTCGCGCGCGGCGAGCGCTATCAGGACACGGGCGGCATCCACGCGGCGGCGCTCACGGACGGCGAGTCGCTGCTCGTGCACGCCGAGGACATCGGGCGCCACAATGCCGTGGACAAGGTGATGGGCGCGCGCATTCTGGCGGGCGAATCGCCCGCGGATTTGATCCTGCTCGTGACGGGCCGCATCTCCGGTGAACTCGCCTTCAAGGCCGCTCGCGCGCGCGTCTCCGTTGTGGCGACGCCGTCCGTGCCGAGCACGATGGCGGTGCAGATCGCGGAGGCGGCTGGCATGGTGTTGATCGGCCGCGCGGTCTCGGGCACGCCGCAGGTCTGGGGCTGATGCGGTGCACGGGCGTGATCCTCGCCGGGGGCGGCGCGACGCGCTACGGTGGACGGCCCAAGGGTTTGGAGCGCGTGGGCGGCCGGCGCATCATTGACCGTGTGGCTGACGCACTGCGCGAGACGACCGACGAGTTGCTGCTCGTGGCCAACGCGCCGGGTGCGGCGGAGTGGCTGCCGGGCGTGCGGACGGAGGCGGATGTCCGGCCCGGCGAAGGCGCCTTGGGCGGGCTGCACGCGGCGCTCTCGCATGCGGGCGGCGCGATCCTGCTGGTCGCGTGGGACATGCCGTTTGTGCCCACAGCGTTGCTGCGCGCGCTGCGGGAGCGCGGGGAGGCGGACGGCGAGGCGGGCGTGGTAGGTGGCACCCCGCGCGACACGGCGGGTACGCGGGCCGCTCGCGCCGACGCCGTCCTCCCCGCGAGCGACGGCTCGCGCCGTGGCGTGGAGCCGCTCTGCGCGTGGTACTCGCATGCGTGCCTCGGGCCTATCGAGGC
The DNA here is from genome assembly GCA_036675455.1 of Gemmatimonadaceae bacterium. Classification (GTDB taxonomy): domain Bacteria; phylum Gemmatimonadota; class Gemmatimonadetes; order Gemmatimonadales; family Gemmatimonadaceae; genus Pseudogemmatithrix. The sequence continues at coordinate 10,412 of JAKFFA010000048.1, read as the reverse complement.
CGCGCTGGACGCGGGCGATCGCCGTGTAGTGGCGTTCCACGATCATGTGACGGCCGTGACGCTGCCGCTCGCCGACGTCGCGCGGTTCGGTGATCCGTCCGTGATGTTCGGCAATGTGAACAGCCCCGAGGACTTGGCGCGCGCCGAAGGCACGGAGTCTTCGCGTGGGTGAAGACGCCCACGGGAAGCACGCGCGCCCAGAGACGGCATCCGCGCGGCCGATACCCGCGACACCGACGCCTCCCATGCTCTCGGTCGTCGGCCGCAAGCATGCCGGCAAGACAACGCTGCTGGTGAAACTTTGCGCCGAACTCACACGCCGCGGCCATCGCGTGATGACGCTCAAGCATGGATCGCACACATTCAACCTCGACCCAGCGGCGACCGACACGTATCGTCATTACCACGAGGGCGGCGCGGATCGCGTCGCGATGGCCTCGCCGGACAAGTTCGCGCTCGTCATGCGCTGGGACCGCGAGCTCACGCCGGAGGAGATCGTCGCGCGATATCTCTCGGATGCGGACCTGGTGCTGTGTGAGGGGTTCAAGGCCTCGGAGATCCCCAAGGTCGAGATCTACCGGCGCGAGGCGCATGATTCGCCGCTGTGGACATCGCAGTTGCCCAACGCGGCGACCTGGCGCGCGATGGTGGCGGACGCACCGATGGATGGATTTGCGGGCGCTCGATTCGCGCTGAGTCAGGGCGAGTGGCTACGCTTGCTCGCTGACTGGGTCGAGCGAGAGTTCCTCAATCGTGATCCTGCCTGACGCGAGTTCCGCTCAGCCGCGAGCCCGCCCAACCGCTCATCCTCCCGGTCGTGAGCCCACCTGAGCCATCTTCCTGTAGTTTTCCCAGATGACTGAGAACTTGATCGCGCGTTTCCTCGCCGTCCGGTCCATCGTCCCGCGGCTGGCCTTGTTCGCGCTGGTGGGCTCAATCGCCTGCCGCGGCGTGCCGGGACCCACGCCGACACCTTCAGGCGACGACTCGCTCACCAACGCGCCGCCGCCGCCCACCGAACGCGGTGAACCCGGACCGCCTGTCGCGGTGCTCGACCCCCGGATCCTCACGCACGAGGCGCCCATGCCCGTGCCGCCATCTCGTCAGGCGTTCGTCGCCCTTGCCGACTCGCTGCTCGGCGATCCCATGTTCCGCTCCGCGCACTGGGGTGTGCTCGTGGTCGATCCGGAATCGGGCGACACGCTCTACTCGCGCAACGCCGGCAAGCTCTTCATGCCGGCGTCCAATCAGAAGCTGATCACCGGCTCCACGGCGCTCGCCACACTCGGACCCGAATACCGCTTCACCACCACCATCCTGGGCGACACCGCGCTCGTCGACGGCGTGCTGAGCGGCGACCTCGTGGTTGTCGGCACGGGCGACCCGTCCTTCAGCGACTCGCTCACGACCAGCGACTCGCTGCCCGGGGGCAACGCCATGCTACCGATGCTCGCCCTCGCCGACTCGCTGGCCGCGCAGGGCATCCGTGCGATCGCCGGCCGCCTCGTGCGCGGCGGCGACGCGTTCCCCGATTCCACGCTCGGATACGGCTGGGGCTGGGACGATCTTGACTACGGTTACTCGGCGCCGGTCGACGAGTTGATCTTCAATGAGGGGTACGCGCGCATCACGGTGTACGGCGGCCAGTTCCCCGGAGACAGCGTACGCGTGCGCACATCGCCCGCGGCGACCATTCCACTCATTGGGTCGACGCAGGTGCTCACGACCATGTGCTGCGACCTGCGCCAGCGCGTGCGCTGGACGATCGACGTGCGCGGCGAGCGGCCGCTGGTGAACCTCACGGGCACGGTGCGCCGGCGCGATTCCGTGACCGTGAACGTCGCGCTGCGCAATCCGGCGGCCGCGTGGCTCGGCGCGTTCGCCGAGGCGCTCGAAGCGCGCGGCATCACGGTGCACGGCGGCATCGCACCCAATCTTGTGGTCGACACCACCGGTCTGCACGTGCTCGCCGAGCGGCTCTCGCCGCCGCTGCGCGAGATCCTGCCCGTGTTCGAGAAGCCGTCGCAGAACCAGATCGGCGAGATCCTGTTCAAGACACTCGGCCGCGAGGTCACCGGCTTCGGCACCGCAGACAGCGCGCGCGCCGTGGTCGAGCGGCAGTTACTGGCGTGGGGTGCCGATTCCATGGGATTCGCCGTGCGCGACGGCAGCGGGCTTTCGCGGCATGATTACGTCTCGCCCGAGACGATCGTGCGCGTGCTCGACGCGATGCGGCGCCACCCATCGTTCCGCGTGTTCTACGCCGCGCTACCCGTGGGCGGCGTGGACGGCACCATCCGCGAGCGCATGACCGGCACGCCGGCGGAAGGCAACGTGCATGCGAAGACCGGCACAATCGACAAGGCGCGCGCGCTGTCGGGCTATGTGACGACGGCCGATGGGCGCCTGCTGCTCTTCTCGATGCTGGCGAACAATCATGTCGTGCCGAACGCAGAGGTTGAGCGCGTGCAGGACGCGCTCGTGGCGATGTTGGCGGCGCTGCCGGGCTTCGCGGAATGAGCGGCGCGCGGACGTGGTGGTCACGAGCCTGATGCTCTCCGTCCCCGAGGCGGCCGAGCGCATCACGGCGGCGATCAGCCCGCTGGCGGTGGAAGCCATCTCGCTGCGCGAGTCGCTCGGCCGGGTACTCGCCGCCGACGTGACGTCGCCGATCACGCTGCCGCACTGGACCAACTCCGCGATGGACGGCTACGCCGTGCGCGCGGCGGACGTGCGCGGCGCGCACGAGGATGCGCCGATCGAGCTGCCCGTACTGGAGACCGTCGCGGCCGGTGCGTTCCCGAAGCTCGCACTGGCGCAAGGGACGGCCACGCGCATCATGACCGGCGCGCCGCTGCCCGAGGGCGCGGACACCGTGATCCGCGTCGAGGATACCGACGGTGGCGTGGAGCGTGTGCGCATCGTGAAGGACCGCGATGCCGGCCGGAACGTCAGGCAGCGCGGTGAGGACCTGCGCGAGGGCGCCGTGGCGCTGCCGCGCGGGATGCCTATCGCGGCGGCACAGGTCGGTGTGCTCGCGTCGGTTGGTGCGGGAATCGTGCGCGTGCACCGTCGGCCGCGCGTGGCGATCCTCGGCTCGGGCGACGAGCTCGTCGACCTCGACCGCTTCGACGAGGTGCGCGCCGGCCGCAAGATCGTGAGCTCCAACGGCTACACGCTTGACGCGCTCGTGCGCGACAGTAACGGCGAGCCGATCTCGCTCGGGCACAGTGCGGACACGCTCGAGGCCATGCGCGAGATCCTGCAGCGCGCCGTGGCGGCGAAGCCCGACCTCATCATCACCTCGGCCGGCGTGTCCGTGGGCGAGTTCGATTACACGCGCGCCGCGCTCGCGGAGATGGGTGACGGCACGGCGCTCGATTTTTGGAAGGTGCGCATGCGGCCCGGCGCGCCGCTGGGCTTCGGCCATGTGGCGGGCATCCCATGGCTCGGGCTGCCCGGCAATCCCGTGTCGGTGATGGTGACGTTCGAGTTGTTCGTGCGGCCCGTGATCCGGAAGATGTTGGGCCACACGCGGCTGCACCGGCGTCCCGTGCGCGTGACGCTCGAGGAGCCCGTGACGACGGGCGCGCGGCTCACGCATTTTTTGCGCGGCATTGTCACGCCGCGTGCGGATGGTACGCTTGGCGCGCGATTGACCGGGCCGCAGGGCTCGGGCATACTCACGTCGATGGCGCTGGCGAATGCGCTGATTGTTGTGCCGGAGGACCGGGCGCGGGTGGAGGCGGGCGAGGCATTGAGTGCGCTGTTGCTGACCGGGGACGCGGCGCGCGCGGAAGTGTTCTCTCTCTGACTTGTTTGCGCACTGAGACAGCCACGCGGATCCGCACACCGTACTGAGGGATTGAGTCGATGACTCTTGAGTGGGATTTCTGGGCGAAGCTCCTGTTCTTCCTCGGCTTCGTGTGGTGGGCGATCAAGTGGACCGCGCGCAATCTGCGCGCGCAGATCGGGCCGACCATGCCTAGTCGCGATGATTTCGTCGGGTTGTCCGCGGACAGCGCCGAGTCCATTGTCGCGAGCGGATTCGCCACGCGCGCGCAACTTGCGGGCATGAGCGCGAAGGAGCAACGGCTACTTGCCGACGCGGCGCAGGCGTTGCACACGCGAGAATCGCGTGTCGCCGCCGAGGAGCTGCCGCCTCCGCGCGCGCACTGCCCGCACTGCGGGCGCCTCGTGGACAACTGGCCGACGCACATGCCTTGGCGCACGGAGTGCGCGGGGTGTGGGAGCGGGTTGCTCGTGCGGCGGGACGGGCCGAGGGTGGTGCTCAGCTATGATACGCCGGGGCCGCCGGCGTAGGTGGAGCTGAGCTGAAGTCTGGGGCGCCGCGTCGAGAAGTGTCGTTGCGGATGCTGGAGCTTTTCGGATAGCCGGGTGTCCGTAAGCGCGCCCTCCAGTGCCCGAGGGATTGAAGCACCTCCCCACAGTGCGAAATCTTCGGCCCAATTGCGCGCTTGAATGGTGTGATATATACTGGTATATATCACCAAATTGGCGAGGCCGCCGATGAAGGGGCATTCCAAGAATACCGACAAGCCGATAAGGGCGAAGTTGTTCTGGAACGGGCGATCGCAGGCCGTGCGGCTACCCAAGGAATTCCGTTTCGAGGGGGACGAGGTGGAAATACGCCGTGAAGGGCGCGCGGTTATTCTCGAGCCGATTGCGAAGGACGAATGGCCGGAGGGATTCATCGAGGGGTTCCTCGCCGACGCGCATTTGTTCGCTGACTTTGAGGTGCCCCCTCCCCTCCCAGCTGGCGGCACGGACGTCAGCTTCGACGACGAGTGACTCATCTCCTGGACACGAGCGTCTGCGTGCACATCCTGCGTGGACACCTACCGACCTTGCGCCGATTCTCGGAGCTCAAGCCGGGGTTCGTGGCACTCGCTTCGATGACGTTGGCCGAGTTGCGGTACGGCGAAATCAAGGGCAACTCTCCTGTCGCGGCGCGCAGGCGACTCGCATCACTTATCGACGCCTGCGTGATACTCCCGTTCGATCGACAGGCTGCCGAGCATCATGCCCGTGGCCGGCATGCGCTGGCGCTGGCCGGCACGCCGATCGGCGAGCGTGACCTGGTGATCGCATCAACCGCCTTGGCGAACGGTCTCGCTGTGGCGACGGGAAACGCCACGGAGTTCCGGCGTGTGCCTGGGCTCGAGGTTGAGGAGTGGCGGTGGTAGCAACGTAGAGAGTGCAGCCCGACCTACTTCGTATCATTGAAGCCGTAGACGTAGAACGACCCGCGCTGCTGTCCTCGGGAACCGAAGGGGAGCGGGGAATCGAGGAGAATGCCTCGACCCTCCCTGCAGGCGGGCCGTCCATTCCACGAGATGCGGGAACTCGGGGGCGGTTGTCGTCACAGACATGGCCTGCGGCATCACCCGGGAGGACACGCACGCCAGCCTCGGTCCCCGCGCTGAGCGGGTACGTCGTCCAGTTTCTGCGCACGGAAGCAGGAGCTACAGCGACCTGCTCACCTAGTCCGTGTGTGCTGCTCTTGTTTGCCGGGCATGGACTAGCTGCCACGAGTGGATCGCGGCCTCCGCTTCACAAGCGTCGGGGGCCGGCACGCTACTCACGCTCACGCTGGTCATCTCACCCACCCGAACCGCGACGTCCACGATATAGTGCTCGGCACTGGAATGGTCGCCGACGCGGAGACTAGCTACGCGCGGCCGGAGCGGCACGTCATCGCCGCGGCGTGAACTCGGCGCACCGGCGGTGCGGTCGATTGGGTTGTGGGTCGCGCGTGGATTGTGCGTAACGCGCCCAGCTCACACCCACCGCCGCACACGCGCTTTGTACTCGAGGTACCCCGCCCCAAACTTCCGCTCCAGATACCGCTCCTCCCGCCTGATCACCACCACGCTCGTGACGATTACCGCCGGCACCACCATCAGCACCACGGCCAGCCGGTTCGTCCAAAGCCCGAGCCCCACCTGGAAAAGCGCAAACCCGACGTAGATAGGATTCCGCGAGAGCGCATACGGGCCGCGAGACACCACGGTCATCGCCGGCTTCCACGGCACCACGTTGGTGCCCGAGCGACGAAACGTGAACGACGCCCACTCGATCAGCGCGATCGCCAATACGGACACCCCGATGCCCAAAAAGCCCCAGCTCGCCGGACGGGCGGACATCGGCCACGCCCAGTGAATCGCCACGCCAATCGCCAACGCGACCACGAAGATGATCGGCGGCTTGACCGGCAGGCCCGGATGGTCAGGCGGGACCGACGCCTCCTGCGTCATGCGCGCAGTTGCCCTGCCACCACCTCAGCAATATCCAGCACCGGCACCTCACTCCCCTTCGCCTTCACCCCATCCGCCATCATCGTCATGCAGAACGGGCACGCCACTGCCACCGCGTCCGCGCCGGTCGCCAACGCCTCCTCGGCGCGCTCGATGTTGATGCGTTTGCCCTCCTTCTCCTCCATGAACATGCGCCCGCCGCCGGCGCCGCAGCAGAGCCCGCGGTCCTTCGTGCGCGGCATCTCGACGAGTTGCATCACGGGGAGCGCGCGGCTCAGCGTCTCGCGCGGCGCATCATACACGCCGTTGTAGCGGCCCAGATAGCACGAGTCGTGGTACGTGAACGTGCTCACGCTCGCATGGAGATCCTCGACGATCGGCACGCGCCCCTCCGCCATCAACCACTCGATGTACGTCGAATGGTGCACAACCTCATAGTTGCCACCCAACTGCGGATACTCGTTGCCGATCTGGTGGAAGCAGTGCGGGCACGCGGTCACCACTGTCTTCACACCGTACTTGTCGAGCGTTTCGATGTTGTCCTTGGCGAGCATCTGGTACAGGTACTCATTGCCCATGCGCCGCGCCGGGTCGCCATTGCACTTCTCTTCCTGGCCCAAGATCGCAAACTTGACGCCCGCGGCCTGCAGGATCTTGGCGAACGCGACCGTCGTCTTCTTCGAGCGGTCGTCGAACGAACCCATGCAGCCGACCCAGTAGAGCACCTCGGGGTTCTCCCCGCGCTCGGTCATCTCGGCCATCGTCGGGATGTTCATGCCCTCGGCCCACTTCGCGCGGTCGCCCGGGTCGAACGCCCACGGCGAGCCGTTGGCCTCCATCGACTCGAACGCAGGCATGATCTCTTCGGGGAACCGCGACTCGTCGAGCACGAGGTTGCGCCGCAGCTCGTTGATGATCGAGAGCTGGTCGATCGACACGGGGCACTCGTACACACAGGCGCGGCACGACGTGCACGCCCAGAGTTCCTGCTCCGTGATGTAGTCGTCCAGCAGTGTGCGCTCCGCCAACCCCTCGGGCGCATCGGCCGAAAGTACGGCTACACCGCCCTCGGATGTCACCATCCACGGTGCCTTCTCCTCGAGCCGCTCGCGCGTGTTGATCATGATCTTGCGCGGGTTCAGCATCTTGCCCGTGATGTTCGCTGGACACACGGCGGTGCAACGGCCACACTCCGTGCACGCGAACCCGTCGAGCAGCGACTTCCAGCTCAGGTCCTCGACATCCTTCGCACCGAACCGCTCGGCGTCGGCACCCTCGAAGTCCATCGCGCGCATGGCGCCGATGGTGCCGGGTCCACTCGTGTTCGAGAGGAACGTGTTGGGCAGCGACACCACCACATGCAGATGCTTGGAGTACGGCAGGTAGTTGAGGAAGCCGAGCACCAGCAGCGCGTGCGTCCACCAGACCACCTGCTGCCACGCGGGCGAAATGCCAGGCGCAGCCTCGAGGAACATCGTCACCATCAGCGCGCCAATCCAAGTGAGAATCAGCAGCGGATCGCCGGGGTGAGTCTCCTTCCCCAGCAGCCGTCGCACACGGTGCGTGAGCCGCCGGAAGAGCGCGAAGGCCACAGCCGCGAGGACGATCCCACCCCACAGATACTGGTTCGCGACATAGAACTGGTACAACCAACCGGGCAGGTACGTGGCGTACGTGAAGCCATGGAACACGCCTTCCAGCAGCACCTCAGTCGTGCTCGCGCCGAGCACGAGGAAACCCCAGAAGATCGCGGCGTGCATCGGCCCCGCGACGGAATCGCGGAAGATCTTCTTCTGGAATATCCCGATCGTCAGGAAGTTGAGCAGGCGCACCGGAATCCCGTCGAGGCGATTGTCGTCGGTGCGGCCCAACCGCATCTCCCCGATGAGCCGCAGCACGTTGTACGCGAAGAAGCCAACCGACAGGATGACGATGCCGAGGAAGACTCCGTTCGCGAGTGTCATCGGCTCAGCTCGCCCGCGCCTGCTTCACTGCCGCGGTCAGCACCGGCAGGATCTGCAGCACATCACCGACGATGCCGTAGTCGGCGATCTTGAAGATCGGCGCTTCCTTGTCGCGGTTGATGGCGACGATGGTCTTACTCGTGCGCATACCGGCGAGATGCTGGATGGCGCCGGAGATGCCGAGCGCCACATAGAGATCCGGGCTCACGAGTCGCCCGGTCTGGCCGATCTGCTCGGAGTGCGGGCGCCAGCCGTCGTCAGTCACGGCGCGCGTCGCGCCCACGGCCGCGTTGCCAAACGCGTCAGCGAGATCTTCGACGAGCTTGAAGTTCGCGGCTTCCTTGAGGCCGCGTCCGCCGGACACGATCACCGGCGCCTCGCCCAAATCGAGCTTGGTCGCGCTGCCGGCCGCGGTCTCGGTGACCTTGACGCGCACACTCGCCGGGTCGATCGCGGGCTGGATTGTTTCCACGGTGCCCGCCTTCGCATTCTCCTTGGGCGGCCACGCGCCGGGTCGCACCGAGACCACCGCCGGCGACGCCGAGAGCGTCATCGACTGCATGACCTTGCCCGTGTAGCCGGGGTGCGTGACGGCGATTGCGTCGCCCTTGACCTCGAGCGCGATCACGTCCGACGCGACGGGCACCTTGAGCTTGGCAGCCACGCGTGGCGCGATGTCCTTGCCGGTGGCCGACGCCGCGCAGACGAACGCGCGGTACGAGCCGCCCGATGCCGCACCGCCCCCCGCTGCGGCGCCCGCACCCATGCGGGCGGCGATTGTCGCCGCGACGGTCTCGGGGTTGTTGTTCGCAAAGCCCGCGTGCTCAACCACGAGCACACTATCCGCGCCATGCGCGCCGAGCGCGGATGCGTGCTGGCCGATGCCGCTCGCGCCGAAGAGGATCGCGTGCACCTGGCCGCCGGTCGCGTCGGCGATGACGCGCGCGACGGTCACGGCCTCGAGTGCAGCGCGCCGCACGTCGCCGCCGCGTGATTCCGCGAATGCAAGAACGTTCTTGTTATCCGGCATCAGAGTACCTTCGCCTCTTCCTTGAGGAGACGGATGAGTTCCGGCACGGCGTCCGTGCCTTCACCGATGATGCGGCCGGCCGAACGCTCCGGCGGCAGTGCGAATGCATCGAGCGTGAGACGCTGCTCGGGGAGCTGCGCCGGCTTCGAATCCATGGGCTTCTTCTTGGCGGCCATGATGCCCTTGAGCGACGGGTAGCGCGGCCGCGCGATGCCTTCGTCGATGGTGACGACGGCGGGCAATGCGCACTCGACCAGTTCATACGCGCCTTCGAGCTCGCGGCGCATCTTGGCCGTGGTGCCATCGAACTCGAGCTTCGAGATCGCGGTCACGCAAGGCAATCCGAGCTGCTCGGCCACCATCACGCCGACGGCGCCGTGCGCCGTGTCGATGCTCATGCGGCCGAACATGATGAGGTCGTAGCCTCCGTCCTTGAGCTCCGTGGCAAGGGCGCTGGCAATCGCGTACGAGTCCACGGGGCGATCATCGCTCTTGAGATGCACGGCGCGGTCGGCGCCCATGGACATGGCCTTGCGAAGCGTTTCCTGCACGACGTCGGCGCCCAAGGAGATCACGACGACCTCGCCTTCGTTGGCCTTTTCCTTGATCTGCAGTGCGGCCTCGACGGCGTAGCCGTCGAAGTCGGAGATGTCGAATTTGAGTCCGGCTTCGTCGACGGCCTTGCCGGAGGGGGCGATCTTGAAGCGGGCGTCCATATCGGGGACGCGCTTGAGGCAGACAGCGATCTTCAACGCGGAACCTTTGGTTACGGGACCCTCGCAAGTTACCCGTCGGGGGTGGCGCGTGGGAGTCCGCTTTTGCCTTGTTGGGCCATGGCTCGGGTATCGTGCCTCGGTCGTCCGGTCGTTCCTTGAGGCAGCCGCGCAACCTGACGCGGGCTCCCGTCTCGCGCGCCCCAATGGTTTGTGCGCATCCCCGCGCCCAGCTCGCGCGACCCACTGATCGCGACCGACTCATCGCTGGAAGCTGAACTGCGGATCCGCACCCGGGTGAGCTCGACGCCCGGTGGTCGGCCGGCGCGTCACTCCCGCAGCGCGCCCGTTGGCGCGTAGCGAGAAACGGCGGCGCAGCCGCCGGTTCGAAGCGTGTAAGCGCCGTAGGGCGCGCGCAGGGAGTGGC
>JAKFFA010000068.1:0-3217 GCA_036675455.1 Gemmatimonadaceae bacterium | reverse complement strand
GGCGTCATCCACGCGGGACTCTACTACCCACCCGGCACGCTCAAAGCGAAGCTTTGCCTCGAAGGCCGCGACGCCCTCTACCAGTTCTGCGAGCGCCACGGTGTGCAGCACCGGCGCACGGGCAAACTGGTTATCGCCTCCGATACGTCGCAGGCGCCCGAACTCGAAGCCATCGCGGCCAATGCGCGCGTAAACGGCGCGCGCGCGGAAATGCTCAGCGCTGCTGGCATTGCCGCGCGCCAACCTGGCGCACGCGCGGCGATCGCCCTCTGGTCGCCTGACACCGGCATCGTCGACGCCTCACAACTGGTCATCGCGCTTGCGGCGCAGGCTTCGGAAGCTGGCGCGGTACTGCTGCCCGCGACGCCTCTTCGCGGCGTGTCGCGCAATGCGGATCGCTTCGTCATCGACACGGCCCGTGAGCAGATCCGCGCCTCCGTCATCGTCAATGCGGGCGGGTTGTACGCAGATGACGTGTCGAAACTGTGCGGCGGCGAGACCTTCACGATCTGGCCGTGCCGGGGCGACTACGCGGAAGTCACGAAACGCGCGGCAGCGGGCCTGACAGTGCCGCTGTACCCGCTTCCCGACCCGTCAGGCCACGGCCTCGGCGTGCATCTCACACCGACGACCGGCGGCACCGTGCTGCTGGGGCCGACGATGAAGTATCAGGAGTCGAAGAGCGACTACGAGTCGGAACGGCCTCCGCTGGAATTCTTCCTCGAGGCGGCGAAGCTGCTGATGCCGACACTGAAGCTCGAGGACCTTCGAGACGGTGGTTCCGGCATCCGCGCGAAACTGCATCCGCCGGAAGAGCGCTTCGCGGACTTCATGATTCGACGCGATGCGCAACAGGCGGGGCTCATTCACGCGGCCGGGATCGACTCGCCGGGACTGACGTCGTGTCTGGCGATTGGGAAGATGGTCGCGGAGATTATTTGAGCCACGCGCGCAGCGCGTCCCGCCAGCTGCGCATCTCGAAACCGGCCGCGGCAAGTTTGGCGGGATTGAGCGCGCAATATTTCGGACGCGGCGCGGCCAGCGTCAACATGTCGAGCGTGATGGGTTTCAGGTTCGGCTCAACGCCCAGGATCGCCGCCGCCTCACGCGCGATCACGTCCCACGTCGCCTGGCCGCTGTTTACGCAGTGGTACAAGCCGGGCTCCCCGCCGCGCTCCAGCAACGCGCGCGTGGCCCGCGCGATGTCGGGCGCGTAGCTCGGCGAGACCGTGCGGTCCGTGAAGACCGCGACCTCTGCGCCTGCTCGAAGCTTCTTCACGATAGTCCCGAGCGAACCGTCTCTCGCTGTCGTGCCCGCCGTCGGGCCGCCGAAAATGCTCTCGACCCGCAGCACGTAGTGCCGCCGGGCGTCTTCCGCGAACCGCTCGCCCAGCAGCTTCGTGCACCCATAGAAACTTCGCGGCCGCGGCGCGTCGGCCTCGACGTACGGCACGTCCGTCTCGCCGTCGAACACGAAATCGGTGCTGAAGTGCACGAACGCAGCGCCGGCCGCTTCGGCGGCGCGCGCGAGGAGGAGCACGCCAAGGGCGTTGATCTCGAGGGCAGGATTCGGATCGCGCTGGGCACCGTCAACGTCGTTGCAGGCCGCGCAGTTGATTATCGCGTCTGGGGCATGACGCACAACCGCCGCGTTCACAGCATCCGAGCTGGTGATGTCGAGATCAGCGCGAGCGAGTGCGGTCACGTCATGCGCCGCGCCGAACTCGTCTACGATCGCCGCGCCGAGATGGCCGGCGGCGCCGGTCACGAGCACTCTCATGCCTTGTAGAAATCCGCGATGGCGCCGACGACGCGCTCGAGCTGCGCGCGGGTGAGCTCACCGAAGATCGGAAGCGCCAGCGTCTCGGCCGACGCGCGCTCGGCTTCAGGGAAATCGCCCTTGCGATAGCCGAGCGGCTGGAAGCACTCCTGCAGATGGAACGGCACCGGGTAATAGACTTCGGTGCCAATCTTCTGCGCATCGAGATGCGCACGCAGCGCCTCACGCCGCGGCGCACGAATGACGAACTGGTTGTAAATGTGAAAGCACTCGTCGCGCTCGATCGGGAGCGTGACCGTGCGATCGAGTCCCGCGGCCTCGAACAACGTGCGATAGATCTCCGCATTCGCGCGGCGCGCCCCGGTCCATGCCGCCAGGTGCGGCGCTTTCACGCGCAGAATCGCGGCCTGAAGGGCGTCGAGCCGGAAATTCGCGCCCACCTTCTGGTGGTAGTAGCGCTTCTCGGATCCGTGCGAGCGCATCAGCCTCAGTTCGCGCGCGAACGCCGCATCGTTGGTCGTCGTGAGCCCGCCGTCGCCGAACGCGCCCAGGTTCTTGCTCGGAAAGAACGAAAAGCAGGCTGCCAGTCCCCAGTGCCCCGCCTGGGCGCCGCGATACTTCGCGCCGATGGACTGACATGCGTCCTCGATGATCGCAATGCCGCGATCGCGCGCCGCGGCCATGAGCGGCTCCATGTCGGCCATCTGGCCGTACAGGTGCACGGGAATGATGGCCTTCGTGCGCGGCCCGATGGCGCTGATCGTCGCCGCGGTGTCGAGATTGAACGTCGCGGGATCGATGTCGACGAGCACGGGCCGCGCCCCCACGCGCGCGATGCAGCCCGCGGTGGCGAAGAACGAGTACGTGGACGTGATGACCTCGTCGCCATGGCCGATGCCGAGCGCCATCAGCGCCGCGAGGATCGCGTCGGTGCCCGACGACATGCCGACGGCATGCTCCACTTCGAGCAGACCGGCAATTTCGCGTTCGAAGCCCTCGACTTCGGGGCCGCCTATGAAGCGCTGGCTGTCGGCCACCCGCGTCATGGCGTCGAGAATCGCGCCGCGAAGGGGCGCATATTGCAGCTGGAGGTCTAGAAGCGGAACAGCGGTGTCTGTCAAAGTCCAAGAATTATACTGGTAGCTTGACGATTCGCCTGAACGGCGAGCCACGCGAATTCGCGGGCCGCATGACGCTGCCGGCGTTGCTCGAAGCGCTCGCCATCGACGCGCGCCGTGTGGCGGTCGAGCACAATCGACACGTCGTCAGGCGCACGGACTATGCGACGACGATGATTGATGACGGAGATGAGGTTGAGATCGTGAATTTCGTAGGCGGCGGTTCGGACGATGCGCTGGTGATTGCGGGGCGGCGGTTCACGTCGCGTTTGATTGTCGGTACCGGCAAGTACCCGTCCAGCGAGAGCATGGCGGCGGC
>JAKFFA010000089.1:0-17278 GCA_036675455.1 Gemmatimonadaceae bacterium | reverse complement strand
ACGAGGGTTGAACTCAACCCTCGCGCCCGGTTAGCTTACGGGTCTATTCCCGCGTAGCTCAGTTGGTAGAGCAGGCGACTGTTAATCGCCGGGTCACAGGTTCGAGTCCTGTCGCGGGAGCTGCTGCAAGACATGTTGGGGGCCCGTGCCGGTTACATCCGGCCGGGCCCTCTTCGCCTTTGCCCGCTGCATCGCTGTATCTACGCCGCGCGCGCCGTGCGCGTTTCACGCAGCTACTTTATGCGGGCCATGCCCACCCACATCGCCCTCTTACGCGCCATCAACGTCGGCGGCACCGGCAAGCTGCCCATGGCCGACCTGCGCACCCTCTGCGAGACGCTCGGTTTCCACGACGTGCGCACTTACATCCAGTCGGGCAATGTCGTCTTCACGAGCGCGCTCGACGCCGCAAAAGCCAAGGCGAAACTGGAGAAGGCGCTCGCCCTCCGTCTCGGCAAGCCGTGCCGCGTACTCCTCCGCAGCCGCGCGGAGCTCGAGGCGGTGGACCAGCACAACCCATTCCCCGACGCGCCCCCCAACCGCGTCATCGTGATGTTCCTTGATGAAGCGCCCGACAAAGTGGCGATCGTCGGCGTGAAGACGCCCGGCGGTGAGCAGCTCGCTCCGCGCGGGCGCGAACTCTACATCCACTATCCCGACGGGCAGGGCGTCTCGAAGCTCAAGACGCCGTTCGCCGACATCGGCACGGGCCGCAACATCAACACCGTGAGGAAACTCGTCGAGCTTGCGTCCACGTAGGGCGCGGGTGCGCCCATCCACCCATTCGGCCATATTTCCCGCATGACCGCTCAAGCCGCGCCGCTCGTCGGCGTCATCATGGGTTCCAAGTCCGACTACGAGCACCTCGTGCCGGCGTGCGAACTCCTCACGCACTTGGGCGTGCCGTTCGAGGCGCGCGTCGTCTCGGCGCATCGCACGCCCGACCTCATGTTCGAGTACGCTGAGCAGGCCGAGCGCGCGGGACTGCTGGTGATCATCGCGGCCGCCGGTGGCGCGGCGCACCTGCCGGGCATGGTGGCCGCGAAGACGCTGGTGCCCGTCCTCGGCGTCCCGATTCCGGCCACCACGCTCAACGGACTCGACTCGCTGCTCTCGATCGTGCAGATGCCGGCCGGCATCCCTGTCGGCACGCTCGCCATCGGCAAGGCCGGCGCGACGAACGCGGCCATTCTCGCGGCCGAGATCGTGGGCTCGCACCGGCCCGAGGTGCGCGAGAAGCTGCGCGCTTGGCGCGCCAGCAGGGCCGCCGACGTCCGTGCGGCGAAGTTGCCATGACGGACGCTGCGCTCGGCCGATCCGTGCGAGACGCCACGGGCCCCGCGACCGCCGCGCCGCTCGAGCCCATCCCGCCCGGCGCGACGATCGGCTTCCTCGGCGGCGGCCAGCTCGGCCGCATGGCGGCGATGGCCGCTCGAACCCTGGGTTATGACGTCGCCGTGCTCGATCCGGACAAGGACTGCCCCGCTGGCGTCATCGCGTCGCGCACCGTCACCGCGCCGTGGGCCGACGCGGAAGCCGCCGCCGCACTCGCGCGCGGCTGCGCGGCCGTCACGCTCGAGATCGAGCAGATCCCACGCCCTTCACTCGAGGCCGCTGCGGCCGAGGCGCCGCTATATCCGCGCGTGGAGGCCGTATATGTGATCCAGCAGCGCGCGCGACAGAAGGAATGGCTCGCCGGCGCGGGCTTTCCGCTGGGTGCATTCCGGACCGTGCAGCATGCGACCACGGCCGCCGACGCGGTCGCCGCGCTCGGCCCGAGCATCGTGAAGAGCGCCATGGGCGGCTACGACGGGCGCGGGCAGGTGCGCGTCAAGACACCCGCCGAAGGCGGCGCCGCCTTTACCGCGCTCGGCGCTCCAGTATGCGTCGTCGAGGCCTTCCTCGACATCGCGTTCGAGATCAGCGTACTCGTCGCACGGCGCGCTGACGGTGTCGCCGTCGCCTACCCCGCGTCACGCAACGTGCACACCGATGGCGTGCTCACGTGGGCCGTGACGCCCGCGCAGATACCGGCCGCTCTTGAGACGCGCGCGCAGGCGCTGGCGCGCGACATTGCCACCGCGCTCGATGTCACCGGCTTGCTGGCGGTCGAGATGTTCGTGCTGGCCGACGGCTCCCTGCTCGTCAACGAGCTCGCCCCGCGGCCGCACAACACGTATCACCACTCGGAACGCGCGCATCCGACGAGCCAGTTCGAACAGCTCGTGCGCGCGATCTGCCACCTGCCGCTCGGCTCGGTCGAGGTCGTGCGGCCCGCGGCGATCCACAACTTGCTCGGCGACCTCTGGACCGACGGCGAGCCCGATTTCGCGGCCGCACTCGCGGTGCCGGGCGTGCGAGTGCACCTCTACGGCAAGCGCAGCGCACGGCCGGGCCGCAAGATGGGACACCTCTCGGCCGACGGCGCGACCGCCGACCAGGCACTCGAGCGCGTACGCGCCGCCTACGCCGCGCTCGCGCGGTCCCCCGCCGTCAACGTCGCCGACCCATGACCAAGCCAATCCGCGCGCGGTTCCGGGAACTCGCAGAGCCCGAATGCCGGGCCCTGCTGTCGCGGCATCACGTCGGACGCATGGCGTACACGTTCCGCGACCGTGTGGACATTGCGCCCATCCACTACTACTTCGACGATGGCTGGCTCTACGGTCGCACGGCGTTGGGCCGCAAGCTCGAGATCGTGAAGCACAACCGTTGGGTCGCGTTCCAGGTCGACGAGGTGGACGGCCCGTTCGATTGGCGCTCCGTGGTGGTGAAGGGCGGCCTCTATCTGCTGCGTCCCGATGGCAGCGAGGAAGAGGTCCTGCTCCACGCGCACGCCTTGAAGTTGATGCGCGCCGTCACGCCCGAAGCGCTCACGGCCGAGGATCCCGCACCCGGGCGCGAGATCCTGTTCCGCATTCACCTGGACGAGGTGTCGGGCCGCTCATCCAGCAGCAAAGGGCTCTGAGCGCAACGCGCCGGGTGTTCGCAAGACTTCCGCCGCCGACACGTCAGGGCAGCGTCAGGGCCGGATCCCGTACCGCACGAGGATCTCGCGCACACGGTCCAGCGGGATTGCCTCCGCACGCTGGCCGTTGCCGGTCATCGTCGTCGCCATGAAGAGCGAGTTGTAGATCGCCTCCTCCACCGCCTCGACGGTCGCCTGGAAGACCCCACTCATCGATTCGTTCGCGAGTTCGGTCGTCGTGAGCCGCTCGGCGTCCCACACGCGGCGCACGGATTCGGCGGTCGAGAACGCGAGCGCGTAGTCGCCGCTGCCGTTGGACGCCGAGCTGCCCGTGCGCCCGAGTCCCATCATCGCGCGCGAAGCCACGCGGTCAAGGTTGCGGTCGCTGAGCGGCGCATCGGTCGCGATGATGATGATGATCGACCCGTCGCCGTTGTCGTCGGCCTGCCCGGGCACGAGACCTTGGAAGGCGTAGCGGCCGAGTTCCTTGCCGACGGGCGCGCCGAGCACTTGCAAGACACCGCCAAAGTTGGTCTGCACGAGCACGCCGACGGTCCAGCCACCCAACCGCTCGGGCAGCACGCGCGATGACGTGCCAATGCCGCCCTTCCAGCCGAACGCGCGCGTGCCCGTGCCGGCGCCGACGCTGCCTTCCGTCACGGGGCCCGCGCGCGCACTGTCGAGCGCGCGTCGCACGGCCGCGGCCGTGATCGGCCGCGCGCGGATGTCATTGAGTCCACCGTCGTTCGTCTCGCCGACGACCGGGTTGATCGAGCGCACGCGCTCCATGCCTGGCTGGTCGAGCATCCACGCGGCCAGCGCATCCGCCGCTTTCCACACGCACAGCGTGCACGTGAGGACGATCGGCGTCTCGATCTCACCGAGCTCACGCACTTGTGTGCCGCCGGCGAACTTGCCGAAGCCATTGCCCACGTGCAGCGCCGCCGGCACGCGCGAGAGGTATGCATTGCCCGTGTGCGGCATGATGGCCGTGATGCCCGTGCGCACACTGTCGCCTTCGATCAGGGTCACCTGCCCCACGCGTACGCCGGCGACGTCGGTGATCGCATTGAGTGCGCCGGGCGTGAACACGCCGGGGGCCACGCCAAGATCACGCGCACGGGCGCGCACATCGGAGGCAGCCGGTCGTGAGTCACGCGCAGCGGCCGATGCAGGATTCTGCGCGCCCAGCGACAGGGGCGCACCCGCGACCAGCGCGAGGGCGAGCGCCGCGACGGCGAGCACGGCGACGGCGAATCGGGAAGCAAGGCAGGAGATTCTCATGCGGATTATCTTACCCGCGTGCCCCTGATCCCGCTGCATGGCCATGAAGCGCTGCGCGCCCGGCTCGCCGACCAGGCGGATCGCGGGGCGCTGCCGTCGAGCCTGCTGTTGCAGGGGCCGGCTGGCATCGGTAAACAGCGGCTCGCGCTGTGGCTCGCGCAGCGACTGCTCTGCGAGGCGCCGGCCGGCGACCGCACAATAGAAGGCGCTGACGGGCCGACGACCGTGACCGCCGTCGACGCCAAACCATGCGGCGAGTGCCAACAGTGTCGCTTCTCTTTGACACTGCAACACCCCGACCTGCGCTGGTTCTTCCCTCGGCCGCGCATCCCGAACTCGACCGACATCGACGTCGACGACGTGCGCGCGGAGTACGACGAGGCCGTGCGCGAACGCGTCGCGGCCAACGGCCTCTATGCGCGCCCTGACGGCTCCACGGCGATCTTCATCTATGTGACGCGCCTGTTGATGCAGATGGCCACGCGCTCGCCCGCGATGGCCGCGCGCAAGGTCTTCATCGTCGGCGATGCCGAGCGCATGGTGCCGCAGGCCGCATCGCAGGAAGCCGCGAACGCGTTCCTCAAGCTGCTTGAGGAGCCACCGGCGGACACCACGTTGATCCTCACCTCGAGCGAACCGGGATCGCTGCTGCCGACCATCCGCTCGCGCGTCGTCGCAGTGCGCGTCGCGCCGCTCGGGGCGGACGCCATGCGTGCGTTCGTGGCCGATCCGCTGGCGGCGCCCGTGGTTCCGAACGAGCGGCCGGAGGAACTCTTGCGGCTCGCGGCCGGTGCGCCAGGCGCCCTTGTGGGCGCCGGCGACCGGGCCGCGGCGCTCACGCGCGCGCGGCAGTTCCTGGCGGCGGCAGACGGCGGGCGCGAACAGGTCTTCCGCACCGCCTTCACCGCCGGCAGCGCGAAGGCACGCGGCGCCTTCTCCGACGTGCTCGACGCCCTGACCGTGCTACTGCACGACCGCGCACGCGCGGCGACCGAGCGCGGCGACACGTCCGGGGCTGAGCGGGCCGCCCGCGCCGTGCCGGTGATCGAGGAGGCCAAGCGCGCGGCCGAGGGCAACGCCAATCCGCAGCTCGTGACCGCGCAATTGTTGGACGCGCTGTCGGCACCGCGAACGTGACCTGCGACCTATGACCGGCAAGCGCGACGCTCGAGACGGGTCGACTCTATCGCACGTGGATGCGCACGGCGAGGCGTCCATGGTGGACGTCAGTGCGAAGGCCGCGACGGCACGCCGCGCGGTCGCCGGCGGCCACATCACGATGTCCTCCGCGGCCTTCACGGCCGTGCGCGACGCGCAACTCGCCAAGGGCGACGTGATCGGCACGGCCCGCATCGCGGGCGTGATGGCCGCCAAGCGCACCGCTGAGTTGATCCCGCTCTGTCACCCGCTCGCACTCTCGGACGTGCAAGTGCGTTTCGCGCTCGACGAGACACTCCCCGGCGTGCGCTGCGAAGCCGAGGTGCGCACCGTCGGCCCCACGGGCGTGGAGATGGAGGCGCTGACGGCGGTGTCGGTCGCGCTCCTCACCGTGTTCGACATGGTGAAGAGCGCAGACCGAACCATGCGCATCGGCGAGGTGCGCGTGCTCGAGAAATCCGGCGGCAAGTCCGGTACGCACGACCTGCGCTGACGGTCACCGCATCCGCGACGCCGCGCTCGCCTACCGCACCCGCACCACCCACATACGCGGCCCCAACACGCTCCCCAGCGCCTCCCCCCCGGCGTCCAACGCCCGGATCGCGAGCGCCCCGTGCGCGCCGCTCGCGCTGACCGTCGCATACGCGGTCCCACCACCGACCACGCTCCACGCCTCCGCGAACGGCGCGAAGCCATGTGCGCTCGGCACCAGCCGCTGTGCCTCCGGCAGCGATGTGAACACGTCCACCAGGTCCCAGCTGCCCATTTGCAACTCGGGCGCGACGGCGGCAGCAATACGCCCATCGGCGTACAGCATCATCGCCCACTCGACCATCAACTCCTCGAGCGTCGAACCGGTGATGGACGCCAGCGTGACGCGGCCATCCGTTGAGGGATTGAGATCGATCAGCCCGCTCAGCAGCCCCGCCTCGCCACTGGGCGCCGCCAAGACGATACGGTCCACGACGTAGCGCATGAACGACCATGCCGCCCCCGCCGCGAAATCGTCGCGGCACGGCACGGACAGCCCGCCGAAGCCGAATAGCGAGCAGCCATGCGGCGCGCCCACCAGACGACCTGTGGCGCCGTCCCAGCCAAATAATGACGACAGGCGATCAAAGCGCGGAGTCAGCCACGCGAGCGCAGCGGCACCATTCGCGCCGAGATCCGCGGCGCCAAGGTCGGCCTGAGCCGAAAGTCCCGCTTCCACGAGACCCATGATCTCCATCCCTACCTCGGCCAGTCCCTCGGCGAGCCACGGCGCCAGCGGCGCGCCACCCTGCGCGATGCGCCGCGATTCGATCACGTGGATCAACTCGTGCGCAATCGCTGGGGTGCCTTCAGACAGCAGCGCCGTGAGGGCCGCGACGTCCGGGACCTGAGGAATGGCGATGTAGATGACCTCACCCTCGTCGCTCGCGGGACACGTCGTCCGCCCAAGCGCGTCGACGGCGCTCGAGAACGCTGCCATGCCCGTAGGAATCACGGCCGGCGTAAAGAGCAGCGTCACGCGCCCGTTGCCGTCGACATCCGGCAGCGCGCCGAACTTCCCCACTGCCGCCGCCCGCAGGACGCCATCGAACCGGTTCATGAATCCGTTAAGCACCGATTGCACCGCCGCCTCAACCAGTGGACCGCTCGGCATGGTTGCATCGGTCGCCACGATGACGCCGGGCGTTTCGGCAATCACCCTCGCATTGACGGCCGTGTAGCCATTGCAGGGATCGTTCCGCACGTCGGGCACCCGGAACGACAGCATGTCGCCGATGGCGCTCGCACGCGCGGTGGTGAGGCGCAGCGACGCGCGGCGCGTGGCCGTCCGCCTCTTGGTAGAAAGGAACCGTGACTCCCAGTCGCGCAGCGTGCGATGGCGCACGTCCGGCGATGCGGTGGTGCCGGCTGAGAGCAGCGCCATCCCCTGCATCGCTCCAGACACGCTTTGCATTGCGTCCCACACTGGCGACGCGGGCGCCGGCGGCGGCTCCGCCGACGAGTTGTCCGCCGCCACGAGCTGCACCAGCAGCTCGGCGTTGACGCGCGCGGTGGCCGTCAGCCCTACCAGGTATTCATCCGTCCCGCCGAGCGCGGACGGAAGCTGCAGGCACTTGTCGCCCTCCGCGGGCAGGATCACCCGTTCACCCACCTCCAGCGACAGCACGCCCGCGGGCCGCACCGCACGATCGATCCCGTCAGTCATCGCCGAGCGGACCACCTCGATGCGACGCGGGCGCTCCGGCACACATCCGAACGACGGCACCGTGAAGGTCAGCGACGACTGCGTTCCGCCGGTGATGGCGGCCTCGATACCATCGACGGTCACCACGTGGTCCTGCGGATCGATCGACAACCCTGTCGCGCTCACCGTCGCGGACTGCCCCGACACCGGCACTCCAGACGTGACCTCAAGGACGTCATACGCCACCGCGGTCGCCGAGAACACGATCGGACCGCCGCTGATCACGACGCCTTCGGGAATCACCGAATCGGCGACCGCGGCCGAAACCGTCTGTGTGCCGAGCGTGGCGCCGAGGGTCCACGTGGTGGACGCCACACCCAGCAGGTTCGTGCGCACATCCGTGGAATCGAGCGTGGCATCGCCCGCGGGCGTGAAGATCACCTGCACGTCAGGCACGGCGTTGCCGAACTCGTCATGCACGATCACGCGAATGGGTTCCGCCAAGGGCAGCGACGACACTTCGCTCTGGTCGTCGCCGCCGGACATCGCGATCACGCTCGGCGCGGCGGCAAACGTCACCGCGTCGAGGGAGAGTTGCGCCGTGCCGCCAGAGACGGACGCCGTGAGCGACGTGGTCCCGGCCAGCGTGCTCATCGTCCACCTGGTGGTGACGCGGCCTTCGGCGTCGGCAGTGGCCTGCGCTGGTTCGGCCGTGCCGGTCGCCGGCGCAAAGTCCACAACGGCGCCTTGCACCGGGTTGCCGAGCGCATCCTTCGCCACGAGCACGATCGCGGTGTCGAGTGCCATACCCGCCATCGCGCCTTGATCGGCACCTTCGACGACCTCCAGCGTGGCAGCGCGCTGCCGTACGACGATGGTGGCGCTGCCCTGCACGCCGCCGGCGGCGGCGCGCACGACAGCGGTCCCGTTCGTGAGGCCGGTGACCAATCCGGTGCTCGTGAGCGAGATGACGCTGGCGTTGTCCGAGGTCCAGGCAACGTCGGCCGACGGCACCGGTCCGCCGGCGGCGTTGCGCACGGCCGCGCCGAGTTGCACGGTCTCGCCGATGGACACCAGGGTATCGAGCGGCGGTGAGACCGTCACCGAAGCGACGTTGGTGGGATCCGCCGGCGCCGTCGTGGAGTCGCCTGCACCACAGCCTTGGGCGAACGAGAACGCGAGGCCGGCGACCGCCAGGAGCAGGGTCCGTTGCATGGGCCTTCCGGTGTGCATGTGGTTTGTCATGGCGTGACCCTCAGCACGCCGAACAGCCGCGCGCGCACGCCGTCGCCTTCCTCGTCGCCGCTCACCCACACGAACGACCCTTCGTTCGCCGCAATCGACGACGGCGCCCCGAGTAATCGCAGTTCCTGCGCGCCCAACAGCCACACCTCGCCGTCGCGCACGGACACGATGCCCGTCCAGCGCGGCGATCCGTCGAGCGGCAGCAGCGCGTAGCCGTAGACACTCAGCGTGGTGCCCATCTCCACGCCGTGCACGCGGACGCGCGCCCCGCCGAGCTGGGCGAGTTCCCCTCGCGTCGGCCCCGTGAGCGCCAACGACGCGCCGGTGTCGAGCCGCAGGGTCACCGGTGTATTCAGCCCCGCGGCCGACTCCACCGTGCCTTCGTGCGTCGTGATCGGCAGCGCCGTGCATTCGACGCCGAACGGCAGCGTCAGCGGCGCGCTGGAGGCGGGCGTCACGAGGAACGGCGTAGGCGCGAGCGCCCGGCAGTGCGACGTGAGGCCGGAGACATGCAGGACCGTCGGTGCCAACGGCGGCACATCGAGCAGCACGCCGAGTCCGTTCGCGGGCAGCGACACTGCCGGGATGCCGTCGCGCAGGATCCCGTAACCGCCGCCAAGCGGGCCCGTCCCGTCACCGCTCGTGCTGGCCTCGATGGCCACGCTGCCTTCCGGCAGCGCGCACGTGGCGGTGAGCGTGAGCTCACCCACGCCGCCCTCCGGCACCATCACATCCGTCGGCGGCGGCAGCGCGCAGTTGGCCGGGCCATCGTGTAGCTCGACAGTGTGCGTGCCGGCGGCGATGTCCGACAGCCGGCGTGTCGTGGATGGTCCGATGAGGCCCTGCGGCACACCGTCGACGCTGATCGCGAAGTCGGCGGCGAAATCCCCGCCGGTGGGCGCGACCGTGGTCAGCTGCAGGTCACCCACGGGCACCTGCTCGCCGCACTCGACCTCGAACTCCACCGTGACTTGATTCGTGTTCCGGCCGATGCTGAAGTTGCGTTGCTGCAGCCAGACGTCGCGTATGGGACCGCCGACGACGGTACAGTTGGCGGCCACGCCCGTGAGCGTCAGCGTATGTCGAGCGATCAGCAAGTCGCAGAACGCGGTCACCGCCCGGCCGGGCACCTCCACGCCCGCCGTGCGCAATCCGTCGAGAAAGAGATTGGCCGCCGGGAATCCTGCAAAGAGCGCGTCCGTGTACCAGACCGTGCACGGCACGTTCACCGCATTGCCGATCACCGTCTCGCCGATCGGCGGTACGGCTTGCTCGAATGTCGTGCCATGGTCGCGCGCCTTGCCCATGCGCAACGGCCCCGCATCGATGACCACGGGCAAGGTGTCGGCCCGTGCCACTTGCACGGAGTAGCCATCCGGATCCGGGTTCAAGCCGGTCGTCGTCGTCAGCAGCAGGATGGACCCGCGTCCCCAGAGATCGCTGATCGGCAAGCGACAACACTCGAAGGTGTCCTCCCACTCGAGCGGCACGTTGGGAATGACCCAGCCGGACAAGGGAACCTTGAGTCCCGCCTCCAAGTGAAGGTCGTAGGCATAGTCCTGGCTCAGGTGCCAGTTGTCGCTGTACACGTCCGCGGGATTCACTTGGTCACGCGTCCACGTGACCTCCGAGAACGCGGACACCGCCGCGCCGAGCTTCGCGCCGATCTTGAGCTGCTGCAGCAGGCCGGTGTCCGCCGCCGTCTTGCTGGTGTCGCACTTCACGAGCCCAAGGCAAAGCTCCGCACCCACGGCGGCCGTCACGCCCACGCGCGCCACCAGCGAATCGGGATTGTCAAGCTCGATGATCTGCGCGCTGCCTTCGGTGCTGATCGGCGCGTGGTCGCGCGTCCATCCGTTCGCTTCGCTCCAGAGGTTCACGATGGAGTCGACGCGGTCGAACTCCAGCCGCGTCGTAAAGCCCGCGTTCTTCACGTTGAATTTCCCGGTGACGAACACGCCGAGCTCCGCCTTCGCGTACGCGCGCGCGCTCAGTTGGTAGGCGGCCGTCCATCCAAGCACCGGAATCGCGATCTTGAGCCCGATCTCTCCGTCGCCGCGTGTCCGCAGCACGATGTGGCCGCTCGTGTGCGGCCGCGTCACGGACTTCACGTTGTCGATCTTCGGCAGCACCACGGTGGGCAGGACGCCGACGCTCGTCACCCGGCACTTCTCAAACGTGGGCGGGATCCACAGGGGGATGAAATACGAGTAATCCCACCGTCCGGCCCTGATGCGCACGGGCGTTCCCGGGATGCACACGCGCACGGGCGGCAGCGAGAGCTCGGGAATGGCGGGGACGTACTGGCGTATCCAGTCGATGAACGCCGCGCCGGTGGGCGTCGTCAGGCAGCCGAGATACGCCGCGCGGTTGCAGGGCGCGAAGGTGGGCGGCGTGCCGCCCGACAAGCCACCGCCGTCGACCGTGAGCTGCAAGTCCATGTCACCATCGACCGCCAGCTCGCCATCGACAATGAGCAGCGAGTCCACCGTGCCGTTCACGGACACCTGCACGCCGGCGCCGACCTCGAAGTTCCCGAGCGGCTTGCCGCACACCGTCAGTGTGGTGATCTCCGTGATTCGCCGGCAGATATCCGTCGAATCCAGGTTCGCCGTGAGTGGCAACAGCGGCAGCGTCGTCGGTCCCAGCGCGATCGCGGGGAATTTGCGGCCGTCCATCAGGCTCGCCGGCGCTCCGCGCTCCAACGGAATGTTGATGCTGTACGTGCCGCCCTCGACGATGTCGTTCCATCTGGCCGCCCCGGTCTCGAGCACCAGCGCATCGCCGACACGTTCACTCGCCAACACGAGCCGCACGAACGGCACGTTGTCCTCGCCTTCGCTCACCAGGTAATCGTCGCGCGCAATGTCCGGTGGCGGCGTCGAGCCGATCCGATAGCGATACCGGCCCGCCGCGATTTCATCCGGCGAGGAGAGCAGCGCATGCACGCCCGGATCGATCGTCCGCACGCGCGGCGAATAGATCTCATCCGGACCTCGATATCGCTGCGCCACTTTCGGTATGCCGACTTCGTCATTGACGGCCGGACCCGTGGGAAGCCGATCCTCCGTGCATCCCCAGGCGAACGCGGCCACGGCCAGGACGGCCCAGCGACGACCGCAGAACGGCAGCGCGAAACGATTGTAGGACATTGACATATGCGATTCCCGTTGGGCGTACGAAGCACCGCGGCGCGGTTGCCGTGGCGAGGTCTGGGGCGCATACTTGCTGCCGGTCATCAATACTCGGTCAACTCCCGGTCAACTCCGGAAGCGCGATGCACATTCTCCGCCTCCTCGGCACCGCGCGTGTCGATGGGCCCGCCGGTCGAGTCGCGGGCAAGTCCGTACAGCGCCATCGTTTGGCCTTGCTGTCGCTGCTCGCGACCGCGCGCGACAACACGATGCCGCGCGAGCGGCTCATGGCGTTCCTGTGGCCGGAGCAGGACACGCCGCGCGCCCGACATCTGCTCAATGTTGCCGTGCACGCCATTCGCAGTGAGCTCGGCGACGATACGCTGCACAGCGAAGGCAGCGAGATCCGCCTCGACCCCGGCTCGCTCGACTGTGACATCAGCCGATTCCGGGCGGCACGCGAGCGCGGCGACCTGGATGCCGCGATCGCCGAGTACGGCGGTCCCTTCCTCGATGGCTTCTATCTCGAGGGTGCGGAAGCGTTCGAGCGCTGGCAGGAGGTCGAGCGCGCTCGTCTGGCCGCAGAGATGGAGTCCGTGCTCGAGCGACGCGCCGCCGAGGCGGAATCGAGAGGCGAGTGGGCGCTGGCCGCGGAATGCTGGCGTCGACTCGTGCTGGCGAAGCCTGAGAATGGACTCCCCGTGCTCCGCTTGATGCTCGCGCTCGAGGCCGCTGGAGACCGCGCGGGTGCCTTGCATGCGGCAGACGCCCATACGGAGTTCGTGGCGCACGAGTACGGCGCGACGCCCGACGCCGAGGTGACTGCGCTGGCACGTCGGCTGAGGTCCTTCACGCCCGCGAGCGGGGTGCGGGCAATCAGTGAGGATCGACAACCGATCTCTGCCGGTGCCAATGCGCGAGGCGATGCTGATGCCGGGCCCTCTGCGCCCGCGCGTGCTCCGGACGCCGCGCATGGACCGGCCTCCCCGGCACCGCTTGGCACAGCCGCGCGTAACGGCAAGCGAT
Source organism: Gemmatimonadaceae bacterium (assembly GCA_036675455.1). Classification (GTDB taxonomy): domain Bacteria; phylum Gemmatimonadota; class Gemmatimonadetes; order Gemmatimonadales; family Gemmatimonadaceae; genus Pseudogemmatithrix. The sequence continues at coordinate 4,287 of JAKFFA010000089.1, read as the reverse complement.
GGTCGCGCGGCATCCCAGTGCTCGCGGCGCTCGCTCTGCTCGTCGCGGCGGTCTCGTACCTGACCGCCCATGCACGCTGGCAAGCCACCGACCCGGCCTCCGTGGCTGTGCTGCCGTTCATGGACCTGAGCGAAGACCAGAACCAGGCGTACTTCAGCGATGGCCTCACCGAAGAACTGCTCAACTCCCTTGCGCGGATCGAGGGGCTCCGCGTGGCTGCGCGTTCATCGTCGTTTCGGTTTCGCGAGCCGGGCGTCGACATCCGGACGGTCGGCCGGGAACTCGATGTCGCGGCGGTCGTCGAGGGCAGCGTGCGGCGAGACGGCGACCAGTTGCGGGTCACGGCACAGCTCATCGACACGCACACGGGCTTCCACCTATGGTCGCAGCAGTTCGACCGCGCCGTGGAGGATGTGTTCGCGGTGCAGGAGGCGATCGCGCGCGAGGTGGCGTCGGCGTTGAGCGCGGAGCTCGTGCGCGGCATCCCGGACACCTTGGTCGCGCGCGCGACCGCCGTGCCCGAGGCCTACGACAGCTACCTGCGCGGCCGGCATGCATGGAATCTCCGCACGCGCGAGGGCATGCTGCGCGCCGTGGACGCCTTCCAGCACGCGGTGGACCTGGACCCGACGTACGCGGCCGCGTATGCGGGCCTCGCCGACGCGTGGCAACTCTTGCCCGACTACGCCGACGTCCCGGCGCGCGAGGGCCTCGCGCGCGCCAAGACCGCCGCCCTGCGCGCCATCGCGCTCGACAGCACGCTGGCCGCGGCGCACGCCGCCCTCGGAGCACTGCGCGACGACTATGACCGGGACCGGGCCGGCGCCGAGCGGTCGTATCGCCGCGCCATCGAGTTGAACCCCGGCTACTCGACGGCGCGCCAATGGCTCGCCATCCATCTCGCCGATGAGGGGCGTTTTGATGAAGCGCTGGAGGAGATCGAGCGGTCCCGGCGGCTCGACCCGGGATCGCTGATCATCAGCACGGCGGTCGGGGCCGTTCGCTACTTCGCCGATGACCTCGCGGGCTCGATCGCCGAATACGAGGCGGTGCTGGATCGCGAGCCGGAATTCGCGATCGCGCTGGCGCTGCTGGGCCGGTCCCTGCTGATCGCGGGACGCGCGGAGGAGGCGGTCGATGCGCTCAAGCGATCGGTCGACCTGTCTGGCGGCGACCCGAGTTACCGCGCCGTGTACGCCGCCGCGCTCGCGGCGGCCGGCCGACGTGAGGAGGCCATCCGGATCGCGCGCGATGTCGAGGTCGGATCGCGCGAAGGCTACGTGCCCTTCTGCGAGCTTGGCGGTGCCTGGGTCTTCATCGGCGATTCTGCCAAGGCACTCGAATTGTTCGAACGTGGCCTGGAGGCGCGGGACCCGGCGGTAAAGCACATGAAGGTCGAACCGCTGTACGACGCCATCCGCGCCCATCCCCGCTTTCAAGCGGTGTTGGCGCGGGCGGGGTTGATATCCGACAAACCGCTCGCACCGCGGCGGTGACGACCTGCCCTCGCAGGCGCGCTACCGCACGCGCAGCCGCTGCCCGATCCGGATCCGGTCGCTCTTCAGCCCGTTGAGCGCCTTGAGCCGCGCGACCGTCGTGCCGTTGCGCCGCGCGATCGTGCCCAGCACGTCGCCGCGCTTGACGACGTAGGTGCGCGATGCCGATGAACCGTACCGCTCGATCGCCGGGTTCGGCACGTCGAGCGCCGCGCGCACGACGTCCTTGCGCGGCACAAGGATGCGCTGGCCCGCATGCAGGTTGCCGTTCTTCAGGCGCGTTGCCTGCGGGTTGTACCAGTTGAGCTGCTTGGCCGTGAGCCCGTTGGCGCGCGCGATTTTCCAGATGTAGTCGCCCTTCTTCGTGACGTGCACCTTCACGGCCGTGCGCTCCGCCTTGGGCAGCGCCGCCAGGCGAACGTCAAAGCTGTCCGCGGTGCCGACCGGCACGCGCAGCCACAGGGGCCCGCCGCCCGGCGGCGTCATACCGCGCAGGATGTTCGGGTTGTACTCCTGGATCGTGTCGAGCGGCACGCCCGTGACCTCGGCTACCGCGGCCAACGGCGTCGACGATGGCACCGACACCGAGTCCCACATGAACGGCCGCACCGTGCGCGCCTCGATGCCGTAGCGCGAGGGGTCCTTGCCGACGAGCGCCGCCGCAATGAGCTTCGGCACGTAGTCGCGCGTCTCCGCGCGCAGCGCGTTGGCATCCACGAGCGCGAAAAACTGGTCCTCGCCGTCCGCCCCCTCGAGCGCGAGCGAGTGGCGCGTCAGGCTGCGCGAGATCCGGCCGGGCCCGCCGTTGTACGCGGCCGCGGCGAGGTACACTGAGCCGAAGTTGCGGTTGAGCTGATTCAGGAAGACCACGGCGCCGTCTGTCGAACGCACGGGATCGCGACGGTCATCCACCCACCAGTCCACACGCATGCCGACGCCCCGCGCCGTCGCCGTCATGAACTGCCACATGCCGACAGCTGCCGCGCGCGAATAGGCGTGCGGGTTGTACCAGCTCTCGATGAGCGGCAGGAAGATCATGTCCTCCGGCAGACCACCGGCGCGCAGGCGTTCGTGGATCATCGGCGCATAGCGCGACTGCCGCTCGAGCGCGAGCTCGAACGCTTCCTTCGCTGGGCCCGTGAAGCGGCCGACGAAGTACTCCACGCGCTCGTTCGTCTCGTACGGCGCGACCTCGATGTCCCACGTGACCGGCGCCTCTTCCTCGACCGTGACCGCCGCTTCAAGCTCGGCGTCAAGCCCGGCCTGGGGCTGCGCCTCGGGCTCCGCCTCGATCGCAGACTCCGCCACATACAAGGTGTCCGGCACGGCCATCACCACCGCCACACCACCATCCGCGGGCGCGCCCGCTTCCGGCGCCACCTCCGGCAACGGCTTGAGTCCCATGCGTCCGCAGGCCGAAACGACCAGCACCGTCGCAACGGCACCCAGAAAGCGCGCGGGGAAGAAGGAAGAACGCGATGCGGCCACTGGAAAGCTCCTCCGACGGTACAGTGCCCATCCCCGGACTGGGGCGAGGCAGAGAAAGCACCCGTATATTCGGCGGATGCGACGATCACTACTCTTCGTGCTGGCCGGCTGCACTGTGTCAGGTACGACACACCTCGACGCCCAGCAGTTCCCACTTGCATTGCAAGAGGCGGTCCAACGCCGCATCGCAGCCCAGCCCGGCGCGGAGGTCGGCCTCTGGTTCGAGGACTTGGTGACCGGCGACACAATGGGCATCGCCGACACCGTGACTTTCCACGCCGCGAGCACCATGAAGGTGCCCGTCATGATCGAACTTTTTCGACGCGCCGATGCCGGTGAATTACGCCTCGACGACCGCATTCCGCTGACCAACCGGTTCGCGTCCATCGTGGACGGCTCCCCGTACTCACTCAGCCGCACGGATGATTCCGACGGGGCGCTCTACGCACGTATCGGCGCGCCAATCTCGCTTCGTGAGCTCAACGAGCGAATGATCGTGCGCTCCAGCAACTTGGCGACGAATGTGCTGATCGGCCGACTCGATCCAACGCGAGTGACATCCTCCGCACGCGCGCTGGGGGGCGCGGGTGTGTCGGTGCTGCGGGGCGTCGAGGACGGCAAGGCCTACTCCGCCGGCCTCAGCAACACGACGACCGCGCGCGGCATGGGGAAACTGCTTGCCGCACTCGAGCGAGGTGAGGCCGCCTCCCGCTGGGCAACCACCGCCATGCGCTCGACCCTCATGCGTCAGGAATTCAACGACCAGATTCCCGCCGGTCTGCCCCCCGGCACTCCCATCGCCCACAAGACCGGCTGGATTACTGCGACCTTACACGACGCAGCGATTGTCTACCCGAACGGTCAGGAAGCGTTCGTTCTCGTCATTCTAACCAGAGGTATTCCTGACCGCACGGATGCCGAACGCCTGACCGCGGACATTGCGCGCCTCGTCTGGGATTACGCCACACGCCCGACGGCCGTGGCGCCCGCCGCCAGCGCTTCACGATAATCGAGGATCAGCCGGTCCCAAACCGCCTCCCAACTTCGTGATGCTGCCACATCCAGGCCGGCGACTCGCTTTTGTGCGTGCATCGCGGGGTCGCCGCGGAGCCGCGCCACTTGTTGCGCCAAGGACTCCGGGTCCCCTGCGCGGAACGTGACGGCCGTCACATCGCTAGCTAGCTCTAGCGTCGCGCCGACATCCGGCGCAATCACCGGAACGCCCGAGGCCATTGCCTCGAGCACGACGTTGCCGAACGTCTCGGTGGTGGACGGGAAAACGAAGGCGTCAGCCGAGGCGTAG
>JAKFFA010000090.1:0-17420 GCA_036675455.1 Gemmatimonadaceae bacterium | reverse complement strand
AGCTTTTCGATCAACTCCTCGAGCTTGCGCCAGACCTCGTCGTCGACGCGAGTGGAGTGCGTGAAATGCTCCCCCCCATGCACCACGCGGTGGCCAACGGCGCTGATCTCCGCCACCTGCGTGACAGGAACACCCGACGCGTCGCTGGTCAACCAGGCGACGACCCGCTCGATGGCTGCGGCGTGGTTGCGGATGGCCACGGCCTGCTTGACTGGCTGCCTTCGTTGCCGGCTTCGACAACGACAGAAGAGGACCTGCTTGCGACGGAGCTTGTGGCCGAAGCAGACCGCTTTCTTGCAGACCCTGCCACGACGTGCAGCAGGATTGAGGTAGTGCACACTGCCGTGCAGGCTCGATATGGTGACGGTGTATTTAAGAAGTTCTGGCAGGAAGTGGTCAGCAAAACGGCTGATCCAGTGCCAGCGGCTGACGGCGCGCAACTCAGAGAGTGCCGACGCCCTGTCGCTGCGGCTGCACAATGCGCGCACCGAACTGGCCGAGGCGTCGCGATACCAGTACGTGGTGGAGAACGGCACCCTGGAGCACGCGGTGGCCCAGGTGAGCGCCATCATCGACGAGGAAGTGGCTCGCCGGGCGCGCCTGCCGGCCCTGGGCGAGCAGGTGGAGCAGCTCGTGGCCCATCTCGTCAAGCAGTTGGATGAGAAGCAGCTATAAAGGTGAATCGCACCTCGTGAGGCCCGGGGGCTCACACTGAGGCCGTCCGACGATGTAACTTGTGTGCAGACTACAATCCTCCCGGAGTCCCAATGCAGGTGTTCACGCCGTCCGAAGTCACGCGCCACGCGACCAACAAGTACCTGTCCGTGCTCGTCGCCGCCAAGTATGCCCGCGTGTTGAACGAGTTCCCGCGCGACCGCTCGAAGTCCGGTGAGAAGAAGCTGACCACGCGCGCCCTCGAGGATCTCTCCGCGGGAGACATCGAGTATCGCGTGGTGCCGCGCCGTCGCGTCAAGGGCGAGTCGGCGTAAGCCGGCCGCCCGTCTAGCTTGGCCCTTCGGCCACCGGACCCCTTCGACAGCCCCGTGAAAAGACGCCCCTTCGACGGCCGCCGCATTCTCCTCGGCGTGACCGGGGGGATCGCCAGCTACAAGTCCGCCTGGCTCGCGCGAGCGCTCACGCAGGCGGGCGCGGTCGTGGACGTCGTCCTCACGCGTTCGGCCAAGGAGTTCATCGGTGCGATCACGTTCGAGGCGTTGACGGGCCGGCCGGTGCACAGCGTGCTGATCGGCGAAGGGCACGCGCTCGACCACATCGCGCTCGCGCGGGCTGCCGAACTGGTGGTTATCGCGCCGGCCACGGCCGACTTCCTTGCACGGGCCGCGCACGGACACGCGGATGAACTGCTCTCGGCCACGCTACTCGCGACGGACGCACCCGTGCTGATGGTGCCGGCGATGAACGATCGCATGTGGGCCAATGGGCAGGTCCAGCTCAACGTGGCGACGCTGCGCGGCCAAGGGCGCGTGCTGCTCGAGCCGGCGGTCGGTCCGCTGGCGTCGCCGGAGGAAGGCGCGGGGCAGGGACGCATGCAAGAGCCGGAGGTCATCGTCGCGCATGTCGGACGCATGCTGGAGAAGCGCGGGAAGCTGCACGGCCGCACTGTGGTCGTGACCGCTGGTCCGACGCGCGAGCCGCTGGATCCCGTGCGGTTCCTCTCGAACCACTCGACCGGGAAGATGGGTGCTGCGGTCGCCGCTGCGGCGTGGCGTCGCGGCGCCGCGGTGACGATGATCCACGGGCCCATGTCGTCCGCGGTGCCGGTGGGCGCGCACACGGTGTCCGTGGAGACGACGCAGGAGATGGCCGACGCCGTGCGCGCCGCGGTGCCGCACGCGGACGTGCTCGTGATGGCGGCCGCGCCGGCGGATTTCCGGCCCGCGGAGGTCGCGTCGGCCAAGATCAAGAAGGGCAAATCGGCTCAGGCGCGGAGTCTGGAACTGGCCGAGACGCCGGACATCTTGAAGTCGACGCGCGACGCGCGACGCGAGGGCATGATCGCCGTGGGATTTGCGCTTGAGACGCACGACGTGCTCAAGAACGCCGCCGAGAAGCTCGAGGCGAAGGGTCTCGACCTCATCGTGGCGAACAGCGCGCGCGAGGCGGGGGCAGGGTTTGGCTTTGACACGAACCGCGTGACCGTGATCGGACGAGACGGCGAGCCAGTCGCGTTGCCGCTCATGCCCAAGATCGAGGTCGCCGACGCGATCCTGGATCGCATCGAGGCGCTGCTTTGAGCGACGCGCGCGAGCGCCTGCGCCGGTACCTCGAGCAGCGTCGCGAACTGGGCGAGTCTGAGTTCGTGCTCGATTCGCTGAGTGTCGAGGATGCACTGAGAGTCTTGGCGTTCGGCGCCACGCCGCCCGGGCCGACCGGTGCGGGTGCCGCACGGGCGGGCGCGGTGGGTGGAGCGGGAGCGGGAGTGGGCGGCGGGGCGGACGGCGTTGCGAACGGCGGAGCCGGCCGCCGCGCTGAGCGTCCGATTCCCCCGGCTGCCGATTCCGCGAAGCGGCGCGCGGCCGAGGAGGCCGCCAAAGGCGGAGACTGGCGTGAGGCGCTGCGCGCCGTCGACGCGGCGCAGGAGCCGGCACCGGCAGCGCCTGTGGAGTCTACGACACCGGCCGCACCAGCGGCGCCAGCAAAGGCCGCGCCTCAAGCCGACCCCATCTCGATCACCGTCGGCGCCGGCGCCCCCGGCTCCGGCCTCGACCACCTCCGCACCCTCGACGACGTGGCCAAGGCCATCGCCGGCTGCACTGCCTGCGAACTCCACGCCACCGCGCTCAATCCCGTGCCCGGCGAAGGTAATCCGGCCGCCAAGTTCGTTGTCGTCGGCGAGGCGCCCGGCGCGACCGAGGACGAACTCGGCCGCCCATTCGTCGGACGCTCGGGCGACCTGCTGACCAAGATCCTGGAAGCGATCGGGTTCAAGCGCGAGGACGTGTTTATCTGCAACGTTCTCAAGCACCGCCCGCCCGGGAACCGCAACCCGACCGTAAGCGAGATCGCGGCCTGCCGGCCGTTCCTCTTGCGTCAGCTCGAAATACTGCAACCGCGCGTGGTGCTCGCGCTCGGTACGTTTGCAGCGCAGACTTTGTTGGCGACGGATACGCCGATCGGCAAGTTGCGCGGCATCGAACACAGCTACCACGGGATCCCGCTCATCGCGACGTACCATCCGGCCGCGATGCTGCGGAATCCCAATTGGAAACGACCAGCCTGGGAAGATGTCCAGTTCGCCCGTAGAATTTTCGATCGCACCTAAGGGCTCCGCGCCCGACGTGTTCAGCGACCGCCGACCGCCCTGGTCGGAGGACGCCGAGCGCGCCGTGCTCGCCGCCATGATCATGAGCGTGGACGCCATCATCACGGCGACCGAGCTCGTGACCGAGGACATGTTCTACCGCGAGGGCCACCGCCGGCTGTTCCGCTCGATGATGGCGGTGCACGCGCGCGGGGCCGTGGTGGACCCGCTCACGCTCGCCAACGAACTCGACCAGCGCGGTGACCTGGGCGGCGCGGGCGGCAAGGAGTACATCGGCGGGCTGCTCGACGAGGTGCCGACGGCGGCCAACGTGGAGCACCACTGCCGCATCGTGCACGAGAAGGCGCTGCGGCGGCGGCTCATCGAGACCGCCACCTCACTGGTGCGCGAGGGGCATGAGAGCCCGGCCGACGTGGCCGAGCTGCTCGACATGGCCGAGAGCAAGATTCTTGAGCTCAACGACAGCCGCGGGTCGGACGGGTTCGTCAAGATCAAGTCGCTGCTGTGGTCGGCCATGGAGCGCATCGAACAACTGCGCACCGCGGGCGGCAATCTCACGGGCGTCCCGTCGGGATTCACCGACTTGGACAAGATGACGCTGGGCTTCCAGCCGGCCGATCTGGTCATCGTCGCGGCGCGTCCGTCCATGGGCAAAACAGCCTTCGTGCTCAACATCGCGCAATACGCGGCCATCGAAGGCAATGTTCCGACTGCGATCTTTTCCCTGGAAATGAGTACTGAGTCTCTGTTGCTCAGAATGCTCGCCTCGGAGGGATACGTGGATGCACAACGGTTGCGCAGCGGCGCGCTCACGGCGCAGGACGCGTCGAACCTGGCCAAGGCGGCGGCGCTGCTTGGGCAGGCGCCGATCTGGATCGATGACTCGCCCGGCCTCACGGTGCTGGAGCTGCGGTCGCGCGCGCGCCGGCTCAAGAGCCAGGCGGACATCAAGTTGTTGATCGTGGACTACCTGCAGCTGATCAACGGCCCGGCCAACTCGGAGAGCCGCCAGCAGGAAGTGTCGCAGATCTCGCGGTCGTTGAAGGCGCTCGCCAAGGAGCTCAACATCCCGGTGCTCGCGCTCTCGCAGCTCTCGCGCGCGTCGGAGCAGCGCGGCGGCGAGAACCGCAAGCCGCAGCTCTCCGACCTGCGTGACTCGGGCGCGATCGAGCAGGACGCGGACGTGGTGTTGTTCATCTACCGCCCCGAGATGAACGAGCGGCCGTACGACGAAGCCGGCAATCCGCGCATGGTACCCGGCACGGCCGACGTCCCGCTCGACGGGTACGCCGAGGTCATCATCGGCAAGCAGCGCAACGGGCCGACGGGCTTTGTGAAGATGCACTTCCGCAAGGCCCACACGCGCTTCGAGAGCTGGACGAGCCGCCAGCCGGGCTCATGAGGCGCGCGGCGCGCGGAGGGGCACGCGCATGGCGATGAAGCCCAAGTCTGTGTACCGCTGCACGGAGTGCGGCGGCGAATCGCTGCGCTGGGCGGGGCAATGCCCGACGTGCGGCGAGTGGAACACGCTCGTCGAAGAGCTCGTCGCGCCCAAGCTCACGGTGAGCAAGGGCGCGGGCGCGGCGCGTCGCAAGGCGGGCGCGTCGGCATTCGGCGATGGCGGGGCGATTGCCGAGACGCCGCGGCTGCGCGACGTCGCGGGGTCGGAGACCAATCGACTGGCCACCGGAATCGTCGAGTTCGATTTCGTCCTGGGCGGCGGGGTGGTACCGGGCGCGATGGTGCTCGTGGGCGGCGAGCCCGGCATCGGTAAGTCGACCATCCTGCTGCAGGTCGCGGCGCGGCTCGAGGCCGCCGGCCATTCCACGCTCTACGTGAGCGGCGAAGAATCACCGCTGCAGGTGAAGCTGCGCGCCGACCGGCTCGCGCCGGGCGCGGGCGACGTATCGCTGCTCGGCGAGACGAACCTCGAGACGATCCTCGCCACGGCCGCGCGCACGCAGCCCGCGGTGATGGTCGTCGACTCGATTCAAACGGTGTTCACGGGCGACCTCGAGGGCGCGCCGGGCAATGTGGGGCAGGTGCGCGAGTGTGCCGCGCGCCTCATGCGCTTCGCCAAGGAAACGGGCACGGCGGTGTTCGTCGTCGGCCACGTGACCAAGGGTGGCGGCATCGCGGGGCCCAAGACGCTCGAGCACATCGTGGACACGGTGCTCTACTTCGAGGGCGAGGGCACGGCCGACCACCGCGTGCTGCGCGCGACGAAAAACCGCTTCGGTTCCGTCGACGAGATTGGCGTGTTCCGCATGACGGTGCAGGGACTCGAAGCGGTCGAGAATCCCAGCGCGCTGTTCTTGGGCGAGCGCGGCGATGCCAAGACATCGGGCAGCGCCGTGACGTGTCTGCTCGAAGGTACGCGGCCGATGCTGCTGGAGGTGCAGGCGCTCGCGGCCAAGGCCGGCTTCGGCACCCCGCAGCGCGTGAGCACGGGCTACGACGGCCGGCGTCTCGCGCTGTTGTTGGCGGTCTTGGACAAGCGCGCGGGCCTTTCGTTCGCGCAGCTCGACGTGTTCCTCAACGTGGTCGGCGGCGTGCGCATGCAGGAGCCCGCGGGCGACCTCGCGGTGGCGGCCGCGCTCGCCAGCAGCATCTACGACAAGCCGCTGCCGCCTGATGCGGTGTTCATCGGCGAGGTCGGGCTCGGCGGCGAGATTCGCGCGGTGTCGCAGGCCGAGCGTCGTGTGCTGGAGGCCGAGAAGATGGGGATGCGCGTGGCGTACATGGCCGCGCGCAGCGTGCCCAAGCGCGCGCCGCGACAGCTCAAGGTCCGCGGCGTGGCGGACTTGGGCGAACTCTTCAGGGAGCTGTTCCGGTGACGGAGCGCTCGGAGCCTGCACGTGCGCCGGACGCGTCTCCGGACGCGCCGTCCGACGCGGCTTCGATCACGCGCGACGTCGGCGTGGTGATCGTCGCCGGCGGCACGGGCAGCCGGGCCGGCGCGGGCGAGCTCAAGCAACTGCGCTGGGTCGCCGGCAAGCCCATGCTGCTGCACTCGCTGCAGGCGTTCCAGTCGATCCCTTCCGTGGCGATGGTCGTGTGCGTGCTGCCGCGCCAGTACGCGGGCGATCCGCCGCCGTGGCTGTTCCAGTGCGATTCTGAACGCATGCTGATCTCCGTGGGCGGCCGCACGCGCGCCGAATCTGTGGCCAATGGGCTCGAGGACTTGACCGCCGAGTGCCGCACCGTGCTGATTCACGACGCGGCACGGCCGCTGGTCTCCGAGGGCATGATCGAGCGCGTGATCGCCGAGGCCCGCCTGGGGCACGGCGCCATCGCGGCGCTGCCGGTGGTGGACACGCTCAAGGAAGTCGGGCCCGACGGCCGCATCCTGCGCACGGTGCCGCGTGAGGGACTCTGGCGCGCGCAGACGCCGCAGGGCTTCCCGCGGGATCTCATCGACCGCGCGCACCGCGAGGCGCGCGCCGCCGGCACGCACGCGTTCGCCACCGACGACGCGGCGCTGTGCGAGGCGCTCGGCATCCCCGTGCACGTGGTGCGTGGCAGTGAGCGCGCGATGAAGGTGACCGACGAGTCCGACTTCGCGCGCGCGGAATCCCTGCAGCGTCTCGAGGAGTAGCGACATGGCCGAGCCGCGTGGCGTCCCGTTCTGGTCGGTCGAGGAGGTGGAGGCCGCGCTCGCGCCCACCATCGCGCACCTGCAGGCGGGGCGTGTGCTCGCGTATCCCACCGAGACCGTGTACGGCTTCGGCACGATGATCGACCGCGACGCGGTGGAGCGTCTCGTCGATCTCAAGCGTCGCCCGCCGGCCAAGCCGTTCCTGCTGCTGATCAGCGACACGCCCATGCTCTCGCGCCTCGGCCTGCACCTCACGCGCTCGGCGTCGATGCTGGCGGCACGACACTGGCCCGGTCCGCTCACGCTGGTACTGCCCGGCGGCGAGCGTCGTGTGCCCGAACGGCTACGCGGGCCGGAAGGCGGCATCGCGGTGCGCTGGACGCCGCACGTGGGCCTGCAGCGGCTCATTCGCGCGCTCGGCGACCCCATCACCAGCACGTCCGCCAACCTGCCGGGGGTTCCGGCCGCGACCGCACCACGAGAGATTCTGGACCAATGGGCCGACGCCGTGGAGAGCGGCGACCTGCTGCTGCTGGATGGCGGTCGCCTGCCGCCCTCGGCCGCCTCGACCGTCGTGGATTGTATGGGCCGACGCCCGCGCGTGATTCGCCCGGGCGCTATCGACGCCGCGGCACTGCGCGCCACCGTGCCCGACCTCATCGGAGACCAGTAGGTTTGTGACCATGCGTGTCCTGTTCGTCTGCACCGGCAACACGTGCCGAACCCCCATGGCGGAAGCGATCGCCCGGCGGTTCGCGGCGGAGCGCGGGCTCGAGGACATCGAGTTCGGCAGCGCCGGCACGAGCGCCTGGGACGGCGCGCCGGCGTCGGACGGCGCGATGCTCGTCGGCATGGAAGAGGGGCTCGACCTGAGTGCGCATCGTGCGCGCATGCTGTCGCGCGAGATCATCGCGGATGCGGACCTCGTGCTTGTCATGAGCCCGCACCACCGCGAACGCGTGGCGGCGCTCGGCGGCGAGGCCAAGACGCACCTGCTCACCGATTTCGCGGCGCGCGCGTCGACGGAGCGCGCGGTGATGGACCCGTTTGGCGGCGACTTGGAGATGTATCGCGCCACGTTCGCTGAACTCGTGCGTGAGCTCGACCTCGCCTTCCAGCGCATCGTGGCCGAGCGCGAGGCGGGCGGCTCCTGATGGAGATGCCCGGGAGGCTGGTCCTGCTCGGGCATCCGGTGGCCCACTCGCTCTCGCCCGTGTTCCAGAACGCGGCGCTCGTGGCCGCCGAGTTGCCGCTGCGCTATGAGGCGCTCGACGTCGCCCCGAGCGAGCTCAGCGCGATGGTCGGCCTGCTGGCCGACGCGCGCGCCGCCGGCAACGTGACGGTGCCGCACAAGGAGTCGGTGTACGCGTGGTGCGCGCGTCGCACGCCGCTGGCCGAACGCGTCGGCGCCGTCAACACGTTCTGGACCGAGGACGGCGGCTTGGTCGGTGACAACACCGACGTCGGCGGGTTCGACTTCGCGGTGCGTCGGCTGCTCGATCGTGATCCCGGGCATCTCACGGTCGCGCTGCTCGGCGCGGGCGGGGCCGCGGCCGCTGTGTGCGCCGCCGTGGAGGGGTGGACCAAGAGCCGCGTGCTGATCCACGCGCGCACGACCGAGCGCGCGGCGCAACTGGCGGCGCGCTTCCCGCACGTGGCCGAAACCGCCGTGGGCGAGATGGAAGCCATCCGCGACGCCGACCTTATCGTGAACGCGACACCGCTTGGGCTCGAGGGTTCGCTGATGCCGGTCTCACCAGGTTCGATCCCGGAGCGGGCCGCCGTGCTCGACCTGACGTACCGCCGTGGGCGCACGCCGTGGGTCAAGGCGTGCCGCGCGCGCGGGCTGCGGGCCGACGACGGCTTGCCGATGCTGCTGGAGCAGGGCGCGCTCGCGTTCACGCGCTGGTTTGGCATCGAGCCCGATCGCGAGGCCATGTGGCGCGCGGTGCGCAGCTAGCTCCGCGCTGGCGCGCCTTGGCGCGGGGACTCACGCAGTCTCCGCGCTGGCGCGGCTCGGCGCGCGCGCTCGCACAGCTCCTGCTGCCGCGCGTGTGCGCGGCCTGCGACGAAGCGCTCGACGACACCGACCGCGGGCTCGTGTGCGGCCGCTGTTGGGCGCGCGTGCCGCTGCTGCGCGCGCCACGCTGCAATCGATGCGGCCATCCGCGGCGCGCGCGCGGTGCGTGCGCCGGTTGCGCGCTGCTGCCGCCGTTCGTGCGCGCGGCGCGATCACTGTGCTGGGTGCCACATCCCACGAGCAGCGCGATTCTCTCGGCGCTCAAGTACGACGGCTGGCCCGCGGTGGCGACGGAGATCGGCGAGCGGCTCGCACGTCTGGAGTGGCCCGCGGACGTCGTCGCGGAGCGCGCCGCGCTTGTGCCGGTGCCGCTCGCAGCGGTGAAGCAACGCGCGCGCGGATTCAATCAGGCGGAGCGTCTTGCGTCGGCGGTGGCCGCGCACTGGCGCGTGCCCGTCTGGACCGACGTGTTGCAGCGCAGCCGCGCCACGCCATCGCAGACGCGATTGACTCCGGGTGAGCGACTGGCGAACGTTCACATGGCGTTCAGCGCGACGTCGGAGGTGGTTTCCGCGGCCAAGCTGCGCGGGCGGCACGTGATCCTCGTCGACGATGTGCTGACGACGGGCGCCACGCTCAATGCCTGCGCAGGCGCGCTCTTCGCGAGCGGCGCGCGCACCATGAGCTACTTGACCTTCGGGCGGGCGCGCACGAGCGCGGACCGCTGATTACGGCACACAGGGCACATCACACTTAGCGGAGTCAGGGCAAGATGGCCGGGAAGATTCGCGTCGGCGTCAACGGGTTCGGCCGCATCGGCCGGCAGGTCGTGCGCTCGGCGAAGATGGGCAAGGCGAACTTCGACATCGTCGCGGTGAACGACCTCACCGACACGAAGACGCTCGCGCACCTCTTCAAGTACGACTCCGTGCACGGCAAGTACCGCGGCGACGTGAGCTACGATGCCGACTCGATCACGATCGACGGCGACAAGATCAAGGTGCTCAAGGAGAAGGATCCCGCGCTGTTGCCGTGGAAGGACCTCGGTGTGGACATCGTGCTCGAGAGCACGGGCCGCTTCACCAAGATCGACGACGCGCGCAAGCACATCGCCGGCGGCGCCAAGAAGGTCGTGATCTCCGCGCCTGCTACCGGCGAGGACCTCACCGTCGTGCTGGGCGTCAACGACGAGAAGTACGACTCGGCCAAGCACACCGTGATCTCGAACGCATCGTGCACCACGAACTGCCTGGCGCCGATGGTGAAGGTCGTGCGTGACACGTTTGGCTTCAAGCACGGCGTCATGGTGACGATCCACAGCTACACCAACGACCAGTCGATCCTCGACCTGCCGCACAAGGACCTGCGCCGCGCGCGCGCGGCGGCGATCTCAATGATCCCGACGACCACCGGTGCGGCGCGTGCGACGGCGCTCGTGATTCCCGAGGTCAAGGGCCTGCTCGACGGTATCGCGATCCGCGTGCCGACGCCCGACGTCTCGCTGACGGAGCTCACGGTCGAGGTCGAGAAGCGCACGACGATCGAGGAAGTCAACGCCGCGTTCGTCGCCGCGTCCAAGGGCCGCCTCAAGGGCATCCTCGAGGTTTCGGACGAGCCGCTCGTGTCCGTGGACTACATCGGCAACCCGGCCTCGTGCACCATCGATGCCAAGAGCACGAACGTCATCGACGGCACCATGGTGAAGCTCTCCGGCTGGTACGACAACGAGTGGGGCTACTCCTCGCGCTGCGTCGACATCCTGGAGATGGTCGGCAAGAAGCTCTAAGCGACCACGACCCCCGCACCGGCGCGACGCCCCATGGATATCAAGTCGATCAAGGACCTCGCGCCGGCGCAGGTGCGCGGGCAGCGCGCGCTCGTGCGCGTGGACTTCAACGTGCCGCTCGGGCCCGATGGCCGCGTGGCCGACGACACGCGCATCCGCGCCGCGCTGCCCACGATCTTGCTGCTGCGCAAGCTCGGCGCGCGCGTGGTGCTGTTCTCGCACCTCGGCCGGCCGAAAGGCAAGGCGGTCGCCACATACTCGTTGGCGCCCGTGGCCGACCGTCTGCGCGAGCTGCTCGGCGAGGATATCAAGGTGACGTTCGTGCCGCATGTCAGCGGTGCCGCCGCCGAATCGGCCACGCGCGATTTGCGCGACGGTGAAGTCTGCCTGCTCGAGAACACGCGCTTCGAGCCCGGCGAGGAAGCCAACGACGACGCGCTGGCCGCGGCGTTCGCCAAGCTCGGCGACCTCTATGTGAACGACGCGTTCGGCGCGGCGCATCGCGCGCATGCGTCGACCGCCGGTGTGACCAAGCACCTGCGTCCCGCCGTGGCTGGCCTGCTGATGCAAAAGGAACTCGAGTATCTCGGTGGCGCGCTGGAGAAGCCGAAGCGGCCGTTCATCGCGATCCTCGGCGGCGCGAAGATCTCCGGCAAGATCGACGTCATCGAAGCGCTGCTGCCCAAGGTGGACGGCATCCTCATCGGTGGCGCGATGGCGTGCACGTTCTACGAGGCGATGGGGTTCGAGACGGGCGAGTCGCTGGTCGAGGACGATCGCGTCGAGATGGCCGCCGACCTCATCGAACGCGCCGGCTTCCGCCTCACGCTGCCGCACGACGCCGTGGTGGCGCCGGCCATCGAGCAAGGCGGCGCGGCGCACGCGGTCAAGCGCGACGAGATCCCCGAGGACGAGATGATGCTCGACATCGGCCCGGACTCGGCGGCGTCGTACGCGCGCGCGATCGCGTCGGCGCGCACCATCATCTGGAATGGGCCGATGGGCGTCTTCGAGACGCCACCGTTCGACAAGGGCACGATGGCCGTGGCGCACGCCATGGCCGAGGCGACGAAGAACGGCGCCACGACGATCGTCGGCGGTGGCGACTCCGCGGCGGCCGTCGAGGGAGCGGGACTCGCCGGCGCGATGAGCCATGTCTCCACGGGCGGCGGCGCATCGCTCGAGTTTCTCGAGGGCAAGGAACTGCCCGGCGTGGCGGCGCTCGACCGATGACGCCCGACAAGCGCAAGGTCTTCGCGGCCAACTGGAAGATGCACCAGTCGCCCCCCGAAGCCGTGGCGTTCCTGCGCGCGTTCCTGGGCAGCTTCGCCTCCGCGAGCGATCGCCGCGTGCTGATCTTCCCGCCGGCGGTGTCGCTGCACGCCGTGGTGGAGGAGACCAGGAAGCGGCCCGACGTCGAGGCCGGTGTGCAGAACATTTACTGGGAAGCCAAGGGCGCGTTCACGGGCGAGATCTCGGCGGAGCTGGCGCGCGACGCCGGCGCCCGTCACGTGCTCATTGGCCACAGCGAGCGCCGTCATGTGTTCGGCGAGACCGACGCGGAGACGGGCCTCAAGGTCAAGGCGGCGCTGCGTGCCGGGCTCACACCGATGATCTGCGTCGGCGAGACGCTCGAAGAGCGCGAGGCCGGCGAAACGCTATCCGTCGTCCGCCGCCAGTTGCGCGCCGCAGTCGAGGGCGTGGAGTCTCTGTTGGGCGCCGTCACCGGTCCGATGATCGCGTACGAGCCCGTGTGGGCGATCGGCACGGGCAAGACGGCCACGCCGCAGGACGCCGCCGAGGTGCACACGGCGTTACGCGCCGAACTCATCGAGTTGTGCGGAGGCGCCGCCAGCGCGGCCGACATCCCGATCCTCTACGGCGGCAGCGTGAAGCGCGACAACGTGGCGGCGCTCATGGCCGCGAGCGAAGTCGGCGGCGTGCTCGTGGGCGGCGCCAGTCTCGAGGCGCAGCACTGGATGCAGATCGTTTCCGCTTGACCCTGCCGAGTAAGTCCGGTATTCTTCAAGACTTACCTCGTCCCGACCCGCCAAAAGCGCATGTATACGTTCCTCCTCGTTCTTCTCATCATCGACGCGATCGTCCTCGGCGCGGCCATCCTCATGCAGGCTGGCAAGGGCGGGGGACTGGCGGCCAGCTTCGGCGGCGCCTCGTCATCCAACGACGCGTTCCTCGGCACGCGGCAGGCCGGCAATATCCTCACGAAGGCGAGCTGGTGGGGCGGTGGCATCTTCATCTTCCTCGCGTTCGTGCTGCAGATCATGTCGACGCGCGCGCGCGTCCCAACTTCGATTCTCGACGACCAGCTGAACGCGCCCGTAAGCGCGCCGGCCGGCCCGCAGTCGGTGGTCCCGCTGCAGAACGCACCGGAGACGACGCCGCAGACCACGCCGCCGCCGCAGCCGTGAGCGAGTCCGCCCCATACGCAGCACCAGGGTTCCTCCTCCTCGAGGACGGGGCCCTTTTTCTCGGAAGGCTGCACGCGCCGCTCGCCGAGCCGGCCGTGGCCGAGGTGGTGTTCACGACCGGCATGAGCGGCTACCAAGAGACGTTCACCGACCCGTCGTATAGCGGACAAATTGTGGTGATGACGGCGCCGATGATCGGCAACTACGGCGTAAACAGCGAGGACACCGAATCCGCGTCGCCGCAGGTCGCGGGCGTCGTCGTGCGCGAGATTTCGCAGCCTTACTCGAACTGGCGCGCGGAGCAGGGGCTTGTGCCGTGGTTGGCAAACTCGCAAGTACCCGTGCTTTCGGAAGTTGACACGCGCCGTCTCACGCGTCACTTGAGGACCGCTGGCGTCATGCGTGGCCTCATCGGCGCCGGCACGGAGCCGTCGGCGACGGATCGCGAGTTGCTCGCGGCATGCCCGTCCATGACCGGGCTCGACTTGGCCTCGCGCGTCACCACCAAGCAGTCGTACGAGTGGGGCGCGAACACGCCGGCCAGTCAGGGCGTGCCTGCGGCCCACCACATCGTCGCCTACGACTACGGCATCAAGCGCAACATCTTGCGCATGTTCGAGGCGCGCGGCTGCCGCGTGACCGTCGTGCCGGCGACGACGCCGGCCAAGGACGTGCTCGCGATGAAGGCCGACGGCGTGTTCCTCTCCAACGGTCCCGGCGATCCGGAAGCCGTCACGTACGCGCCCGATATCATCCGCGAGATCGCCACTGCGGGCGTGCCCGTCTTCGGCATCTGCCTCGGGCACCAGCTGCTGGGGCTGACCTTCGGCGGCCACACGATCAAGCTCCCCTACGGCCACCGCGGCGGGAACCACCCGGTCAAGGACCTGGACACGGGCGAGGTGCTGATCACGAGCCAGAACCACGGCTTCGCCGTGGCGGGGACCGAGGAAGGCATCCCGGGCGCGCCGGAGCTCGCCGTGACACACGTGAACCTCAATGACGGCACCGTGGAAGGGCTGCGACACCGCACCTTGCCGGTGTTCGGCGTCCAGTACCACCCCGAGGCCGCGCCCGGCCCGCACGACGCCGTTCCGCACTTCGACGAGTTCCTCGGAGCCCTCTCGGGCGTGCGTTGAGCGCCCTCAACGGGTGACGCAACCGCTTGACACACAATAGGTAAGGTCCTAGACTGGACGAACTTAGGGCACCCTTACGGCTCCAACCCACCCCGGTATGTCCATGACCAAAGCCGATCTCGTGGAGCGCGTCACGGAGTCCATCGCCCGGACTTCCGGGCCGATGATCTCCAAAAAGGACTGCGCCCGCGTGGTGGACGCCTTCCTGGATGCGATCAAGGACGCCCTCAAGGAGCAGCAGAACATCGAGGTGCGTGGGTTCGGCACGTTCAAGATCCGCAACCGCAAGACGCGCATGGCGCGCAATCCGCGCACGGGCGCGCCCGTCGAAGTCTCCGCGCGGCCGGTACCGGTCTTCAAGCCCTCCAAGGAGTTGCGCGCGCTGGTGGCTGACCTCGAGATGAAGGCGGAGGCGTAGGTTATCATTCGCACGTGACGCTCTCCGTGCTCCTTTTCGCTTCGTGGGCCGATGCGCTTGGCTCCACTGTGCAGTTGGACCTTCCGGCTGGGGCCCGTGTGCGGGATGTGCTCTCCGCCCTGACCGAGCGCGCCGCGGGGAAATCCCTGCCGAAGCCCCTCGTCGCGGTGAACCAGCGCTATGCGCGCCCCGATACCCCGATCTCGGCCACGGACGAAGTCGCGATCATCCCACCGGTCGCCGGGGGCTGACGCCGCCATGCGCTCCGCCATCGTCGACCACCCGCTCGATCCCACGGCGCTGCTCGCCGAAGTCGCGTCCACCGCGTCCGGGGCGAGCACGCTGTTTGTGGGGACCGTGCGGCGCGTGAACGAGGGGCGGGACGTGACGGGAATCGACTACAGCGCCTACGACGCGATGGCCGAGCGCGAGCTCGCGGACATCGTGGGCGAGGCCGTGGCGCAGTTCGGCACCGAGCATATCGTCGTCGAGCACCGCACGGGCACGCTGGCGCTGGGCGAGGCCAGCATCGTCATCGCCGTCTCGCACGCGCGCCGCGCGCAGGCCATGGACGCGCAGCGGTATGTGATCGAGCAGGTCAAGAAGCGCGTACCGATCTGGAAGCGCGAGCACTACGCGGACGGCGCGCGCGAGTGGGTGGGCGTATGAACGGCGCATCGCGAGTGGCTAAGCGCATGCACGGCGCCGCCGCAGAGGCGCGCGTATGAAGGACCAGCACGGGCGCTCGATCGAGTACCTGCGGATCTCCGTGACGGACCGCTGCAACTTCCGCTGCGTGTATTGCATGCCGGAGCAGGGGCTCGCGTGGCTACCCAAGCAGGAGATCCTCTCGTACGAGGAGATCACCGAAGTCGTGCGGCAGTTGGCACCGCTGGGCCTGCGCCGGCTGCGCATCACGGGTGGCGAACCGACCATCCGGCCGGATCTTGTGCAACTGGTGCGCATGCTGCGCGCCGTGCCGCTGATCGAGGACATTGCGCTCTCCACCAACGGCGTGAAGCTACCGGCGATGGCGCGCGACCTGGCCGCCGCTGGCCTCGACCGCGTCAACATCTCGGCCGACTCGCTGCGCGCCGACCGCATTGCCGCGATCTCGCGTCGTAATCTTGGCTTCGAGCCGGTGACGGCGGTGCGCGCGGCGATCGACGCGGGCTTGGGGCCGGTCAAGCTCAACGTGGTCGTCATGCGCGGCATCAACGACGACGAGGTGACGGAGTTCGCCCTGCTCACGCGTGAGTTGCCGCTGCACGTGCGGTTCATCGAGCTCATGCCGGTGGGCGACATGGCGCATCTCACCGATGCGCACGTCGTGCCCAGCGATGAGATCCTCGAGCGCATCGCGGCGCTCGGCGCGTTGACACCCGGCGGTGGCCCCGCGCGCGGCAACGGGCCGGCGGCCTATTACCATCTTGGCGGCGCCGCGGGAAGCGTGGGCGTGATCACGCCGATGACGCACACGTACTGTGGCTCGTGCAACCGCGTGCGGCTTACGGCGGACGGACGGCTGCGCACGTGTCTGTACGGCGACCACGAGGTCAACCTACGCGACCCCCTGCGGCGCGCGGAGCCGCTGGAGCCGCTGTTCGTGCGCGCGCTGGCGGAGAAGCCGCTGGAGCATCACCTGCTGCAATTAAAGGTCGGCGGCTTGCGCGCGCTCTCACAGGTTGGCGGATGAGAAGCGCTTCACTCGCGCTGCTGCTGACACTCGCGGTCTCGGCGTGCGCGCCCACGCCGGCGCGGATGTCGGCTCGCGTGCCCCTGACCACGCCGAACGCCGCTGCCGTGGCGCAGCCCTGCTGTTTTGCGCAGGGTTTAGAGATCGCCGACCGCTTCCGCGTCGCCGCGATCGACGAACGGCGCTTCACCGCCAATGAATACTGGGGCGCGATGGCCGGCGCGCTCGCCTCGCCGCGCTTCCGCACGCAGGAGATTGGCCGTTCGGTGCAGGGGCGTCCGCTGACCGCGATCCACGTCGGCACGGGCCCCGTGACCGTGCTCGCGTGGAGCCAGATGCACGGCGACGAATCCACGGCGTCGATGGCTCTGCTGGACGTCGTCGCGTGGCTCGCGTCCGAGCAGCCGGACGCGCTGCGCGACCGGCTGCTGGGCAGCATCACGCTGACGCTCGTGCCCGTGCTCAACCCGGACGGCGCGCAGCTCTTCCAGCGCCACAACGCGCTCGGCGTCGACATCAACCGCGACGCGCGCCGTCTCTCGACGCCCGAAGCGCGCGCGCTCAAGGGACTGCACGACCAGCTCAAGCCCGACTTCGGCTTCAACCTGCACGACCAGAACTCGCGCAATCGCGCGGGGCCGTCAGGGAAGCAGGTCGGCATCTCCCTGCTCGCGCCGGCCATCTCGGCCGACGGGCGCTACGATGAAGTGCGCAGCCGCGCCCGCTTGGTCGCCGCACGCATCGCGCACAACCTCGCCACCGAGATTCCCGGCCAGGTCTCGCGCTATGACGACGCGTTCAACCCGCGCGCCTTCGGCGACCTCGTGCAGACGTGGGGCACCAGCACCGTGCTCATCGAGAGCGGCGCGCTCGCGGCCGACCCGCAGAAGCAGCGCCTGCGCCGGCTCAACGCCGCGGCGCTCATCGACGCGCTGCTGGCCATCGGCGACGGCTCGTACGCGCGCGCCGACCGCGCGTGGTATGACGACCTGCACCAGAACCGCGGCGGCGCGGTGGACGTGCTCGTGCGCGGGGCGCGCGTCGTCGGGCT
>JAKFFA010000098.1:0-17492 GCA_036675455.1 Gemmatimonadaceae bacterium | reverse complement strand
GTGCGCGGCGATCTCGCCATCCGGGCCCAGCGCCGAGGTGAAGACGAAGCGCAGCTTCTCCTGCTGCACCAGGTAGCTGGCGCGGTCGCGGACGCCGGTCTCCGGGCCGCGGTAGCCGACGAGTTCGAAGCCGAAGGCAGCCTGGTAGTAGAGCGACGCCTGCCTCGCATTGCCCACCCAGAACTCGATGTAGTCGGTTCCGTTGATGGGGAAGGTGTCGTGGGGGACTTGGAGGTCGGGCTTGGTTTGGGTGGCCATGTGGGGGGTCCTGTTTGGGCGTTGGACGGCAGACGGCGGACGGTAGACGGCGGATTTGCCCGCGATGCGAGGGGGGATGCGGGGAGTGGGAGTACACACCACACCGCTTCTCCCCCCTTGGCTCACGCCCCTCGCGCGCCGGTCCGGGCGCTGGTCCACCAGCGGCCCCATACGGTCGTTGATGCCCAATCTTTGAGTCGCATGCTGCTCTCCGCGCTGAAAAACGAATCGCGATGCTGCGCCCTGCGCTGTAATGCGGAAATATAGCCGCGGACGCGATGGTTGGCCCGTTCCCACGGTGTGGATGCGGTTCGACACCCCGCCCGATTTCGGAACCGATGCTGCGGGGTACGCCTTGTAGCCAGACCCACGTAGCCCCCGGAGGCGCGCATGCAAAACGAACTGGAGAGTACACTCGGGAACATCCTCGCGTTCATACCGAACCTCGTGGTGTTCCTGCTCATTTTGGTCGTCGGCATGATCGTCGCCAAGGTCCTCGCCAAGGGCACGGACAAGGTGCTGGAGAAGGTCGGCTTTGATCGCATCGTCGAGCGCGGCGGCGTAAAGAAGGCGCTCTCGCACTCGCAGTACGATGCCAGCGACGTCGTGGGCAAGCTCGTCTACTACCTGCTGGCGCTGTTCGTGCTGCAGCTCGCGTTCGGCGTCTTCGGGCCGAACCCCGTGAGTGACCTGCTGACGCGCGTCATCCTGTTCCTGCCGTCGCTGATCGTCGCGATCATCATCGTCATCGTCGCCAGTGCGATCGCGGCCGGCGTCAAGACGCTGATCGAGGGCACGCTGGGCGGCCTCTCCTATGGCAAGGTGCTGGCCAACATCGCGAGCGTGTTCATCATGTTCCTCGGCGTCATCGCCGCCCTCAACCAGGTCGGCGTGGCTACCACGGTGACGACCCCGGTGCTCATCGCGATCCTCTCGACGGTGGCCGGCGTGATCATCGTCGGCGCGGGCGGTGGGCTCATCAAGCCCATGCAAACCCGCTGGGAGAACTACCTGAGCAAGGCCGAGCAGGAAGCGCCCAAGGTCAAGCAGCAAGTCCGCGAGGCGCCAAGCGCGAAGGAGCAGGCTCGGCAGGCGAAGGAGCGGATGCAGTACAAGTCCACAACCGACTCGCCGCAGAACAAGCCGTATGACCCGCGCAGCGAGATGCCGGCGGAGGGCGTGGTGAAGAGCGGGCGCTAGGGCGCGGCCGGCTTCAGCACGCGGCGAATCGCCGCCAGTGCGGCCGGATGGTAGATCGTGCCGTGTGATTCTCCGGGCATGGCCTCGTGATGCAAGGTCATGCCCTTGGGCGCGGCGCGTTCGAGTACCGCCGCCAACCGAGCGGTCAACTCGGCGAGCTCGGGCTCTGCGCTGTTGGCGAGGAACAGCGATTTTTCTACGTACCACTCGCTGCGCAGTGGCGCGGCCGCGTCGCCGAGCAGTTGCGCGTCATTCCACCAGAGACTCGGGTCGAACGCGATGTAGGTATCGAACAGGTCGGGCTCGTGCAGGAACGTCTCCACCACGAATAGCCCAGCCAAGGACTCGCCCATGATCGCCGACTCGGCCGTCGTGGCATAGCGCGCGTCGATCGCGGGCATGAGTTCCGTGCGCAGGAAGCGCCGGAATGCCGCGGAGCCGCCCACGCGGGGCGCGATGCTGCTGTCCTTCGCGACGCGCGTCGGACCCGTGAGGTCGCGGCGGCGTTCGGTGTTCTCGATGCCGACCAGCAGGAACGGGCGCATCGTTCCGTTCAGCACGGAGATTTGCAGCAGTCCCGCGATATGCAGAAAGTCCTCGGCGATGCCGCCGTCCGGCATGTAGAGCACCGGGCGCGGCGCGGCAGACGTGTCGCCGTAGGCCGGTGGACGGTACACGTTGATCGTGCGGACTTCGCCGAGGACCTTGGAAGTGAGCGTGAACGTCTCGCCGATACTGAGCGGCACGGGTTTGGACGCGTGTTGAGCGGCGACCGGGACGTTCACGACAGCGAGCGCAGCAAACAAGGCAAGCGCAAATCGGGCGCGGACTCGATCAATGCGATGCGTGGTCATGTCGGCTCACACCTCAGTAAGTTGCACAAGTGGACGACGCGGAGCGCCTGAACCTAACCGTCCGCAAGAACGATCGACACTTTTTACACGGAGCTGTTACGATGGCTGCACCATTCTGGCTGCGCGGCCCGATCGACGGCGTCACGCCGTTGCTGCAACCGGTCGCGCACGCGCTGCTGCAGGCGAGCGAGGAAGTGCGCACGGCGATCGCGGGGCTTAGCCCGCAGCAACTGCAGGCCCGCCCGGGCGGCGCGGCGTCCGTCGGCTTTCATGTGAGACATTCGTTGGGCAGCCTGGACCGGCTGTTCACGTACGCGCGCGGCGAGGCACTGAACGAAGCCCAACTCGCGACACTCGCCGAGGAGAAGAACCAGGAGCGCACCGATACGCCCGAGCAGTTGGCGGCGACCTACACGGCCGCTGTCGACCGCGCACTCGCGCAACTGCGTGCAACGCCGGAGACAGCGCTGCTTGAGAAGCGTGAGGTGGGCCGCGCGAAGCTGCCGTCGAATGTCATCGGGCTGTTGGTGCACGGCGCCGAGCACACGGCCGGGCACGCGGCGCAGACGGTCACAACCGCCAAGATCGTACGCGGTTCCTGACTTCGTGCGGAATATTCGCGTCCTGCGAATATTCCGCTGCCTGTCAGCCGCTGGCGAACCGTTTGTAGAGCTCCAGCGACTGTGGATTCGCGAGCGCGTCCGTGTTCTTCACGGCGCGCCCGTGGATCACGTTGCGCACGGCGATCTCCGAGATCTTGCCGCTGATCGTGCGCGGGATGTCGTCCACGGCCTCGATCACCTTGGGCACATGGTGCGGACTGGTCTCGGTGCGGATCGCGCGCTTGATCCGCTCACGCAGCGCGTCGTCCAGCTCGACGCCCTCGCGTAGCCGCACGAACAGCACGATGCGCACGTCCTTGTCCGCGCCCTCGCCGACGTCCTGCCCCACCACCACGCTCTCCATCACCTCGGGCAACTGCTCCACCTGGCGGTAGATCTCGGCCGTGCCGATGCGCACGCCGCCCGGGTTCAGCGTCGCATCGCTGCGGCCGTGGATGATCAAGCCGTCGTGCGACGTGAGCTCGGCCCAGTCGCCGTGCCGCCAGAGCCCATAGAAATGCTCGAAGTAGGCCGCGCGGTATTTGCTCTTGTCGGCGTCGTCGTCCCAGAACGCGATGGGCATCGACGGGAACGGCCGCGTGCACACGAGCTCGCCCGCGACGCCGTCGCGCACCAACGCGCCGCTCTCGTCACGGATCTCGACCGCCATGCCGAGCCCGCGGCACTGCAACTCGCCGCGATACACGGGCAGCATGGGATTGCCCAGCGCGAAGCACGAGATGATGTCCGTGCCGCCCGAGATGCTCGCCAGGTGCACGCCTGGCCGCACGTCGCGGTACACGTACTCGTAGCTGTGCTCGGCCAGTGGACTGCCCGTGGAGAGGATCGCACGCAGCGCGCCAAGGTCGTGTGATTGCGCGGGCGCCAAACCCGACTTCTGCGACATCGCCAGGAACTTGGCGCTGGTGCCGAACACGGTGACGCGCTCCTCGGCTGCGAGATCCCATAGTGCCGCGGGATTCGACTGCGGCATCGGTGCACCGTCGTACAGCACGATCGTCGTCTCGCTCGCGAGCGCACTCACGAGCCAGTTCCACATCATCCAACCGCAGGTAGTGAAGTAGAACAAGCGCTCGCCCGCGCGCAGGTCCGTGTGCAGGCGGTGTTCCTTCAAGTGCTGCAGCAACGTGCCGCCGGCGCCATGCACCATGCACTTGGGCAGTCCCGTCGTGCCCGAGCTGTACATGATGTAGAGCGGATGGTCGAACGGGAGCCGCTCGAAGCGCTCGGGCGCGTCGGCGCCGGTCGCAAGAAAATCGTCCCACGACTGCGCGCGAGCAACCGAGTCCACCACACCTGCAGCGAGCGTCGGCGCATAGGACGACGCGTCGAACGAGCCATCGGTCGACGCCAGGCGACTCTCCGGCGCCGCCCCCTCCCCAGCGAACGGCACAATCACCACGCGCTCGAGCGTGGGCAGCGCCGCGACGATCTCGCGCGTGCGCTCGAGGCAATCAATGCGCTTGCCCGCGTAGCGGTATCCGTCCGCGACGATCAACACCTTCGGCGCAATCTGGCCGAACCGGTCAAGCACGCCGCGCGCGCCGAAGTCGGGCGAGCACGACGACCACACCGCGCCGATGCTTGCGGCGCCTAGGGCGGCGATGATGGCTTCCGGAATGTTCGGTAGGAATCCGGCGACGCGGTCGCCGGGCTCGACGCCCATCGCGCGCAGCGCGCCAGCGGCGCGACGCACTTGGTCGGCGAGTTCGGCAAACGTCAGCTCACGCCGGCGCCCAGACTCGTCGCGCGCAATGATGGCCGGCTCATCGTCACGCCGGCGCAGCAGGTTCTCAGCGAAGTTGAGGCGCGCGCCGACGAACCAGCGCGGGCCGAGTATGGGATCGGGCGGCTCCATGCGATGGCCGCCCACGAGTACGTGGTCCCATCCGCCGCCGATGACGCCCGTGAAGCGCCACACGGCGGCCCAGAATGCGGCCGGTTCGCGTACCGACCACGCGTGCCATTGAGAATAGAGGGCTGCCGGATCCGGAATCACCGCTTGATCCGCGACCGCGCCGGCCGACACGCCCGCGAGCAGCGAGCCGTCGGACGCCACCGCGCGGAAGAACGCCGCCATCTGCGTCGCCGCTGCGGCCTCGTCCGTCGGTTGCCATAGCGGCGCATCTGTCAAGTGGGTCGTCGCGTTTGCCATCGCAGGCGAATATAGCCGACGGACGCGGCGCGCTCTATGCTTATGTCGTGACTGAACGCCGAATCCTCCTCGCCGACGCCGACGCTTTCTTCGTCGCGGTCGCCCGCATGGCGGATCCGGATGGTGCCGGCAAGGCGCCGTTGCTGATCGTCGGCGGTCGGCCCGGCTCGCGCGGCGTGGTGTGCTCCGCGTCGTACGAGACGCGTGCATTCGGCGTGCGCTCTGCGATGCCGATCTCGCAGGCGCTGCGACTCTGCCCCGAGGCCATGTGCGTACCCGTCCCGCGCAACGCGTGCGGCACGACGTCGCGCGCGATCGCGGCCACGCTGGCGCGTTTCACGCCCGTGGTCGAGGGCGCGAGCATCGATGAGTGGTACCTCGACATGTCGGGTACCGAGGCGCTGTACGGACACGAGCCGCTGGAGAAGACGGCGCACCGCATCCGCGACGCCGTGCGCCGCGACACGGGCATGTGGATCTCGATCGGCGGCGGCACGTCGAAACTGGTCGCGAAAATGGCCGTCGAGCGCGCGAAGCCGCGGCGTGGCGCCGGGGTGTTCATCGTTCCGCCCGGCGGCGAGGGCGATTTCCTGCGCGGCTTCAATGTCGGCGACTTCCCCGGCGTCGGCCCGAAGATGCAGGAGAAGCTCGCCAAGTTCGGTCTCGTGCGCGTGGAGGACGTGCTGCCACACGACCGCGCGACGCTCGCGCGCTGGCTGGGCCGGCGCAGCGCCGAGTGGCTGTGGGCGCGCGTGCGAGGGATTCACGTGGCGCCGGTGGAGGCGCGCACGCCCGCGCGGCAGATGAGCCACGAGACGACGTTCGACCGCGACATCCGCGACATCGGCCAGATCGCCGGCACGCTGCGCATGCTGGCCGCGAAGGTCGCGGCCGACCTGCGCGCCGACCGGCTCGGCGCGCGTACGGTGACCGTCAAGCTCAAGGACGCGGATTTCACGACGCGCTTGGCGAGCCGCACGCTGAGCGAGTCGATCGAGTCGGATCGCGCGGTGACGGAGGTCGCGATCGCACTGCTGGGCAAGCTGCGCGCGGCGCGGCAGGTGCCGGCACGGCTGGTTGGCGTGGCCTTGGGTGGGTTGGGTCCGGCGCGCGACGCGGACCAGCTCGCGCTCTTTGGTACGTCGCCCGCGGCGGTCGAGCGGCCGCGCGACCGGGCGGTCTCGCGCGCCGTGGACCGCGTGCGCGAGCGGTTCGGGAGCGAGGCCATCCGGTCGGGCACCGTGGGCCGGCCCCGCTAGCCACGGTTTTTGCGAGCCCGACCCCGGTCGTGCCACTAGCCCAACGCCCGCCGGCCGGTACACTTAACAGCAAGATTTTCGACGCGTTTCCCCCACCGTCGCCTTCGCACGCTCGCCGCACGACGCGGCGATCGGCCCGTCCCACCCCTTTCCACACAGGATGATGAAACGCATGCGTCCGTTCACCCTCGCGGCGGGCACGGTATTCGCCCTTGCCGCGATGTCGTGCTCCCCGGCTACGCCGGCCACGACCTCCCCGACGCCGGCGCGCGCGCCCGGCGGCGCAGGCGCGGGCGGCCCCGGTGCCCGCCCCGGCGCTGACGCCGAACCCGCGCCCAAGAAGTACGAGGACGTCATCAAGGGCGACGTCACCACGAAGGAAGGCCTCTTCAAGGCGCACCAGATCGGCAGCAAGCTGTTCTTCGAGATTCCGGACGACCAGCTCGGCAAGGACCTGCTGCTCGTCACGCAGATCGCCAAGACCAACGAAGGCGACGGCTACGGTGGCCAGACGATGGACGAGCGCGTCGTGCGCTGGGAGCGCCGCGGCAACCGCGTGCTCTTCCGCAGCGTGTCGTACGCGATCGTCTCGGACCCGTCGGCGCCGATCGCGCAGGCGGTCGAGAGCTCCAACTACGACGCGATCCTCGCGTCGTTCGATGTGGCGTCGTACGGCCCCGATTCGGCGGCCGTGATCGACGTCTCCAAGCTCTTCACGGCGCCGCCGCCGGAGATCGGCATCACGCGCCGCTATCGCGGCCAGCTCGACGCCGCCCGCTCGTTCCTCGAGCGCGTCGCGGCCTACCCCGAGAACGTGGAGGTCGAGGCGACGCTCACACTGAACGCGTCGCCGACGCCGCAGTCGTTCCTGCCGGGCTTCCCGCCGTCAAACCCGCCGCCGGGCACGCCGCCCACGACGAAGTCGTTCGTGGTGCACTGGTCGATGGTGAAGCTGCCCGAGCAGCCGATGCAGCCGCGCCTGCGCGACTCGCGCGTCGGCTACTTCTACCACAGCACGACCGATTACAGCCGTCCGGAGCAGCGCGCGCAGGAGCGCCATTTCATCGCGCGTTGGCGGCTCGAGAAGAAGAACCCGAATGCGGCCGTCTCCGACCCGGTGAAGCCGATCGAGTACTATGTCGACCCCGCGACGCCGACGTGGCTCGTGCCATGGGTGAAGGCGGGCATCGAGGAGTGGCAGGTCGCGTTCGAAGCCGCGGGCTTCAGCAACGCCATCGTCGCACGCGATGCGCCAAGCCCCGAGGTGGATCCGGATTGGGCGGCGGAGGACGCACGCTACTCGGTGGTGCGCTGGCTGCCGTCCGACATCCAGAACGCCAACGGGCCGCACACGTCCGACCCGCGCTCGGGTGAGATCCTGAACGCCGACGTGAACATGTACCACAACATCATGACGCTACAGACATGGTGGTACTGGACGCAGGTCGGTGCGCTCGACCCGCGCGCGGCCAAGCTGCCGCTGCCCGATTCGCTGCAGGGCCGGCTGGTGCAGTTCGTCGTCGCGCACGAGGTGGGCCACACGCTCGGCCTGCCGCACAACCAGGCCGCCAGCGGCATGTACCCGGCCGACTCGGTGCGCTCCGCGACGTGGGTCGCACGTATGGGCCACGCGCCGACGATCATGGACTACTCGCGCTTCAACTATGTCGCGCAGCCCGAGGACAACATCGCGCTGGCCGACCTGATCCCGCGCGTGGGTCCGTACGATTTGTTCTCGATCAAGTGGGGCTACATGCCGATCCCCTCGGCGTCCAATGCCGATGAGGAGCGGTCCGTGCTCGACGCGCTCGCACGCCAGCAGGACACGGTGCCGTGGTACCGCTACGGCATCCCGGATGACTTCGGGGCGTTCCCGTACACGGCGTACTCCGAGGCCGTGGGTGACGCCGATGCGGTGAAGAGCACGGAGCTGGGTATCCGCAACCTCAAGCGCCTGGTGCCGATGCTGGCGCCGGCGACGACGAGCCCGACCGAGGACGTCTCGCTCCTGCGTGAGGGCTACGGTCGCTTGTTGGGTCAGTTCTCGACCGAGATGCGGCACGTCGCCACGATCGTGGGGTCGTCGGTGGGCCAGGAGAAGTACGGCTCGCAGCCCGGCGCGCGCTTCACGCCGGTGTCGCGCGAGCGGCAGAAGCAGGCCGTGCAGTTCGTGCACGACAACCTGTTCGAGACGCCGACGTGGCTCCTCGACGCGCAGATCCTGCGCCGGCTCGAGCCCGACGGTGCGATCGCGCGCATCAACGCGACGCAGCGCAGCATTCTCAGCACGCTGCTCAATGATGATCGCATGGCGCGGCTGGTCGAGTATGAGGCCATGGCCACAGGGAACGAGCGGCCGTATTCGCTCGGCGAGTACCTCGGTGACCTGCGCACGGGCATCTTCAGCGAACTCGGCGACGCCAGCGTGCGGGTGGATGCGTTCCGGCGTGGCCTGCAGCGCAACTACCTCGCGCTGGTGGAGCAGAAGTTGAGCGCCAACCCGTCGACGATGCCGCGTCTCTCGAGCAGCGCGCAGACGGGCCAGTTCGTCACGGCCGGTTCACGCGGCCTGACGGACACCAAGGCGATGCTGCGGCAGGAGGTTCGTACGCTGGATGCTCAGCTCGCTGCCGCGCAGCGGAAGGCGGCGGATGCGAACACGCGGGCGCATCTGGCGGATCTGCGGTGGCAGATTGAGCAGATCATGAATCCGGAGTGATGCGAGGTTGGGAGTAAAAGGAGAGGGTCCGGGGCGAGTTGTTCGCCTCGGGCCCTTTGCTTTTTCCTTGGCTACGCGAACCGCTAAGCTGTTATTTTTTCACGCGGAGACGCGGAGGAACTGAAGAGTAGCCTTTGGTGGTATCCGTCTGCTTCCGCGACCGGGCGAATATTCAATTGCAGTCCTCCGCGACTCTCGCCGTTTCGCCTCCGCGCCTCCGCGCCTCCGCGCCTCCGCGTGAAACAGTAGTTTTTTCCCATGGTGCCAAATCCTTTGACCTCGGCTCGACCGATCCGACACGCCGCCGCGATCTGTGCGTTGACCCTCAGCGCCCTCCCAGCCGGCGCCCAGGACGCCACCATGCGCGTGAACTGGCTCGCCGGCTGCTGGGAAGCCCGCGACGGTGCGCGGACGACGTTCGAGATGTGGTCTCCGCCCGCGGGCGGCATGCTCGTCGGAGCCGGTCGCACCGTCGTCGACGGACGCCAACGCGGCCACGAACATTTGCGCCTCCACGCCGCGGGGGACACGCTCGTGTACACCGCCATCCCATCCGGCCAAACCGAGACCGAATTCAAGTCGACGTCACTCACGGACTCGTCATTTGTCGTCGAGAACAAAGCGCACGACTTTCCCCAGCGCATCACGTATCGTCTAACAGGAGCTGACTCTCTAGTCGTTCGAGTAGAAGGCCCCGCCCCCAACGGCACGCGCAGATTCTCCTTGAAGTTCGCGCGCACCGACTGCTCCGCGGCTTCTCCGTGAAATTGGCGCACCGACAGCTCCGCGCCTCCGCGTGAGCGCAGTTCCCCACCCCCCGCATCCGCGTTCCCCGCATCACTCCCCCTCGCGTCCCTAAACGAAGACGGCGGACAGCAAGCAAAGTTCGCCGCCGTCCGCCGTCTCGCCCCGCATCGCTGTTCCCTGCCGTCTGCCGTCCGCCGTCTACCGTCTGCCCTCTACAGCCTCGGCCGCGTACTCCGCGGCGCCTGCCCGCAGTTCGCCGGCCAGTCCGCCGGCCACTCGCCCGGCGACCGATCACGCGCGATGAACTCCGGATCCTCCGACGCGTGGTACGCCATCAACGCGGCCAGCGTCGCGTTGTGTCGCAGGTCGTCGAACACGACCTTGTCATACGTGTCGCGGTTGGTGTGCCACGTGTAGGTGCCGTAGTTCCAGCCCAACGCGCCCATGCCGAAGGACGGCGTCCCGTAGCACGCGAACACCGCGCCATCAGTACCACCGGGGTTGCCCGTGGGCCGGTCGCGGAAGCTCCACGCGACGACGTTCTCGCTCAGGCTGTCTGTGTAGAACGCCGGCAGTTTCGAGTACCAGTCGCGCAGGTGCGGACCGATCGCCGTCAGGCCTGCCGAGCTGATCGAGCGCACGCGCCCCGTGCCGTTGTCCTGATTGAACAGCGCCTGCAGCCCGCGCAGGATCTCGGGATGATCCTCGGCGAACGCGCGCGAGCCGTTCAGGCCCTGCTCCTCACTCGCCCAATGCCCAACGAGAATCGTGCGCTTCGGATTGGGATACGCGAGCTTGAGGATGCGCATCGCCTCCATCGCCATCAGCGTGCCGGTGCCGTTGTCCGTGGCGCCCGACGAGCCATCCCACGAATCGAAGTGCGCCGAAAGCATCACGTATTCGTCCGGCTTCTCCGTGCCCTTGATCATGCCGATCGTGTTGAACGCCGGCACCTCGCCGAGCAACTCGGCGTCGAGGTCGAGCCGCACCATCGGGTGCTGGCCGTTCTCGGCGAGGCGGAACAGGAGACCGTAATCCTCACACGTGAGCGTCACGGCCGGCGCCGTCGTGTTGTACGTCTCGAACACCTCGATCACGCCCCAGCCGCCGCTGCCGGGGAAGCCCTGGGGACCCGCAGGGCGCGCAGCAGGCCCGCCACCGCTCATGCTCTGGCCCGCATCCGCGCCACCGCCGCCACCGCCGAATCCACGACCGCCTCCACCGCGCGTCGCGAACGGATCGTTGAAGCGCAGCTTGGTACGCGAAGAGATCATGCCGGCGACGCCGGCTTCCTCGAGGCGCAGACCAAGCGTGCCCGTCCCGAGCGCGAGCGTGTGCCCGGTGCCGCGATACAGCTTCGCGCTGTCGGGCCGACCCTCAGCATCACGCATGACCGACCACTCCTGGTTCATCTGCGCAACCAGCGTATCCATGCGCGCCATCGACGCGGTCGTGGCGAACTGGGCCCAGTCCTCGGACGGCCGACACGTGGGCCACGCCGGCGAGAGCAGGATGATCTTGCCCTTGGCCTGCGGCAACCAGCGCACGAACTCCGTGCTGTCGGCGAACTTGGGCAGCACGATTGCTTCGGCCGTCACCGGCGCACTCGTGCCGGGACTCCACGCCAGCATCATCCCCTCGAGCGAGCGCGTGCGCGGCTCCATGAGGTCGATATGCGAGACGCCGCGGCGCCACCCGCGCCACGTGCCGTACTTCTCCTGCCGCGTCTCGATGCCCCATGAGCGGTACTTGTCCATCACCCACTCACTGGCCGACGCCATCTCCGGACTCCCCGTCAGGCGCGGCCCAATGGAATCCAGCAGCGCCTGAGCGAGCGTCTCCACCTGCGAACTGTCCATGCCGAGCCGGAAGATCCGGTCGGCGACGGGATCAGAGGACTGCGCGGTGAGGGCAGCCGGCACCGCAACGAACGTGGCCGGCACCGCCACGAGGGCAGCCGGAACCAGCAGACTGAGAACAGCGCGACGCATGTGCGGCATTAGCATAGCAAGCGATATCGAGAGGAAGGAAGGAACCCGCGGCGAACATACGCCGCCGCCGCGAAGTTCGCTGCCCCTCGCCACCCCTCGCATCCCACACCCCACCCCGCAACCCGTACCGTAGGGCGCCCCGCATCCCCCCGCGCATCGCCGGTAGATCTGCCGTCTGTCGTCTATTTAACCCGCACAATCTCCAGCGGCGCGCCGGCCGGCCCAAACTTCAGCAACCGATGCGGCGCCGCTGCCTCAATCCAATACGTCCCCGGAGCATCCCCTCCCGAGTACGAAACCCGGTAAGCCGACATCGTCCCGACAGGCACCGTCACCTCTTCCTGCCCCGTCACCCGCAGCATGCGCTGCTCGACGACGCCCTTCCCCGACGCAAACACGTTGACCGTGAAGCTCGCGCCCGGCGCCCACTTGAAGTACGGCAGCAAGGCCGCGAGCGCGTTGTCATCGATCGTGCCCACTGGGATCGCCACGTTGTCGTAGCTCACCGGCTGCATGCCCTGCGCGCCCGGCGTGATGCCGGAGCCGCTGACCGTGCCGCCCGTATAGCGCACGTCGAGCTTCATCTCCTGCCCCTGGAACGTGCCCGACTGCGTGACGCTGCGCATCGTCGCGTCGGGACCAAAACGCACCGACGTGCGCTGCTGGATGATCGGCCCGAGCATCGACTCCTCGCTGTACATCCACCCGTCACCATCGCGCGCAAGCTGCGACGATTGATACCCAAACGGATTGCCCTGCACCATGACCGTGAACGAATCGCTCGCGGAGCGCATGCGCGCGAGGTCCAGATCGAGGGGCCGCGCGACGACCTCGGCCGCCACGGCCGACGCCTCGATCGGATTGCCTTCGATGTCCACCATGCGCACGGGCGCAATCGCGCGCAGCTTGTCGGCGATCTTGCTGCCATCACCGACGACCACGACGAGCGCGGCGTCCGAGCGGATCCCAGAGCGTGCCGCCGCCTGCATCTGCTCGGGCGTCACGGCCTGCAACCGTTCGCGGTACGTATGCACGTAGTCGGCTGGCAGCCCGAGCAGGCGCGCATTGGCGACCTGCGACGCGACCTGCGACGCCGTCTCCACCTGCAGCGGGAAGCGGCCCACCAGCGTCTGCTTCTGCCAGCGGAACTCCTCCATCGGTACGGCTTCCTGCCCGATGCGCCGCATCTGCGTGAGCATCTCGACGAGCGAGGAGTCCGTCACCTCGGTGCGAACCTCGGCCGTCGCGCTGAAGGAGCCGAGCGCGCGATTGCGCGTCACGCTCGAGTAGGCGCCGTACGTCCAGCCCTTGTCCTCGCGCAGAATTTCGAACAGGCGCGAGCCGCTGGAGCCGCCGAGGATCTGGTTGGCGACGGTCAGCGCGTAACCGCGCGTGTCGTTGGGCAACCATGTGGTGTTGCCGATGATGATGTTGGACTGCACCGACCCCGGCTTGTGCACGAGCAGGATGGCGGTGCGCTGCCGCTGCGGCGCCGGCCGCGCGACGGGCGCCGCGGCCCCTCGGCCGGACCACTCGGCAAAAGCCTCCGTCGCGAGCCGCGCGACTTCGGCGGAGTCGAGCGCGCCGGCCACCACGAGCAGGGCCTGCGCGGGGCGCAGACGCTCGCGCTGGAACTCGATCAAATCCGCGCGCGTGATCGCCTGCACCGACTCCTCGTCGGCCCGACGGCCATACGGATGCTCGCCATAGAGTTCGCGCGCGAACGCGCGCGAGGCGATCGCCGCGGGCTGCGACTTCTCGAGCGCGAGGCCCGAGAGCGTCTGCTTGCGCAGCAGTTCAAGCTCTGTCTCAGGGAACGACGGGCGTAGCACGACGTCGGACAAGAGGTCGAACGCGAGTTCGCGGTCGCCGGTGAGCACCGACGCACTCACCGTGAGGAAATCCGAACCGGCGCTGGCGAAGATGTTGCCGCCCACGCCCTCAATGGCCGCCGCGATCTCGTTCGCGCTGCGTCCGTCGGCGCCCTTGGTCAGCAGGCCGGCCGTGAGTTCGGCGAGGCCTGTCTTGCCGGCCGGGTCATAGTACGAGCCCGCGTGCATCGCGAGCGTGATGGAGACGATCGGCTGCTTGTCGTTATGCACGACGAGGATGCGCAGGCCGTTCTCGAGTTCCATCTCCTGGAAGGGCGGAAACTGCGCCGGCTCGATCGGCATCGGCTCGGGCGGCGTCGTGGGGAACTGCGCGAGCGCGCGCGCCGGCGTGAGCGCGATGGCGGCCGCGAAAGCCGCAAACGTCACCGTGGGTACGACCGCGCTGGCGGCTCGGCCCACGAGCGACGCGGTGGAATCCTTCTTCGAGTGCGGTCGCATCAGCGGCCCTCCGGCACGATCAACAGGGTGAACGAGTTCTCGGGCTGCAAATACGTGCGCGCCACACGGCGTAGGTCGGCCAGCGTCACGGCGCTGTAGCGGCGCGCGTCCGTGTTGACCGCCGAGGGCGAGCCGAGGAACATCGCAGCGTGCTGCACTGCCTCGGAGAGCGCCAGCGCCTGCTGGCGACCGAAGATCGTCTGCGAGCGCCACGAGTTCTTGGCCTTCGTCAGTTCGTCTGCGGTGATGGCGTCGGTCGAGGCGAGTACCTCTCGTTGCAGCTGCGTGTTCAAACTGTCCGCCGAGACCCCCTGGTTCGCGATCGCGAGGACGCCGAAAATGCCGGCGGCGCGCATCGGGCCATACGGATTGTTCAGCGCCTGCGCGGCGACGGCGACCTTGCTGTCGCGTACGAGCGACCGGTTTAGCCGGGAGCTCTCACCGATGCCGAGGATCGTCGAGAGCAACTCAAGCGCGGGAAAATCAGCGTGCGACGGGCTGACTGTGCGATAGGCCGTTAGCACCGCGGGAAGCGTCGCGTTGGGATCTTGCACGCGCTTGACCACCTTACCCGAGGAGCGGTCGACCTCGCACGTCACCGGCGGTGGCGCCTCGCCGCGCGGGATGCCGCTGAACCAGTCGGTGATCATCGCGCGCGTGCGCGCCCGGTCCAAGTCACCCACGAGCACGATCGTCGCGTTGTTGGGCGCGTAGTAGAGGTCGAAGAACGCCTTCACGTCGTCGACAGAGGCCGCGTTCAAGTCTTCGATCGACCCAATCATCGAATGCGCGTACGCGAAGCAGCGCTCGCGGTCGAACATCAGCGGCAGGGAATCGACAAGCGCGCCCGTGTAGGGCTGGTTGTCGATGCGCAGCCGGCGCTCCTCCTTCACCGCCTCCTGCTGCACGCGCATGTTCTCCTCGGTGATGCGCAGGCCGCGCATGCGGTCCGCCTCGAGCCAGAGCGCGAGATTCAGCCGGTTCGACGGAACGACCTCGTAGTAATCCGTCTTGTCCGGCTGCGTGGACCCATTGATGAGCCCGCCCGCGCGCTCGATGAGCTGGCGATGCAGGCCGTCGGCCGCGTGCGCTGAGCCCGAGAACATCATGTGCTCGAACAAGTGCGCGAAGCCCGTGCGTCCCTCGACCTCGTTGCGCGAGCCCACGTTGTACCAGACGTTGACCGCGACCACCTGCGAGGAATGATCCTCGACCATGTGGACCGTCAGGCCATTGGGCAGCGTGAAGGACTCGATGTCCACCGGCGCAGGATTCTGCGCGCGCACGGCCGGCGCCGTCACCGCGAAGGCGATGACGCCCGCGGCGCCAATCGCACCCGTGCGCCAGAAGGCAGTGAGAGAACGGAATCGCATCAGGTCGCTCCAGCGAGTGTTTTTGGGGAAACTGGCATCGGGAGTGTTCTCGGGTGTGCTGGTGACTGCGTGGCGTTCAAGCGAGTGCCTCCGCGTGGCTGACTTCATTCGTGCCAAATCAAGTCGCACGAGGCGATTCAAAAGTTTCAGCGGCCGGTCGATCCAAATCCGCCCACGCGCTCCGTGCTGCGCGCGACGACGCCCGCCTCGAACGGCAAAGCCTCGAATCGGGAGAATATGACCTGCGCGATGCGCTCCCCATGCCGGATGTGCAGGGGCTTGGCGCCGCCGTTCTTCACGGGCACGCACCACTCGCCGGGATAATCCGCGTCGATCGTACCGGGGCTGTTGACGATCACCAGCTCCGTCTTGAGACTCGTGCCCGAGCGCGGCCGCACCTGCGCTTCATACCCCTCGGGCAGGCGGGCCTTGAAGCCGAGGGGGATGAGCGCCTTCTCGCCAGGCGCGAGGACGAACGTCGCTTCCCCGCCCGACGCATCCTGCGTAACCGTGCGCTCCGTCGGGATCCCATCTATAAAGACACGGACCGTGCCGGCACTGAGGCAGGCGGCGAGGTCATGTCCCGCGCTCGCGGCCGTCGAGCGGGCCGGCGGCTCGACTCCGTCGTGCAGGGGCTCGAAAACGATACTCGGCATGGCCTCTAAAGTAGTGCACGGACGCACCAATCGGGGGGCCTCGTGTATCATTGGGCCTATGGCACCTGCATCGACGCGGCGATGGCTCGCAGTCACCCTCCTCGTGGTGACGTGCTTCGCCGCGCCGAAATTCGACCTCGCCGCGCAGGACGCCCCACAGGTCCTCCCCGCCGCGGCCCCGCAGCGCGTGGACCCGCGCGCGATTGCCCAGCGCGAGCAGGAGCGCTTCGAGAACCATCGCCGGCGTAACCTGCCCGGATTCCGCGGGCGGCGGCCGCGCGACTGCCAGGAGGTCGTCGGCCGCTTCTGCTATTGGTACGATGAAGACAGCCCCGAGCCGGCCCCCGAGCCCGCGACGATCATCGAGGCGCGCCATCACCTGATTGATGTGCTCGACTCGCTCGGCCGCGAGAACCCGGCTGATAACTGGATTGCCGGCCAGCGCGTGCGCTACCTGAACGAGTCCGGCCGCAACGCGGAGGCGCTCGCCGTCGCGCGCGAGTGCGAGGCCTACGGCTGGTGGTGCGACGCGCTCGAGGGCTTCGCGTTGCACGCGCTCGGCCGCTACGTCGAGTCGGAAGAGGCCTACGGGCGCGTGCTCGCCGCCATGCGTCCGCGCGAGCGCTGCGACTGGGTCAGTCTCGTGCCGCATTTGGATGACGACACGCGGCAAGTCTACAACCGTCATACTTGCGGCGAGCCCGAGCGCGAGGCGTTCGAGGCGCGCGTCTGGTGGCTCTCGCGCACGCGCTACGCCATGCCGGGCAACGATTCGCGCACGGAACATTTCGCGCGACATACATACGTCCAGTTCCTGCGCGACGCGCCCAGCACGTTCACGTTCGGCTTCGACGAGAGTGAGCGCGAGGTCGTGCTGCGTTTCGGGTGGCCCGTGGCGTGGTCGCGCGGTCCGGACAATCCCATCCGGCCCGGCGACCCCGAGTCGGAGCGCATCAATGTGGTGACGCACGAATCGACGCCCGCATACCGCTTCATTCCGCCCTACTATGTGATTGCGAGCCCGGCCGTCAGCGATTCGATCTATTGGGCCGTGCAGCACCCGCCCGTCGTGGCGCGCTACAGCCCGCCGTACGCCCGCAAGCTGCTCATGCTCGAGCACCAGATGGCGATCTTCCGGCGCGGCGACACGGCGTTGGTCGTGCTGGCGTATGACGTCAGCAAGGTCGGCGTCGACTCCACCGAGCTACAGGCCGCCTTGGTACTGTCTCCCGGCCAGAACGGCGAGGCGATGCAGGCCTTCTCGGCGATCGTCGACAATGCGCCCGCGCGCGGCACGCTGACCGCGCGCGCCCCGTGGGGACCGTTG
>JAKFFA010000118.1:0-17603 GCA_036675455.1 Gemmatimonadaceae bacterium | reverse complement strand
GCGCGGACGCACTGGCGCTCGGCAACGACCCGCTGACGCGCGAGGTCGGCGGCCAACTGCTGCGCGCGACGGGTTCCATCGCGGCGAACATCGCCGAGGGTTACTCGCGCGGCACCACGGCTGACCGCAGGAAGTTTCTCGAGTACGCCCTCGGCTCCGTTCGCGAATGCCTCGTCTTGTACGAGGCGGCGGATCACGCCGACCGCGAGGAACGCGAGGCCCGCCTTATATCAATCCGCCGCCTGCTGCTGACGATGATTCGCACCTCGCGGCTAAGCAGCGCCGCCGATCAGCGAAAATTCGAGAAGTGAGCGCCCCCGCACCCCCCTCCGCATCCCTCCCCGCATCGTCCCAAAGCCTCCGCATCCCTCACCCCACCCCGCACCCCGTACCGCCGGGCGCCCCGCACCCCACCCCGCATCGCAGTTCCCCGCACCCCGCATCACGGCTCAATGAATTTCCAAGACGCCCGATAATCCCGCGTAAGCGGAGTCCCCATCAGCCGCGCCCTGACCATCTCAACCGGCATCCGGCCCCCCTGCAGCACCGCATCATGAAACGCCCGCGCCGTCATCCGCCCCGACTCCACTAAGTCCCGGTACAAAGCCCGAAACTGCAGCCCGCCGAGCATGTACCCGGCCTGGTACAACGGCGAGTACGACCCATTGAACGACCGCCGCACCTCGGCCTCCGCATTCGCCCGCTCGTGCCCCACGCGATCGACCAAGAAATCCACCGCCTCCTGCGGCGTCATCGTCCCCAGGTGGAACCGCAGCGAAAAGATGATCCGCGCCAGCCGGTGCGACCGCCAGAACAGCATCCCCATGCGGTCTTCGGGCGTCGGCGGGAAGTCCAGGTCCCACAGCAGCATCTCCCAGTAGAGCGACCATCCCTCGCCCCAGAAGGGCGTGCTGAACGCGCTGCGGTGGCTGTTATAACGCTGCGTCATGAAGCCCTGCAGGTGGTGCCCCGGGATCAGCTCGTGGTGCACCGTCGCCAAGGAGAAGTGCGGGTTGTTGCCGCGCATGCTCATGAGCTTGTCGTCGTGCTTCATGCTGTCGGTCGGGTACGCGACCTGGATCACCTCGCCGCCAAGGAAGAACGGCGACACGAGCTGCTGCCGTGGGCCCATCATCTCCATGCGCCAGATCTCGTCGGCCAACGGCGGAACCGTCACGAGGTCGCGTGACGTGATGAACTCCACCGCGCTTCGCGCGAGATCGACGACCATCTGCGGCTGGTCGCCGGGCGGCACATAGGCCTGCTTCACCTTCTCGAGTGCGGCGCGCCAATCGTCACCGAAGCCCATCTCGCGCGCAGCCTTCTTCTGCTCCTGCTCGATCCACTGGAAGTCGCGCTCCGCCATCGCGATCAGCTCTTCGGGCGTGTAGTCGATGAACTCGAACGCGAGGTCCGCCTTGACGCCGTCGGCACCGATGGGGTCACCGATGATCGGCTCCTCCTCGCCCTGCTTCTGGCCGACGATCACTTCGCGGATCGCGCGCGAGTACTTGCCGAGACCATCGTCCACGCGGCGATACGGATCAGCGGTCCACCATGTGAAGTCCGGGTCGTAGCCTGCGTAATGGTCGTGCCAGTCCTCGAGCGTGCCCTGCAGCTCGCGCAGGTATGCGATCGTCCGCAATCCAACGATGCGCTCAGCGCGCGTCGCCTCGCCGGCCTTCTTCGCGCGCGTCGCCGTCGTGAGCGAGTCGACCAACTGCGCCATGTCGGCCAGCTTGCGGCCCGAGAGCTGCGGGTCCACCGGATCGAACCGGCGCATCGCCTCCGAGAACTCCGTGATCACCGGCGCGAATGGGACCAGCGGCTTCATCTCGGCGGCCAACTTCTCGTCGCGACGCAGTTGGTCGAGCTCCGAGCGGATGCGCGTGTCGAGCAAGATGTAGTCAATCTTGCCTTCCTGGCTCAGCGCATCGAAGTCCATCTTCTTGAGTCGCGCGCGCCAATTGTCGTAGAACGTGCGGAACCGGTCGGAGCGCGTCGGCGAGTACTCGACGTTCCACCGCCGTCGCAGCGCCGCACGATCCGTCATGTAAAGCGAGACAGAGTCGCGCAGCTCACTGGCTCCAACGGGAATCGTGAGGCCGCCGCTCGCAGCAACCGCCCGCGCGCGCGGCGCCTGCGCATTGGCCGGCGCAACGACGGCGACTATCCCAGCGAGCACTGCAACGCTGAGCCCCGCGCGACGGGCGACCCGCCCGATGCGCTCATTTCGCCGTTCACTCCCGCACCCCGAAACCCGCACCCCGTATCGTCTCACTTCTTCCTCACATATCGCTTGAGTGCGCGCGGACCAACCTCCGCGCCATAGATCACACCGTTCTTATCCACAGCTACGCCCTCCGCGGCGCTCGTGTTGCGCGAATTCACGTCAGGATCGGGAATGAACGCCGTCACCTCCCCCGAGCGCGCGCTGCCAATGCGGATGCCGCGCTTCCACTCCGCGCGCGACGGCTCAATCGAGCCCGACTCGGAGTCGGCCACATAGAGCGTGTCGTTCTCGTCGATGAACATCCCGCTCGCGCGCGAGAACTGCGTCCATGTCTCGAGATGATTCCCGTTCGCGTCGAAGATCTGGATGCGATTATTGCCGCGGTCGCCGACGAAGAGGCGGCCGCGCGAGTCCATCGCGAGCGCATGCGGCTGGTCGAACTCACCGACGCCCGTGCCCTTCTTGCCCCACTGCTTGAGCAGCTTCCCCGCAGGGTCGAACTTGAGGATGCGCGCGTTGGCCGTCGGCTGCGAGCTGTGCCCTTCCGCCACATAGACGTCGCCGTTCGGCGCGACGAGCACCGCGTTCGGTTGCCAAAAGTGGCCCGGTTCCCTCGCGCCGCCCGGCTCGCCGAGCGTAAGGAGCAACTTCCCCTCGGGCGAGAACTTGTAGACCTGGTGCCCGGTGATCTTCGCGGGTGCGGGCGGCAGCGGCGCATCGGCTGGTGCGCCGCGCGGGCGGCTCGGTCGATTGTCGCGGCCGTCTGTCACCCAGACGTTGCCGTCGTGATCGACATAGATCCCGTGCGGCCAGTTGATCATCCCCGCGCCGAACGACCGCACGAGGTTGCCATCCTTGTCGAACAGCATGACCGGGTCGAGCGACGACCCGGTGCACAGGTTCGCGCCACACCGCTCGGCGACCCATACACTCTCGCCGTCCTTGGCGATCGCGACCGCACTCGTGGAGCCCCACGTGCGGCCCTCGGGCATCTTCGCCCAGCCCTCGACGGTCACGTAGGGATTCGGCAAATCGTTCACCGGCTGCGCACGCGCCGGTGCAGCGAGGGTCGAGAGCGCGAATCCGAGTGCCGCGGTATACGCAATCGCGCGACTGCGATGCGGGGGTGGGGGGAATTTCACGCGGAGGCGCGAAGAACTACTTGAGAAATGCGAGTGATGCGGGGAGAGGGAGACCGCTTGCGTCACGCGGAGACTCGGAGGCGCGGAGTGGTGCGATCCTGGCGCAGCCATAGGAGTCTCCCGTGAGAGAACCCCTAAAGTAGTTCCTTCAAACAACCGAGGACTCAGCTCTCCGCCCATCCTCTTCCGCGTCTCCGCGCCTCCGCGTGAAATAATTCCCTCGCCCGCAATCACACGCGACGTGGCGTCGTGGCACGAGCCGCTCCGCGCCCTCGCCCTCACCTCCGCGTCTCCGCGTGAAATTCCCCCCACCCCCGCATCGCCGCCTGGATGCATGATTGGCGCGCTCATGAGTCCTCCCCCCGCCGCGAGGCGGTCGTGGTCGTGTCGTAGCTCTCCGTTGGCAACCGGAACGTCGCTGCCAGCTCCGGGTCGCCGCCGTCCCCCAGTACGCGCCACGCCACGTACTCGCCCGCGACCGGCGCGAACTTGAAGCCCTCGGCCTGCCCCACGCCCGCGATCCATGCGTTCGCGGCGCCGGGAATCCGGTCGATGATGAAGTTGCGGTTGACGCTTATCTCGTAGTGACACGACCGCGTCTCGAGCAGCGGCGCGTCGGCGAGCGCGGGGAAGCATGCCTGCAGCACGCGCCGCGAGCCCTCGATGCGTGACTCCGGCGACCACCGTGTGCTGAGCTCCGGATCCTGTTGCGCCGGATCGGGCGGCGTCGGCGGTGGCGGTGGCTCATCCGGCTCCTCCACCGGCTCGGCGGGCGCCGGCGGCGCGAACGAGCCGCGCACGCGGAAGCCGCGATTGTCCACGGGCAGCGACGGCCAACCTGTGACACCAGGCACGTTCCAGCTCGGCATGTTCGGATACGTGAATCGCGAGTCGCCCGTCGGCGTGCCGAAGTAGCACACGTGTCCGAGCGGGGTGCGCATCTTGTCGCCGAGCAGCGCGGGGAAGAGCGTGCGCAGCCAGGCGCCGCAGGCGAAGACGAAGGCGT
Organism: Gemmatimonadaceae bacterium; assembly: GCA_036675455.1. GTDB lineage: Bacteria > Gemmatimonadota > Gemmatimonadetes > Gemmatimonadales > Gemmatimonadaceae > Pseudogemmatithrix. Next base: position 13,222 of record JAKFFA010000118.1, on the reverse strand, counting down.
CGGCCTCGAGCGGCGTCCCATCGGCGAGCGTGACACCAGTCATGCGACCGGTTGCGATGGCGCCCGGTCGCACGCGCCCCTGCACGAACTTCACGCCCGCGTCCTTCGCGAGCGCGACGAGCGCCTGCACCGAGTGGCGGGCGCGCGCGACGCCAGCGTCGGGCTCGTAGAGGATCACCTTGGCGTCGGGCCGCGTGATCATCGGCCAGCGCTTGCGCGCGTCGTCGCTCGACACCACCTCGAACGGCACGCCGAGCTTGGTCCAGTGCTCCTGCGTGCGCGTGGTGAACGGCTCTTCCTCGTCGCGGAATATGACGTCGCCCGTCTGCACGAAGAACCGCGTGCCAAAGCGCGCCGCATGCTCCGCATCGAACTCGCGCCAGCGCGCCATGCCCTCGCGTGCCCACTTGGTCCATAGTTCGCCCGTGGTGCGGTCCCCGTACGACGAACGGATGCCGCGCGTCTCGTCGCCGCTCGTCGCGCGCGAGTTGGCCGGTCCATACGGATCGACCAGCGTCACCGCCGCGCCCTGCTGTCGCAGGTGATACGACGTCCACGCGCCCCAGACCCCCGCGCCCACGACGACCACGCTGGCCGTCGCACGCGCCCGAGCGCGGCGCCCCGCCTTCGGATCCGGCACGCCCGCCACGATGGCGCCTGATGCCGACGCCACATCGGGTAGCACAACGCCACCGGCGAGCACCGCGCCCGTGCCCATACCGGCCAGCCGCAGAAAGTCGCGACGCGGCAGGCCGCGATCGCGGGGCGACACATTGTGATCAGCCGCCTCGACAAGCCCGTCGGCGGACAGGGAGTGCAGCCCTTCGTCTGATACCGGCATCGGCCCTTCACCGGGAGGAATGCGCTTCGACATGGGTCGGCGTGCGTTCGGGTGGGAATTGACGTCGCGGGAACTTGCGCATTACGCCCGCCGGGGGCAATCATCTCCAGCCCCCAACCCCACGCCAGAATGCGATTGAACCTCCGCGCCTCCGCGCCTCCGCGCGAAATTGCCCTGCCCCGCGTCGCAGTCAGCCTGGCTGCCTGCCTCTCAGTCCTTCTCGCGGCGATCCCAACCACTCCGCTACTCGCGCAGTCCCCGCGTGACGGCCTCACCCGCTGGGAAGCCCAAGCGCGCGCGCTGCTCAAGGAACTGATCGAGGTCAACACCACGCACAGCACCGGCAGCACCGTGCTGGCGGCCGAGGCGATGGCGAAGCACATGCGCGCCGCCGGCTTCCCCGCCGAGGACGTGGTCGTGGTGGAGAACGCACCGCGCAAGGGCAACCTCGTCGTGCGCCTACGCGGTCGCGACACGGGCCGTCAGCCGATGCTGCTGCTGTCGCACATCGACGTGGTCGAGGCGGATCCGGCCGACTGGACGCTGCCGCCGTTCGAGTTCATCGAGAAGGACGGCACGTTCTACGGGCGTGGGGTGGCCGACGATAAGGACGAGGGCGCGATCCACCTCACGATCCTGCTGCGCATGAAGGCCGAAGGCTTCGTGCCCGACCGCGACATCATCGTTGCGCTGACGGCCGACGAAGAGGGCGGACCGGCCAACGGCGTGCAGTGGCTCATCGAGAACCGCCCCGAGCTGATTCGCGCCGAGTACGCGTTGAACGAGGGCGGCGGCGGCAATGTCGAGGACGGCAAACGCATCTCCAACGACGTGCAGGCCAGCGAGAAGAAGTACGCCAACTTCACCATCGAGGCGACGAACCCCGGCGGGCACAGCTCCGTGCCGCGGCCCGACAACGCCATCTACGCGTTGAGTGCGGCGCTGCTCAGGATCGGCGCTCACGATTTTCCCGTGCACCTGAACGAGGTCACGCGCGAGTACTTCCGTCGCCAGGCGTCGATCGTGGGAGGCGAGCTGGGCGCCGCGATGCGCGCGCTCGTGGCGAACGAGCAGGACGCGGCCGCGGCGGCAATCATCGCGCGTGATCCGGCGCTCAATGCGCGCATGCGCACGGCGTGCGTCGCCACGCTGCTCGAAGGCGGCCACGCGCCCAACGCGCTGCCGCAGCGCGCCACGGCCAACGTGAACTGCCGCATCCTGCCCGACGAGTCGCCGGAGGAGGTCCTACGTCGGCTGGTGGCCGCCGTCAACGACACCGCCGTGACCGTGACGCCGGAGGGCCAAGTGCAGGAGAGCCCGCCGTCGCCGCTGACGCCGGAGCTGCTGCGCACCATCGAGGAAACCACCGAGGAGATGTGGCCCGGCACGCCCGTGGTGCCGACGATGAGCACCGGCGCGACCGACGGTCTCTACCTGCGGCAGGCCGGCACGCCCGTGTACGGCGTGTCGGGACTCTTCTACGAGGGATCCAACGCGCACGGCATGAACGAGCATATCCCCGCGAAGGCGTTCTACGAGGGGCTCGAGTTCATGTACCGGCTCGTGCGGAAGCTTTCGGCCGGGCCGGGCGTCTGATGGGCGCGATGCTCCGCGCGATTTCAACTACGTTGCTTCGTGCAACATTCCGCACGATCACCTGCGCGATGCTCTGCGTGCTCGCGCCCGTCTCGGCCCTGCGCGCGCAGGATACGGCGCAGCCCACCAGCGTCGCCGGCACGGCACCCGGCGTCTACTCCGACTCGCAAGCCACGCGCGGCGGGCAATGGTACGCCTCGGCGTGCGCCGCCTGTCACCCGGGCAACGCGCTCGCCGGTCCCGACTTCCAGCTCAAGTGGTCGGGCCGTACCGCGCTCGACCTGTTCGACCGCGTGCGCAACTCCATGCCGCTCGACGCGCCGGGGTCGCTCTCGCGGCGCACGTACACGGACATCGTCGCATACTTGATGCGCCTCAACGGCCTGCCGGCCGGCACGACCGCGCTTGCGCCCGACACGCTCGTGTTGCGCAGCGCGCTGCTCTCGTTCGGCCAGGCACCCGCCACATCGCCCGACTTCGATCACGCGTCGTCCTTCACCTCCGACCACCGGTAGCCCCATGCGCATGACTACCTCTGCACGCGTTTCCTCGCTGACCATCGCGATGCTCGCAGCGTTCGTCGCCTCCGCATTCACCGCGACCCCGGCCGCGGCCCAGGAAACCGCCCGCACGCCCATCGGTAACTCGACGGCGACGCTCACGCCCGCCATCCGCGTGGGGAACATCGTCTATGGCGGTGGCCAACTCGGCCTCAGCCGCACCGACCCGGACACGACGATCGGTGGCCAGACGCGCCGCGCCCTCGAGAACGTCAAGCGCGTGTTCGAGGACGCCGGCACGACGATGGATCAGGCCATCCGCTGCACGGTGTTCCTGGTCGAGGCGTCCGACTTCCGTGCGATGAACGAGGTCTATCGCACGTTCTGGCCCGTCTCGCCTCCGGCGCGCAGCACGGTCGTGGTGAAGGCGCTCGTGGTGCCGTCGGCGAAGATCGAGATCGAGTGCATGGCGGCGATGCCCAAGTAGGCATGTTCGTGCCTCATGGCACCGTCTCTACCTGCGCAGGGAATCGATCCAGCACGAGCCGGTCGAACTGTACTGTCCGGCTGGCGTTGTCGATGTCGATGCCCACGAGATTTCCGGCCGCATCGTAGTCGAGGACCACACCGTCAGATATCTCACGACTGTCGACGCTCGGACTGTCGATCAGATCGATGTAGAGCGAGTCGGTATCCGGATGATAGTTCAGTTTCATGGGACGAACCTAAGGTTCAATCACACCCGTCAACCACCGCAGCACGTTCAGCACGAACTGCGGATTCTGCTCCGCCCCCGGCGCGTTCATGCCCATGGGCACGCGCTGCTCACCGGCGATCTGCGCGCTGAACATCGCAGCCTCGCCGAACAGGGCGACGCGCCCGCTGCCTACGTGGCGCGTCGCGCCCTGTAGCCAGCCGCCGACGTGCCGGAGCGGCGTCGATGGTTCGAAGCGCCACGCGATGCGCGGCTCGAGCGAGACGTAGTGCTCCGGCAGCACGAGCACCGGCTGCACGCCGTCACCCTTCATGCGGAACGCCTGGCCGGTGAAGCTGCGCACCTGCGTCACGCGCTCGGTAGAATCGCGACCGCGTGCGATCGGATGATCGGGGATCGTGCCGGCCGCGGCTGAATGGGCCGTGACAGTGTCATCCACACCTGAGCCGTCCGTGCGCGCGCCGTCCCGCGTCACGAACATCGTGGGCGCGTCAGAATCCGACCGGCGCCACGCACCATCTGGCCCACGCTCGCCCTCGAAGGCGAATCCGTCCGTGAACGTGGCACCGAATGCCGCCGCGAGCAGCGTCGCCGCGCCCGCGAGCGGCATGTGGTCGGCGATGAGCAGCAAACGGCCGCCACTCTCGACCCACCGCCGCACCGCGACGATCTCCGCCATGCTGAACGCCGACGGCGTGGGATACGCATACGTATCCCACGCCGCATCACTCGGCTGCGCATTCGAGATCACAAGGATCTCGCACGCAGCGAGCGCGTCTGCCGTGAACACCTCACGCAGCGGCCCCACGCGAAACCCATCGCGCCGCGCGAGCGCGCCGAAGGCAAAGAACCGATTGTCGAGCGTATGAAAGTTGTGGTGCGCCTCATCGAGGCACAGCCGCGGCCCCGCCCCCACCGCGAACGCCGGCCGCGAAATCTCCGGCGCGAACCCCCGATCCGGCACCTGCTGCGCCGCGAGACTCCACGGCGAAAGCGCCAACAACAGCAACGCCGCATTCAGCCGCCACCACCCAGCCAAAGCGGAAGGCCCTCCACCAGTCCGGCCGAGCCCCCAGGCCGCCACGATCTTCCGCATAGCAGTCAGCTCCGCGTTGAGGCACCCTAGAGCAGGCAGTTCGTCAGACGACGCCCCACGGCGGCGAGCGCCGCACGTCGTTCAAAAAGACCGATGGGAGGAAGGAGCCGGGCAACCGGCGCAGTCGGCCCGCGCCGTAGCGAGAAACCGCGCGAAGCGCGGGTTCGAAGCGTGTAAGGCGCAGGCCGACGAAGCCGGTTGCCCGGCTCCGCCCGACCAGCGCACCAAACCAAAACGAACTTACGCCACGCCAACCATAGGCGCGTCGACAACCTTGCCGTCGAACAGGTTGACCTCACGATCCGCATGCTGCGCATACCGATGATCGTGCGTCACCATGCAGATCGTCGCCCCGTTCTGGTGGAGCTCCTGGAGCAACCCCATGACGGCCTCACCATTCTTGGAGTCCAGGTTACCCGTCGGCTCGTCCGCGAGCAGGATCGCCGGGTCGCCCGCCACCGCGCGCGCCACCGCGACACGCTGCTGCTGACCGCCTGAGAGTTGCATCGGGAAGTGCTTCGCGCGGTGCGACATGCCCACGCGCTCCAGCGCCGCGTTCACGCGCTCGGTGCGCTCCTTGGCGCTCATGTCGCGGTACGTCAGCGGCAGCTCGACGTTCTCGAACACCGTCAGGTCGCCGATCAGGTTGAACGCCTGGAAAATGAAACCGATCTGCCGGTTGCGCACGCGCGCGCGATCCGCCGGCGCGAGACGCGCAACGGGCTCGCCCGCGAGGTCATACTCGCCGCTGGTCGGTACGTCGAGCAGGCCCAGGATCGAGAGCAGCGTCGTCTTGCCGCAGCCGGACGGGCCGGAGATCGCCACGTACTCACCCTTGCGGATCTCGAAGTGCACGTCAGCCAAGGCGTGCGTCTCCACCTCGTCGGTGTAGAAGACCTTCTTGATGCCGGCCATGCGGATGAGTGGCTTGCCGTTCGCTTCCATCGGTTCTCCCAGTGTAGTGGCTACTTGATCCGAACGCGGTCCACGTTCGCGTACTGCGTCATGTCGGAGAGGATGATGCGGTCCCCGACCTCCAGCCCACGGATGATCTCGATGGTGTTCACCGAGCTGCGTCCGAGTTCCACCTGCACCCGCACGGCGTATTCGCCGCCCGGTTCCAGCTTGAAAATCCCGACGGTGCCCGAGCCCGACCCGAACGCAGGCCGGCCGCTATAGAGGATGTCCTCGAGCTTCTGGATCTCGATCGTGCCGTCCACACTGAGGTCCGGCACCGCGCCGCGCGGCAGCGAATCCTCGAATGCCACGTCGATGATCACCGATCCACCCTGCGCCGACGGATCCTTACGCGACACCTTGCCGCGCGCGAGGCCGTTGCGCGTGTCCACGACCGCGCTCTGCCCGATCACCACGTCCCGGGCCTGCGACTCCGGGATGCGCAGTTCGGCCTTCAGGTTGCCCGGCTGCACCACCTTGGCCAGCGTCGTGCCCTCAGGCACCCACTGGCCCAGCTTGAGCGTGAGCTCCTGCAGGATGCCACCCTCGGGCGCGCGCACCTCGAGCGAGCGCAACCGCGCCTGCTGCCGCGCCGCGATCGCCTCGAGCTGCTTCACCTGCGACGCCTGCACCGACACCTGCGAGTCGATCGCCTGCTCCATCAGCTTGAGCCGCTCCTGCTCGATGCGCAGCCGTGTCGTGAACTCCTCGGCCTGCGCGCGACGGTTCGCCGCCTCGAACGACGAGATCAGGTTGAGCTTCATCAGCGAGTCGGCCGCCTCGGCCTCCTGCTTGGCGCTGACATAAGAGGTGCGCGTCGACGCGACCGTGCCCTCCTGCGTCAGCAGCTGGCTGCGCAGGTTGGTCTTGAGGTTGAGGAGGTCGATCTGCGCCTGCCGCACCTGCTGTTCGGCCTGCATCGTCTGGATCTGCAGATCGGGATTCGACAGCGCGAGGATCAAGTCGCCGGCCTTGAGCACGTCGCCCGACTCGGCGCCCAGTCGCTCGACGCGGGCCGATGCCTGCGCCGTAATGAAGCGGATGTTCTCGGGGACAAGCGTGCCCGGACCGCGCACCTCGCGCACCACGTCGCCGCGGCGCACGGAGTCGATGAGGATCGCCGCGCGCTGCACCGTCGGCGCCGCCGGATCCAGCTTGCTCAGGGCGACCGTGACGATCACGACCGCGGCGACGCCCGCGGCGATCATGACATTCCGGCCGGTCTTCTTCTTGGGAGCTCGTGCGATATCCATCAGGGCGTCTTCTTCGGGTCAGTGGGGAGCAGGTCCCGTGCAGCATCCACGTCGGTATATCCACTTGTACGACGTACGGGACCCGCAGGATTCATCGGTCGTGCACCGGCAATTCGGGGCGGATCGGGCGCAGGCACCACCCCATGCCGCTCAATCGTACCGGAGTGCATGCATCGGGTCCACCTTGGCGGCCCGCCGGGCCGGCAGGTACCCCGCAGACAGGGCCACCGCCGAGAGCAGCAGCACGGCCAGCAGGAATACGATGGGGTCGTTCCCTTCGAGCCCGTACAACAGCGACTGGGCTGCCTTTCCAAGGGCGTACGCCCCGCCGATGCCAACAACCGCGCCCACGAGCATCATGGCGCCGACCTGCTTGAGCACCATGCCCTGCACGCGCCCGCCATCGGCCCCAAGCGCCATGCGCACACCGATCTCGCGCGTGCGCTGCGCCACCGTGTACGCCAGCACGCCGTACAGGCCGACGCCGGCCAACAGCGTGGCCAGGATCGCGAACGCGGCCGACAGGATGCTGATCATGCGGTCGAGCGCCACGTTCTCCTTGATCTGCTGCGGCATCGTCTTCATGTCCTCCAGCGGCAGCCCGGGGTCGATGCGCTTCATGAGCGCCGGCACCGAGGTGAACAGCTGTTCGAGCGGCAACGACGAGCGCACGTAGAAGTAGAGGCCCGCCACGCGCCCGCTCTGGCGCCATGGCAGGTAATGCACGGGCGGCACGGTGTCCTTCACATCGCTGTACTTGACGTCCGGGACGAGCCCGACGATTTGGATGGTGAGCGAATCGTTGCCGTTGCTGCCCATGAACTTGCCGACGGCGTCCTTGCCGAGGCCGAACTTCCGGGCGAACGTCTCGTTGACGATGGCCACGGGCATCGTGCCCAGCTGGTCGCTCGTCGTGAAGTCCCGTCCGTCGAGCAACTCGACGCCCAGCGCCCCGAAATAGCCGGCCCCGATCTCGTTGTAGCGTGAGTTGGAGTCGACGTCGGGGCCGGACTCAAAGCCCTGCACCCTGACGTCGGTCCCCCAGTTGCTATTCGCCATCAGCGGGACCACCGCCGACGTGACGGCCGTGACGCCGGGGATCGCCGCCAGTTCCTCCTCCATGCGCCGGTAGAGCACGTGGGCGCGCGCCGAGTCGTACCCTGCGCGCAGCGGTGTGACCGCGAACGTGAAGACGTCCTCGACCTTCACGCCCAGGTCCACCTTGCTGACGTTGACCAGGCTCTTGAGGAACAACCCGGCCGAGATGAGCAGCGCCATGGAGAGCGCGATCTGCACGGTGACGAGCGCGGCGCGGAACCGCGCGGCCGCGCGCCCGCCGGCAATCTGTCCGGCCCCGGCCCGGATCGTCGAGATGAGGTCCGCGCGCGTGCTGTGCAGCGCGGGGAACATGCCGAAGATCAAGCCCGTGAGCACCGCCAACACGCCCGCGAACACGATCACCGACGGCTGCAGTTCGAAGTGCAGGCTCGACGTCACCTCGGGCGGCAACAATGACGAGATGAAGTCCAGCGTCCACTTGGCCACGAGCAGGCTGGCGGCACCGCCGGCCAGGGAGAGGATCACCGACTCGGTCAGCAGCTGCACGAGCAGGTGGCGTCGCCCAGCGCCGAGCGCGAGCCGCACACCCATTTCGGTGGCGCGCCCCGCGCCGCGCGCGAGCAGCAAGTTGGCGATGTTCGCGCAGGCGATCAGCAGCACGACGCCGGTGACACCGAACAGCATCATGAGCGGGGTCTTGGCCTCCTGATGCACGAAGCTCTGACCGCGCCGGCCGGGTTCGACGGTCATCTCCTTGGCCTTGAACCGCTCCAGCGTGACGTCGCTCATGGCGCCCTGCAGCGGCGCCTCGACGTCCGTGAGGATCGGTCGCACGATGCCATCGAGCGAGGCCTTGGCCTGCTCCATCGACACACCGGGCTTGAGCCGTCCAAAGAGATAAATCCAATAGGAGCGGCGGTTCTCAAATCCGCTGAAGTTCGTCTGGAAGACCCCGCGCATGCTGATCGGCACGAACACCTGCGGCAGGCTGCCCGTGGTGGTGCCCGTGAAGCCGCGCGGCGCCACGCCGACAATCGTCATCGAGTGGCCGTTGATCTTCATGATGCGGCCGACGACGTTGGGATTCTCGCCGAACCGCTCACGCCAGAAATCATGGCTGATGACGGTCACGAAATTGGCGCCGATCACCTCGTCGTCAGCGGGTCCGAGGAGTCGCCCCGCAGCCGGCTGGATGCCGAGCACGGGAAAGTAGGACCCGGAGACATACAGCCCCGTCGCGGTGGACGGCTCGTCGTCCACCGCGAGGCTCGCCCCGAAACTGAAATGTCCCGCCACGCCGGTCAGGACCGTCTGCTGGCGCTCGAGATCCCGGAACATGGGATAGCTCCAGATCACGTCGCAGGGGCCTGACATGTTGCACGACGTCGAGCCCGACTTCACACCCGGCAGCGCGAGGTTGACGAGCTCCGACGGTGCCGGCACCGGCAGCGGCCGCAGCAACATCTGGTCGAACATCGAGTAGATCGCCGCATTGGCGCCGATGCCGAGCGCGAGCGACAGGACCGCGACCGTCGTGACGAATGGCGTCTTGAGCAGCATCCGGACGGCGAGCTTCACGTTGCGCATTTGTACTCTGCTGGGGTGGGCGTCACGTAGTAGACAGCCGTCCGGGCCAGATGGTTGGGCCCGGACCTGCCCGCCCTCCCCAACGTCGGTTCAGTGCTGGTGGTTTCGCGCCACGAACTTCATCGCCCACCACATTTCATCGATCGAGCAAACCTTCGTCTCGATGAATCCGGCCGCCTCGCCGGCCGCGCGCACGAGTTCCTCCCGTACGTCGGTGCGTACGCGCGAGGCGCGCTTGGGCCAGGAGACCCAGACCGCGGCATCGGGGCGCAGCGTGGCCTGCAGCGTGCGCAGCGAGCGCTCCAGCGCCACGCGCGAGCGCACGAACACGTGCACGAGGTCGGTGTCCGAGTCGAGTCCGCGGATGATCCGCGCGCGCGGCGGCAGCGGCGTGATCCAGTCGACATAGTCCGCGGGGCCATCCCATACGAAGAGCCTCGCTCCTTCCGGGACGTCGAGGTTCAGGGACAGCGCGCTACCGTAATAACCGGTGGAGTGCGACGACATACCGGCATTACCCACGGACCCCCGAAAAACCGCACATCCCAAAAAATCGGGGCGCGTCGCGCACACCGCTCGTGGCGGGCGTGCTACGGGGCCTTGCTGACGGTCGTGCCCGGGTCGCGCTCCACCAAGATGGAATAATCAGTGGCCAACACTGCCACGGCACCGACCGCCGCCCAGAACGGCAACAGCGCCGCGCCCGCGATGCCCGCGTTGAGCGGCATGTCCAGCAGCGTGCGGCCGGCCGGATTCCGCAGCACGATGCGACGGACGTTGCCTTCCTTGATGATCTCCTTGAGCTTCGACATCAGCTTCGCGCCCGTCACCTTGATCTCTTCCACTGCTCGCCTCGGCTGGCTTGGGGGGTATGCCAAACTTACGTGCGGCCGACGCGGATGTGTCAAACGCATGGCCCCATACAGGAACCCCCGCATCCGGGGACGCGGGGGTTCCTTTGCAACGGGCGCGGACCTTCTTCGATCAGGTCACGGCCGGTTCAAGCATCACGCCGACCGGCGCCAGCAGCGTGATGAACACCTCGATCGCGTCCGAGAACCAATCGAAGATCTGTTCGAGGGTCTCCTCCTCCTCCGCCGTCAACGGCTCATTGTTCGCGTTGAGGATCACCGGTTCCACGTCCTCGCTGCTCGACAGCGTCATCGTGGCGAAGGGCTGCCCGTTGACCTTTACAGCGAGCGTGCCACCTTCGAAGTCGGTGATCGTGCCGTCGAGGTCCACGCGCCCGGACGGGCTCACGATAGCGGCGTCGATGGTGAACTGGCTCACCTCACCGATGCTCAGCGTCTCGATGAGCCGCGTGACCAGGCCGCGCGAGGGCAGCGAGGTACGCCAGTCGATCGTCACCGCATCCATGTCGATTGTGGTGCCGGTCGACAGGGTGAAGGCGAGTGAATCCTGCGCGTTCTTCGCATAACCGGCGATCTCGACGCTGGCCGACGACTGCGATGCTTCCATATGCGCCGAGTAATCGAGCACGCGCGTGGCGGAGACACCTTCGCTCCACACCTGCACGCGCACCGTCGCGTTGTCGCCGCCACCGGTCACAGTGATGTCCACGTGGCCGATCTCATTGAGCGGCTCCGCCGGCAGGTCGGTGAGCGGATTGATGGCGTACAGCGCGAACCGCACCCCGTTGGCCGGGGCGCCCGTCGCGTCGCTCGCGATGTACTGGCTCGTGGATACGTCCCACACAAACGTCGTACCGAGCACTTCGGCCGGCAGGGCATCGGCCATCTGGACGTCGGTCCTCCGCGCGACGAGCTGGCGCTCCACACGCGCCTGAAGCTCGGCGGTCGGCGTCAGCGGTCCCTCGATGAGCAGGGCGGGCGCCTCGAGCATCAACGCGGCGCCGCCGCCAGCGTTCAGCAGGGCGGTCTCGATGTCGATGCCCAGCACGGCAAAGCTCGCCGCAGCCGGCGCATTCGCGGCCGCGGAGGCGACGCCGAGGTCGTTCTGCAGCTCGATCGGCTCGAACGAGGTCGGGAACGTCGGCCCGTCGTCGCTGCAAGCGCCCAGGACCAAGGCGGCAAGGAGGACGGAGGCGGTCGCGCGAATCATTTTCATGGCGGTCATGGTGGGTTCCGGTTGGTTGCGCGTGTCCTTCACAACGCGTGTGTCGCTGGATGGCAGACGACACCGAGAGACGGATGCTACCCTCACAACGGCACACTTGTTCTCACGATGTGACAGTTTGTGATAGGTTCTTTGGAGCGCGCGGCGCGCGCGACTTCGGACCGACTCAGCATCCGACCCACCAACCGACTCCGTCATGACCGCCAAAGAAAACCAAAGCTCCGTGAATACCAGCCCGACCGAGGTCTCCTTCCACCGGTGGTCCGACATGCCGAAGGAGAAGGTCACCGACCAGATCTCGCGTCGGCTCGTGACCGGCCAAGGCATGATGCTCGCGCAGGTGTATCTCGCCAAGGGCGCGATCGTGCCGAAGCACCAGCATCATAATGAACAGATCACGTACATCCTCGAGGGCGCGCTGCGCTTTTGGATCGGCGACGATGGCGCGCAGGTGGTGGACGTGCGCGCGGGCGAGGTGCTGCACATCCCGTCCAACGTGTGGCACAAGGCCGAGGCGCTGGAGGATACGCTCGACGTGGACATCTTCGATCCGCCGCGCGAGGACTGGCTCAACCATACGGACGCATACTTTCACAAGAAGTAGTGAGCGCATGGAACTCGGACTGAAGGGCCGCGTCGCGTTCGTGGCGGCCGCGAGCCGCGGACTCGGCCGCGCGATTGCAGCAGCGCTGGCGGCGGAAGGCGTGCACGTGGCCTGCTGCGCCCGCTCGGGCGATATCCGCCAGCGGGCCGAGGAGCTCGCACAGCGGTTCGGCGTGAACGCCTTGGGCCTGGTGGCCGACGTCTCGGTTCCCGCCGAGGTGGACGCAGCGGTGCGCGCGGCGATGGAGCGGTTCGGCCACGTGGACATCCTCGTCACCAACGCCGGCGGGCCGCCGCCGGGCCCGTTCGAGAGCCATTCGCGTGAGGCATGGAAGCGCGCGGTGGAGCTCAACCTGGACAGCGTCGTGAACCTCACGCGTGCCGTGTTGCCGGGCATGAAGGAGCGCCGCTGGGGCCGGATCTTGAACGTGACCTCGATTGCCGTGAAGCAGCCGGTGGACGGGCTGATCCTGTCGAACAGTGTGCGCGCCGCGGTGACGGGGTTTGCTCGCACGCTGGCCAATGAGGTCGCGCCGTTCAACATCACGGTGAACAACCTGCTGCCGGGCTACACGCGCACGGAGCGGTTGGAGACGCTGGCGGAGGCGAACTCGAAGGCGAAGGGGATCACGCGCGAGGCGGCGTTTGCGGCGTGGGAGGAGCAGATCCCCATGGGACGCCTGGGGGAGCCGCGCGAGTTCGCTGCCCTGGCGGCGTTTCTGGCGTCGGAGCAGGCTGGGTACATCACGGCGCAGAGCATTGCGGTGGATGGGGGGTGGGTGCGCGGTTTGCTCTAGTTATTGGTGGCTTCGAACCGCGCGGGCCGGGGAGGTCTGCAAACCGCCGGACCGCGGCGAGTGAGCCGGAAACGGAGTCGTCGCGCATATCGCCGCCCTCGCGGGAGAACCGGAGTTTGCA
>JAKFFA010000100.1:0-17743 GCA_036675455.1 Gemmatimonadaceae bacterium | reverse complement strand
CACCGCGTCGTGCTCAACTTCCAGGCGGAAGCGGAAGGGATGGGGATTGAGCGGATTCTGGCGCTTGGTGGGCGGCCGCGCGCGTAGATCGGCGACGGAACACCATCGCAAATGCGTGACGTTGTGCGGCGCGCTGATCGTCTGATCAGCGCGCCGTCTTCTATGGCGCCACCTGCCTAATCACCACCGCCGCCGTCCCCGCCCCCGCCGCATCCGCCGCAAGATCCCGAAACGAGAACGCGCGCCCGCGCCGAACGTCCCAGGCTTCCTTGCTCAATCCAAGCGCCGCGGTGAACGCGGCCGCGGTCCAGGCGGCCTCGCGATACTCGAGCCCGCGGTCGCGCAGCACCGCATGCCCGACGCCCTGCGCGACGAACGACACGACGAAATGATTGAGCTTGTCGCGGCCGAACCAACTGTCCGCCGGCGCATGCTGCGGCGCGCCGCCGAACGGCAGGGCCAGCGTGAAGGCGAACGCGAACTCCATCAGCTCGACTTCTCCTGCGCGGTTGGCGACGGCGCCGCGCCAGTATCCCGCGCCCAACTCACCGCCGCGCGCACGGCGCGCGCCCAGCCCCCACGCGCCGCCCGTGCCGCAGCGGCTCCAGGGCCCGGCGTGAACCGCTGATACGTGCGCGACCCGAAGAAGGACGCCGCATCCGGCCACACGCCGCTCGCGATGCCCGCGAGGCCGGCCGCCCCCATCGCCGTCGTTTCGATCACATCAGGACGCTCGACGTTCACGCCGAGCAGGTCGGCCTGGAACTGCATGAGCCAGTTGTTCGACGTCGCACCGCCATCGACGCGCAACACATCGACCGACGCATTCGCCCCGCCGCTCGCCGCACGCATGGCGTCGAGTACATCCGCCGAGCCGTATGCCATCGCCTCGAGCGCCGCGCGCGCCAGGTGGTCACGCGTGCTGCCGCGCGTGAGGCCCACGATCGTCCCACGCGCCTCGGGTTCCCACACCGGCGCGCCGAGCCCAGTCAGCGCCGGCACGAAGTAGACGCCGTCGTTGCTCTCCAGCGCGCGCGCCATGTCCTCGCTCTCCGGCGCAGTCTCGAGCAGGCCCAACCCGTCGCGCAACCACTGCACCGCCGCGCCGGCGATGAAGATCCCCGCCTCCAGCGCATACGCCGTTCCGCCACGCGCATCGCAAGCCACCGTGGTGAGAATGCCCTGCCCGCCCGTCGGCCGCTCGGCGCCCGTATGCAACAACAGGAACGAGCCGGTGCCGTACGTGTTCTTGCTCTTGCCCGCCTCCCAGCATCCCTGGCCAAAGAGCGCCGACTGCTGGTCGCCCGCGACCCCGAGAATTGGCAACGCCACACCCAGATGCTCGGCCGCACTCACACCGAAGTCGCCCGACGACGGACGCACCTCCGGCAGGATCGCGAGCGGCACGCCGAATAGCGCCGCGAGTTGCTCGCTCCACTTCAACTCATTGATGTCGTAGAGCATCGTGCGCGACGCGTTGGTCGGATCGGTCGCGTGCACAGCGCCATTCGTGAGTTTCCAGATCAACCACGTGTCGATCGTGCCCGCCGCGAGCCGTTCGGGCGCGACGCGCGCGTCCCGCGCCTTGTGCGCGAGCAGCCACTCCAACTTGGTCGCGCTGAAATACGGATCGGGCACGAGCCCGGTCGCCTTGTAGATGGCGTCCGCCTGGCCCGCCGCACGCAACGCGGCGCACCGCGGCGCCGTGCGCCGGTCCTGCCACACGATCGCGCGGTCGATGGGTCGGCCCGTCTCACGGTCCCACACGACCACGGTCTCGCGCTGGTTCGTGATCCCGATCGCCTCGGGCACCACGCCCGACTCGGCGATCGCATCGCGCGCACACGCGACCGTGGCCGCGAATATCTCCTCGGCGTCGTGCTCCACCCAGCCCGGCTGCGGAAAGTGCTGCGTGAACTCACGGCCCGCGCGGCCCACGACGGTGCCATCGGCCGCCACCACGAGCGCGCGCGAACTCGTTGTGCCCTGATCGAGGGCGAGGACATACCGCTGTTTCGTTTTCTCGGTCACGAGATCCGGGCTGAGGTAACGATTGACTCACGCCGGCGGCGGGATCTTCACACAACTTACGTCGAGGCGGAACGGCGCGTGCTCGATGCCGCTGTCCGTGATGTAGTGCGTCACCAATGCAGCCGGCGTCACGTCGAACGCAGGATTATGTACCGCCACGCCCTCAGCGCCCACGCGCGCACCGCCGATCGACAACACTTCATCCGGCGCGCGCTGCTCGATCGGGATATCCGCCCCGGTCTCCGTACGCGGATCGATCGTGGTGCGCGGCGCCGCGACGATGAATGGAATGCGATGGTGGTGCGCAAGCACGGCCAGAGCGAGCGTGCCGATCTTGCTCGCGACGTCGCCGTTGGCCGCGATGCGATCCGCCCCAACGAGGACCATGTCCACGTGTCCGCTCTCCATCAGGCTCGCCGCAGCGCTGTCCGCGAGCAGCGTCACTGGCACACCGGCCTGCGTGAGCTCCCACGAGGTCAGCCGCGCGCCCTGCAATAGCGGGCGCGTCTCGCCGGCGTACACGCGCAGCACGACGCCGCGCGCGTGCGCGACGTAGATAGGCGCGAGGGCGGTGCCGAGGCCTCCGGTCGCGAGCGCGCCCGAGTTGCCATGCGTCAGGATGCGCATGCCGTGATGCAGTAACGCCGCGCCGTGCTCGCCGATCGCCAGGCACATCGCACGGTCTTCCGCGAGAACCGCATCGGCCTCGGCCTGCAGAGCGGCAACGATCTCGGCCGCTGTGGGTTCTACTGCCGGAACTTCGAGTGACTCCGCCGCCGACGTGACGCGCGCGAGCATGCGGTCGAGCGCCCATCCGAGATTCGCGGCGGTCGGCCGCGTGGCGCGCAATGTCGCGGCGGCGGCACGCACGGCGCCCATCACACGATCTGTGTCAGCGCGACCATCCGCACTCGGCTCGCGGTCGGCGGCCAACGCGGCCGCCTGCGCCAGCGCCATCGCCGCTGTCACGCCAAGCAGGCCCGCACCGCGGACCGCGAGCGTGCGAATCGCTTCCGCCACCTCGGCGGTCGTCCGCAGGTCGAGTTCCACGACTTCGCCCGGCAGGCGCCGCTGGTCGATGATGCGCAGCGCGCCCTCGGGGGACCAGCGCACGGCCTCGACCGCGGCCACGGGATGCACCGTCTGCGTCATGGCCCAAACGTATAGATTGGAGGGCGGAAACAGAACACACGCCGGCCACTACACGGTCTCGCCCGGGGAGACAATCCGGTCAGAACCCGCACTTCCCTCATCCGAAGCCGCCCCATGAGCGTCCAAAGCGACAAGCCCTTCGAGTACGTGCTGCTCGAGATCACGGACCGCGTCGCCACCGTGACCATCCACCGCCCGGACAAACTCAACGCGCTCAACAAGGCGGTCATCAGCGAGCTCGACCGCATGTTCAAGTCACTCGCGGAACGCGAGCAGGTGACGGCGATCGTGCTCACGGGTGCGGGCCGCGCGTTCGTGGCCGGCGCGGACATCGCCGAGGTCGCCAAGCAGGCCGACACGAGCGAGGGCCTCGCGGCGACGTCGGCGTTCGGCACCGCGGTGTTCAGGCGGATCGAGCAGTCCAAGAAGCCGGTCATCGCCGCCGTGAACGGCTTCGCGCTGGGCGGCGGTTGCGAGCTCGCCCTCGCGTGCCATGTGCGCCTCGCGAGCCGCGACGCCAAGTTCGGCCTACCCGAGACGAAGCTCGGGCTGATTCCCGGCTACGGCGGCACGCAGCGCCTGCCCCGGCTCGTGGGCACCGGACGCGCGCTGCAGATGATCTTGACCGGCGACATGGTGGATGCCCACGCTGCGGTGGCGATGGGCCTCGCGAACGCCGTCCATTCGCCCGACGAGCTGCTCCCCGCCGCGCGCGCGATGGCGGCCACGATGGCGAAGAACGGTCCACTCGCGCTCGGCCACGCGATCGAGGCGGTGCTGGCCGGCGCGGGTCTCCCCCTCGACGAAGCGCTCGCGCTCGAGGGCCGGCACTTCGACGCCGTCGGCCGCACGTCCGACATGCGCGAGGGCACGTCGGCGTTCCTCGCCAAGCGCGCGCCTGTATTCCGCGGGACCTGACGCTTTGACGCAGGCGCACGCGCGGCTCGCGCAGCTCACGATCCGCGATTTTCGCAACATCGCCCACGCCGAGCTCGCGCCTGCGGCCGACGGCATCGCCGTCGTGGGCGAGAACGGCCACGGCAAGACGAATCTCATCGAGGCGATCGCGTACCTGCGGCTGTTGCGCTCGATGCGCGGCGCGCGCGACCGCGACCTGCTGCGCTTTGGTGCCCAGGCCTTCCATGTCGCGGCCGAGTGCCGCGGCACGCGCGCGCAGCGCGTGACAGCGGCGGTGGACAAGACGGGGCGCAAGAAGGTGTCACTCGACGGCGTCGAGGTCGCGCGGCTCACCGACGCACTTGACGCACTGCCTTCGGTCTCGTTTTCGCCGCGCGATGTCGACTTGGTCGCGGGCTCTCCCGCCGAGCGTCGGCGCTATTTGGACATCACGCTCGCGCTGAGCTCGCCGCCGTACTTGAACGCGCTGCGCATGTATCGCGGTGCGCTCGCGCGGCGCAACGCGGCGCTGCGCGACACGGCACGGGGTGGCAAGGGCGGCGTTGCCGCGTGGGAGCCCGCCTTGGCCGAGCACGGCGCCGTGCTCGTGCGCGCGCGGCGCGAATGGATCGCGGCGCGGTCGGCCGAGTTCCAGTCGCGCTGCGCAGCCATTGGTGAACGGGCGGTCGCATCACTCGGCTATGCGAGCGCCGCAGCCGAGGCGGACGACCCGCGCGAGGCGCTCACGGCGCAATTGGAGCGGCAGCGCGAGCACGACCTGCGTCGCGGCCTCACGCAGGCGGGCCCGCATCGCGACGACCTCCAGCTTACGCTCGATGGTCACGACCTGCGCGGCGTGGGTTCGGCGGGGCAGCAGCGCACAGCGGCGATCGTGCTGCGCATGCTCGAGTCGGACACGCATCGCGACGCGACCGGCGTGACGCCGATGCTCCTACTCGACGATCCGTTCGCGGAGCTTGATCGCCGGCGCACGGGCCGCATCCTTGAGTTGCTGGCCGTTGCGGGCATGGGCCAGGTGGTGTTGTGCGTGCCGCGCGAGGACGAGATCCCGACGCAGTTCACGCGACTCGAGCGCTGGCGCGTGGCGGACGGCGCGTTGGGGAGGGAATCGACGTGAAGGCGCCTTCGGGGAGACGGCATCGTGAAGGAGTCGTCGTGAGCGAGTTCGTCGCGATAGGAACCATCCGATGAAACGGCCGCGCTCCGGCGACAACAAGCCCATGCCGATCGCGGACGCGCTGCGCGACGTGCTCGCGTCGCGCGGGCTCGACGAAGAGGTCGCGCGCGCGTGGGTGATCGAGGAGTGGCCGCGCATCGTGGGGACGCAGATCGCGTCGGTGACCGCGCCGCGACTTGTCACCGCCGACGGCACGCTCGTGGTCGGCGTGCGCACGCACGGGTGGATGTCCGAACTGTCGCTGATGGAGCGCACGTTGGTCGCGCGCATCAACGCCGAATCGGGCCGCGCTCCGGTGCGCCGGATTCGCTGGGAACTGCTGCGCTGAGGGGTGGCGCGCAGGCCATGCACCGTGCTGCGCTAAGCGGTTGCCGCAGGGCCGTTTACAGAGTGAAAAATGCGTTGCTTTCGGGCCTTCGCGCGACTATCTTTCAGAGTCGTGTTTGCGACGCGAGTTCGGCATTTATTCGCGCCTGACCAACCACAAAATTCCCTAAAGCCGGAACCCTCTTTTGGCCAAGACCAACGACGTCTCCGAATCCCATTACGACTCCTCCGGCATCCAGGTACTCAAGGGACTCGAAGCGGTTCGCAAGCGGCCCGGCATGTACATCGGATCCACCTCCGGGCGCGGCCTGCATCACCTCGTATACGAAGTGGTCGACAACGCGATCGACGAGGCGATGGCGGGCTACTGCGATCTCGTCAATGTCGTGATCCATGCCGACAACTCCATCTCGGTGGAGGACAACGGTCGCGGCATCCCGGTGGACATCCACCCGACGGAGAAAATGCCGGGCGTCGAGCTGGCCCTGACGGTGCTGCACGCGGGTGGCAAGTTCGACAAGAACTCCTACAAGGTGTCGGGCGGCCTGCACGGCGTCGGCGTCTCGGTGGTGAATGCGCTCAGCGAGTCACTGAAGGTGTGGGTGAAGCTCGGTGGGCAGCAGCACTACATGGACTTCGCGCGCGGCGTCACCACAACCAAGCTCAAGTCCGTGGGTACGGTGAAGGCCAAGGACACGGGCACCAAGGTGTGGTTCAAGCCCGACGGGCAGATCTTCACCGTGCTCGAGTATGACTACCCGACGCTGTCCGCGCGTCTGCG
The DNA here is from genome assembly GCA_036675455.1 of Gemmatimonadaceae bacterium. Lineage (GTDB taxonomy): Bacteria > Gemmatimonadota > Gemmatimonadetes > Gemmatimonadales > Gemmatimonadaceae > Pseudogemmatithrix. Next base: position 11,357 of record JAKFFA010000100.1, on the reverse strand, counting down.
CGAGCTCTCGTTCCTGAACAAGGGCGTGACGATCACGCTGCGCGACGAGCGCGAGGGCAAGCTCAAGGAGGAGACCTTCCACGCGAAGGGCGGCCTCAAGGAGTTCGTGGCGTTCCTCAACAGCACCGGCAAGAAGGCGCTGCACACCGACATCCTGTATCTCGAAGGTGAGAAGGACGATATCGGCGTCGAGCTCGCGCTGCAGTACAACGACGGCTACAACGAGAACGTGTTCTCGTTCGTGAACAACATCAACACGCATGAGGGCGGCACGCACCTGACGGGCTTCAAGTCCGCGCTCACGAGCGTGATCAACAAGCACCTCGACAAGTCGTCGTTCGCCAAGAAGGACAAGGAGATCAAGCTCTCGGGCGACGACGTGCGCGAAGGCCTTACGGCCGTGCTGTCGGTCAAGGTGCTCGAGCCGCAGTTCGAGGGGCAGACGAAAACCAAGCTCGGCAACTCCGAGGTCGAGAGCGCCGTCAAGACGATGGTCAACGAGTGGCTGGCCGCGTACCTCGAGGAGCACCCGAGGCCCGCGAACATCATCCTCGAGAAGTGCCTGTCGGCGGCGCGCGCGCGCGAGGCGGCCCGCAAGGCACGCGACCTGACGCGCAAGAAGTCGGCGCTCGACGTGGGCAACCTGCCCGGCAAGTTGGCGGACTGCTCGCTCTCGGACCCCACGCTCTGCGAGATCTACCTCGTCGAGGGTGACTCGGCCGGCGGCTCGGCCAAACAGGGACGTGACCGCATGTTCCAGGCGATCCTCCCGCTGCGCGGCAAGATCCTCAACGTCGAGAAGGCGCGCATCGACAAGATCCTCTCGAACGAGGAGATCCGCACGATCATCACGGCGATCGGCGCGGGCATCAAGGAAGAGTTCACGCTCGAGAACGTCCGGTACCACAAGATCATCATCATGACGGACGCCGACGTGGACGGCGCACACATCCGCACACTGCTGCTGACGTTCTTCTTCCGGCAGATGCAGGAGCTGATCGACGCCGGCATGATCTACATCGCGCAGCCGCCGCTCTACCGCGTGGCGAAGGGCAAGGAGGAGTACTACGCGTATGACGAGGCCGAGCGTGACGCGATCGCGCTGCGCATGGGCAACGGCGACGGCAAGACGGGCATCAACCTGCAGCGCTACAAGGGTCTGGGTGAGATGAACCCCGACCAGCTCTGGAAGACGACGATGGATCCGGAGACGCGCACGATCTTGAAGGTGACGATGGACGATGCGTTGGCGGCGAACGAGATCTTCACGAAGCTGATGGGCGATGAGGTGGAGCCGCGGCGGGTGTTTATTGAGGAAAACGCCAAGTTTGCTTCGAATCTGGATATTTAGGAGACGGCAGACGGCGGACGGCAGACGGCGGATTTGCGTGCGATGCGAGGTGGGATGCGGGGCGCCCGGCGGTACGGGATGCGGGGCAGACGCGGGATGCGAGGGCCGGGGCGAAAGCTCCGGCCTTTTGCGTTGCGCGCAATCTTGACGCGCTCCGTTAAGTGACTTACCATAGGTAAGGCAACTATTCGGAGACACCAATGCCCATCGCGACCATGACATCCAAGGGACAACTCACGATCCCGAAGGCGGTGCGGGAAGCGCTGCTTCTCGATACGGGGGACCAAGTGGACATTGAGCTCACCGGGGACGGCGCCGCGCTGCTGCGGCCGCGGCATCCGGCCATCCGGAATCTGTTCGGCGCCGTGACCTACGAGGGCGCGGCCGTATCGATCGCGGCGATGGACCCCGGATTGCTGGCCGACGAAGAAGCATGATTGCCGCCGACACGAACGTCCTGGTGCGAGCGATCGTGGGGGACGATCCGCGTGAGGCCGCCGCCGCGCGCGCGTGGATGACGGCCAACGAGCACCGCGGCGTCTTCGTGGACCATGTGGTCCTCGCGGAGTTTGTGTGGGTGATGCGGTCGCGGTATCGCCTGCCGCGCGAGGAGATCGCACGCGTGCTGGCGCTCGTGCTGTCCACCGGGGGCATCGTCGTGCCCGAGGAACACATCGTCCGCGGCGCGCTCGAGGATTATCGCACGGGCCGGGGTGATTTTGCCGACCACTTGATCCGGCATCGCGCGAAGGCGTTCGGCGCCGCAGCCGTGGTGACGTTCGATGAGTCCCTGCTTAAGGTGCCCGGATTCAGGAGAGCTGGCTAGTGCGCTCTTATATAATACGTCATATAGGGCGACTTATATGAGTTATACGATATATCAGGTTATATATGACCGTTAATAGTTGCGCGTAGGTCGCTGCAGTGATACGTTCCACATATGCGCATCACTCCCTCCAGCACGACCGGTGAAATCCTGCGCGAGTTGGGTGAGCGCCTTCGGCGCCTCCGGCTGCAGGAAAATCAGAGTGTCTCTGATTTGGCCGAGAGGGCCGGAGTGGGGGAGCGGACGATTGGTCGGGTCGAGGCGGGCGAGAACACAAGCCTGGAGTCACTCGTGAAGATCCTGCGGGCGCTTGGACGGCTCGACGGGTTCGAGGCGTTGCTCCCGGAGCCGCTCGTCTCGCCGATTCAACTCGTCGAGAATCGCGTGCGGGAGCGTCAACGGGCCTACGCGCCGCGCAAGAAGCGGCGGGGCGCAGGCGCTGCGGCGGACGCGGACCCCGACTCAGCGGCCGACGCTGAACGCGGGGACTAGTGACCGGCCCGCGCGCCAGCCGCGACTATGCCGTCGCCCGTATCTCGATCTGGGACCGGTTCGTCGGCGCCGTCTCCGAGGACCGTAGTGGCCGCGTCGTCTTCGAGTACGACGACGACTTCCGGCGCTCGGGCCTCGAGCTCTCGCCGGTGCACCTGCCGCTCTCGCTGCGCGGCCCGCGCGACTTCCCCGCCCTGCGCCGCAGTGCGGCGTTTGCGGGCCTCCCGGGTGTGTTGGCCGACGCGCTGCCTGACGCATTCGGCAATGCGGTCATCCGCCGCTACTTCGAAAGGCGCGGCACGCCCGACGACGCGCTCAGCCCGGTGCAGAAGCTGCTCTACATCGGCTCGCGTGCGATGGGCGCGCTCGAGTTCCGCCCCGCGCTCGACGGCGCGCTCACCGATGTCGAATCCGACGCGCTCGAGGTCGCGCACTTGGTCGAGCAGGCACGCCGCGTCATCGAGGGCGACACGACCGTCGTCGCGCGCGAACTCATGCAGGTGGGCAGCTCGGCGGGTGGCGCGCGCGCCAAGGCGCTGCTCCTTTGGGATCGCGAGCGACAGCGCGCGCGCTCGGCGTTCGCGCCGCGTGAGACGGGCGAGGAGCACTGGATCATCAAGTTCGACGGCGTCACGTCCGGTACCGGCGGCCCTGAAGTCCGCGAACAGACGGGACCCGGACCGTTCGGCCGCATCGAGTATGCGTATGCCCGCATGGCGCGCGCGGCGGGCCTCGACGTGCCCGATGCGCACCTGCTCGTCGACGGTGACTACGCGCATTTCATGACGCGGCGATTTGATCGCGTGGGCGACGAGCGGCTGCACATGCACAGCTTGGGCGGCCTGCAGCATGTGGATTACAACTTGCGCGGCGCGTTCTCGTACGAGGATTACTTCAGGACCGTGCGATTCCTCGGACTCGGCCAGCCGGCCGTGAACGAGGCGTTCCGGCGCATGGTCTTCAACTTGGCCGCCGTGAACCAGGACGACCATGTGAAGAACCTCGCGTTCCTCATGGATCGCGATGGCCGCTGGCGGCTCGCGCCCGCGTTCGACGTGACGTTTGCACGAGGCAACGAGTGGACGCGCTCGCACCAGATGACGCTGGCGGGCAAGGACGACGGGTTCACGCGCGGCGAACTACTGGCGGCGGGGGCCGAGTTTGATGTCCCCGGTGATGGTGCCGCGATCCTCGGCGAGGTTGAGGCGTCGCTTGCTGGTTGGGAGCGCGAGGCGACGGCTGTCGATGTACCGCGTGCGTGGCGAGCGAAGATTGGAGGGCTGTTTCGGCACTTCGCGTGAAGCCCCTGTACGACCAGAGCGCGAAGCGTGCAACCCGATGCGACCAAAATCCGCCGCTGGCGAACTGAACGGCATGGCGCGAGTATCAAGCGCGGAGGCCAGCATGAGGATCGCACTCCCGGCAGGCGCACTCGTCATCGCGGTCTGCAGTGCACTCGGAGCCGCGAGCGCCGGCGCACAGCAGGTGGTTCGTGGCACGCTCGTTGATTCCCTGCGCACCGGCGCGCCGGTGAGCGGCGCGGAGATCGTGCTGTTCGGCACCGGCCGACGCGACACGACTGACGCGCAGGGCCGGTTCTCGTTCGCGGACTTGCGGCCCGGCACGCACGCGGTCGGCTACTGGGCGCCGTGGCTGGATTCGCTGGCTGTGCCCGCATTGCAAGACACCATTACGGTGCCCACGAGCGGCGCGAGCGCCGAGTGGGCGCTCGCGACACCGTCCCGGGCCACGGCGCAGCGGTCACTATGCGGAGCGACGCTCGAAAGCGGGCAGTCGATCGTGCTCGGCGAGGTGCGCGACATCTCGCGTCAACCAGCCGTGGGAGCTCCCGTCCAGGCGTGGTGGGGTGAGACGCTGCTCGGCGTCGGTCAGCTCGAACGCCGCACCCTCGCGACGGCCACGAACACGGATGCGTTCGGCATGTACGCGATCTGCGGCGTGCCACACGGCGCCGAGTTGCAACTGTATGCCGAGGTGGCCCTGCGTCCGCCGCAAGCGGGTGACGAAGCGTCGACCTCAGAGCCACTTGGGGGCGCGATGGTGCCGCCCGCAATGAGTGCGACGCTGGCGGTCCTCATCGACGCGGCGATCATACGGCAGGACCTGACCGTCGGTCTGGCCGACCCGGATCCGGTGGTGAGCGGCCGTGTCGTCGGCACCGACTCGGTTGCACTGGCTGGTGCCATCGTCATGCTGCGCTCGGACACCCTCGTTGCGACACGCTCGGGCGCCGACGGCCAATTCTGGCTGCGCGTGCCGGCTCGCTCCGCGCAGTTACTCGTTCGCGCGGTGGGCTACGCGCCGCAGGGACGACTGATCGAGCCAATCGCGGGCGCAGCGCGCGTGCCAAGGGAGATTCAACTCAGAGATATTGTCCTCACGTCACTGCAGGAACTTGGCGCGGTGGAGATCACCGGTGCGCCCATGACCGAGCGGCGACTCGCGTTCGAGGAACGGAGGAAGCTCAACTTCCAGGGAACGTTCATCGACGACGAAGAACTGGCCCGCATGCCAATGGTGACACCTGAAGTTCTGGCTGGGCGCGTGCACCGATCGGCACTGTACCGTGGGGTCCTCAGGTTGCAGCGCGGCGCGAGTCTCGGAGGACTCAGTTACTGCAGCCCACGCGTCTTCATAGAAGGCGTCGACGAGGGCGCAATCGTCTACGACCTGAAGGACGTCCTCAAGCTCGCAAAGCGCATCGAAGTCTATCGCGCCGCCTTCGCACCACCGCAGTTCACGGATTTCGACGGCTGCGGTGCGCTCGTCATCTGGCTGCATTAGTGAGGTCGTGAGGGGCGAACTTTAGCGTTCGCCCGACGACGACCGCCCCTCACCCGCGAATCGTCTCCGCCCCGCGCCTCAACTGCAGCCCGAACCATGCATGCGCCCCCGCCAGCAGCAACATCGGCACGGCCATGGCCAGCGCGAGCGCATGGTGCGAGATCGCGTCAATGCCGCCCGTCGACACCGGGCGCAGCAGAAAGATGAGCACGAGCCAGGCGGCGACGATGCCGCCGGCAGCTCCCAACGCCCCGAGGGCGGCCAGCTTTTCGATGGTCATGGGTACTCAACTTGCACCCGCGACCCCTTGTTCCTCCACCCCCAGTTTCGTCACGCGATGCGAGACGAGCGGTCGTACCGGCGGCGGCTCCTCACCGATGACGATCGCGCGCGCCAGCGCGGCCTGCGCCGCCGCGAGCGTCTCGGCGTCGCGCGCGTGGATGCTCGCGATCGCCTGACCCTGCGTCACGCGCGTGCCGGGCCGGACCGCGAACACGAAGCCGACCGCGTGATCGATCTCATCATCCACGCGCGTGCGGCCGCCGCCGAGCATGGTGACGGCGCGCCCGATCACGCGCGGCTCCATGCGCTGCACCATGCCGTCCATCGGCGCCTCGAACGGCACGACGAACGGCGCGCGCGGCAGATAGGCAGCGGGATCGTCCACGACGCCCGGATGCCCGCCCTGCGCCTGCACGATCTCGCGCAGCTTCGCGAGCGCGGCGCCGCTCTCCAGCGCGTGCTCGGCCATTTCTCGTGCAGCAGAACGGACGGTCGCATCTGGACCGGAAGCCGCCGGTGTATGCTCCACGGCGATGCCCGCCACACCAAGCATCTCCGTCGCGAGCGCCAGCGTCAGTTCGCGCAGATCGGCCGGTCCCTCACCGCGCAGGACGCGCACGCACTCCTCGATCTCGAGCGCATTGCCGCATGCCGCGCCCAGCGGAGCGTCCATGTCGGTGAGCAGCGCGACGGTCGGACAGCCGTGCTTCTCTCCGAGCGCGATCATCGTGCGCGCGAGTCGCAGGGCGTCATCGAGCTTCGGCATGAACGCGCCGGCGCCGGTCTTGACGTCGAGCACGAGGCCGGTGAGCCCCTCCGCCAGCTTCTTGCTCATGATGCTGGCCGCGATCAGTGGGATCGCCTCCACGGTGGCGGTCGCGTCACGCAGCGAATAGAACCGGCGGTCCGCGGGCGCGATCTCACTTGTCTGGCCCATGAGGGCGCAGCCGATGCGCTCCACTTGAGAAGCAGCCTCAGCGAGCGTCAGCCGCGTCCGAAACCCGGGAATGCTCTCCAGCTTGTCGAGCGTGCCACCGGTATGCCCAAGCCCGCGGCCCGACATCATCGGCACGGCCACGCCACAGGCGGCCACGAGCGGCGCCAGGATGATCGACACCTTGTCGCCCACGCCGCCCGTCGAGTGCTTGTCCACGCGCGGCACGGTGAAATGCGAGAGGTCCAGCCGACGCCCGCTTTCGAGCATCGCGAGCATCAACGCCTCGGTCTCGTCATCGTCCATGCCGCGGAAATGCACGGCCATGGCGAGCGCGGCAATCTGGTAGTCGGGAACGGCGCCGCTCGCGTAGCCGGACATCAGCGCGCGCCATTCGTCCGGCGTGAGCCGGCCGCCATCCCGTTTTCGCTCGATGAGCTCGACGACTGTCATTGACCCACCTCGTGCGCTCTGGCAACGTTAGAGCAGCCGGAACCGACAAACCGACCCACTCAATAAACGGCCCGTACACCCGGGAGTCCACGACCATGATGATCTCCAAGCAGATGAACGACGCCCTCAACGAGCAAGTCGGCAACGAGCTCGCGGCGTCCAACCAGTACATGGCCATCGCGTCGTACTTCGACGCCGAAGGATTGCCGGCGCTGACGAAGCACTTCTTCACGCAGGCGGCCGAGGAGCGCGACCATGCGCTGCGCTTCGTGCGCTTCATCCTCGACACCGGCGCCGAGGTGCGTATTCCGGAGATCCCAGCACCGCAGGCCTCGTTCAAGAGCTCGGCAGACGCCGTGAAGCTCGCACTCGACTCCGAGCTGCGTGTCACGCGGCAGATCAACGACATCGTCGACCTCGCGATCCACGACAAGGACCACCTCTCCAAGAACGCGCTCGAGTGGTTCGTCAACGAACAGCGCGAGGAGGTCTCGTCGATGGACACCCTGCTGCGCATGGTGAAGCGCGCCGGCGAGCCGGGCCTGTTCTTCGTCGAGAACTTCCTGTTGCAGGGCGGACTCGCGGCCACGGCCGCGGAAGGCGCGGACTGAGCGAGAAGAAGACGCCGCGCGGCGAGGCGACGCCAGCCGCGCCGTCGGTCGCCAGAGCACCGGCGGCCACGGAGCCGGCGGCACGCGTCGCCGAGCTGCGCCGCGCGCTCGAACGCGCGGCGCATGAGTACTACGTCCTCGACAGGCCCTCGCTCAGCGATGCCGAGTACGACCGGCTCTTCCGCGAACTGCAGCAGCTCGAGCGCGATCACCCGGAGCTGCGCGACGCGGACTCCCCCACCGCGCGCGTCGGCTCGGAAATCGCCGCGAGCCACCTCAGCAAGTACACGCACCTCGTGCCGATGGCGTCGCTCGACAACGCCTTCGACGAGGCGGAGCTGGCCGAGTGGGACGCGCGCGTGCGCAAGCTCGTCGGCGACGCCGTGGACAAGGACGGCTACTGCTGCGAACTCAAGATCGATGGCGCCGCCGTCTCGCTCACGTACCGCGAGGGCGAACTCGTAGTCGGGGCGACACGCGGCAACGGCACCGTCGGGGAGGACGTCACGGCCAACCTGCGCACCATCGCGGACGTGCCGCGCAAGCTCAAGGGCAAGGGCTGGCCAAAACTGATCGAGATCCGTGGCGAGATCTTCATGACGTTCGACGGATTCGAGCGCATGAACGAGGAACGCGTCGCCGCCGGCGACGAAGTGTTCGCCAATCCACGCAACTCGGCGGCCGGCGCGCTCAGACAGAAGGACCCGGACGAGACAGCCAAGCGGCCGCTGCGGTTCTTCGGCTATACGTACGCCGTGCCTGGAGTGGGCGAGCTACCCTTCGCGACGCAGTGGCAGTTGTTGGACACGCTGCAGCAATGGGGCGTCCCGGTGGCGCCGCACCGGCGCGAGTGCGCTTCGCTCGAGGAGGTGAACGCATGGTCGCGCGAACTCGAGGCGACGATCCGGCCGGCGCTGCCATTCGCGATCGACGGCGGCGTGGTGAAGGTCAATCGCCTCTCGCTGCACGGCGAGCTCGGCGTCGTCGGCGGTCGCGTGCCGCGCTGGGCCATCGCGCGCAAGTTCGCACCCGACATCGCCGAGACGCTGCTCGTCGACATCGAGGTGCAGGTGGGGCGCACGGGCGCACTGACGCCGCGCGCTGTACTCGAGCCCGTGGAGGTCGGCGGCGCGACTATCAACTATGCGACGCTGCACAACTTCGACCTCGTCGCCGCCAAGGACCTGCGCATTGGCGACGTCGTGCAGGTCAAGCGCGCCGGCGAAGTGATCCCGCAGATCATGGGGCCGGTGCCCGCGCGCCGCAGCGGCGAAGAGCGCCCCGTGAAGGCGCCGACGCACTGTCCCGCCTGCGGCACGGAGGCGCGGCGCGACGAAGAAGAGATCGCGATTTACTGCCCCAACGTCGCATGTCCGGGGCGGCGCCTCGAGGCGCTCGCGCACTTCACGTCGCGCGACGCGATGGATATCCGTGGGCTGAGCCACCAGCGGCTCGAGCAACTGCTCGCCGCCGGTCTCATCAATGACGCGGCAGATCTTTTCCTGCTGCGCGCCGACCAGTTGGTACCGACGAAATCGGCAAAGGGCGTCCCCGGTTATCAGACCAAGAGCGCCGAGGCGTTGATCGCCGCGATCGAAACGTCCAAAGCCCAACCGCTCTCGCGACTTCTCAACGCGCTCGGCATCCGCCACGTCGGCGCCGAGTCCGCCAAGCTGCTCGCGCGCTCGTTCGGCAGCATGGACGCGCTCGCCGCCGCGTCCGTGGATGACCTCGAGGCGATCCACGGCGTGGGCCACACGACCGCCGAGGCGGTGCGCGCGTGGTTCGACGATCCGACGGTGCAGTCCCTGCTCTCGCGATTGTCCGAGGCCGGCGTCCGCATGGACGAGCCGCGGTCCGCATCAGCTAGCAGTACCTTCAAGGGGATGAAAATCGTCCTCACCGGGACGCTGCCGACGCTCTCACGGGCCGAGGCCACGGAGATGGTGGAGGCCGCCGGCGGCAAGGTGACCAGTTCCGTCTCCAAGGCGACCACGTTCGTCGTGGCCGGTGAGGAGGCGGGCAGCAAGCTCGACAAGGCTCGCGAGCTCGGCGTCCCCGTGTTGGACGAAGAGGAGTTCCTGCAGCGGCTCAAGCAGTGATCAAGAACAGCGCCACGTGACCATTCCCTGACCCACCCGCGATGACTCCGCTCTCCCTCGGCAACTCCGCACTCACCGCGCTTCCGCACGCTTCGCTCAAGTCACTGCGCGCGTCGCTCGTGCGTGATCTCGGCGATGGGTTCGCCTCCGTGATGCAGGAGGCCGGCTTCGCGGGCGGACAGACCGTCTTTGGCGCGTTCCGCGACTGGTGCGCGGAGAGCGGCCACGATGCGCCCGAGGCCATGGGCTACGCGCTGTTCCAGGAGACCGCGGCGCACTTCTTCGCGGCGGCTGGCTGGGGCATGCTGACGATGACACCGATCGGCGACACGGCGGTCGCGCTCGACAGCCGCGACTGGGCCGAGGCCGAGCCGACGGCCGCGATGCCGTTCCCCGCGTGCTACTACTCGGCGGGCCTGCTGGCGGATTTCTTCGGACGCGTGGCCGACGGGCCGCTGGGTTGCTTGGAGGTCGAGTGCCGCAGCGCAGGCGCGGCGCGCTGCCGATTCCTGCTCGCGAGCCCCGACGTGATCGCGCACGTGTATGAGCGGCTCACGGAAGGGGTGGGATATGAGGCCGCGCTGCAGGGGATCGCGTAGCGCCGGACGACAGACCTAAAGCCCCTCCAACCCCTCGTACTTCGGGTTCAGCCGCAGTTCGCCGTCCACGATCTGTTCACGGTCCCACGGCAGCACGATCGTCGCCTCGGTCTCGAGCGCGAAGTAATCCGGCTGGTAACTGCCGGTGCGGAAGCTGACGGCCGTCCGTACCTCCTCGGCGCCGGCGTTGATGATCGCCGCCACGGCGAGTCGCAGCGTGTCGCCTTCCTTGCAGGTTTCGTCCACGATGAGCACGCGCTTGCCGAGCACCTCGGTGGGCGCAGCGGAGAGCACGGCCGGCGCCTCGCGAATCTCGTCCGCGCGGTAACGGCGACTCACGATGATCGAGTGGAACGGCCGGTCGAGCATCGCCGCGACGGCGGCACCGGGCACCACACCCGCGGTCGCGACGCCGACGACGATCTCCGGATCGAAGCCGCGCGAGACCTTGAGGGCGAGCACGCGGGACAACTCACCGAACAGCGGCCACTCGACGATCATCGTCTCCTGCGGCGGGGTCGGCGCGTAACGGCGAGTCGGCATCGGTGAACTCCTGGACGGCGTGGACGTACCTTCTGAAGTTACCCGCCACCGCAAGGGTGGGATACCGCGCATCCCAACCCCACCCCGCAACCCGTACCGCCGGGCGCCCCGCATCCCCCATGCATCGCCGAATTAAGGCGGTGCGAGGCGCCCTACGGGTTAGGCTGCGAGAGGCCCGCGGTGCGAGGTGAAACGGCGGTGCGAGGATTACGGCGGTGCGAGGATTACGCCGGTGCGAGGATTCCCACGATGCGAAGGGAGCTGAGCGCCCTCGCATCCCGCATCAAAGATCCCAGCCGCGACCATCCAAACAGTAGTCCCTCGCATCCCTCATCACCCCCCGCAACCCGTACCGCCCG
>JAKFFA010000047.1:0-17869 GCA_036675455.1 Gemmatimonadaceae bacterium | reverse complement strand
CCCATGCACCGCGGCCCGTGGGAGGCCGGGCGCCGTGGCTCGCGTCAAGGCGACGCGGCCGCAGGACCGCGCAGCGGTCCGAGAGCGTCGCCGTCGCGAGCCTCGGTGCCCGACCGACCAATCCGCAAAGCGAAGTCCGTAAAAGACCGCCACCCGACAAAGCAGCTTGCCCCCCCGCCCCCCCGTCTCCAAGTTCGGTGCGCAAGAGCGACCGTTGAACCCAATCGTGGGAGAACGTCAATGGCTCACGCGCCCCTGCCTATCGCCCGCCGCGGCTTCGGCGAGACGATGCGCACCGACGCCTGGTGGCTGCAGCCGCTCGTGGTGTTCACGCTGTTGAGCGCCTTCATTGTCTACAGCACCTGGGCCGCGTTCGAGAACGCGCACTACACCTACGGCCCCTACCTCTCACCGTTCTACTCGCCCGTCCTCTGGGGCGACACCGCGCACGCGTGGTTCGGCCCCAAGCCCGGCTGGTGGCCGGGCATCGTCCCCTTCTCGCCCGCGCTCGTGATCCTCTGGGCGCCCGGCCTCTTCCGCGTCACCTGCTACTACTACCGTGGCGCGTACTACAAGGCCTTCTGGGCCGACCCCATCAGCTGCGCCGTCGGTGAGCCGCGCAAGTCGTACCTCGGCGAGAACTCGCTGCCGCTCATCCTGCAGAATGTGCACCGCTGGTTTCTCTATCTCGCGCTGCTGTTCCTCATTTTCCTCTCGTACGACGTGTGGCTGGCGTTGTGGTTCACCGACGCCGCCGGCAACACGGAGTTCGGCATCGGCGTCGGCACCATCATCCTCGCCGTCAACGTCGTGCTGCTGACGGGCTACACGCTCGGCTGCCACTCGCTGCGACACCTGGTGGGTGGCGTGCTCGACCGCATCTCCGAACGACCCGCTCGCAAAGTCGCGTACGACTGCACGAGCTGCCTCAACCGCGCGCACGCGCGCTTCGCGTGGGCGAGCCTGTTCACCGTGGCGTTCGCCGACATCTATGTCCGGCTCTGCTCGATGGGCGTCTGGACCGATTGGAGACTCCTCTGATGAGCATTCGGACCGACTGGAGGCCTCCTCCAATGGCCGTCTGGACCGACCGGAGGCTCCACTGATGGCCGATTTCGAAACACACGAACACGACGTCCTCATTATCGGCGCGGGCGGCGCAGGATTGCGCGCGGCAATCGAGGCCGCGTCCGCCGGCGTGCGCGTCGGCCTCGTCTGCAAGTCGCTGCTCGGCAAGGCGCACACGGTGATGGCCGAGGGCGGCGCCGCGGCGGCGATGGGCCACGTGGACGATCGCGACAACTGGATGGTCCACTTCGCCGACACGATGCGCGGCGGACAGTACGTGAACAACGCGCGCATGGCGGAACTGCACGCGAAGGAGGCGCCGGACCGCATCCGCGAACTCGAAGCATGGGGCGCCGTATTCGACCGCACGGCAGACGGACGCATCCTGCAGCGCAACTTCGGCGGCCACCGGTACCCGCGCCTCGCGCACGTCGGCGATCGCACGGGCCTCGAGATGATCCGCACGTTGCAGGACCACGCCGTACATCAAGGCATCGATGTGCACATGGAAGTCACGATCATCACGCTGCTCAAGGACGGCGGCCGCGTGGTCGGCGCGTTCGGCTACGACCGCGAGCGCGGACGCTTTCGCCTGTTCCGCTGCAAGGCCGTGGTGCTGGCCACGGGTGGCGTTGGGCGCGCGTACAGTATCACAAGCAACAGCTGGGAGTACACGGGCGATGGGCAGGCGCTCGCGTATCACGCGGGTGCCGCGCTGCAGGACATGGAGTTCCTGCAGTTCCATCCCACGGGCATGGTCTGGCCGCCGAGCGTGAAGGGCATCCTGGTCACGGAGGGCGTGCGCGGCGAGGGCGGCGTGCTGCGCAACAAGGAAGGCCGGCGCTTCATGTTCGACGACATTCCGGAGAACTACCGCAGCCAGACCGCCGACAACGAGGAAGAGGGCTGGCGCTACGTCACGGGCGACAAGCAGGCCCGCCGCCCGCCCGAGTTGCTCACGCGCGACCACGTGGCGCGCTGCATCATGCGCGAGGTACGCGCGGGCCGCGGCTCGCCGCACGGAGGCGTGTTTCTCGACATCTCCTGGATCAAGCAGAAGATGTCAAACGCACCCGAGCACATCCGGCGCAAGCTGCCCAGCATGTACCACCAGTTCAAGCAACTGGCCGACATCGACATCACGCAGGAGCCGATGGAGGTCGGGCCCACGACGCACTACATGATGGGCGGCATCCGCGTGGATGCCGACTCGCAGATGACCGACGTGCCGGGCCTCTTCGCTGCGGGCGAGTGCGCCGTGGGGCTGCACGGCGCCAACCGGCTGGGCGGCAACTCGCTCTCGGACCTGCTCGTGTTCGGCCGTCGCGCCGGCCTGCACGCGGCGCAGTTCGCGCAGTCACAGGGGCCCGGCAATATCGACAGCGGCTACGTGGACCTCGTGGCCAAGGCCGCGCTGGTGCCGTTCGAGCGTGGCGTGGACGCCGAGGGCCCGTACCACGTGCAGCACGACCTGCAGGAGATGATGCAGGACCTGGTCGGCATCGTGCGACGCGAAGGCGAGATGCAGGACGCGCTCGAACGGCTGCACGGACTGCGCGCGCGCGCCGCGAAGGTCGGCGCGGCCGGCAACCGCGAGTACAACCCCGGCTGGCACACGGCCATGGACCTGGGCAACCTCCTCATGATCTCCGAGGCCATCGCGCGCTCGGCGATCGACCGGCGCGAGAGCCGCGGCGGCCATTTCCGCGACGACTTCCCGGAAAAGGATCCCGAGGCGGCGACGTTCAACACCGTGGTGCGCAAGGCGGCCGACGGCACCATGCAACTCACGCGTGAACCCGTGCGGCCGCTGACGAGCGAGCAGGCGCGGATCATCGAAGAGGAGAAATCATGACGAGCCCCGCCACAGTGGGTGATGCGCCGCGCGTGACCGCAGCCGCGAATGGGACCAAGAGCAAGGCGACCTTCCGGCTGTGGCGCGGCGCGGGCGCCGAGGGCGCGCTCAAGGACTACACGACCGAGGTGTCCGAGGGCATGGTCGTGCTCGACGCCGTGCAACAGATCCAGGCCGACGAGGCGCATGACCTCGCCGTGCGCTGGAACTGCAAGGCCGGCAAGTGCGGTTCCTGCTCGGCGGAAATCAACGGCAAGCCGCGCCTCATGTGCATGACACGGCTCAACGAGCTCGACCTCTCGAAACCGGTGACCGTCGAGCCGATGCGCGCGTTCCCGCCCGTGCGTGACCTCGTGACGGATGTGAGCTGGAACTTCCGCGTCAAGAAGAAGATCAAGCAGTTCACGCCGCGAGCTCCGGACGCGCCCGACGGTACCTGGCGCATGCAGCAGTCGGACGTCGACCGCGTGCAGGAGTTCCGAAAGTGCATCGAATGCTTCCTGTGCCAGGACGTGTGCCATGTGCTGCGCGACCATGGCAAACATGAGTCGTTCATCGGCCCGCGGTTCCTCACGTACGTCGCGGCGCTAGAGATGCACCCGCTCGATACCGTGGACCGCACGGAGGAGCTCAAGGAGGCCGACGGCATCGGCTACTGCAACATCACCAAGTGCTGCACGAAGGTGTGTCCGGAGGGTATCAGGATCACGGACAACGCCATCATTCCCCTCAAGGAGCGCGTGGCCGACCGCTACTACGATCCGCTGAAGGCGCTGGTGCGGCTCGTCCGCGGCAAGCCCGCGAGCTGACGATGGAACACACGCTCAAGTCCCTGAGCAAGGCCGCCATCCCGCGGTCGATCGAGAAGGCCGAGCGGTACCGGCTCATCAACCAGCCGTGGGCGGCCGAGAGCATCTGCCTCGACATCCTGCGTAGCGAGCCGGGCAACCAGCGCGCGGTCCATGTGCTGCTGCTCGCGATCACGGACCAGTTCGCGCAGCACCCGGACACGGGTGAACTCGATGCGCGCGCGAGGGCGTTGCTCGGGCAGCTCACGAGCGAGTACGAGCGCGAGTACTACGCGGGCATGATCAGCGAGCGGCGCGCCACGGCCAAGCTGGCCGTGGGCGCGCCGGGCGCGGGGTTCATCGCGTACGAGTGGCTGCGTGAGGCGATGGAGCACTACGGGCGGGCCGAGGGGATACGGCCCGAGGGGAACGACGATGCGGTGCTGCGGTGGAACAGTTGTGTGCGGCTGATGGAGTCGCGGCCGGAACTGAAACCGGCGCCTCGGGAGCGGGAGGCGCCGGTGACGGGGGAGTAGGCCCGTCCGAGCGTCAAGATGGCGCAACCGCTATTGTGCGCCACCCTTCGAGTAACAGCAGGCGTTCCCACATGGGATCCATATGCCCTCGTCGTACGAATTGAATCGGAAGCGCGCGGTGCCCGGGACCGGCGCATCCCGGTGGATTCCCCGCTCCACCGATCCAGACCACGGCACGCCGGCATCGGACGCGCTGGCGGCCACCTTCATCTGCCAGTCGCCGGCCCGATCTCTCAACCAAAGCTTGTTGGCACCGAGGCGAAGACCCCACGCCGCATACTTGGTGTCTTGCAGCCCGGTCCCGCTCACGATGATAGTGGCCACCTGCAACCACTCACCTTCATAGCGGGCGGCGCTCCTCTGCTGAAGACCCGGCACGGGAACCAGGGTGGCGCGGACTTCGGTGCGCACGAGAGCGCCGTCAACCCATGCAGAGAGTCGTTGTTCATCATGCCAACCGCTGACTCGGCCTTCGCGCCCGCCAAGTGACAGGGCGGCGCTTTCGCGGACCCGGAGACTTGGGGCGGCCGCATCCTTCGTCCCGACGTCGCACCAACCGTCCAGACAGCGAAAGCCGAGGAGTGGACTGCCCGTCACATGCTCCTCGGTGAAGCGAGCCACGGCGGGATAGTCCGTCGGCCTCAACCCCGTGGATCGCGCCACGTCGAGGTCAACCCCTGTTTGCGACGCACTGCACTCCGAGCCCGGCTTCACCGGGTGCGTGATGGACGCGTTCCACGGGTTCGGCGCCTGGGGGTCGTATGACAGCCAGACACAGTTGAGACCCGGGCCGAGGTGCAAGCTCGCATACTGCCCGCCCAGCTCCAGCGGCGTCCCGTCAGGCTCGAAGTAGGACGTATCGACGTAGACCAGCGCCGCCAGCATGCCCTGGTCGCCGTGCTCGGCCACCTGCCACTCCTGCTCGAACTGGCTCGCGTATGGTGACGCGAAGACGAATGTCATGGGCCCGTAGCGAAAGTCGTCGATCATCAGTCGCTGCTCGTCGTGGGCCTCGGGAATGCTCCAGCCAGCCGCCATGAGACGTCGTGCCTCTGAGCCCATCCATACGGGCACGCTGTCCCGGCGCAGACAGTCCCGCATCGCGAGCGCGCGGCGCGCGATGTCCATGCGCGCCTCGATTGTGCAGGCGACGTGGCCGTTGGGCCCGGGAGGCTGGGGACCCTGATTCGCGCAGCCCGATATCAGCATGGCCGTCACGGCCGCGAGCAGTACCAAACCCATTCTCATACGCCCTCCCTCATGAAGGATCCCTGATGGATCGTACTGCTGCCTGCCACCTGCGCGCGGCCACGTGGTCGCCTAGAGCGGCCGCGATGTCTCCACGCCATTCCATCAGGTTCACGAGGGCCGCGACTGAAGCCGCGTCGCCCAACACATGCGAGTCGAAAGTGCGCACGTTGCCGAGTGCTTCATCGGCCCACTCGAGCGCGTGCAGCGTGTCTGCGACCTGCATCCAGAGTCGCGTGCCGATCCACGCAAAGTCGGGCGTCCGCGGCGGGTTGGCTGGGTTCGGCGAGTCCTTCCTCAGATGCCGCGCTATACCCTTGAGATCTCCAACCGCCGCCGCGAAGGACGCTTGCGCAACCGCCGGCCCTCCCGGGCTGGTCAAGCGTCGCAGCAGGATCGAGTCGGGGGTCGCAGACATCAGCAAGGGGCGGAGGAGCAGGACGTCGTCGAACAATCGCGCATCCCCAGCTCCAGCGCCTCTCGTCGCATCGGTGATCTGTGCCGCGAGCGCGCGAAACGCCGCACCCCCACCGGCCGCCTCACAGCGGAGCGCCGCGCGCGCGAGCAGGTGCTGTGACTCCACGAGCATGTCGCTCGGGATGCCGAAGTATCCAGTCGAAGGAATCAGCGCACCCATCAATCGCTCAGTCGTGTCACAGTCCCCGACGAGCGCGGCCAGCACGGACAGCCGTTGTGCGTCGCGCGACGCTCGGACGGGTGAAACACGGAGGATCGAATCCGCCAAGCTGCGTGCCTCGCGGAGGCGTGCGGTGTCGTCGGGCAAACCGAATCGCAGTAACAGGCGTACCTCAGCCGCGCCCAGGTCGAGTCGTCGTTGTGCACTTGCCGCGAGGCGCTGTGCCGCGCGCACCGTGTCGATCGCCGCGGCGTTCTGCAGCAACTCGAGCGCGATGGCAACGGCCTCCTTTGCTTCACTACTCCGCGGAAAGGCCGACGACCACCCAGCCGCGATGCGATGGAAGCTCCGGCGTTGGCGCACAAGCGCCTCCGAGAAGCCCTCCGGCACGGATGCCGATCCACTCGCAACCGCGATCTCCCAGGGCACCGGGATGAGCGCAAGCGTGTCACCGCGCCAGGACGGCCGGGCCTGGAATCGGGCGCTGTCCGGAAGCGAGATGCCGTCCACGACCCAACTGGTGACGAGGAGCAACTGCTGCAAGCCGTCGAACGCGCTCCCCTCATAGCCACGATGCACCGTAGGTAGCACCGCGAACGCCGCCTCGTACGCGTTCAACGCCGCATGCTGACTCGATCGGAACCGCCAGCCGGACTCACTCGCCCGCTCGTCCCGCACCACCACGTGGTCCATCGAATGGCACTGACCGAGCCCATACAGCGCAGCAAAGTCGCGCGGATTCCGTTGCCGCAGCGAGTCATAGATCGCGCACGCATTCGCGTACCGCGAGTCAGCGAGCGCCGCGAGCGCGATTGCCAGCCGCTGCTCGCGCTCGGGAAGAAACGACATCGAATCAGCACGCGACGCGCGCTCCGCAAACGACGCCCATGTGTCAACATCGCGCCCGCGCCACGACCTCACCTGCGCCAACCAATACTGTGACTGCGCATCATCCCGATCATGCTCCAGCGCCAATTGGAACAGCGTATCCGCACGCGCCAGATCCCACTCGTCGAGCGCCAACCTTGCCTGAGAGAAAGCCTGCGCGGCGGCCAGCGATCTTACGGGAGCGGTGCGTAGCTCGGCCTCGTCGGGCACCTCGTCGCGCAGCAGCAGCGACCACGCCAGGCGCTGATACGTCTCGGCGGCGGCAGCACGATCATCGGGTATGACCAGGCGCGCCTCGTGCAGCGCGCGCGACTCGCCCACCTCGTACACGGCCAACCGCGCGATCCTTTCATTGCCGGAGCCGGATAGCTCGGCCCGTACAAAACGGCCCGCGCCGAGCCGGCTAGCTACGCCGCTCGCCTCTTCGACAGTCAACATGCCGTCGACGCGACGCACCGCGTCACGAATCTGGAAATGAGACACGAGCGATACGCCCTCCCAGCGTGAGAGCGCATCGCGCAGCAGATCGTCGTCCATGGCAATCGACGTCGGACGGCTGCCGTCGGCTCGCTCGAACGGGAACAGGGCGATCAACGTCGTATCCGGCACCACGACGGGGCCCGCGTGAGCGTCGCGCCACTGGCTCACGCCCCAGCCGGCCGCGGTGATCGCAACACCAGCCGCCGCAAGCGGCAAGAGCATGCGCCGCGACATGCGCCGCGACATGCGCCGCGACACGCGGCGCGTTGTCCCGGGTGTCGCGGCGGGTACCATCCCGGACGACACCGCCGGCGCTTCGTCCGGATCGATCGCCGCAAGCGCCGCCGCGAGCGCCCCCGCGTCGCGGTACCGATCGGCCGGCACGATCTGCAGACACTTGCTGATGGCGGCGTCCAGCGCAGCCGGCACCGCCGGCCGATACACCGCCAACGCGTGCGGTGCATGCAGGAACCGCTGCGCGATCTGGATCTGCGCCGACGGGCCAATGAACGCCGGCACGCCAGCCAGCATCTCGTACATCACGCAGCCCAGCGAGAAGAGGTCGCTGCGCCCATCGTAATCGCGTTCGCCGCTCGCCTGCTCCGGACTCATGTACGCTGGCGTGCCCCGCACGAGCCCGCGAGAAGTGCTGCTCTCGTCGAGCGTGCGCTCCAGCGCGCGACAGATGCCGAAGTCGGTCAGGTGGGCTTCGCCATCGCGAAAGAGGATATTCTCCGGCTTCACGTCGCGATGCACGAACCCATGCGCGTGCGCATATCCGAGCGCGTCGGCGAGCGCGCGTGACACCCGCAGGACGTCCGGGACCGGCAACTGACCTTCGCGCTCGAGTCGGTCGCGGAGCGTGCCGTCGGACATATATGGCAGCGCGAAGTAGAGCGCGCCGGAATCCTCGCCCGCGTCGAGCACCGCAAGGATCCGCGGATGCGAGAACCCCGCCATCCGGCGGATCTCGCGCAGGAAGTGATCCCGATCCGCGCTGCCGCTCAGCTCCTCACGCAGGATCTTGAGCGCCACGCGCTCCGCGGTGACTGCATCGTGCGCCAGCCAAACGCTGGCCGTGGCCCCGCGCCCGAGCACTCGCTCGAGCGTGTAGCGACCGGCAAACGATGCACCCGGCTGGTGGGCCACGTCCTGCCCCGGTGACGACGGTTGACATTATCGTACCGCCGCCGGAACGGCCGCGCCACTGTGGAGCGCCTGCTCCAGGTCCGCTACAATATCCCCCACGTGCTCCAACCCCACCGAAATCCGCACCAACCCCGGCGTGATGCCCACCCGCAGTCGCTCCGCCTCGGTCAGCTTCGAGTGCGTCGTCGATGTCGGATGCGTCACGATCGTACGCGTGTCGCCCAAGTTGGTCGTATGCGAGCACAGCGCCAGCCGATCGATGAACCGCGTAGCCGTGCCCGCATCCGCCAGCCGCAGCGTGAGCACGCCGCCGCCGGCGCTCATCTGCCGTGTCGCCAACTCATGGCGCGGGTGTGACCGCAGGAACGGATAGCGCACGCGTTCGACCGCCGGATGCCCCTCGAAGTGCCGCGCCACGGCCAGCGCGCTCGCCGAGTGCCGCTCCATGCGCAGCGCCAGCGTCTCGATGCTGCGCGAGAGCGTCCACGCGTTGAATGGCGACAGCGCCGGCCCCGCATGCCGCGCCAGGAACCGCGACTCGGCCACGAGCGCCCGGTCACCGACGATCGCCCCGCCGAGCACGCGCCCCTGCCCGTCGATGAACTTGGTGGCCGAGTGCACCACGAGCGACGCGCCGAGCGTCATCGGTCGCTGCAGCGCCGGCGTGCAGAAGCAGTTGTCGACGACGAGCGGGATGCCGCGCGCGCGCGCGAGCGCGCCGAGCGCAGCCAGGTCCACGAGGTCAAGACCGGGGTTCGAGGGTGTCTCGACAAAGATGAGCTTCGTCCGCGGCGTGATCGCCGCCTCCCACACAGCTGGCTCATCGCCGTCGACGTACGTATGCGTGACGCCCCAGCGCGAAAACACACGCGTGAGCAGTTGGTGCGTCGAGCCAAACAGCGCGCGGCCCGCAACGATATGGTCGCCCGCGCTCACCAACGAGGCGAGCACCGTGAACACCGCCGCCATGCCCGACGCGGTGGCGATGCCGTCCTCGGCGCCCTCGAGCGCGCAGAGCTTGGCGATGAACTCGTCCGTGTTCGGGTTCGAGTAGCGGCTGTACACGGGCGCATGGATCTCCTCGGCGAACAGCGCACGCGCCTGCTCGGCGTCATCGAACGTGAAGCTGGACGTGAGGAAGAGAGGCACGGCGTGCTCGCGCGCGGCGGTCTGCGGGTGGCGCGTGCGGATGGCGATGGTTTCGGGGTGCATGGGGTGAGGCGGGTTAGGGTGCGGGGGTGAGGCGATACGGGGTGCGGATTACGGATTGCGGGAGGTGGCTAACGAAAGAGCGGGACTGGGCTCGCGGCACGGAGCAGGTCGGCCAGCAGCGCCGAGGCGGTCGCTGGGCCGCCGGCGCCGCGGCCGGAGACGGTCACGACGCCGCTCGACTCGCTCTCGAGCTGGATGATGTTTTCCTCGTCGCGCACTTGGGCGAGGGGGTCGTCGGGCGCGAGCAGTTTGGGCGCGACACTCGCGTAGACGCCGTCGGCGACGCGCGTGGCCATCGCGACAAGGCGGATCACCTTGCACTGTCGCATGGCGTCACGCACGTCGTGCTCGATGTACACGGGCAGCCCGCGCACGCGCACGGACAACGAGGCCGGGTCCGTGCCGAACGCGAGCCACGCGAGCAGCGCGATCTTGTCGGCGGCATCGTGGCCCCTGAGGTCACGCGATGGGTCCGCCTCGGCGAAGCCCGCGCTGCGCGCGGACGTCAGCGCCTGGTCGTATGTGGCGCCCTGTTCGATGCGCGTGATGATGTAGTTGGTCGTGCCGTTGAGGACGCCGCGCACGGACTGCAGGCCATGGCCGGCCAGCGACTCGCGCAGGAGCCGCACGATCGGCACGCCGCCGCCGACGGCGGCCTCGAAGTCAAGCGTCGCGCCCGTGTGCCGCTGCGCACTGGCGAGTGACGCGAGCGCCGGACCGGCTTCGCGCAGCAACGCCTTGTTGGCCGTCACGAGCCGGCGTCCGCGGCCGAGCGCTGCGCGCGCGATATGCGCGGCGTCCGTCACGCCACCGATCGCCTCGACCACGGCGTCAGCGGGCGTCGAAATGAACTCATGCACATCATCGGTGACGAGTGCGCGGTCCACGGACACCGACCGCGGCCGGTGCGCGTCACGCACGAGCACCCGCGTCACCTCGATGCTGGTGCCGCTGCGGCGCGCGATCTCGGGCCCGTGCCGCGCGAGGAGGTCGAGCAGCGCGCCGCCGACGGTTCCACAGCCGGCCACGGCCACGCGCAGGACGCGGCTCATGCGGCCCCCAGCGTGTCGGCGATGATGGCCGCAACCTGGGCGTGCTCGATCAGGAATGCATCGTGCCCATGCACCGAATCGATCTCGCGGTAGGTCGCGCCCGACTCGGCCGCCCACGCGGCGACGTCCGACGCGGGATAAAAGAGGTCACTCGCGATTCCCACGCCCGTGAGCGCGGTCCCACTCGCGCGCAGTCGCTCTCCGACGCCGCCGCGGCCGCGTCCCACGTCGTGCGCGTCCATCGCGTCGAGCAAGGCGAGATAGCGTGCGGCATCGAAGCGCGCCGTGAGCCGCTCCCCGTGCGCGCGCAGCCACGACTGCACGGCGAATGTGCCCGGCGACCCACCGTCTGCGCGCCGGCCGAAGCGCTGCTGCAGCCCGGCCGCCGACCGATAGGTGAGCATCGCGATCTGCCGCGCGAGCGCGAGCCCATCAGCCGAGTCCTTGGCGGCGCGTAGTGCCTCGCGCTGCACGTGCACCCAGCCGATGGCCGCGGCGCCCTGCGCGGCCGGCGCGGCGAGCACGACGGCACGCGCGGCCCGACCGGGAAAGGTCGCGATGAACTCGAGCGCGACCATGCCGCCCAGGGATCCGCCCAGCACGCACGCAACGCGCGGGATGCGCAACCGCTCCAACAGCACGCCGAGCACGCGCGCCATGTCGCGTGTGGTAACCGCCGGTGTGACCGCGCCGTCCGAGCCGTCCGCGCCAGCGAAGGCCGACGACAAGTCGGGCGCGACGACGGTCCAACCTGGTTGGCGCACGGCGCGCCACCAGTCGACCGCCGTGCGCGCGGATCCGGTCAGCGCGTGCAGGACGAGCACCACGTTGTCGCGTGGCGTCGAGTCAGCGCCGTCGACCTGATAACTCAGGTGCGCATCGCGCAGGACGTGCCCATTCTCCAGCGGGAGCGAGGGCAGCGAAATACTGTGGCTGCGCGGCTCCGGCGTCGGCTCAGCGCGTTGTAGGCGGCCGCTCGCGTGGACCGTGTGGCGTTCGGACTGGAGTTCCTGCGACATGAGCGGGCGTTCCCGGTGCGAGTGAACCGCGGGAAACGCAAAAGCCCTCTCACTCGGAGAGGGCCGCTTGGTGGCGCGGGTCCCCGGCAACTTCCGGGGACGAAAAAGCCCGCGGCAGTTGCCGCGGGCGCTTTGGCGTTTTAGCTCGTTCTTTAGCGTGGCGGCAATCGCGGCAAATGACCACGGGCTTCGATTTTCACAGCGTTCCTGCTGCGTGCAACATGAAGTCGTGTGCGCCGGCCGTCAAGTGCTGCGGTGACCGCCCGTCGTCATGTCGTCCCGGCGTACTCTTCTGTCACCGCATCCGCGAACGACTCCTGATACCCGCCCGCAATCACACGCGCCGTCGTATCGTGGCCGGCCGACTCCAATCGCCGCGCGGCGAACAACACCGACGCCATGTCGAACGGTTGGTCCTCCTTGACCGACAGATACTCTTCGACCGCGGCGAGGTAACCCATCATGCCGCCGAGTTCCGTGGGCGCGAAGACCTTCTTCGCGCGCCGCAGCTCGAGCTCGAGTTCCGGTTCCGGCATGGCGAGGTTCTCGCTGCCGCACACGACACGCAGCCGCGCGTTGTTGGCGCAGGCCGCGACGGTCGCGCGGTCCAGCGTCCCACCGGGCGCGTTGGTGACGAGCGCGTCCATCGGCTCGCGCAGGAAGTCGAGCTTGCCTTCGGGACCCCATGTCTTGATGCCCATCGCCTCGAGCTCCGCGCGGCGGTCGGCGCGCGCCTCCACCACCAGCATCGTGAGGTCGTTGCCGTGTTCCCGCAGGCGCTCGACGATATGCATGCCGATGTTGCCGCAGCCGATGAGGCCGATCGTGGCCTGCTCCATCGGCAGCCCGTGCGCGCGCAGCATGCCGTGCAGCAGTTGGTAGTTGCCTTCGCCCGTGGGCAGCGACGTGTCGCCGCGCGTACTGCCGGCGAAGCGTTTGGCCATGTAGTCGAGCGACTTGGTCTTGCCGTCGTGCATCACGCCGTGGCCCAGGTCCTGGCCCGTGGTGATGTAAATGCCCGCCGTGCGCTCGATCTCCTTGAGGCAATCCACGGAGAAATCGAGCAGCGCCATGTCGTTGGGCTGGCCCATGCGCGCGTCGGCCGAGGGCTCGATCACGCACTTGCCGCCCACGATGCGGTTGATGTCGCGCAGCGCGAGCGGGCCGCCCACGCCGATCACGCGTGACCAGTGGATCTTCTCTTCCATCCCCATCGCGAGCGCGATGGCCTCGCGGTCGGTCGTGAAGCCCGGCGCCGAGGTGCGCGCGAGCGGCGCGATGCGGAAGCCACCCAGCGACAGCATGCCCGAGCCCGGCTCGGCGTGCGTCGCCACCGACAGCGTCCAGCCCGTCGCGTCGTCGGTGAAGCGATACACCCAGATGTTCGGGTTCCTCGTCGCGGCGAGTTCCGGGACGACTGCGCGCGCGGCGTCGGGGCCAAGGATGGTAGCGGTCACGCCTAAAGATAGCATGATGTCACAATGGAACGCGTGGGTCGTGGCCGCGGGTATGCAGGCGATGCGCCGCGCGCGCATATTCGGGGTAGCACCCCTCAGCATCCACGTTCGCCCACCCGTCCAAGTGCTCCGGAGCACACACCGAATGTCATCCATGATGCGACTGCACAGGGTCCCGCTGCGCCGCGTGGCGCGTGACTTCGCCGCCGCGCTTCTGGCCGTCTCGGCCACCACTGTGGCAGCGGCGGCACAGGCCGCGTCGCCCGAAGCGATCCTCACGCGCTATGCGAGAACCATCGATCCCGACCATCGCCTGGCCTCGTTGCAGGGGCTGCGCATGGTCAGCGAGATGGAGTTCCCGGGAATGGGCACCGCGACCATGACGACGCTGCAAGGCCGCCCCGACAAGATGCTCATCACCACGATGCTGCCCGGCCTCGGCGAAATAAAGCAGGGTTTCGATGGCACCACCGCATGGTCGAGCGACCCGATGTCGGGCCCGCGCATCCTGTCGGACGCCGAAGCCACACAACTGCGCGACGGCGCGAATTTCGATGCGATCAGCCGCGCGTTGGACTTGTTCAGCGCGATGCAGCCGGCCGGTGAAGTGACCGTGGGCGGCGAGGTTGCGGACTGCCTCAAACTCACGTGGAAGACCGAGCGCGTGACGACCGAGTGCTACTCACGCTCGAGCGGGTTGCTCGTCGAGACGCGCGTCACGGGTGTCACGGCGCAGGGCGAGGTCGAGGCCGTGTCGCACCCATCCGACTATCGCGAGGTGGGCGGCGTCAAGTTGCCGCACCGCATTGAGCAGAACATCGCCGGCACGTCGATGGTGATCACGATCAAGGAAGCGCAGGCCGGCCCGGTCGATGCGGATCTGCTCGAACTGCCGGCTGAGATCAAGGCGCTCAAGAAGCCGTGAGGCGCGTCGCGAAGGTCGTCCTGTGGCTCGGACTCGGCGTCGTGCTGGCGTGCGGCGCGCTGGTGCTGTGGCTGCTGCGTGATCCCGAGCCGTACTTCCTCGAGCGCCGGTCGATGGTGGTCGCGGTGGACTCCATGGCCGAGACGGCCGATGAGACCGCGCTCGTGCAGGATTTCACGCTGCTCGCCGCGAACGACTTGCGAGTCGAACTCGCGGTGCGCCGGCCACTTGGCGCGGACACGCTGACCGAGCGCCGGCCGCTGTACATCATCTTGGGCGGGCAGCGGCGCGGCAAGCGCGCGGGCGCGTTGATCGGCGACACGCGCGGGAATATCTTCGCGTCGCTCGAGTACCCGTTCGAGGGCGATGCGGACGCCGACGGCTTCGCGCTCGTGCGGCAGGTGCCGGAGATTCGCCAGGCGCTCTTTGACACGCCGCCGGCCGTGATGCTGGCGCTGGATTATTTGTTGTCGCGGCCCGACGTCGATACGACGCGCGTGGAGCTGGTGGGCGCGAGTTTCGGCGCGCCGTTCGCGGTGATCGCGGCGGCCCTCGACCCGCGCGTGACGCGGCTCTGGCTCGCGCATGGCGGTGGTGAGCCGTACGAGCTCATCAAGCGCGGGCTCGAGCCGGAGATCGACAATGGCATACTGCGCACGATGGTCGCGGGCGCCGCGAATCTCATCGCGAGCGGCCCGCGACTGGCGCCGGAGGAGTGGATCGGCCGCGTCGCACCGCGGCCCGTGGTGATGCTCAACGCCGAGGACGACGAGCGCATCCCGCGCCGCTCCGCGGAGGTGCTATGGGAGGCGGCGCGGGAGCCCAAGGAGATGATCTGGCTCCCGGGCATGCACATGCAGGGTAACCGGCCGGAGACGCTGGAGGAGCTGGTGACCAGGATCCTGGCGGTGGCGGATCCGTTGTCGGTGGAGCCGTAGGGTTACGGCGTCGGCAACTGCACACCGTTCCACGTTACGGTTCCGGTGCGCTGGTAACGGCCCGCCAATCCAGTTTCGTCGATCGGTATCGCGTTCGTGAAGTTGAGCGTGCCGCCGCCCAACAGGGCGAAGTACAAGCCCGGGTTGGGCGGCTGGTCGACGAACGCCAAGCCGTTGATGTTTGCCACATTGCCGACATTCAAGTTGATGGTCAGGAACGTCGTCGTGGGATCGATGTTCTGGAATGAGGGGAAGCTCATGTAGTTGAACGCTGCCCCGTCCGTCAGCGACAGCCGCACGCCATCAAAAATCGTGTTGCCGACGCTCGCCCTGCCGGCCGTGAGAAGTGCGCCGACAGTCGAACGGATCTCATCGGTCACACCCTCGCTCGAGTCTGCCACAACCAGCGCTTGCACGTCAGACAACAAGTTCACGCGCGACGGTGTGAACCCCTGCTGATGGACGGTGAACGTCGCGAACTGCGACGCACCCGCGCCCGGCGTTGCCATTTGCACGTTCTGGATCACATTGCCTGCGAACTCGACGGTGTGCGCGCCAGATGCCTGGAACGAGGTGGCGTTCGGACCACCCTGTTCGAAGTTGCCCTTTACTTTCAGGAAGCCGGCGGAGAGCAGGCCGGCCGTGCTGCCGCCGAGGAAGCGGGCGTCGCCGTCGACGGTGAGGAGTTGGCCGCCCGTCTGCATCGCCAGCACGCCCGTACCCGACGTTTCGAGATCACCGGAGACGACGATGCCTCTGGGCGAGAAGCCGACGTTCTGGATGTTCAACCCACCGCTCAGGATGCGAAGGTCGCCGACGATTGAGTCAGCGGCAAGCGTGCCTTGGTTCGAATTCACCGGGAGCACGTTGGTCGTCGAGATGCGCAGTGAGCGGTAGTGAATCGGCCGTCCCAGCGGCAAGGCCGTAAGCGCCGAGCCGACGTACACCACCGTATCCGCGTGGATGCCGCTGGTCGCCGCAAAGATCGAGTCGAGGGCAGGCCTGCGACTCAGTTGCAGCACCGGAGGCGCCAGTCGTGGCGAGCCAGTCTGCTGCGACATGCGCAGGAATCCACCGACCACGAGCCGCTGGGAATTCCCGGCGCCCACGAGTGTCGTTACGCCTGCACCGCCAAGCATCGTCAACGAATCCGCGACGGTCACGTCAGACTGCAGGGTCACCGTACGATTGGTCGGGGCGCTGACCTCCAACCGGAAGAACTGTGACTGCGTCGGCGTCTCGAACGACACCGTCTGCGCCCCGGCGCCGTTGAGCACCGTCGAATGCGCCAGCGTCGGCGCGAAGCTGGCATTGTTGTTCACCGACGACTGGGTGAAGTCGCCCGCCACGCTGAGGCGCCCACCGCTCAGAAGGCTGACCGTTCCGCCGCCGGCGAACGTGGCGTCACCGTTCACGGAGAGGTCCGAACCGACCGTCATCTGCAGCGTTCCGCCGCCCTGCGTCGCAAGATTGCCGAGCACGGCACGATTGCCAGTCGCCGGAATTACGATCCGGGCGTTGCCCGAGGCGACAAGATCACCCGGCGAGCTCGTCGCCTGGAACGTCACCGTGCCCGCATTGAAACGCAGGTGCGAGCTATTCGGTACGGTCAGACCATCCCATACATACGTCGCCGCGCGGTTCAGCACCAACGTGTCAGGCTCAATGCTTCCCACATCGTTGGTGAACAGCCCACCGACCTCCAGCACGAACGGCCGCACAAAATTGGAGCCCGCTGGGTTGTCGAGATTCACGTCGCCGGTCACCACCAGCCGATGCGGCGACACGCCTCCCAGCCGCCCGGTGAGCACGAACAGCGAGTCCGTCACGTACGCGTTGCTCGCGAGCGCGACCGAATCCGTCGCGGACATGTTCGCGATCTCGAGATTGCGGAACTGGCTCGTGACCAAACCCGGGCTCGAGAACGCGATCGACTGCGCGCCCATGCCAACAAAGCGCGTGACGTGCGTGCCCGTGGCCTGGAACGAGTTGGTGGGCCCCGATTGCACGAAGTTGCCGCCGATGTCGAGGCGGCCGGCCGAGTAGACGCCCGCGCCACCGCCGAAGCTCGCATTCCCGTCGACCTGCAGCATCGCGAGGTCGGACGTGCTTTGGATCCGGCCGCCGCCCGCCAGCGTAAGATTACCGCCGACGAACGCGGTGTCCGCGCCAAGATCCAGCAGCGCCGAGCCAGTGATTGCCAACGGAGCGCTCACGTTCAACGGCGCGGTCAACGTATACGTCCCGGCATCGAGGCTCACGGCGCCCACCTCAACGGACATCGCGCCGCCGAAGTTGCCGACGCTGCCGCCCGTGAAGCGCAGCGTATCCGCGGACTGGTTGCTGACGAAGATGGAGCCGAGGTTGTCGAGCGCGAAGCCCATCGTGCGCGTGCCGACCAATGCGCCAGTGGTTGCTTCCAGTGAGCCCGTCGCGGTGTTTTCAAGCACGGCCATTGGCGGCGCGAGGTTGCTCAGCATCGCGCCCGTGCCCTGCATCCACACACGCGCATGGTTCTCGATGCGCGCGCCGCTGCCCGCGTAGAGGTCACCCGTTCCATCAAAGACGATTTGGCCGCCGCTCTCTGTCGGCGGATCGTATGCCACCTCGAGCACGT
>JAKFFA010000064.1:0-17999 GCA_036675455.1 Gemmatimonadaceae bacterium | reverse complement strand
GGCGGATGCCACCAGTGCTGCACGTCGCCCTCGACGAACTGGCGGCCGGCGCACAGCAACAGCTGCTCGCGCAGCAGCGCGGGCTGCGCATGAACCAGCGCCATCACGTCCTGCAACTGGTCGCGGAATCCGTAGGCGCCGCTGCTCTGGTACACGGCCGAGCGCGCCCACATGCGGCATGCCAGCGCTTGATAGAGCGACCAGCGGTTGACCATGGCGTCGAAAGCGGGCTCGGGCGTACGCACCGTGATTGTCGCAAGGCGCTCGTGCCAGGCGTGCGCATTCTCCTGCATCGCCGCCACCGCGCGTGTGCCGTCCCGGTACTGGTCGAGCAACGCCAGCGCCTCGTTCTCCCCCTCGGCGGCGCCCAGCGTGACGATGACTTCCTTCGTCTCGCCGGGCTGCAGCGCCAGCCCGCACTGCAGGGCGGCGCACGGGTCGAGCCCGAGGCCGGCCGTGCGCGAAAGCGACCGGTCGCGCAGTCCGCGCGGGTCCTCAAGTGTGCCGTTGCGTCCCAGGAAGGACCGGCGGTCCGCCGTGTACGACGTGACCGGTTCGCTGATGGCGCTGAAGGTGACCCACTTCGAGTACACGGGATCGAAGTGATTGCGCGCGAGGATCGCGCCACGCCCGGCGTCGAACATGGTGCGCACGCGATGCTGCGTCACCTCGCGCAGCACACCCAGCGTCCATTCGGCGTACGAGGTCACGACGATGCGACGCGCCCGTCGCCCGCGGTTGGTCACGCGCAGCTGCGAGACCTTCACCGGATCCTCACCGGCCATGCCGAGCGTCAGCACCGTCTCGAGGTCGTCGTGCACATGGCTGAACGTCGTCGTCCCCGCCCCGTGTTGCACGATGTACGGCACCTCGCTTTGGGCGGGCACCGGCGCGGGCGTGGCGCTCCACAAGTCACCCGACCCCACATCCTGCAGGTAGAGCACCTCGGACACCGGGTCGCTGACGGGATCGTTGTGCCACGGCGTGAGGCGGAAGAAGTAGCTGCTGCCCGCCCACGTGAATCCGGCGCCGCGCTCGCTCACGAGGAAGCCGCCTCGCGCATTGGCGATGACATTGGCCCACGGCGCGGGCGGCACGTGATCGCCGCGCACGCGCACGCGGTAGTCCAAGGCGGGCGTCAGGCCGCCGAAGCCGTTGTCGAACAGGAGCGGTTGCAACGGGTCCGGCGGCACGGTCTGCGCCTTGCGCCGCGCCGGCCGCTCGATCCGGTTGTCGAAGCCCTCCTCATCCTCGCTGCGTGCATCCATGAGGATGCGCTGTACTGTGCGGCCGTCGCACACGATTTCCACGCGCGCCGTCGCGGCCAGCGTAGCGAGCGCGTCAGGATCCAGCGCCTCGCGGCGCCGCACGAAGACACCGCCCGGCACGTCCGCCGTGCCCGTGCCACCCGACGCCAGCATGGCCGCCGTGATGCGCTCCTGCATCGCCTGGATGTATGAGTGCGGATGGCCGTCGATCACAACGAGATCCACCGTCATGCCGCGGCGCCGCCAGTACCGGTGCGCCGCGAACAACCGCTGCAGCGTCGGGATGCCTTCCATCTCGTCGATGTGCGCGAGGACGGTCGGATGGTCGCCCGAGATGCCGTGCTTCCAGAGTTGCTGCTGCCACCCCTCGCTGCCGGCGAGCTCATCACGCGCGGCGCGCATCTCATTCATCGGATACAGCAGGAAGCCTGCGAGGTCCTGGAACGCCGCGGCCTCGGCCGGCGTGATGTCGAGCTCCTGCAGTTCGATCTGCGTGGACGTCCACGCGAGGTTGAGCGCGCGCTGCGCCGCGTGCGGCTCATGGTAGCGGCCGGCGAGCTCGAACGCGCGCTCACGCGACGTGGCCACCAGGGTAGTGAACGCGACCGATGCGGACTGACCCGGCGCGAGCCGGACGCGCGTGCGCAGCGCGAACACCGGATCGAGCACCGCGCCCGTGGTCCCCGAGAGCGGACCATCCGCGGTGAGGGCCAGCGGGTCGCGCGTGGTGCGCCCGCGGCCGATGAAGCGCGCGCGATCCGTCTCGCAACTCGTGGTGCCGACCCGGCCCGGTGCGTTATCCACCACGTGCACGCACCAGTATGGGGGCTCCTCCGCGGAGCGTGGCCGGCGCGTGGCCGTGACCGCGGTGCACCACTCATGGTACTCGGTCTCGACGAACAGGTTGCCGAATGCCGGATGCGCGCGATCGGACGCGCGCGGCGCGAGTACGATCTCCCCATAGCTCGTGAGTTCGAGTTCGCGCATCTGCTGGCTGTTGTTGGTCAGCGTGACGCGGCGCACCTCGGCCGAGTCCTCCGGGACGACGACGATCTCCATGCGCGTCTCGATGTCGCCGTCCTCGCGCTCGATCGACACGCGATCGGTGGCCAGCAGCGCGCGGTAGGCGTCGGCTGACTCACAGGTCGGCTGGTGTGCGGCCGACCACGTGCGCCCGGTGTCGATGTCCTTCACATAACAGAACTGTCCGCTGCTGTCGCTCGTGCCGTCGGCGCGCCAACGCGTGACGGACATGTTTTCGTAGCGGCTGTAGCCGCTGCCCGCATGGCTGACCATGACGGTGAACGGCGCGTGGCCCAGCAGCGCGACATGCGGCTGCGGCGTGTCCGGCGTGCGGATCTCGCGTACGACCGGGCGCGACCCCGCCAGCTCGGTGTAGGCCTCCTCCGGGCGCGTCTCCTGTGGCTCCTGCAATGCGAGGCGACGCGGCACGCGCTCATCGAGCAACAGCGCGGTCGCGCGCACGATCGGATCCGTGTGGAACCGCCGTTGCCAGAGGTTCGACTTGAGCGCGTTGACGATCGCGACCACCGTCATGCCCACGTGGTGGGCCATGTGATTGCGTACGATGCTGAACCTCTGGCCGGGCTCCGTGCGCGTGAAGTCGAGCGCGTCGTAGAAGCCGAACTCTCCCAGGGCGCCGATGGCCTCGAGGCGCTGCAGGTTGGCAAGGGCGCGTTCCGGCGCCAGCTGCAGGGCCAAGGCCGATGCGTAGGGCGCGACCACGAGATCGCGGCCGAGGCCGCGCTTGAGCGCAAGGTCAGGCACGCCAAACGCGCGGTACTGGTACGTATGATGCCGGTCGCGGACGTTGTACGCGCTCTCGCTCACGCCCCATGGCACGTCACGCTCCGTGCCGAACGCGATGTGTCGCGTCAGCGCGCCTTCGTACGTCTCGCTCAAGAGCGTGGACGGGAACGAGTGCATCACGAGCCCGGGCATGAGGTACTCGAACATGCTGCCGCTCCACGAAACGAGCGCCGTCGCGCCGGCCGCATGCGTGAGCGTGCGCCCGAGGCGGAACCAGTGGTCGAACGGCACATCATGCTTGGCGATCGCCACGAAGCTCGCCAGCCGCGCCTCGGACGCCAGCAGGTCGTAGGACGACGTGTCGAGCGTGTGCGTGCCCGTGTGATAGCCGATGGCGAACAAGTTTCGCGACCGGTCGAACAGGAACCGGAAATCCATCTCCATCGCCAGCTGCACCGCGCGCTCGGCCAGCCGGTCCAGCCCAAACTCGATGCACGCTTGCCGGACGGCGATCAGGTGGCCGGCAAGGTTGCCGCTGTCCACCGTTGACACGTAGGCCGGTTCGAGCACCTGCAGGTCCGTGAGGTCATACCAGTTGAAGTAGTGGCCGCGGTAGCGGCGCATTCCCTCCAGCGTGGTCAGCGTGCGGTCGAGTCGGTCGCGCATTTCATCGCGCTGGATGAAGCCCAGGTCGTAGGCGCTGATGGTCGCCAGCAACTGCAGGCCGATGTTCGTGGGCGAGGTGCGCATCGCGACCAGTGGCGTGGGATCTACCTGGAAATTGTCCGGCGCCAGCCAATGCGTCTCCGCATTCACGAAGCGCTCGTAGAATGCCCAGTGCAGATGCGCATAGCGGAGCGCAACCTGGCGCGACGCCTCGCTGAGCACCTCACGCCGCCGCACGGGCGGCATGCTCAGCGCGTGCGCGATGGTCGGCGCCACGAGCCACAGGGCGACGAGCGGGATCACGAACGGCGCACCCGCGATCGACACCGCGGCGAGCCCGAGCGTGAGCACACTGGCAGGCCGCATGGCCTTCCAGACCTGTTTCGCCGAGCCCGAGATCGCGCGCTCGGTCAACGACGCGGTCTGCCACTCGAGCAGGCGTCGGTGCGAGATGAACATGCGCCACAGCGTGCGTACGATCGCGTCCGCTGAGAGCCACGCCTGATGCGGCAAGAACGTGATGGCGAGCGCGTACTGTTTGGCGCTCGTCTTGGCGTCCTCCCAGACGGCCGAGTAGTACGCGCGCAGCGATTTCTCAACGGGCGGCCGTACGACGGCCAGCAGCAGGGAGACGACCCATGGTGCGGCGATCGCGAGCATGGCCAGCACCGTCCAGCGCACCGGCGCGCCCGGCAGGATGGTCCAGCCCGCCACGAGGAACGCGAGCTGCGCGATCTCGACGAGACTGCGTCGCAGGTTGTCGAGGATCTTCCAGCGCGAAAGCACGCCGAGCCGATTGCGCTCGGGTCCGTCGGGGCCGGGAACCCATGCGGTGATCCATGGCAGCAACTGCCAGTCGCCGCGGATCCAGCGATGCTTGCGACGCGAAAATGTCAGGTACTTTGTCGGATAATCGTCGTGGACCGTGATATCCGTCGCGAGTCCCGCGCGCGCGTAGTTGCCCTCGATGAGGTCGTGCGAGAGCAGCGTGTTCTCGGGAAACCGGCCATGCGTGGCGCGCTCGAAGGCATCCACATCATAGATGCCCTTGCCGGTGAAGCTGCCTTCGCCGTAGAGGTCCTGGTACACGTCGGAGACGGCGGTCGTGTACGGATCCACACCCGGGTGCCCCGAGTGCAGCGCGGCGAAGCGTGAGCGATGCGCGCTGGCGAGCGAGACGCCGACGCGCGGCTGGATGATGCCGTAGCCGGCGACCACGCGGCCTCGGTCGGCATCGTAGACCGCACGGTTGAGCGGGTGCGCCAGCGCGCCGATGAGCGCAGGCGCAGCCTCGGGCGGCAGCACGGTGTCCGAGTCGAGCGTGATCACATATCGCACCTGCCGGATGACCTGCACGTTCCCCACCACCAAGGAGAACGCACCGCGCGCGCGCCCGCGCAGGAACCGGTTGAACTCCGCGAGCTTGCCGCGCTTCCGTTCCCACCCCATCCACACGCCCTGCTTCTCATTCCATTTGCGCGGCCGGTGCAGCAAGTAGAACGCATCCTGCGCCGACGGCGCATAGCGGTCATTCAGCGCGCGCACGCCCTGCTCGGCCGCCGCGAGGATCGACGCGTCACGCGGTGTCGTCTCGGAGTCGGCGTCGGTGAAATCACTGAGCACCGCGAAGTGCAAATGCGCCTCGCGATTCGCGAGGTACTGCGCCTCGAGGTTGGCCAACGCCTCTTGCACGCCGTCCTCGCTACCGAGCAGCGTCGGGATCACCACGGCCGTGCGGTATTCGGGCGGCACACCGTTGGCGGGCAGGTCCAGCTTGGGGAGCACGCGCGGCGGCAGGAACGCCGTCACCAGTTGGTTGACGACGCTGACGGCGATGTCATTGGCCGGCACCAGCGCGAACAGCAGGACGAGCAGGATTGCGCCAGGTGCGGCATCGAGTGATCCGGCGAGCAGCAGCAGCGACAGCAGGGCCCCGACGGTGCCCCCGATGATGCCACCGACGAACACGATGTTGGGATGCCGTAGCACCCAGCGATGCACGCGTTCGCGCCACGTGGGCGCATAGCCGAGCGCGCGCTCGAGTTCGGGCAGGCCCGCGTCGATGAGGTGATAGCCGATGTGGGCCGCCGCCGCGCCCTCCGGCGCGCGGCGCGCCAGGTCGAGCGCCTGTTGTGCGACTTCGCCCTCCGTCAGTGCGGTGCGCTTGGCCACGCGCTCCACGACGTGCCGGTAACTGTCGCGCGTCGCAAAGCCCATCTGTGGATAGAATCCCGACGGATCCTTGCGCAGCACGCGCTCCATCGCGCTCTGGTGCTCGACGAACGCCTTCCAGTCGCGCAAGCCGATGGCGCGCAGGCTCGTGATGCTGTTCGCCATCATGAGCGTCGTGAGCGCGAGCCGTTCCGTGGATCGCTGCGCGGCCTCGTCCGGACTCAGGCCTTCTTCATCGATCCAGCGCTCCAGCCATAGCAGCGCGGGAAAGGCGCCCGAGGAGAGTCGCAGCTGGTGTAGGAAGCGCGAGATGAACGCCGGCGTCGGGGTCTCGATCTCACCGACGAACTCGGCCAGCGTGCGGGAGAGCGAGTCTGGATCCCGCTTGTGGTCGGTGAGGATCCGGCCGGCCCACTTGTCGGCCTCTTCCACCTCCGTGAGGCGCTGCACCGTGCGCAGGGCCATGCGACGCACACTCTCGATGAGTCCCAGCCGCAGCATCGCCGGAATCGCCCAGAGCTCGCCGATGCTGAGCGTCGTGCGTTCCTGGAACGCAGAGACGAACAGGTCCACGTTCTCGAGTGAGATACGCCCTTCGCTGTGCGAGATGAGCGTCGTTGCCAGCTCATACACACGCGGATAGCCGGCCAACGGGCCGCCAGCCAACTCCGGCAGCTCGCCGTAAAAGTCGCGTGGCAGGCTCTCGCGCACCTCACGCACATGCTCCTGCACCACATGGAAGTTGTCGAGGAGCCAGTCGCCCGCAGGCCCAACGTCCGTGCCCAAGGCGGCCGCCTTGGACAGCCGCTCATGCGCGTCGCCGAGGATCTGCCGCGTGCCGTTGAGCCGGCGCAACAGACGTGGTTCGCGCGACCGTGCTCCTTCCGGCGCCAGACGTTGTCCGCGCGCCACGGCGCGCGCGCGCTCGGCGAGGTGTTCGGCACCGAGCAGCTCGCCGCGGAGCGGCCCGGTGATGAGGTCCTCAGCCTGCGGTGGCTTCTTGGGGCGACGGGTGGCCTTGTGCCATCGGAAGAACGGGACCGACATGTCTCGCGGAGGATCCTCGGCGCGCTGAGGGAAGGCCGGCGTAGGAACGACTGTCCTTAAGGTACATCGGGTCCAGTCCGTGCCGATGGCGGCGCATCGAGCGCCTCGCGCACCCGATCGACGAGATCCGTCACCGCATACGGCTTCTCGATGAATGGCGCGTCCGCATCGAGCGAGCCGCGCGCCCCGCCCGCGAAGCTTTCCGCCGGCATTCCCGACGTGAACAGCACGCGCAGTCCCGGGTGCGTGCTGCGCAAGGAGCTGGCCAGTTCGCGGCCATCCATGCCGGGCATGCGCACGTCGGTGAGGAGCAGGTCCACGGGCGTGTGCCCTTCATTGAGCACCTGGTGGGCCTCATCCGCCGTGCCGACCGAGATCACACCGTACCCATGCAACTCGAGCACGCGCTTGGCCACCTTGCGTATTGCGGCGTCGTCATCGACGACGAGGATCGTTTGACCCACGCGGCTAGGACTCCCGATGCTTCTTCATCTCGAACATTGACTCATCCGCGCGCCGCAGCAGGTCGTCGGCCGTCTCCCCGTCGCGCGGGTAGATCGCCGTGCCGACGCTCGCCTCGACGAGGATCACCAGGTCGTCGACCTCGCACGGTTCGGCCACGCGGTCCGCGAGCTCCTCGGCAATGACCGCCACGTCCGCATGGTCGCGCACGTCGAGCAGCACACACATGAACTCGTCCCCGCCGGGTCGGCTCACGGTGTCCTCCGCGCGCGCGGTCTCGCGCAGCCGGTTGCCGATGATGCGCAGCACGCGGTCACCCACCTCGCTGCCATGCGTCGCGTTGACGGTGCTGAAATCGTCGATGTCAATCAGCAGGATGGCCAGCGTCCATCCATGGCGCGCCGCGAGCGCCAGGCCGTGTTCGAGCCGCTCGAGGAACAGCGCGCGGTTGGCGAGCCCGGTGAGGTCATCGTACAGAACCGAACTCGGCGCGCCGTCGGGCGCCATCGTGCCAACCGACCGTCTCGTCATGCCCCGTGCTACACTTCAGCCCCGCTCCGGCTCCATCTCGATCCGGATCGAACGCCACTTGCCCAGGCGGAAGCGCCAGACGCTCAGGGCCGCGCGCGTGGCGTGGCCGAGCAGGATCGCCATCCAGATGTCAGCGGGCTGCAGACCGCGCGCCGCCTGCAGGTATGCGCAGATGCCCAGCGGCACGAGAATTTGGGAGACGATCGAGATGTAGAGTGGCCCCTTGGTGTCGCCGGTGCCTTGCAGCGCGCCGGTATACGTCAGCGCTACGGTGATGAAAAAGCCCGACACGCTGAGCCAGCCCAGCAGCTCGGTGCCCAGCGCCAGCACAATCGGGTCCTCCATCCCGAAGAGGCCGAGCAGCCAGTCGGGCACCGCGATGAAGAGCAGCCCGACCGTCGCCGCGATGCCGATGCCGTAGGTCGCCGCAACGCGCACGGCCGCGACCGCGCGCTCCGGTTTTGATGCGCCAAGATTCTGCCCGGCGACGGCCGCGACCGCGCCCATGAGTCCCACGGACGTCCAGGTAATGAATGAAAACAACTCCGTATAGCCGACGGCATAGGCGGCCTGCGCCTCCGCGCTGTTCTCGAGCGACCCGATGTAGCGCAGCAGCAACACGCCGGCGATGTTCATCGCGATGCCCTGCAGGCCGGCGGGGAGGCCGAAACGGAACAGCTGGCGGATGATCGTCCAGTCCGGCCGCAGGTCCATGCCGCGCTGCCACGTCACGGCGACGCGTCCCGAGAACATCAGGTACACACCCACCACACCAACAATGAAGCCGGCGATGATCGTCCCCAGCGCCGCGCCGGCGGTGCCCATCGCCGGGATCGGCCCCAAGCCGCGGATCAACACGATGTTGAAGCTGACGTTGAGCACCGTCATCGCGATGCCGAGCTTGAGCGGAGTCTGCGCGTCGCCCGCGGAGCGGAAGGCGCCGCCCAGGAGGAAGTAGAGCATCATGCTGAAGCTGCCAATGAACATGATGCGCAAGTATGGAAGCGCCTCGGCCTGCACGGCTGGCGCAGCATTCACGAGCGTGAGCAGGTGCGGCGCGGCGAACCAGCCTACGGGCGCGACCACGAACGCAAACAGCGCCGCCGTCGCGAGGAACGCCTGGTACACGGTCTTGTTGACGCGCTCCGGGTCGTTGGCGCCGGCAAATCGCGCCACCAGAACCGCCATGCCGGTGTAGATCGACATGACAAACACGATGAGCACGATGAAGATCTGCATCGAGACGCCGACTGCAGCGTTGCCGGTGAAGCCGACATAATGCCCCACCATCGCGTGATCCACGACGCCCTGCATGCCGCCGATGAGGTTCTGCAGGACCGTTGGCCACGCGAGCTTCCATACCGAAGCCGTAATGGGGCCTTCGACGATCGAGCGGTCGAACGATTTCGCGCGGGCCGGCGGAGCCATCGGATGTCAGTGACGGTCGGGTGGACGACTATATTAGCGATTGGCCCTTAGAGATATAGGAGTGCAATGTCGATGACAATGCGGGACTGGATCGGCGGAGCGGCGGCCCTGCTGTTGGGCGCGTCACCGGCCGCCGCACAGCGACTCGAGGGGACCGTCCTGCTTCCGGGCGGCACGGCACCCGCGGCCGGCGTCATCGTCGAGGCGGGTTCGCTCAGCACCGTCACGCGGTCGGACGGCTCCTTCGCTCTCGAGCTCGGCCAATTAACGCCCGACTCCCTGCGGCTGTTGCGGACTGGGCATCATCCCATGGTCGCCGTCGCGCAGACGCGCATCGTGCTCAGGGACAGCGCCCTGTCGCTTCCGGCCAAGCCGCCGCGCAAGGCGACCACGTGCGACGACGGCCGCTCACCCGGCCGCGACTTCGCCGAGGCCCTGCTGGGCGAAGCGCACAAGGCGATGACGGCCGCGCGCTTCCACATCGGCCGCGCGGACGTGACCGCACGCCATGTTGATATCCAGCACCGCACGGCCAAGAACGGCACCGACACCTTGTACACGTCAATGCGACGCGAAACCGGGTCGCTGCCGATGCTGTTTCGCGATGTCTCCACCGAACAGCTCGAGGAAACCGGGTTCTTCGCCAACGTATCTGGCGAGCGCGTGTACTTCGCGCCCCACCTCGGCATCCTGCTCTCGCCGTGGTTCACCGAGACGCATTGCTTCACGGTCAGCGACGGCACGCCCACAGAGTACATCATGGAGTTCGAGCCCACGCGGGAGCGCAAGGGGCTCGTGGATGTGCGCGGGGAGTACCGGTTCGACCGCAAGTCGCTCGAACTGCGCTCCGTGATGTTCCGCCTCGTGAACCTGCCCAAGGCAGAGCGCGACGCGAACGCCGGCGGGGCCATTCACTTTGCGCGCACGCTGACGGGAAACTGGCTCGCGTACGACTGGAACCACCGGTATCCATTGCTCGGTTACCGGCAAACGGGCGGCACCACGACGTTTGTGCGCACCTCGATGACGCTGATCGACATCATCGGACACCGCACGGTGGGCGGCGGCGTCACGGCGCTCATGGATGGCGACCGTACGCTGTATCGCCGTGATGCGGTGGAACGTCCGACGTCCGGCTCAGAGTTCGGCCAGCTCTGCCCGGAGCGCATCGCCTCCTCGCGCGTCGCGGCGGCGCGCGGCACGCTCGTCTCTCCGGATTCCCTCGGCACGGGCGGCGTGACCGTGCGCGCGACATGGGACGTGCTCGTGGTCGTCGATCGCACGAAGATGGAACGCCGCGAGCATGTGCGCGAGACGGTCTCGGACGCGGGCGGCCGCTGGGTCCTATGTGACCTGCCCGTCGATCGCGACGTGGAGTTCCACTGGGAGATCCGCGGCACGCCGTTCGTGCACGCGGCCAAGGTGACGCAGCCCAACAGCGTCGTCGACATCCCCGCAAAGTGACCCTTCGATGAGCACGACGGGCGTGCAGAATTCTCCCTTGAGCCGCCTGCTGCTGACCGTCGCATGCGGCGTGATCGTGCTCGCCGGCGTGCGCGCGGCGGGCAGCGTCATCGGGCCGATCATCATTGCGCTGCTGCTCACGATCGCCTGGAGTCCCGGCGCCAACTGGCTGCGCCGCAAGGGATGGCCACCGACCATCGCGGCCCTGACCGGCATCGTGCTCGGCATCATCTTCATCGCGCTGTTCGTGCTGCTCGTGTGGACCTCGCTGAGCCAGTTGCAGGAAAACCTGCCCAGCTACCAGCCGCGCATCGAGGCGCTGCGCCAATCGGTCACGTCGCTGCTCGCGTCGGCGCCGTTCGACACCTCACGCATCCTGTCCGCCGAGGCGCTGCAGCCCGGCGCGATCGTCGGGTATGCGCTGACCTTCATCAAGAGCATCACCGCGACGGCCGGCGGCCTCGGCGTGCTCGTGTTGATCATGGCGTTCATGATGATCGAGGCCGTGCGGTATCCGGCCAAGCTGCAGGATGCCATCGCGTCGGTCGAGGACGCTGGCGACGGCGCGAAGGCAAAGCGGTTCGCGCGCCTCGAGGCGTTCGGCCGCACGATGCGCAGTTATGTCGTGATCAATACGGTGTTCGGCCTGGTCGCCAGCGCCGCCAACACCGTGCTGCTGCTCGCGCTGGGAGTGGACTTCGCGATTCTCTGGGGCGTTGTCTCGTTCCTGTTGAGCTTCCTGCCCAACATTGGCTTCCTGATTGCGCTCGTGCCGCCGGCGCTACTCGCGCTGGTGCAGTTCGGCTTGGCGCGCGCGCTCTTCGTGGTCGCTGGCTTTGTCGTTATCAACTTCATCGTCGACAACATCCTGAAGCCGCGCTTCGTCGGTGAATCGCTCGACCTCTCGCCCGTCGTCGTGCTGCTCTCGCTGCTCTTCTGGGGATGGCTCATCGGGCCTGCCGGGGCTTTGCTCTCGGTGCCGCTCTCCATCGCGGCCAAGTTCCTGTTCGAGAGCTACGCGGAGACGCGCTGGATGGCGCACCTGATGAGCGACGCGCGTCCGGCCAGTCCGGGGGCCGGGCTACTCACCGGTGAACTGCCGGTGCCTCAGGGCGACGCGGGCGAGCGCAGCAGCGACGCGTAGGCGTCCCACCGGCCGGGCAGCGTGCCGCCGCCGTGCGCGTCGACCCACTGCTCGACCAGCTCGCGTCCCAGGTTGTAGTTGATCACGTAGCTGCGATACGTGTCGATGAACCGCACCGTCTTGGCCGCGGCCTCCGGCGTGCTGAGCCAATAGCGCGCCATGAGCCGCTCGGCGCCGGCGCGATCGATGTCGCCATTGAGATAGCGGCGCGCCACCTCGTTGCGCGCAAAGTTCAGCTCCTCGGTGATGCGTCGCACGGCCGAGTTCTGCGCCGCCATGGCCGGGTCGAGCCCCGCGAGCGGAAACAACGAATCGCGCTCGAACGCCGTGCGCGCCGGTTCAGGGAACGCCATGTCGATGCCGAGGTTGGCACTGCCCTCGGCGACCAGCGACTGCGGGCTGAAGAGCGGATAGAACGCGAACTCCGTCCAGCCGCGGCCGCGCACGAGTGTCTGCTCGATCAGCGCGTTGTACACATGGTGGCCGGGATACCCCTCGTGGCAAGCGAGGTCGATCGCACGGTCGATTGCGATCGGCAGGTCGGTATTCACCTGGATCAGGCTGACGTAGCCGCCCTTGTACCAGTTGTAGGCATTCCACGACGTGCCCTGTACATACTCGAGGTCAAAGCGCTCGCCGTCCGGCAACGCGA
Source organism: Gemmatimonadaceae bacterium (assembly GCA_036675455.1). Classification (GTDB taxonomy): domain Bacteria; phylum Gemmatimonadota; class Gemmatimonadetes; order Gemmatimonadales; family Gemmatimonadaceae; genus Pseudogemmatithrix. The sequence continues at coordinate 5,395 of JAKFFA010000064.1, read as the reverse complement.
TGTGCTGCATCGTGCGCGCGCGGCAGGCGGCGATCGCGCGACGGAACACCGTGTCGACGAGCGTGGGCGGGATCGTCATGCGCTCGCGGAAGCGCCGGTAGCGCGCGGCAAGCGGGCGTGGACCGTCGAGCACAGCATCAAGCTCGGCGAGCAATGAGTCGAAGTGCGCGTCGGAATAGTGCGGAGGTTCGGCGCCGAACAGCAGCCGCGCCTCTTCGTCAAAGGGCAAACGTTCGCCCGAGACGATGCGCGCCCGCGTCGCCATCGCGACGAGGTGGCGCCGCAGGTAGTCGTGCCGCATGCGCACGACCGTGTCCGCGTAGGCCGGGGTGTCGCCGCTGTCGCCGAGCAGCGCAATCAGGGAATCGGCGCCAACGCGGATCGCATTGAGCGAGAGGGAATCGCGGCCGGCGATCGTGCGCAGCGAATCCGGTCCGTAGTAGGCGTCGACGTAGTTCGGATCGTGCGCTCCCAGCGAGAGGCCGAGCACGATGTAGCGATGCGCGATGGTGTCGAGCGCCGCGGCCGACGCCGCGGTGGCCGGCGTGTCGCGTTGGATTGCGCCGACGTCCTCTGCCGTGCGGCCGCAGCCGGCGAGCACCAAGGCGATTGCGGCAACGCCTACAGGCGATTTCATGCTCGTGTATCCCCTGTGATCGATGTGAGGACCTCGCCGATGCGCGCGCGCACCTCGGGCGGACCGAGCACCTCCGCATCCGGTCCATACCCCAGCACATGCCGCACGCCCCATTCCACATCAAGCAACGGATACTCCACGACGACGGAACCATCCGGCGCAAGCGGCACGCGCTCGCGTTCGGCGATCCAGCGCGCCACGCGCGGCGAGAACCGCACGCGCATCACAGCGTCGCTCTTGCCGAGCAAGACGCGGCCGTCGCGCAGGACCGACTCAAGCGAGAACCCGGACCGCGGCACGAACTTCGCCGTGCCGGCCTTGGCGGATACGATGCGATCGAGCCGGAACACGCGCATGCCGTCGCTGCGCTCGCACCACGCGACGAGATACCATGCGCCGCGCGCCCATACGACACCGAGCGGCTGCACGCGCCGTTCGCCGTCCGGGTCGCTGGACGCGGAGCGGTAGGTGATGAGGGCACAACGTCGCGCGCGAATGCACTCCTGCAGCGTCTTCCGGGTCGCGCGGATTTCCTCCGACTCGACGCCCAATGCGGCGAAGCGCTGGGACGAGCCCGCCGCCTGGCCCGCAGACGAGATCGCCTTCCGCAATCGCTCACGGGCGCGGTCGATCACTTGATGGTCTTCCGGCGGCGCCTCCTGGCGCAGCGCGGTCAGCCCCAGCTCCAGCGCATGCAACTCGAACGACGACAGCGCCATCGGTCGGCGGAAGTGTCCGCTCGGTGTCTGCATTTGTACGGTGTCGGCGCCGAGCAGCAGCGTGACGCCCTCCGTGAAGCCCGCAGGCTCGGTCGCGACGCGCGTCACGAGCGTGCGCAGGTCGCGCTCGAGCGTGTCGGTGTCGGTGCCCACACGCCTGGCGACGTCCGACAGCTTATGCGCGCGGTCGTCGTCGAGCGCAGGCAGCGCGAGCAGGAGCCGGCGCAACTGGGCCGCGGCATTCGTCGTGGCGCCGGTCATCGGTGCGCGGTCTCGGTGGTCATGCTTGCCGCTCGCGTGTCGGGTTGTCTGTATACGTCGTGAGCGCCGCGGCGGCGATCGCGCGGACGCGCGCCGCCATCCCCTGCGGCCGCTCGATGTGCGCGGCTCCGGCGAAGCCGAGGATCCAGCGTGCGAACGTATCCGGGCGGCGCACGCGGAACCGCCGCAGGAACTCATCGCCGTCTGCGACCGGTTCGCCCAGCTGCATCGCGGCCATCGTCGCGCCGGTCTCCGCATGAAAGCGCACCACCACCTCTTGCTGCTCGGCGTCACCGAGCTCCCATGCGCGCCGCGACTTGGCGTGGGCGGAGAGGTCGAAGTCACGCGGCACCGCGAAGTCGGCCGTTTGCGAGCGCGCGGTGTTCGTGTGCGGCGCGCCGACACGGCTCACGCGAAAATGGCGAATCGCGCCAGCGTCGTGGTCAAGGCCGATCAGGTACCAATGCCCCGACAGGAACGCGAGTCCGTATGGGTCGACCGTCCGGGAGGCCGTCTCATCGCGCTCCATCGAGCGATAGGTGAACGTGACCGACTTGCTGCGGTGCAGCGCGTCGGACAACGTGTCGAGCGTGACGGTGTCGGGCACCTGCGCGGCGGCGACCAGTTCGGCGCCAGGCGATGCGTCGTCGATCGGCAAGTCGTGCGCAAGCTTTCGCATCGCCGTGGCGGCTTCGTGGGCCAGCGAGGCATCGCCCAGCGCCGCCACGCGGCGTGCCGCGCGCACAAGCATGTCGAGCTCCTCGGGCTCGAATGCGAGCGTGGGCAGCGATTGGTATCCAGGCCCCCGCGGTCGCCTGCGCGCGCTCGCTTGCTTCTCGTGCGCGAGTTGCAGGAAGGGTAGGTAGAACTGTCGCGACGCGAGCCGGTAGAGACTCGGCACACCGTCTTCATCCTTGACGGATTCGAGTGGGACGCCGAGCGCGCGCAGTTCGTCCTTGTCGCGCTCGAACATGCGCATCACCGACGCCTCGTTCGGCGGCGCGGTCCCACGGACATGCGCCTCATTGCCGGCATCCCTTGAGTAGCCCGCCACTTCGTCGCGGAATTCGTCGAACGACGCGGGGAACCGACGGCGCAACAGCGCGGCCAGCAGGTCGGTCCAGCGCTGGAGTTTGGGCTGTGGTTTGGGCCCGAAGGCGGCCCGTGTCCGGGCGGTGGCGCGTGGCATCGTCAAAAGATGCGCGCGGGGACTGACCGTTGCACGCGTGACGTCAGAATCGCGGTGGCCACGCCACGAGGCGCCTCGAGAACGCGCGCAGGCCGAGTTCGAACGTGCGCTTCATACTCGAAATGTCGTCGGGAGTCCATTCCGCGATGTAGGGAAACGGCTCACCGGGCAACAGCTCCGGCTCCGTGCTGCGCAGCAGCTTCGAGAATGCAGCGTCCGACGCCTCATGCGCGGTCGTGAGTGCTTCGTCGAAATCGGTATCGGGCAACTGCGCGATCAAGCCCAGCACATGCACGAACAGTTCGTACTCGATGTCCTCGAAGCGCGGATTCTCGCACCACGCCCCGATGTGGTCGAGGTCGTAGTGGCCAAACACCCGGGTGGGTTCGTCGATGTCGAAGCCCATGCATTCCGCGTGCAGGAGCGCTTCGTCGACGGACGAGAAGGTGGGGATTCGTCCGGTCGGGCCCAGGTGCAGGCTGTCGGAGTCTTCGAGCAGGTCACCCGGATCGAATTCGATGAAGTATCCCTCTACGCCCTGCCAGCGGAGCAGCGATACGTAGCGCGCACGCTCTGCCTCACGGTCATGCGCGTTACGCGGTGCTTCGAAACCGAAAAGGTCCTCGTGCGACCGCGGCGGCGACGGAGGCCGCGCCGGTGAGCGGCGCCCAGGGCGAGACGCCGGCCGCAGGTGAGGGCCGGCAGGACGAGCACCCGAGAGGGGAGGCGCTTGTGGACGCGGCAGGTCCGTGTAGAGCGACTCGGGCGCGCTGCCGGATTCGCGTCGTCGGTCGGCGGGGTAAGCGGACTGATAGACGCGACCACGCGTGGCGCCGAACGCAGTGACCTCGCCGACCTCGAGGAGTGTCCTGAGCCGGAGGCGCAGGATTCGAGCCTCGATCGACAGCCCGAAAAACTTGAACAGCGCGGCGCGAATAGCGGGCGCGGACAAGCCGGTCGGATTGCGCACGAGTACGGTCCTGATGCGGTCGAACTGCTCGTCGAGTTCGCGCTGTGTAGCACGTCGCCTAGGCAAGTGTCACATATCCAGTGGCTTAGTGTTGAATGCTCCTCATTCTACACTAGGCTGCACCAATCGTGCTAGGCACGCTTATTTACTGTTGAACACTGCACGCATTCGACAGTTAAATGGAACTCTCTGCACATCAGATGCGACACATGCGACACTCAGGCGACATACTGCCCACCACACTTTACTGCGGCATCCCTCGCTCCGCGCCGCGAAGCCAGTAGATGACGAGACCACAATCGAGCGGAGTATCCCACGAGAAATACCGGCGATAGGCTGATGGTACCTTGGGCCCCGAGTCGTAATACTCGATGGCGACTACGTCTTCCGGCTTCCAGAACTCGTCCGGCTTAAAGGGCGCATCGCTGTCGATCGTCATCGGCGGCTGTCCGTTCCATAGTTCCTTGATGCATCGCCCCGGCGGAGCCGCGACCTTCCAGTCCGGTCCATACGGGCCGAGGGTCATCGTCCGCCGGATGCCCGGCATGCCGTCCAGCATCTCGGCCCAGTAGCGCGGCTGCATGGCGCGCAGTTCGCCCGCATCTCTGAACAGGCCGATGCCCGCCGCGCGCCGGCACTCGAATCCTGCCAACGATGTCGCATTGCAGCCGTTCTGGTCGACGATGCGCACGCCTGCCAGCAGTTGCGGCATGCGCTGCAGTTAGGGCCGCGCTCGTCAGTGGTCTCGCGCAACCCGCCCGCGGATTCCTGGCCGGCGCGTTCCAGGATCACCACGGCGCCGGCGAGCGGCGCGCCCGCGGAGTCGACCACCGTGCCTTCAACCGACTGGGCATTTGCGCCGGTGAGCGCGACAAGGAACAGGAGCGCGCAGATGCACTTCACGATTGCCGGCGGAAATCGCCCAGCTCCGCGCCGAACTCGACCACCTAGCGCACGTAACTCCGCCGTGACGTTCCGCATCGCAACCATTGGCGCGGCTCCCCCGTGCGCGGGTTGGGCGGCAGCACCGACCGCTCCCGCGACACACGCGCCGGGTCTTCCGAAGCGAGGTACGCAAGCATGGCCGCGAGCGTCGCGTTGTTCTTCAGGTCGTCGATGATGATCTTGTCGTACGTGTCACGGTTCGTGTGCCATGTATACTGTCGGTAATCCGGATAGTTCGATTGCAGCCGGAATCCGGGCGCGCCATGGCACAGGAAGGACACATGGTCGCTGCCGCCAGTCTCCTGCGGACCCGGTACATCGAGCTTGATGTGCTCGGAGATCTCCGTCGGCAAGTGCGAGATCCAGCGCGCCAGACTACCGCCCGCCTCGAGCAGGCCCTGCGCCTGGATGTACTCGATGCGCCAGGTGCCGTTGTCCTGGTTGAATGCGACCTGCAGGTTCTCGACGACCTCGGGGTGATCCTCCGTGAAGGCGCGCGAGCCGATCAGCCCTTGCTCCTCGCCGCCCCAATGCCCCACGAGAATCGTGCGGCGCGGATTCGGATACGCCTCCTTCAGGATCCGCATCGCCTCGAGCATCGTGATCGTGCCCGTGCCATTGTCCGTCGCACCCGTCGCGCCATGCCACGAGTCGAGGTGCGCCGAGAGCACGAC
>JAKFFA010000066.1:0-18002 GCA_036675455.1 Gemmatimonadaceae bacterium | reverse complement strand
CACTGCAGCAGCGCCGAGTGCTCGGAGTCCACGGGAATCACCTCGCCGCCATGCTCGCGCACCGCGGCCTGCACGAGCGCGCCACCCATGACGAGCGACTCCTTGTTGGCGAGCGCCACGCGCTTGCCGGCCTTGAGCGCGGCCAGCGTGGCGTCCAAGCCCGCCGCGCCGACGACGGCATTGAGCACAATGTCCGCGTCAGGATGTTGGGCGGCCTCGACCAGGCATTCGGCGCCCGTGCCCCAGCCTGATGGGACAGCAATCTCGGCAACTCGGCCGCCCGGCGAAGGGCGTCGCGTCACCTTTGCGCCACCGTTCGCCGCAAGTCCCACATACGCCGGCTTCCACTTCTCCGCCGCCGCCCTGAGCCCGTCCGCGTTCCCGTGCGCCGTCATGGCCACGATCTTGAACCGCCCCGGATGTCGCTCAATCACGCGCTGCGCAGTTTGCCCAATCGACCCCGTCACGCCGAGCAGCGCCACGCCCACGGCCGGCGTGCCCGGCGCGGGCGGCCCGTCACCGCGCTTCTCCGCTCCGTCGATGCGCGCGCCCTTCACGCCCCAACCTTGAGCAGCCATCCGAGCAGCACATAAGCGACCGGCACCGTGAACAGTAGCGAGTCGGTGCGATCGAGGATGCCGCCATGGCCCGGAATCAACCCGGAGCTGTCCTTCACGCCGGCCTCGCGCTTGAACATGCTCTCCGCGAGGTCGCCGACCTGTGCGGCGGCGCTGATTGCGAAGCCAAATAACACGGCCGCGCCCACCGACAACCCGAGTCCCGCGCGCGGCTGCAGCACGAACGCGACGTACGCCCACGCGGCGATGGCACTCGTCACGACGCCGCCGACGGTGCCCGCGATCGTCTTCCCGGGGCTCACGCTCGGCATGAGCTTGCGGCCGCCGATGGCCTTGCCGACCACGAACGCGCCGGTGTCGTTGAGCCACGTGACCACCACGGGAAACAGCACGAGCAGCGCGCCCGCCTCGTCGCCCACGGCGAATCGGTGGTAGCGCAGCGCATACACGAACGCGAGCAACACGCCGGCGTACCACACGCCCACGAGCGTCGTCGCCACCGAGGCGATCGGCTTGCCGCCGGGCCCGCGCGTCCACAGCGCCACGGCCATCAACAGCGGCAGGAGCAGCGCCACGAGCGAGATCGGTGGCACCCACAGCCCCAGCCGCGCGGCGTGCACGGCCAGCGGCACGAGCGCGGCCAGCAGGATCAGCCATGTCATCAGCGGCCGCGCGCCCGCCGCGGTCGCGAGACGGCCGTACTCCCACGCCCCCAGCGCCGCCGCCACCGACAGCAGGATCGCCAGCGGCGCATCGCCGAGCAGGATCGCGAATGCGATGATCGGCACCGCGACCACGGCGAAGAGGACGCGCTTGGTCAGCTCATTCATGTCGCTGGGAAAATGATCAGGCCGGGACGCGGCCGAATCGCCGGTCCCGATTCTGGAAATCGAGGATCGCCTCGAACAGGTTCGACCGCCCGAAGTCCGGCCACAGCACCGGCGAGATGTAGATCTCGGTGTAGGCGACCTGCCATAGCAGGAAGTTGGAGATGCGCTGTTCGCCCGACGTGCGGATCAGCAGGTCCGGGTCTGGGCAGTCGGACGTATACAGCCGGCGCGCCAACTCGGCCTCGGTGACGTCAACGGGCTTGAGGCGCCCGGCCGCCACGTCCTCGGCGATGAGCCGCGCGGCGCGCGTGAGTTCGGCGCGCGAGCCGTACGAGATGAACAGGTTCAGCGTGAGCTTCGTGTTGTGCGCCGTCTGCGACGTGAGCCGGTCCACGGCCGCGCGCGCCGGCGGCGCGAGACGGTCGATGTCGCCCAGGACACAGACGCGCACGCCCTGGCCCGTGAGCTCGCTCGTCTCCTTCTGGATGTACTCCTCGAGCAGCGACATGAGCGCGCTGATCTCGACGGCCGGCCGTTGCCAGTTCTCTTGCGAGAAGGCGAACAGCGAGAGCACCTCGACACCCGCCTCCAAGGAGCCCTCGACCACCTCGCGCACCGATTTCATCCCGCTGCGGTGCCCGAAGGGCCGCGGCAGCATCCGCTCGCGCGCCCATCGCCCGTTGCCGTCCATGATGATGGCGACGTGACGGGGGATGGCGCCGTTGAGGCGAATGCGGGAGAGTAGGTCGGTGGCTGCCATGCGGTTGGAGAGGTCGCAGCGACGCTTAGACCTCCATGATCTCCGCTTCCTTGGACTTCATGAGCGCATCGACCTTGCCGATCTGCTCGTCGTGCAGCTTCTGGAGGTCCTTTTCCGCGGTCTTCACCGCATCCTCGGACACGCCGTCGAGCTTCTTGAGCTTGTCGCGCGCGGCGGTGCGCGCCTGACGGATCGCGATGCGGCCGTCCTCGGCGAACTTGTGCACGATCTTCACGAGATCCTTGCGGCGCTGTTCGTTCATCGACGGCAACGGCACGCGGATGATGTTGCCCTGCACCGCAGGGTCGAGGCCGAGGTTCGACTCGCGGATGGCCTTCTCGACGGCCTTGACCTGCCCCTTGTCGAACGGCGTGACGACGAGCAGGCGCGGCTCGGGGGCCGAGACGCTCGCGGACTGGTTCATCGACATCATCTGGCCGTACATCTCGACCTTCACCTGGTCGAGCATGCTGGGCGATGCCTTGCCCGAACGCACGGACGAGAACTCGCGCTTGACGGCCTCCACGGACTTGTCCATGGCGGCGCGACAATCCTTCAGGATGGGCTGGATCATGGTCATGAGACGAGGGTTCCGACCGGCTCACCGCGGAGTGCGGCAGCAACGATGCCGGGCGTGTGGATGTTGAGCACGATGAGCGGCAGGCTGTTCTCCTTGCACAGCGTGATGGCGGTCTGGTCCATCACGCCCAACTCCTCGGCCATCACGTCCCGGTAGCTGATTCGGTCGTACTTCGTGGCCTTGGGGTCTGTCTTGGGGTCGGCGGAGTAGACGCCGTCCACGCTGGTGGCCTTGATGATGACACTGGCCTTCATCTGGATGGCACGCAACACCGCAGCGGTATCGGTCGAGAAGTACGGGTTGCCCGTGCCCGCCGCGAAGATGACGGCGCGGCCCTTCTCAAGGTGCCGCACGGCGCGGCGACGGATGAACGGCTCGGCAATCTCTTCCATGCGGATGGCCGTCATGACGCGCGTGTCGAGCCCCTCGCGTTCCAACACGTCCTGGAACGCAAGCGCATTGATCACCGTGCCGAGCATGCCCATGTAGTCGGCCGACACGCGGTCCATGCCCAGCTTGGAGACCTGTGAGCCGCGCACGATGTTGCCGCCACCGATCACCATGCCGATCTGCGCGCCGAGCTCCGAGATGGCCTTCACCTCGCGCGCGTACTCGCGCATGGAATGGAAATCGAGACCGAAGCCATGCTCACCGGCGAGAGCCTCGCCGGAGAGCTTCAGGAGGACACGTTGGTACTTGAGCGGCTTATCGGTCATCTCGTTCCGCGGTTCAGGACTCGCCCATCTTGAAACGCGCGAAGCGCTTCACGGCCAGCGGCGCGCCCGCTTCCTTGCCGGCGGCCTTCACGAGTTCCCCGATGGTCTGCTTGTCGTCGCGCACCCACGGCTGGCCGAGCAGCGTCACCTCGCCGAACAGCTTGGCGATGCGGCCCTCGGTCATCTTCTGCGCGATCGCCTCGGGCTTGCCGCTCTCCACCGCCTGCGCGACGAAGATGGCGCGCTCACGCTCGATGAACTCGGCCGGCACGCCGTCCTTGTCCACCGCGATCGCAACCGTCGGCACACCGGCCGCCACATGCTCGGCGATCTGCTTGCCCAGCTGCATCGCGATGTCGCCCTTGCCACCGGTGATCTGCGCGAGCACGCCGGCCTTGCCGTTGAAGTGCAGGTACGAGCCCACGACGCCGTCACCCTTGAAGCGCGCGATGCGACGCAGCTCGACCTTTTCACCGGTCTTGGCGGACGCGGCCTTCACGACGTCGCCCACCGTGCGCGCCTTGTCGGCGAACCACGGGGTCGAGAGGTACGCGCCCTCGGCGCCCACGGCGATGATGCCGTCCACGGCTTCATCCTGGCCCACTTGCTCGGCGAGCTGGCGCGCCAGGGCGACGAACTCGTCGTTGCGGCCCACGAAGTCGGTCTCGCAGTTGAGCTCGATCATGGCGCCCACGGCGCCGTCCGGGCTCGACCAGGTGACGATCTGGCCTTCGGACGCGGCGCGGTCGGCGCGCTTGTCGGCCTTGGCGACGCCGCGCTTGCGCAGCAGGTCGATGGCGGCGTCCATGTCGCCGCCGGCTTCCTCGAGGGCCTTCTTGCAATCCATCATGCCGGCGCCCGTGCGGGCGCGGAGCTCGGCGACGTCCTTCGCAGTGATCTTCGTGGCAGCCATCGGTGACTCTCAGTGAAAAGCGTGCGGTATTCGTAGAATCGCCGCCGGGGAGTGGTGAGACTCTTCCGGCGGCGAGGGAAAGTTACTGAGGGGTGAGCCCCTGCACTACCTAACGAGCGTCGAGCGTGACGCTCACTCGCCTACGTGGTCGGCCTTGGCCGGCGCGCCGGTCGACTTGATGTCGCCGGCGGACGGTCCGGCACCCGGCACGGCCTTGGCCGGCTCGGCGCCCTTGGACGGCGTGCCGCCGTCGGGCGCTGCGACAGGCGTCGGCGCCGACGCGGCAACCGCCTCGCCGCCCTCGGCCGACTCGCCGACCTTCAGGCGCGCGGCGATCGCTTCCGGCTTCGCACGACGACGGCGCGGACGGCTCTTGGCGCCGCGGCGGCCGCGATCATCGGCTTCCTTCTCGGTGCCGCGCTCGGACGACCACGTGGTCGCCTCGCCCGTGTCCTCGACCTCGGCGCGGGCCGGCGCCTCGCGGCGGGCCTCGATGATCGCGTCAGAGATCGCGGCCGTGAGCAGCTCGACCGAGCGGATCGCGTCGTCGTTGCCCGCGATCGGGACGGTGATCAGGTCCGGATCCGAATTCGTGTCGCAGATGGCGACGATCGGGATGCCGAGCTTGTTGGCCTCGTCAACGGCGATGCGCTCCTTCTTGGCATCCACGACGAACATAAGCCCCGGGATACGCGTCATCGTCTTGATGCCCGACAGGTTCTTCGCGAGCTTGTCGCGCTGGCGGGTCATCATGAGCGCTTCCTTCTTGGTGTAGTTCTCGAACGAACCACCCGCCTCGGAACCGGCCTCGAGGTCCTTCAGCTTCTTGATCTGCTTCTTGACGGTCGCGAAGTTCGTCATGAGGCCGCCAAGCCAGCGCTCGGTGACGTGCATCGCACCCGCGCGCTCCGCCTCACCCGCGACGATCTGGGCGAGCTGGCGCTTGGTGCAGACGAAGAGGACGTTCTCGCCGCGCATGATGACTTCGCGCACGAGCTTCTGCGCGAGCTCGACCTGGCGCAGGGTCTTCTGCAGGTCGATGATGTGGATCCCGTTGCGCTCCGCAAAGATGAAGCGGCGCATCTTGGGATTCCAACGGCGGGTCTGGTGGCCGAAGTGGACACCGGCCTTGAGGAGTTCGTCGAGCGAGGGCTGGGACATCGTGTGTGATCCTTTTTTCTGCGTGCGTGAGGTTTTGTGTTGCCGTCGCTTCCCCTCGTCGCCCCGCATCACCGCACACGAGGTGCGGCACCAATGCCAGGCTCAGGGAAGCTGTGTGATACGGTACGGGATTCGGGTTACGCGTTGCGGGAACCCCGTACCGTGAGGACTAACCAGCGGACGACAGCGCCGTAATCCGCCGTCTGCCGTCCGCCATCTGCCGTCTATCGCTTGCTGAACTGGAACTTCTTTCTCGCCTTCGGACGCCCCGGCTTCTTGCGCTCGACCGCACGCGCGTCGCGCGTGAGGAGGCCCAGGTCGCGGAGCTTGGTGCGGTTCGCTTCGTCGATCTTCACGAGCGCGCGGGCAATCGCCAGGCGCAGCGCGCCGGCTTGGCCCGTCTGGCCGCCACCCGTCAAGTTTGCCTGCACGTCAAAGCTGCCCAGCGTGTCGGTCGCCGTGAACGGCTGCTGAATCGCGGCCACGAGCGCGGGACGCGGAAAGTAGTCGCCCAGCGTGCGGCCGTTCAGGCTCCACTTGCCGGAGCCCGGCGTCAGGAACACGCGGCAGACGGCTTCCTTGCGGCGGCCGATGGTGTGCGTCGTCGTCTCAGCCATTTACTTGGCCTCTGCCTTCGGGAAGGTGATCGTCTCGGGCTGCTGGGCGCCGTGCGGGTGCTTCGCGTCGGCATAGACGCGCAGCTTGAGCCGCAGCTTCTGGCGACCGAGCGCGGTCTTGGGCAGCATGCCGAAGACGGCCTTCTCGATCACGCGCTCCGGGTGCTTGGCGAGCATCGAGGCAAACGGGGTGTACAGCTCGTGCCCCATGTAGCCAGTGTGGCGGAAGTAGTTCTTCTGCTCCGCCTTGCGGCCCGTGACGCGGACCTTGGAGGCGTTGATGACGATGACGTTGTCGCCGGTGTCCATATGGGGCGTGAACATCGCCTTGTGCTTGCCGCGGATGATTCGCGCGACTTCGGTCGCGAGGCGACCAAGGACCATCCCATCGGCATCGACGACGAACCACTTGTGCTCGATGTCGGCGGGGGTCGCGGTATACGTGCTGCGCATGATCTGATGGCGTGCTGCGGGAGGTACTGCGCCTCACCGGTGCGGGATGCAACCCGGGTCTCGGCCGCCCTTTGAAGGCGTTTTGGGACAGACACGAACCATAGGCGACCGCGGGCGCGCAGTCAAGCGGAGAGGCAGCCGTCGGTACGCGATGAGCGACTTGGCCACGCGGCGCCCCACCGACCCTAACGACCTCGACGTCCGACTCGTCCGACTCGTCCGACGTGACGCGGCGCACTCCCGATGCTGCGCTGCGGCCCGGAGTCCGATACTGTTGTGTCTGTGAATCTTCGCCGATCCGTTACCCCGCCGCCACTGCTGCCCGACTCCCAGCCGGGGCCTATCGCCATTGGTGCCGTCGTGTGGCTGTTGTGCTACGTGATCTGGATCGCGCTCGCCGCACCGTTCGACGTGTCGTGGGAGTTCGTCGTCGACAGCGCGTTCATCCTGCCGTTCCGCCTCGCCGTCGCCGTGCTCGCGTTCGCCGTCTCGCGGGCGCCCGGCGTGCCACCCCGCGCCGTCATCGGCTGGCGATGGTTGGGCGCCGCGTTCGCGGTGGCCGCACTGGCCAACGTGCTCAGTCTCTTCACGACCGCAGGGGCCCGGCTGCCGTCCGAACTGCGGCTGGTGCTCGCAGTCCCGCAAGCCGCGCTCTTGCTCTCCGGCCTGTGGTACCTCGCGCGCGTGCGACCGGAGTCGGGCAGCTACGCCGACTGGCTCGACGCGGGGGTGATCGTCCTCTCCGCGTTCCTGCTGACCTCGTATTTCATCTCGGGCGGCGATCCGTTCCGCACGTCTCATGTTGGCGCGACGCGCGCGTTGTTCCTCCTCTACCTGCTCGCCGACGTGGCCGCGGTGCTGTTCACGGCCACCGCGTGGTTCCGTCGGCCGCACGGCGTCGCACGCCACGCACTTGGGCTGCTCACGCTCGGCTTCGGGCTCGTGGCGGCGATCGACCTCAAGTACGACCGTGAGGTGCAGGCCGGCACGTGGACCGACGGCGGCCTCGTCGATCTGCTCATCGCGCTGGCGTTCGTGCTCATCATCTTCGGCCTGGACGTGCAGCGGCAGCAGCGCGCGGTCGTCGTGCGCGAGCTGCGCCCCATGCGGCAGGGACGCCACACGGTCGCGCCGATCGCCATCGGCGCGGCGACCCTGCCGCTGCTGTACGAGGTGTGGTCACCGTCGCCGGACCTGCGCATCCTGCCCTTCCTCGTCACCTGCGTGGCGGTGCTGCTCGCGCTCGTGCTCATGCGGCACCACATCGCGCGCACCGAAGCGCGCGAGCAGGCGCAGGCGCGCGCCGCGGCCGACGCGCGCTTCCGGTCGCTCGTGCAGCGATCATCGGACGCCATTTTCCAGCTCAGTAACGAGCACGTGATCGAGTGGGCCAGTCCGTCGGCGGGTGGCATGACGGGGTCGATTCCTGCCCTGCTGGAGGGTCGCCGCCTCATCGAGCTGGCGCACCCGGAGGATCGCGACCGTCTCACCGTGTTCCTCGCGAACGCAGGCGAGCAGTTCTCGCGCAATGCCGTGCTGCGCTGGCGCCTCGGGCGCGCCAACTCGTGGCACGAGGTCGAAAGCGTCGTATCGGACCTCTCCACCGACAACGTGTCCAGCGGTCCCGGCGCGCCCGGCGCCGCCGGTGCGGTGGGTGGTGGCGTGCGCGGTCTCGTGCTCAATACGCGCGATGTCTCCGAGCGCGTGCACCTCGAGGCGCAGTTGCGCCAGGCACAGAAACTCGAGGCTGTGGGCCGTCTCGCCGGTGGCATCGCGCACGACTTCAACAACATCCTGGCCGCCATCATCACGCACGCGCAGCTCGTGCGCGACGACCTCGCGTCGGACCACGAAAGCGCGTCGGACCTGCTGGAGATCGAACAGACCGCGCAGCGCGGCGCCGTGCTCACGCGCCGGCTCCTCTCGTTCAGCCGCCCGGAGGCCGGCGAGCTGCGTGCGCAGGAACTCACGGCGGTCGTGCGTGGCATGGAGCCCATGCTGCGCCGCCTGCTCGTCGGGCAGGTGGAGCTGCAACTGGACCTCGCCGACACCGGCCTCTGGGTGCGCACCGCCGAGGGGCAGCTCGAGCAGATCCTGATGAACCTCGCGATCAACGCGCGCGACGCGATGCCGGAGGGCGGCGTGGTGCATGTGAGCACGCGCGCCAACATCGTGCGGCCCGGCGAGCGCGCGACGGCGCGCGGCACGCACACGGGCCGGTGGGCGGAGCTCGTCGTGCACGACGAGGGCATCGGCATGGACGAGGACACGCTCGCGCGCCTCTTCGAGCCGTTCTTCACGACGAAGCCCAGTGGACTCGGCACGGGCCTCGGCCTCGCGACGGTGCGCGGCATCGTGCGTGCGCTGGGCGGCCACGTAAGCGCTGAGAGCCGTGTCGGCGAAGGTGCGACGCTGAGCGTGCTGCTGCCGCTCGTCGCGCCCGCGCCCCCGGAGCCCGTGCTCCCGGAATCGCCGCGCGAAGGGCCCTCGGCGGGCCGGCCGCGCGTGCTCGTGGTGGACGACGAGACGACGCTGCGGCGCGCGATGGAGCGCTACCTCGCGCGGCACGACTACGAAGTGCTCGGCGCGCCCTCCGCGCTCGACGCGCTGTCCATGCTCGAGGCGCGCGACTGGGAGGTGGACTTGGTCGTCACCGACATGGTCATGCCGCGCATGGGCGGGCGGGAGTTCGTGCGGCGCATCCGCGCGCGCACGCCCGAAATGCCGGTGCTGTGCATATCGGGCCACATGGAGTGGGACGCCGAGGATGAGACGTCGCCAGACGCGCCCTGGTCGCGCGAGCGGTTGCTGGCGAAACCGTTCCCCTTCCCGGAGTTCCTGCAGCGCGTGCGCGAGTCGCTGGGCGGCTCGACGGTCGAGGCGAAGAGCTAGCGGCTACTCGAGCTCGACAAGCACGGTGCCCTTCTCGACCGCCGTCCCGGGCGCCGCGTGCACGGCGCGCACCACGCCCGACGCACCGGCGCGCAGCTCGTTCTCCATCTTCATGGCCTCCATGACGACGACGCCCTGCCCCGCCTCGACGCGGTCACCGACCGCGACGTCCACCCGAACGACCAGACCTGGCATGGGCGCGACCACGGGCGCCGGCCCTGCGGCCACGGCGGCAGCGGCCGAGAAATCGCGGATCGTGCGCGCGCGCTCGTCGAGCGCTTCCACGTCGAATCGCCAGCCGTCGATCCACAGCGCGTAGGAGCCGCGGCCGCCGTTGCGCACGGCGATCACGCGATACTGCGTGCCGCCGATGGTCACGAGGCGCACGGGCGTGCCCTCGACGTCGGCCAAGTGCGCTTTCACCGCGGCGCCACCCGCCGACACACCGTCGGCGTCGAGCACCACCTCGACGCGTTCGCCGTTCAGGTCCACGAGATATTTCATTGGTCGACTCCCGCCGGCCGGAGTTCGCAGATGGTCTCGACGTGCGCCGTCTGTGGGAACATGTCGTAGCAGGTGAGTGCGTGCACGCGCCAGCCGCTGAGTCGCGCGACGTCGCGCGCGAGCGTGGCGGGGTCGCAGCTGACGTAGATGATGGCGCGCGCCGCAGCGCGGGCGTCCGGAGTGTTCGGGTCTCCGCCACGCCGCGCCAGTGCTTGCGTCACACGCTCGTCCACACCGGCGCGCGGCGGGTTGAGGATCACGACGTCCGCGGGCAGCAGATGCGGCAGCGCATGCTCGACACGCGCGGCCATCGCGCGCGATCCCTCGGTTGGCTGTCCGGCGACGGCGCGCGACACTTCGCCCAGCTTCGCCGCCGCCAGCGCGGTCGCCTGCTCGTCGAGTTCGACCGCCACCACACGCACGCCGCGCGCCGCGAGCGCGACCGCCGTCACGCCGGCACCGCTGTATGCGTCGACCACCGTGCGCGGCGCGTGCGCGAGCGCGCGCTCGACGACATCGGCATGCACCATCGCGGCGACTTCCTCGTTGACCTGCACGAACGACGCGCCCGAGGGACCGCCACTCTCAGCGCCCGAGGGACCGCTACCCTCACCGACAGCCGGACGCCGGTCGGCGACCAGATGCCGACGCTTGCCCTCGGCTTGCCACCACACGGCCGCAATCGACGGCGTCGCCGCGAGAAAGTCGTGCAGCGCGGGCCACTCGCGCCCGCCCTCGAGCACGAACAGCGCGTGTCCATCCAAAACCTTGATCGTGCCGCGCAGCCGAGTCACCTCGGGCAGGTGTCGCTGCGCGCCGGGCGCGAGCACCGCGCGCCATGCGTCGAGCACGCGCGCGTCGGTGATCGGACATTCGTGCAGGTCGAACACGGCTTCGGGATCGTCGTAGGCGCGCAGCCCGGCGAACACGCTGCCATCCGCACGACGGCGGATCGCCAGCGTGAGCGACCGGCGATACGCCCACGCGGCGCCCGCCTTGATCTCGGGCAGCGGCACATTGATGTGGCCGATGCGCGCGAACGCATCCTGCACCAGGTGACGTTTCGCCTCGCGCTGCGCGGTGAGGTCGACATGCTGCCACTGGCATCCGCCGCACCGATCGGGCGCCTCGTAGTGTGTGCAGCGCGGCGCGACGCGCACGGGGCTCGGCGTCACGATCGACTCAAGCCGCCCGCGGCCAACGCGCCCTTCGACCGTCACGCGTGCGGTGACGCGGTCGCCCGGCGCGGTCCGCGGCGTGAACACGACGAGCCCATGCTCCTCGCTGCGTCCGACGCCGTCCCCCAGTGCGGCGAGCGAGTGCACGTCGAGCGTCGCCATCAGGGACGGCGGCGGCTGCGGCGCGCGGCGGCGTCGTTTTTCGTGCTGCGGCGCGGTGCGGCTCATGTGTCCCTCAGCGCTTCACGGCGCGCCAGTTCGGCCCACGACGATCGTGCGGCGTCCGGCGCGCGTCCCGCCGCGTCACCGGATGCGGCGCCATTCGCGGCTCCGGGCGCTGCCGTCTGCGCCGGCCCGCCGTTCCCCGTCCGGCCCCGACGTTCCACATCCGCGATCAGCGAAGCGGCAATCGCCGCCGCAGTCACGGTCGCCTTGGGCGGCTTCACCGCCAGCAACGCCGGCAGCTTCTGCTCAAGCCACTGGATATCGACCGCGCCGCGACGGTACTCCTCGTCGGCCATCACACGCAGGTGGAATTCGCGCGACGTCTCCACGCCCACGACCATGAGCTCCTCGAGCGCGCGCTGCATGCGCGCGATCGCCTGCTCGCGCGTGCGCGCGAACACGATGAGCTTCGCGAGCATGGGATCATACGAGAGTCCGACGACGCTGCCCGTCTCGATGCCGCCATCCCAGCGCACGCCCGGCCCGCTGGGCAGGTGCAGGTAGGAGATGCGGCCCGTCGACGGCAGAAACCCGTTGGCGGGGTCCTCGCTCGTGATGCGGCACTCGATGGCCCAGCCGCGCGGCTCCGGCGGCTCGAGATACGGCAGCGGCTCGCCGGCCGCGATGCGTAACTGCCACTGCACGAGGTCGATGCCCATCACGAGTTCCGTGACGGGATGCTCGACCTGGATGCGCGTGTTCATCTCGAGAAAGTAGAACTCACCATTCTGCGCGAGCAGGAACTCGCACGTGCCGGCGTTCACATAGCCCGCCGCCTTGGCCGCGGCGACCGCGGCGTCTCCCATGCGTTTGCGCAGCTCCGGCGTGACGGCCACGCTGGGCGCCTCCTCGATCATCTTCTGGTGCCGGCGCTGAATCGAACATTCGCGCTCGCCCAGCGCAATGCAGTTGCCGTGCGCATCCGCGAGCACCTGCACTTCCACGTGACGCGGCCCCTCGATGTACTTCTCGATGTAGACGGCATCATCACCGAACGCGTTCTGCGCCTCGCGCTTGGCGCTCGCGAGCGCGGCCTCGATGCCGGCGGCGTCGCGCACGACACGCATGCCCTTGCCGCCGCCGCCCGCGGCGGCCTTGAGCAGCACCGGATATCCAAACTCGCCGGCCAGCTTGGCGGCTTCCTGCGCGTCACGCAACGCCGTCGTCGTGCCGGGCACCACAGGTGTGCCGGCGGCGATGGCCAACGTGCGCGCCGCGGTCTTGGAGCCCATCGCCGCGATCGCCTCGGCGGGCGGGCCGATCCACACGAGCCCGGCGTCGCGCACGGCGCGCGCGAACCATTCACGCTCGGCGAGGAACCCGTAGCCCGGATGGATCGCATCGGCGCCGACGCGCTTGGCGACTTCGATGAGATGGTCACCGCGCAGGTAGCTCTCCGATGCGGCCGCGGGCCCGATGTGCACGGCCTCGTCGGCCGCGCGCACGTGCGGCGCGTGGGCGTCCGCATCCGAGTAGACGGCCACGGACCTGATGCCCATCTCCTGGCACGCGCGCACGATGCGCAGCGCGATCTCACCGCGATTGGCGATGAGGACCTTTCGAAGCGCCTTGCTCACAGCGGGATGCAGCCGTGCTTCTTCGCCGGGTTCCGCTTGCGCTTACCCTGCAGCGTCTCGAGCGCCTCGATCAGGCGCGGGCGCGTGTCGCGCGGGTCGATGATGTCATCGACGTAGCCGCGGCTGGCCGCCACGTACGGGTTGGCGAACTTGTCCGTATACTCGGCGACGCGCGCATCCATGGCCGCCTGCGGATCCTGGGCATCCGTGATCTCCTTCTTGAACAGGATTTCCACCGCGCCCTTGGGGCCCATCACTGCGATCTCGGCCGTGGGCCACGCGAAGTTCATGTCGCCGCCGATATGCCGCGAGCTCATGACGTCGTAGGCGCCGCCGTACGCCTTGCGCGTGATCACCGTGAGCTTGGGCACCGTCGCCTCGCAATACGCGAACAGCAGCTTCGCGCCATGCTTGATGATGCCGCCGTGCTCCTGCGCGACGCCCGGCAGGAAGCCGGGCACATCCTCGAACGTCACGAGCGGGATGTTGAACGCGTCGCAGAAGCGGATGAAGCGCGCCGCCTTCACGCTGGCGTTGATGTCGAGCACGCCGGCCAGCACCGCGGGCTGGTTGGCGACGATGCCGACCGAATACCCGCCCAAGTGCGCAAAGCCGCAGAGGATGTTGCCACCGAAGTCCTTTTGCACTTCGAGGAACTCGCCGTCATCGACCACGCGCCGCAGGACGTCGTGCATGTCGTACGGCTTGTTGGCATTGTCGGGCACCACGTCGAGCAACGCCTCGTCCCGCCGGTCGCGCGCGTCGGTGCCGCTGCCGCGCGGCGGCGCGTCGACATTGTTGGACGGGATGAAGCGCATGAGCTGCCGGATGCCTTCGAGGCACTCCAGCTCAGAACCCGCCGTGAAGTGTGAGACGCCCGACGTGCCGCCGTGTGCATCGGCACCGCCCAGTGCGTCCATCGTCACGTCTTCATGCGTGACGGTCTTCACGACGTTGGGGCCGGTCACGAACATGAACGACGACCCGCGCACCATGTACACGAAATCGGTGATGGCCGGCGAGTACACGGCGCCGCCTGCGCAGGGCCCAAGGATCGCCGAGATCTGCGGGACGACGCCCGACGCCATGGTGTTGCGCAGGAAGATGTCGGCGTAACCGCCCAGCGAGACGACGCCTTCCTGGATGCGCGCGCCGCCGGAATCGTTGAGGCCGATCATGGGCGCGCCGTTCTGCATCGCCAAATCCATCACCTTGCAGATCTTGCCGGCGTGCGCCTCGGAGAGCGAGCCGCCGAACACGGTGAAGTCCTGCGAAAACACGTAGACGAGCCGGCCGTCGATGCGGCCATGACCCGTGACGACGCCGTCGCCGTATGGGCGCTGGGCGTCGAGACCGAAGTCGTTGGACCGATGCGTCACGAACCGGTCGAGTTCGACGAACGAGCCTTCGTCGAGCAGCGCGTCCAAGCGTTCGCGGGCGGAGAGTTTGCCCTTATCGTGCTGCGCCTTGAGTCGGGCCGCGCCACCGCCGAGTTCAGACTCGGCGCGGCGACGGTCGAGGAGGTCGAGTTTGTCTCGCATGGCCATGCGGGTAACCTAGCGGCGATGGAACCAACGCGCGCGGGGGGCGTGTATCAGTCGCATGCCCGCGCCTGAGGACGCGCCCGAGGAGGATGAGCCCGGTCATCCGGTTCATGCGGTCGGGCCCGACAGACCGAGGGCCACGCCAAAGGTGCGCTGGCGATGCCGGGGTGACTACGGCTCAGGCGGAGCGGTGACCTCGAATGAGTTCGTGACGCGATCGAACTCTTCACCCTCGAGTTCGAAGAGCACCAGGATGCGGTGCGTGCCCGGCTCGGTAGCCGGCGGGACGAACATCTCTTCGTCGACGACGTCGCCCGGGGGCAGCTCCAGCAGCATGTCCGCGCAGAGGATGAGCGGCGGCGGCAGCGTCGTCCACTGATCACCGTCGCGGCGCTGGAGCAGCGCCTTGCCGCACATGCTGTATGACCAGGTTCGCGCTGAGCGGTTCTCGAGCCGGACCGGCACGACTTCGCCGGCCACCACAGACGCTGCCGTGACGATGGCGGCGGGCGGCTCCATGACGCCAATCGCGTCGTTGTCGTCGGAGCAAGCGGCGGCGGCAAGCGTAACACAGGCCAAGAGGCCGGCGAGGTGGCGGAACGCGGCTCGCATGTACTTGTAGTACTCGGGAACACGGCGTCCGGTCACATCCGCATTATACGACGGGGTCCTATATGAGCACGCGGCCGGTCGCCGTTCCGCGCCCCGGCACGTACATTTGAAACGCCAACCATTCCAGCGCCCGTAGTGTCCGAACCACAGAACTCCACGGAATGACCCGACTGACCCCACACAGGCCGCTCGTCTCCGCTGTCATCCTCCTCGCCGTCGTGACCCTCACCGGTTGCGCCGGCGCTTCGCGCGCCTCGCAGGCGCCGGCCCCGCAGCCCGAGTTCCAGATGGGCCTCGAGGGTGCGATCGCCCGCGCCCGTGCGGACAGCCTCCGCTATCCCTATACGCAAGCCGACATCGACTTCATGTCGGGCATGATCCACCATCATGCGCAGGCGATCCAGATGTCCAGGTGGGCATCGACGCATGGTGCCCGCGCCGACGTGCAGCTCCTCGCCGAGCGCATCATCAACGCCCAACAGGGCGAGATCTCACTGATGCAGGCGTGGCTGCAGGACCGGCGGCAGCCGGTGCCCGAGCCGAATCCGATGGGCATGACGATGGGTCACGGCGCCACGGCCCACACGATGTTGATGCCGGGCATGCTCACCGCGGAGCAGATGGCGCAGCTCGACGCCGCCCGCGGCGAAGAGTTCGACCAGCTGTTCCTCGACTTCATGATCCAGCACCACCGCGGCGCCGTCGGCATGGTCGACGAGCTGTTCTCGCACCGTGGCGCCGGCCAGGACGAGTCGGTGTTCAAGTTCGCGTCCGATGTCCAGGTGGACCAAGCCACCGAGATCCGGCGCATGTTGCAGATGTTGATCGAGAGTCCACCTTCATCCTCGCAGGGGAGTCGCTGATGTCCTTAGTACCCAAGCGCCGCCGCAAGCACGCGGGCTCGCGCGCGTTCATGCTGCAGGCTTCGCTCACCGCCGTGTTGGTCGCCGGCTCGGCCTGCGCACGTCCTGCGCCTGAGACCACGCCGGCCCCGACGACCGATGCGCGCGTTGGCCTCTCGGCCGGTCTGTTCGACGCCGGCGAAGCCGTCTCGAACCTCAAGATCACCGCGTCGGTGCCGTCGCCCGAAGGCTTCCTCGGCATCACCAACTCGGACCTGGCCTTCACGGGCAACTACGCGATCCAGGGCAACTACAACGGCCCGGTGATCTGGGACATCTCCGATCCGGAGAACCCGGTGATGGTGACGGCCTATACCTGCCCCGCCTCGCAGAACGACATCTCGGTCTACAAGAACCTGATGTTCATGTCGGCGGAAGCGAACAACGGCCGCGTGGACTGCCTGCCCGGCGGCGTGCAGGACACCGTGAGCGCGCTGCGCATGCGCGGCGTGCGCATCTTCGACATCAGCAACATCCGTGAGCCGAAGCTGATCGCGAACGTGCAGACGTGCCGTGGCTCGCACACGCACACGGTGCTCGAGGATCCGGACGATACGGAGAACGTCTACATCTACGTGTCCGGTTCGTCGCGCATCCGCTCGCCCAACGAGTTGGAGGGCTGCGTCAACGAGGATCCGGCCGACAACCCGAACTCGTCCCGCCTGCGCATCGAGATCATCAAGGTGCCCCTGGCGAACCCGGCCGCCGCGGCGATCGTGAACCGCGCGAACATCTTCACGGGCCTGACGCTGACACCGAGCCATGGCCCGACGGCGGCCGAGCGTGAGGCGGCGTCGAAGGCGGTCGCCGAAGCGCGCGCGCGCGGCGCCTACACGGCGACCATTCCTTCCTCGGGCGAGGACATCGTCCTCAACAACCGTTTCGTGGCCGCCCAGCTGGAGACGATCGTGAAGGCGCGCGGCGGCAGCGGCGCCCCGACGGCGGCCGACAGCGCCACGCTGCGCACGAACCTGCAGGGCATCGTCAATGAGATGTTCGGCGAGGCGCCGCGTCCGGGCGCGCCGATCTCGTCGAACCGGCAGTGCCATGACATCACGGTGTACCCGTCGCTCGGCCTGGCCGGCGGCGCCTGCGAGGGCCACGGCCTGCTGCTCGACATCAGCAACCCAGTGGCTCCGGTGCGCCTCGATGCCGTCGCGGACTCGAACTTCTCGTACTGGCACTCGGCCACGTTCAATAACGACGGCACCAAGATCCTGTTCAGCGATGAGTGGGGCGGTGGCGGCGGTGCGAAGTGCCGCGCGTCGGATCCGATGGAGTGGGGCGCGGACGCGATCTTCACGATCGAGAACCGCAAGATGAAGTTCCACAGCTACTACAAGCTGCCGGCCGCCCAGTCGGAGACGGAGAACTGCGTCGCGCACAACGGCTCGCTGATCCCGATCCCCGGCCGCGACGTGATGGTGCAGTCGTGGTACCAGGGCGGCATCTCGGTGTTCGACTGGACAGACCCGGCGAACCCGTTCGAGATCGCTTCGTTCGACCGTGGACCGATCGATTCGACGCGCATGGTCAGCGGCGGCTCATGGTCGGTGTACTGGTACAACGGCAAGATGGTGAGCTCCGAGATCGCGCGCGGACTCGACGTCGCGCAGCTCGTGCCGAGCGAGTTCCTCACGCAGAACGAGATCGACGCGGCGCGCACGGTGAAGTGGACGCACCTGAATGCGCAGGGCCAGCCGAAGATCACGTGGCCACCCAGCTTCTCGCTGGCGAAGGCGTATGCGGACCAGCTCGAGCGTAAGGGCTGCATGTCGGACTCGCGACTTGAGGACGTGCGCGAGGCGCTGGCGGACGCGGAGAAGGCGTCCGGGTCGCGGCGGAGTTCGATTCTGTCCGGGCTGGCGACTTCGCTGGAGGCGGACGTCAGGAACTCTTGTGATGCGCCGAAGGTGGAAATGCTCCGCAAGGCCGTCACTGATTTGCAGAACGTGGTGGT
>JAKFFA010000069.1:0-72130 GCA_036675455.1 Gemmatimonadaceae bacterium | reverse complement strand
ATGTGGATCTCGCCCTGCAGGACGGCTATTCGACCTCGGGTAGCCTTGGGCTCGGGTTGCCTGGCGTGCGTCGGCTCGTGGATGAGTTCGAGATCCAGACCGAAGTGGGCAAGGGCACGTCGATCACCATGCGCAAGTGGGCGCGCTGAGGTGCCGTGGCGGGGGCAGGCCTTTCCGGGCCTCGACTGGGGGGTCGCGTACTCGTCCAAGAAGGGCGAGGCGCACTCCGGTGACGCGTATATCATCCGCACCGTGCCGGCCGGCGTGCTCGTGGCTGTCGTGGACGGCCTCGGGCACGGCGTCGAGGCGCATGAAGCGGCTGATCGCGTCGTGCGGCTCATCGAGCGATCTGCCGACGTCGATGTCTCCGAACTCATGCGGCGGTGCCACCAGGTGCTGTTGGGCACGAGGGGCGTCGTGATGAGCATCGCCGAGTTCAACATCACCGAGAACACGCTGACCTGGATCGGCGTGGGCAACGTGACGGGCTCGCTGCTGCGCACGGATCGCGGCAGCGACACGCCGCGCGAGGGTCTGCTCACCCGCGGCGGCGTGGTCGGCCTGCAGTTGCCATCGATTTTCCCGACCGTGAAGCCGCTCGCGCCGGGCGACGTGATCGTCCTGGCCACCGACGGCGTGCACCCAGGGCTCGCCGACCACTTGTCGGTCGAAGCGCCGCTGCAGGACATCGCCGACGAGTTGCTCGCGGCCCACGCGACGGGCGACGACGACGCATTGATCTTCATCGGCCGGTTCACCGGCGCGACTGGTAAATGAAGATCTCCGAGGAAGAGACCACCGCCCGCGAGGCACAGCCGGAGGCCAGCCCTCGGCTGCTCGGCGTGGGCGCAGATTCTGGCCTTTTCCAGGACCTCACACGCTATGCGCGCGTCGAGGGCGAGGCGCTCGAGCGCGTCAGCGACGCGCCGAGTGCCCTGCGCGCGCTGTCACGCGGTGGATGGAGCGTCGTGATCGTCGTGCTCGATCAGGAGCCCGACGACCAACTCACGTGGTGGGTGGACGTGTTGCGGCGCGTCCCGCGGCGGCCGCGTCTCGTGGTGCTCGTGCCATCGCCGTCGATCGGCTTCGTGCTGCGCGCTTGGCAGATGGGCGTGTTCGACGTGCTCCCGCTGCCGCTCACGCGCGAGCGGTTCGCGGAAATGCTGCGCCGTGTCTGTGCGGCCGAGGACGAGACCGCCCTGCCCCTCCCCGACCTGCATGCGTCCACCGTGGGCCCGACGCAGATGGTGTCCGGCAGCGCCTCCATGCTGCCGGTGTTCCGCACGATGGCGCAGGTCTCGCCCAGCACCGCGACGGTGTTGATCCAGGGCGAGTCCGGGACGGGCAAGGAGCTCGTCGCGCGCGCCATCCACTTGCAGGGCCCACGCGCCGCGCGGCCCTTCGTCGCCATCAACTGCGCAGCCATCCCGGAGAACCTGCTCGAGAGCGAACTGTTCGGCCATGAGAAGGGCGCGTTCACGGGCGCCGTGGCGCGCAAGATCGGGCGCTTCGAACGCGCGACCGGCGGTACGCTGTTCCTCGACGAGATCGGCGACATGAGCATGGTGCTGCAGAGCAAGATCCTGCGCGCCGTGCAGGAACGTGAGATCGAGCGCGTGGGTGGCACCGAGGCCATCGGCGTCGACGTGCGCATGATTGCGGCCACGCACCGTGACCTGAAGTCGCTGATCGCCGAGGGTCAGTTCCGCGAGGACCTCTATTACCGGCTAGCCGTCGTGACGATCGAGCTGCCGCGGCTGGCCGACCGCGACAACGACATCCTGCTCCTCTCCACGAGCTTCCTGGCCGAGTTCGGCGCGCGCTACGGCAAGCGCTTCACGGGCATCACGGAGCAGGCGCTGACGCTGCTGCAGCAGCACGAGTGGGCCGGCAACATCCGCGAGTTGCGCAACGTGATCGAGCGCGCCGTGCTCGTCGCGGAGGGCGAGGTGTTGCGCAGCGAACACCTGCCTGAGGCGTGGCGCACGCGCGTGGAGCTCGTCGCCGACCCGACGTCGGACATCGTGCCCACACTGAGCGAAGTCGAGGCGCGCCACATTGCGCGCACGCTGGATCACACGCACGGCCACGTCGGTGAGAGCGCCAAGCTGCTCGGCGTGCATCGCAACACGCTCGCGCGCAAGATCAAGGAGTACGGGCTGTGAGGCGACGAACGAGTGCGCCGTCGCTGCGCGTCGAGAAGGTCTTGCGCCTGCTGCCGGAGGTCGACGCGATGGCACCGCTGCGCACGTTGCTCGTGTCGACGTCGCGCGCGGAGGGCGCGGACGAGCCCCACTTGACCGTTGGCAAGCGCATCGTGCAATCCGCGGACCTCGAGGAACTGGTCCCGCGGGCGCTGCAGCGCGTGAGCGAGCATCTATCCGAGCTGTTCGAGGCAGCCATCACGGCGCTCGAGGCGGAAGCCAGCGGCGACACGGCATCGGCCGTGCGCGCCTTTCTGCGCGCGGGTGACCGCGAGCTCGCTGTCGGGCGGGAGTCCGCGGCCCGCATCTGGTATGAGCATGCGTTGCGCATCGCCGAGGAGGCGCGCGACCGCCGACCCGAGATCGAAGCGCTGCAGCAGTTGGGCGCCCTGGAGGCGGCGCTTGGCGCGCGCGACCGTGCGGCACGACACTATCAGCGCGCGTTCGCGCTCGCCGAAGCCGAGGGTGATGACATGCGCGCGGCGTCCGCATGCCTCGCAATGGGCACGGTCGCGCTCAACCGGTTCAATCTCCAGGGCGCGGTGTCATGGTTCCAGCGCGGGCTGCAGCACGGCGACGGCAATCACGCGCTGTCGGGCCGGCTGCACCTCGGGTTGGCGGAAGTCGCGCGCACGCGCGACGATCTCGATGAAGCGGAGCAGCGCGTACGGCTGGCCGAGACGATGCTCACCGACCAAGCCGACACGGGCGGCATGGTGGCGGTGCTGAGCGCGCGCGGCCGCCTCGAGTCCGCGCGCGGGAGATATTCCGAGTCGCTCGCACGACACCGCGAGGCGCTCGCCTTCGCGCGGCTCGACGGCCGTGACGCGCGGCTTGAGTTGCCGGTGCATCTCGACATCTGCCGGCTGTTCATGGAGACCGACCGCCTGCCCGATGCCGAGGATGAGGCGCGCCGCGCCGAGCAGATGGCGGTGGTGCACAACGAGACGAACGAACTGGCGAGGATCTATGTGCTGATGGGCGGCATCCGGCGCCTGCAGCGCGACGAATCTGGTTTCGTCTTCTTCGAGAAGGCAATCGAACTGAGCCAAGGTGGCGAGCCCACGCCGCACCTCGAGGCGGATGCGTACTTCGACTACGCAGTGTTTCGCGAGAGCTTCGGCGAACACGATGAAGCGCGCGCGTACTTGGAGCGCTCGCGGGAGATCCTGGAGACGCTGGGTGACCGGCCCGCGCTGGCTCGCATCGACGAGATGCTGCGTCGACTGCCAGCGTCGGGCGTCGCCTAAGCGCATTCGTGTGCCATCAAACGGTGCGCCGTAGAGGGGGCGCGACGCCGCTGCGCCCTCATCCGGTGCATCAAGCGGCCACTCATATCCCGTAGTTCGCACGTAACAGGTTGGCATCTGGGCACTTGGGGAGCACTGCACCACGGCACGCGCTGTGCACCGTGAGGGGTCAAGGCGCGGCTTGCGAGCCCCCAAGGCA
This sequence comes from Gemmatimonadaceae bacterium, assembly GCA_036675455.1. Lineage (GTDB taxonomy): Bacteria > Gemmatimonadota > Gemmatimonadetes > Gemmatimonadales > Gemmatimonadaceae > Pseudogemmatithrix. The sequence continues at coordinate 68,477 of JAKFFA010000069.1, read as the reverse complement.
TCCCACCGAGGTCCCATGTCCCACGCGAACCATCCCGAGGCGGACGACGCCCTCGCGCACGGCCTGTTCGGTAGCGAAGACGACCGCGGCCTGCGGCTGGTACCCAGCCGTTCCTCATCGGGCGGCCCCTTGGTGGGCTTGGCCGGCCGCGACCGCTACTACGCGACGCGCCTGCGTCAACTGGCCCGCATCGACCTCGACGAGGGCCAAGCGGGCGAGCTGTGGGCCGACGTGGTGCGCCATCGCGCGGACCTCTCGCGACGCCTCGGGCGTGATGTCGGCGCGCAGGTCGCCCTGCTCGACCACCTGCTCAACGTGCGGCCGCGCATGGTGGACCCGCAGATCGTCGAGAAGGGCACGCTCGAGACGATGGAGCACCGCGCGATCGTCGATCCGCTCACGGGGTTGTTCAACCGCGAATATTTCGAGACACAGCTCGCGCGTGAGACGGAGCGCTACCGCCGCTACGGCGCGCAATCGTCGCTGTTGCTGATCGACCTCGACCGCTTCAAGCAGGTCAACGACTGCCAGGGACATCGCCGCGGCGATGATGTGCTGTGCGAGGTCGGCAACATCGTGCGCGACTGCCTGCGCGCGGCGGACATCCCGTGCCGCTACGGCGGCGACGAGCTGGCGGTGATCCTCACCGACGCCGACGAATCTGAGACGCTGGTGGTGGCCGAGCGCATTCGCGCCGGCGTGGCACGCGCGTTCCGCGACGATTACGTCCCCGTCACGGTGAGCATCGGACTCACGTTGCTCAAGAATCCCGAAGGCGAGGACGAGGACGCGTTCGTGCGCGCGGACCGCGCGCTGTACAAGGCCAAGGACGCGGGTGGGAACCTCGTGATCCAGGACGGCTCACAGCGGCCGCTGCCTGGCGCCACATCGGGGAGACCGGCGCGTTGATGGGCCAACACCCTAACGCGTGATCCGATCGATGCGCGAGTTCAACAGCACATAGAGCGAGCCGTCCGCACCCACGATCAGGTTGACCGGGTTCTCGCCGGTCTGCGCGAACGCGTACGCATCGTTGCTCCCGTCTGATTCCATGCGGTAGACCCATCCGCTCACGTAGTCCGCGAAGAAGTAATCGCCCACGTACGGAGTTCCGAACATCGGTGTGGAAGGATTGTAGAAAGCCGCGCCGACGACGGAGTAGCCGTTGAACAACGGCGGCCCGCCCGAGTGACGGTACGCGAGGAGCGGCGCGTCGTAACGCACGTCCGTCGTGGGGCCTTCCGTGGCGGGCCAGCCATAGTCGGCACCGGCGCGCCCCAGATTGATTTCCTCCCACTCGTTCTCGCCGACGTCGTTGATGTGCATGCGGCCCGTGCCCGGCTGGAATCCGAACGTGTACGGGTTGCGCAGTCCCTTCGCCCAAATTGCGCGGTTGAGTCCGGCGGTCTGCGTGTAGAACGGATTGTCGGCCGGGATCGTGCCGTCCGCGTTGAAGCGCAGGATCTTGCCGAAGACGCGCTCCAGGCTCGGCGCCTGCGCACCGTTGGTGTTGTCGCCCACGGCGACGTACAGCTTGCCGTCGGGGCCGAACTGCATGGCGCCGCCATTGTGGTTCGCCGCGGCCGAGAGCGTGGGCAGGTCGACGATCACCTGCGCACTACCGGCGGCGGCCACGTCGCCGCTGGCCGTGAAGCGCGTGACGCGGTTGTGCAGGCCGCCCTCGGGCGTGGTGTGATACACGTACACATATCCGTTCGCCGCGAACGACGGGTCGAGCGCGACGCCGAGCAGTCCGCGCTCGCCGTCGGCATTCACGGTGAGCGCGACGAACGGCTCGGCGAGCAGCACGCCGTTCTTGACCACGCGTAGCTGGCCCGTTTGCTCGGCGACGAACATGCGGCTATCGGGTGCGAACGCGATCGCCGTAAGGATCCCGTTGAAGCCCTCGACGAACGACGTACGCGTGAAGCCGGCCGGCAGCGCCACATCACCACCGAACGTGACGGGCGCCGACGCCCACGGCGATACGTTGCCGGCCGCATCGCGCGCCCGCGCGCGCACCACATGCGCGCCGGAGGCGTGTGCAGCCGTGGACGCGATGAGCACATCGTACGGCGCCTCCGCGTCGATACCCGCCAGGATTCCGTCGAGCTCAAACTCCACGCTCGACACGCCGATGTCATCCGTCGCCGTGGCCGTGGCCAGCACGCTGCCCGTGAGCCCGGTTGAGCCGGGCGCAGGGGCCGTGAGCGTCGCGACGGGCGCCGTGATGTCGCCCGCCCCCGCGCCCTGCACGACCACGCGCACCTCATCTGACAACGTGGATCCGTATCGGGTATCGGTCGCTTGCGCGCGCAGCCGACGCTGGCCGAGCGTGGTCGGCGTCCACAGCACCGCCCACGGCTCCGTCGTGGCGGTCCCGATCACTTGTGTGTCGTCGAGGAAGTCCACGCGCACGATGCTGCCGTCCGCGTCGCTGGCGGTCGCTGTAAGCGGCACGGGCACGCCGGTGCGCACGTGCGCGCCAGATGCCGGACTCGTGAACTGCACGGTGGGCATGATGTTCGCCGGCCCGATGGCTTCCAGCGAGACGGTGAGCGCGAGCGGTTCATCGGGCGACGTCACGCGCTGGGTCGCGGGCCCGCCGTGCGCCCAGCGTGCGAACGCGTAGGCGAACGGGCCGTGGTTCTGTTCGGGCGGCACGCCGACCGTATGCTCCATGCCGACGACGCTTGGCAGCGCGAGCGGGGTCGCACGCGGCTGTCCGTCCACGAGCACGACCAGCTGCGCGGGCTCGGTCGTGATGTTGAGCACCGTCAGCCGCGGCTCCATGTCCACGTATGCCGTGTCGGCGCGGCCCTCGGCATCGAGTGCGCGCGCGTAGAAGCGATAGAAGATATTGGTCTCGAGATGTCCGACGCGCGGGATCGTCGCTTGGCCTTGGGCGCCTTCGGCCGCCGGCCGGAACGGATGCGTGTGTGTGTCGTGGTGCAGGTCGGCCCACCACGAGAACTCAACGCCGGCAAGTGGCGCACCAGCGGCGTCCGTCGCCGAAGCCCGGACCTCGATCACATCACCGCCCGAAAACCTGGTCCCGGCGACGGGGCTGTGCAGCGTGACGATGGGCCCACCCCCGCCTGCTCCGGATGGGTCACCGCAAGCGATGACGAGGGCGAGTGCCGCTACGGCGAACGTGCGAGCGTGTGTCTGCATCGACGCCGCAGCATTGCAAGAAGACGGCCATGCGAACTGCCACCAACTCCGCGCCCGCCATCACACCGCGTTAAGGGGCGTCGGGCCGCTCGGACACGCGCGTGATCCATCGGTCGAACCGGTCGAGGTACTTCTCGAGGAAGGGGCGCGACTTGTCAGTGAACGCTCCGTCCGCGTCGATGTTCTCCGGCTTGGACGCGAAGTAGACCTCGGGTTGGCCCATGAGGATCATTCCGAGGATCACCGCCACGCTGCGCAGATGCGCCTGCGCCACGGCCGTGCCGATCACACCGTCGCTGGTGCCGATGATCGACGCCGGCTTGCCCGCCCAGGAGTTGTCACCCTTGGGCCGCGAGGCCCAGTCGATTGCGTTCTTGAGCACGGGCGGGATGGAGCGATTGTGCTCCGGCGTCACGAACAGCACCGCGTCGCTCGCCATGACGTCGCGCTTGAGGCGGAGTACCGACGCCGGCGGGTCCTGCCAGAGATCGTCGTTGTAGAGCGGCAGGTCCCCGATCTCGAGGAAGTTGAACGCGAACGTGCCGGCTCCCAGCCGCGCGAGGGCATGCGCAAACTTTCGGTTGATCGACTCCCGGCGCAGGCTGCCGACGACAACGGCCACTTTGTGCATGGATGCTCTGTTTGCGGTGTGGAGGGGACCGGCGGGCGGACGGTCGAATGATAACCGCGCGGCATGTCATCGGGTGAAGTGATCTGGTCACCGCCTCCAGCGCTTCGACGCGGTCGTCAGTCGGGCCACACGAGGAATGGGACGGACAGCACGCTCACGTCGGGATTCGACGTCGCGAAACGCAGCCGATGGAAGCCGATCGCGCCGGCGATGCGCAGGTTGTTGAACCGCACCACGCCCTGGTCCGCCGTGCGCGTGAGCGATCCCCGCAACGCGCCGTCACCGGCTGCGACCGACACGGTCACCTCGCGTCCGGACTCGCGCACCAGCAGGCCGGCCTCGTCAATGAGCAGGATCACGGGTTGGTCGTCGAACTGCTCGTCCTCCTCCGCGCCACCCGGCTGCCGCTGGATCACCAGCTGCGCGAGCAACTGCTCGACGTCGAACTCTGCGCCATTGCGATGGATGCCTTCATACGAGAAGCGCAGCCGGTGACCGCCGCCACCATCGACGCGAAGGTCCGTGAAGGTGGCCACACCGTCCTGCGCCGGTACCGATGTGGTGCCACGCAGCGTGCCGTCTCCATCGGCCAGCGACGCGGTCACGAATCCGTCCGCCGAGCGCACGATGCTGCCGGACGAGGCCTGCAGCTCGACCATCGGCTGCGTGGTCGCCACATGCCCCGACACCGCTCCATCGAGCTGCCGCGTGATCTCCAGCCGCGACACGGTTGCGACGTGCATCCCGAGTTGCACGTGCAACGTCTCCGGTTTCACACCGGGAGCGGACGAGCGCACGGGCACGAAGGCCTCATGTGAACCCGGCGGTACCCCCGTGCTGGCCACAGACAGCGTGAGCGTCGCCGGTGCGACGGCTTGGCTCAAGGAGACGGAGAGCCAACCGGGCACCGTACTGTATTGGATCGGCCCGAGGCTGAGTCCGACCAGTTGCTGCCCGCCCGCGTTCGTGATGTTCACGAACCTTGGATCAGGCGCATCGCCGTCCACGAACGTGTCGAAGTTCACCTCTGGCACGGAGAGGCGGATCTCGGGCGGGGGGTCGATCGCCGTGGCGACGAACGTGACGGACGCAAGGTCGAATCCGACGGCGACCGCGCGCAAGGAGTTCGCGCCCATGGCCTGACCGAGTCGCCACGCGCCCGGCAGCGTCGCCACGCCGTCGGCGTCGGAGAGACCGGTGTCGCCGCCCTCGATGGATCCCCCACCGCCCGTCACTTCAAATCGCACTGCGATGTCGGCGACGGGCTGCTGGCTCGCGTTACGCAACACGACCGATGGAGCGATCGGCACGGCCGACCCGGTGGGCGCCTCTTGGCCGTTGCCGCCGGCCATGCTGAGCGCCACCGGCGGCGCACGCCGCAACACGGCGAACGTCCCGAGACGGTCGAGATCCGCGCGCGCGCGACCCTCGTTCATCTCGACCCCTCCACCCGGCACTTCGCGCCATCCGTCGCCGTCGAACCGATGGATGCGCAAGCGCGGTCGGTCACCGGTGGCCACCGTGTTGGGGTAGGCCAGCCAGAGCGTCAGCGGCGACTCGATGCGCAGGCCCGCCGGCCCGAACTCGAACGCCGTGCCTTCGACAAGCAGCGGCGAGCCGGCGACCTCCGTCGCCGGCCGCATGTGCAGGACCGCGTCCTCGGCCACGGCGCCCGGCGGTACGCGAATGCGGACGGCGCCGCCCAACAGCGATGTCGTCACGGCATCCTCGTCATCGTCATCGCGACCCGGCAGGCGAATGCCGAAGCGCACGGAGATCGCGTGCGCGACCACGCCTTCGTCGCTCGTCGCGATGACGTCAGCGGTGCCGAGTCCGACGCCGCGCAACAGGCCACCGTCCGTGATGGTCGCAACCTCGCGATCCGACGTGGACCACGCGACATCGACCTCCTTGACGTCGTCCGCACCGTCTGGTGCCACCGCGTGCAGCTGCGTCGTACTGCCAAGCAGCAAGACACTGTCCCCGGGCAGGCCGGTGATCGTGAACGGACCCTCGCGGAACAACGGCGCGCCCGGCTGGTCGCTCGTGCATGCGCCGGCCATGACCGCGCCGGCGAGCAGCACGGCGGCCATGCGAGACCGGGCGCGCGCGTTGCAGGTCGTCATCGCCCCAGCATGTTGACGCCGAGCGAGAAGGTCAGCGAGGACACCTCCTGCTCAACGGTGAACACACGGAACCGCTCGATGCGATATCCCAGCATCGCCGTCACCGGGAACCGGCGCACGCGATACGACACGCTGCTCTCGCCCAACCAGCCGGTCACGGCGTCGTCCGCGTCCTCCGGTTCGTTCGTGGCCAGGTAGCTGCTGCCAAGCACATGGAGCGCGAACCCACTGCGGCCGAGAGGCACGCGCACGCGCGCCCCAACCCGCGCAAACTCGGCGACACGGCCATGCGCGAGGCCCGTTTCGGGCGCATAGGACGCGCGTTGCGCAAATGCGGCCTCCAGCACGAGGGCGCGTGCGAGGAACGGCCCGAGCGTGAGCCCCACATCCAGTGACCGCAGGTCATTCTGTCCCTGCGTGGAGGTGAGCACGTGCCCGTGCACGCGCAGCGCGCGCAACGGCGTCGGCACGCCCAACGCCAAACCCACCTGGCCCACATGGCGCTCGGGCGCGAGCCGCTCCCCGGCTGCGGTGTGCACAATCGCCTCGTGCGCCAGCACCGTGATGTCGATGCCGCCGTCACCGTACGGGGCCTGCCCCGACAGCCGGGCCGGCGCGAGTGCGAGCGCGAGGAACAGTGTCCCGATGATCGTGACGGCCTTGCTCATAGTCCCTCCGGCTCGATGCGCAACACCACGCGATAGTCGGCCAGCCGTTCGCGCGAGTCGGCGGCCGCGCGCGAGACGCGCCGGTCATAGTCGCGCCGTGCACGCTCGATGGTCGCGGCATCGGCCGGGCGCGCCGCTTCATCATCGAGGAACAGCGAAGCGACCGCGGCGCCGACCATCACGGCGCCGACGACGAGCGCGCGCTGGTCGGTCCCGAATCCCGAGCGGATCGTGCCGGGCGGGCGCGCCTCGCGGGCGATCGCGAAGGTCGCGCCGGCGAACCCGATGCCGAGCGCGAGCGCACGGCCCATGCGGGCGGTGGAACGCGTCGTTGTCGTCGGCGGCACGAAGCGCGGCACGCGAATCGGCCCCGGCAGGTCGCTCGCGACGGCGACGGCGTCGTGCACGATCACGGTCGAGTCGGCCGTGCGCCCATCACGCGCCACGATCACGATACGGTAATCGCCGGACTCGATCAGCGGCGACCTCCCGTTATGTGCGCGCAGCCGCAGTTGCGCTTCCGTGACAAGGCCCGTCGAGTCCTGCACCACCGCGACGCCCGTCGCGCGCGATACGGTCGTGAGGCGAAAGCGCGTCGGTCGGCTCGCGACGACGGTGATGAAGCCTGCTTGGCTGGCGCCGCGCAGCACGAGCTCCGGCGGCGGGCGCGACGTCACGGAGAAGACAAACGCGCGTGCCTTCTCGACAAGGGTGTCCAAGCCCGGCCAACTCAGTTCTGCGGGCAGGGTCGCGTCGGGCGCCACGCGCACGAGCGCGTCGATCTGCAGGAGCGCGGAATCCTGCTTCTGGGCGGCTGCGTCAGGCGGGTAGTAGGCCGCGGCCATCATCTGCCACAACTCCACACGCTGCCGCAGCGTCATCGCGCGTGCGGAGCCCAGCACATCATTCGCGCGCCGGATCGCTTGATCGTAGCGTTGCAGCAGGACGTCCTCGCGGATCGCGGCGAGCGCCTCGTCGTCGAGTGCGCGCAGCGCCTGTGCCTCCGCCACCGCGTGCGGATGCGCGAGTGCGACAAGGACTGCGGTCAGGGTGATCAGTCGGGTAAGCACGTCTGCCCGAGGTGCAAGGCATATGCCATCTCACGGGGTGACTGGAGGCCCAAGTCTATAGATGCCGCCCTCGATGGACGTGAGCAGCAGCTCGCCCGCGCCGTCCGTTCCGAACGACGTCACGCTGCCGATGGCCCCGATGTCCCACTCGCGCAGGTCCGCGGCAACGCCACCCACGACGCGCAGCGTGTGCAGGCCGGGCGCGCAGAGGTCGGCAAAGAAGTAATGGCCACGCATGGCCGGCATGAGGGCGCCGCGATACACGCTGCCGCCCGTCACGGAGCATCGGCCGCCGGTGTGGGCATACACATGCACCGGCTGCACGAAATCGCCGGCGTCGCAGGTCGGCGCGCGAAAGCACTGCGTTCCCTCGACGACGCTCCAGCCGAAGTTGAGGCCCGGGGCTGACGCATTCACCGCATTGACTTCCTCGAACTCGCCCTCGCCCACATCCGCAATGTAGAGCAGGCCCGAGGGTTCATCGAACGCCATGCGCCACGGATTGCGCAGGCCGTACGCCCAGATCTCCGCGCGTGCACCCGTCGTGCCGTCGAACGGGTTGTCCGGCGGGATCGTGTACGGCGCCTCGCCGCTCACGTCGAGGCGCAGGATCTTGCCGAGCAGCGTGCCGGTGTCTTGCGCGGTGCCGCTTGGATCGCCAATGCCGCCGCCGTCGCCCATGGAGATGTAGAGCATGTCGTCCGGCCCGAACAGCAGATGCCCGCCGTTGTGGTTCGCCGCCGGCTGGGGCACGGTGAGGATGAGTGCAGCGGAGGACGGGTCAGCGACGTTGGGATCCGCGCTCACACTGTATCGCTCCACGAACGTCGCGCCATCGGCGCCCGTGTAGTCCACGTAAAACCGACCGTTCGCGGCGTACGCCGGGTCGAAGGCAATGCTGAGCAGGCCCTGCTCGCCGCCCGACGTCACTTTGCCGCTGATGTCGAGGAACGGCGTCGGCAGCACGGCGCCGTCGCGCACGACCCGGATGACGCCTGCCTGCTCCACCACCCACAGCGCATCCTCGCCGGGCGGTGCCGCCACATGCACGGGCGCCTGGAAACCCTCCGCCACGGGCGTTGCCACGATCTGCGTGGGCAGCGAGTCGTCGGGGCCCGATGGCGTCTCATCATCGCCGCCGCACGCCGTGCCCACAAACGCGCCGGCGACGAGCGTCAGCGCAGCGCAGCGCATGTTCATCACTCCTCCGTCATTGAGTCGAGCGCGGGATCCGAGTCGGCCCGCGCCGCCCCTGCGGCGCGCGTCGCCGCACACGCGCCAATGCGAGAGCAAGAGACGCGCCTTGCCACGCATGTCGTCAGCGCGCGACGCTGCCTGGACGTCCGCTTTCTATCGGGCACGCGCGTTGCATCGACCTCGGCTATGCCCGACGACGCGTGCGCTCCGGCTGGCGTGCGGCCTCAGGCGCTCCCGCCCGAGGAAGCGGTCGCGCGACTGTACTCTGGGGCGCCGTACTGGCTCATGCGCGACGGGCGCGGCCATATGGGCAGCCCCTTGCTCGGGGACTACTCGTGCGACGTGGCGATCGTCGGCGCGGGCATGACCGGCGCCTTTATCGCAGACACCCTCAGCATGGCCGGGCTCCGTGTCATCGTGCTCGAGCGTGACGAGCCGGCGTTGGGGACCACGGGTTGCAGCACGGCGTTGCTGCAGTACGAACTGGACGTCGAGCTCGCAGAGCTCATGACGCGCATCGGCGAGGCGGATGCGGTTCGCGCCTATCACCTCTGCCTGGAGTCCCTCGCCATTCTCGAGCACGTGGCGCTCACGCTGGGCGGCTGCGGGTTCCGCCGGAAGGGCAGTCTCTATCTCGCGCGACGCCCCGCGCACACGAGGCGGTTGGCCCGGGAAGCCGAGTTACGCCGGACGCACGGGCTGCCGGCGGACTTCATGGACACCGAGGAGGTCCGGCGCACCTTCGGACTCGAGTGCCATGGCGCCATCCGGTGCTCGGTGGCGGCGGAGGTCGACCCCGTGCGACTCACGCGCCGGCTGCTGGAGCGGGCGTGCCGCCATGGCGCGCGCCTCGCGACACGCACGGCCGTGCTGGGCTCCGAACCGGCAGGATTCGGCATCGTACTGCATACGGCCCGACGGACCCGCGTGCGATGTTCGTGGATCGTGTACGCCAGCGGCGCCGATGCGGAAGTCCGTGAGTTTGGGCAGGAACGACATCCCTTGGTCAACTCGTTCGCCATTGCAACCGACCGCCTGACATCGATGCCGGCCTGGCTGCCGCACACGATCCTCTGGGAGTCCAGTCGTCCCTATGCCTATCTGCGCACCACCGACGACCGCCGCATCATCCTGGGCGGGGAAGATGCGCCGTATCGCGGCGCCGCCTCACGCGACCGCATGCTCGCCGTGCGTGTCGGCCGGCTGGAGCAGCGCCTGCGCGACATCTTGCCCGCGTTGCGCTGCCGGACCGCCTTCGCGTGGGCGGGCACGATGACCGAGACTCCTGACGGCCTGCCCTGCATCGGCAGCAGCGCGGGCGCGCCCGGCGTCATCCACGCCCACGCCTGCGGCGCCAACGGCAACAGCTTCGGCGCGCTGGCGGCGCGGATCGTGCGCGATATCGTGCTCGAACGACCGAATGATTACGCCAGACTCTTTTCGCCGGACCGGGACGCGCCGCGCCGGACGGCCACAGCCGGCGGAGGGCATCGCAGCGTCGACCGGCCCGCCGCCACCACCCGCGACTGAGGACAGGACATGAACTGGGACGACATCGAAGGACAGTGGAAGGTCATGAAGGGCAAGGTGAAGGAGCAATGGGGCGACCTCACCGACGACGAGATCGACACGATCGGCGGCAAGAAGGACCAGCTGATCGGCCGCATCCAGAAACGCTACGGCATGGCCCGCGAGGACGCGGCGCGCCAGGTCGAGGAGTTCGAACGCCGGGTCACCGCGGATGGCTCGGCGCGCGCCTAACCATGGGAGATCGCGATCCACATGTCACTTGCCACGATGAATGACCTGCTCGTGACCGGGCTGCGGGACATCTACAGCGCCGAGCAGCAACTGTTGAAGGCGCTCCCGAAGATGGCGAGCAGCGCCTCGTCCGCTTCGCTCGCCGAAGCGCTCTCGAGCCACATCGCCCAGACGGAGGAACACGTCACGCGTCTCGAGGGAATCTTTGAGGACCTGGGCGGAAATCCGCGCGGCAAGCGCTGCGCCGGGATGCGGGGCCTGATTGCCGAGAGCGAGGAAGTGATCGGCGAGAACGGCGATCCGTCGGTGATCGACGCGGCGCTGATCGCCGCCGCGCAGCGCGTGGAACACTACGGCATCGCCGCGTACGGCAGCGCGCGCACGTTCGCGGCGCTACTGGGGCGCACGGATATCGCCGCCGTTCTGCGCCAGTCACTGCTGGAGGAGGAGGCGGCGGACGTCCGGCTCACGCAGATCGCGCTGCGCGAGGTGAACGACCGCGCGCGCGCTGCCAGCGCGGACAGCGATGAGGAGTCTGCTGCCGGCGCCGACGCGCTCGACGACACCCCGGTCGCCACGGCGTCACGCTACGAGGAGGAGATCGATGAGGCGCTCATGGACCTCGAGGACGCGATGGATGAGGAAGTGATCGACGAGGAGGAGGACCGCGTCCGGAACCGGCGGCTCTGAAGCACTGACCGCCCTCACCGCCCGTCGTCGCGCCGCAGCGCGAGGCAGGCGTTGATGCCGCCGAATCCGAACGAGTTCGAGAGCACCACGTCGAGGTCGAGCGCGCGCCCGTTGCCGGGTACGCAGTCGAGATCGCATGCTGGGTCGGGTGTCTCGAGGTTCACGGTGGGCGGGATCCACCCGCGCGAGAGTGCGAGCGCGCAGATCGCCGCTTCCCATGCGCCTGTGGCCCCGAGCGCGTGGCCGTGATACCCCTTGGTCCCGCTCACCGGAATGCGCGTCGCATGCTCGCCGAGCGCCGCGCGAATCGCGAGCGTCTCGGCGGGGTCGTTGAGCGGCGTCGAGCTGCCATGCGCGTTCACGTACTGGACGTCGTGCGGGGCGAGGTGCGCGTCGTCAAGCGCCAGCCGCATCGCCCGCGCCGCTTCGCGGCCGTCCGGATGGGGCGCCGTCATGTGAAAGCCGTCGTTCGTGCTGCCGAAGCCAATGAGTTCAGCCACGACGGGCGCGCCACGCGCCAGTGCGCAGGAACGCTCTTCAAGGACCAGCACCGCGGCTCCCTCGGCCATCACGAACCCGTCGCGCGCGGCATCGAACGGCCGCGAAGCGGCAGCCGGCGCGTCGTTGCGCGTGCTCATCGCGCGGATGAGCGCGAACGACCCGAAGCACAATGGAAACAGCGGCGCCTCGGCGCCACCCGCAATCATGACATCGGCATAGCCCCAACGGATCTGGCGCATCGCCTCGCCGATCGCGAGCGAGCCCGACGCGCAGCTCATGGCGTTGGTGGAGTTGGGCCCGGACAGCCCGAACTCGATGGCGATGTTGCAGCTGGCGGCGCCGCCAAAGACCGCGAGCGCCAAGGTGGCGTCCACCGCGCGCAGGCCGCCGGTGAGATAGCGCCCGAGCTGTTCCTCGGCGTATCCGACGCCGCCGAGCGCGGTGCCCATCATCGCCCCGACACGCGAGCGGTCTTCGTGCGCCGGGTCGAGGCCGGCATCGGCCAGCGCCATACGCGCGGCCGCCACCGCGAACTGGCCGAAGCGGTCGAGTCGCTTTGCACGGCGCGCCTCGATGAAGTCACCCGGGTGGAAATCATCGACCTCCGCCGCCACGTGCGACCGGAACGGGGAGGGATCGAAGCGCGAGACCGTGCGCACGACCGACCGTTGCGCCCGAAGGCCATCCCACAGACCTTCGCGACCGACGCCGATCGGCGTGACCGTGCCGATGCCCGTGATGACCACGCGGCGTTCCCTTCCGTTGGTCCGGCGATTGGACGCGATCATCGTGGACGCTCCTCCGCCACGCGCGTCAGGCCGGCGAGCGTGCGTGACGCGATGCCGTGCACGAAGACAGGCCCGATCACCATGCGTGCCGCGAACGTGCCAATCACGGGCCATGAGGGACCGTCCCACGCGTGCACGAGTGTGATGTATGTGCCGGCATCGCCCGGTTCAAACGACCATTCGACGTCCATGCCGGTGGTGATGCCGCCGATGTGCCGGAAGCGCACCGCCGGACGCAGGAAGTCGACCTCCATGAGCGAACGCCAGAAGGTCGGCCAACGCAGCACGCCGCGCGCGAACGGACGGTTCGCCGACATCTCGACGATGCCGCCATCGTTGCTGTCGCGCTCGACCATGCGGACCCAGCGGTAGTGGGCGAGGTGCGCCGGCCACTCCTCCACGCCGCGCACGAGCTCGAACACGTCGCGCACCGTCGCGCGGGCAAATCCCTCGTCGCGCGTCATCATGCGTCGTCCCTCCGGCATGGGGCCAAGCGCGACGGCGCGCCACGTGACGGGCTCCGGCGCGTGCGTGGTCATGGGGTCGTTGCCGGCCGTGCTGCCGGCTGTGTTGCCGGCTGTGTTGCCGGCCAGCAGGCGGTCAGGCGGAAGCCCGGCCGGTCGCGCACGATCGGTACGACGCCGACGGAGCGCTCCACCAGCTCGGCGAGCTCAGCGCCGCGGTAGCCGCGGAACACCGAGAGCACGCCGTCGTGCCGGCTCACGGGATGGAATCCCAGTGCGAACGATGCGGTCCAGATCCCTGCTGCCGCGGTCCACGAACGCCGTAGGTCGGCCACAATCACCACGCGCGCGGCCACGCGATGCATCTCGCGCAACAGCAGGGCCGCGCGCTCATCCGCGAAGTGATGCAGCACCTGCGAGCACGTGACCACGTCCACGCTCTGGTCCGCGAACGGCAGCGCGAGGCCGTCCGCCACGCAGGTCGGTCCCGCGGCGGATGCCGCGTCGCGCGCGACGCCGTGCGTGCGGTCCACGCCGAACGTCGTCAAGCGAATGCCGCGCACGGCCGCGCGGTCGCGTGCGCGCGCGGGTATGTCACCGGCCCCCGTGCCCACATCGAGCATCGTCTGCCGGGTCGGGTGCGTGGCGTCCCATGTCTCCTCGAGCGCCGCGAGCACCGCAGACGTCCCACCGAACCACCGGTTGGCGAGCGCGATGTCGCGCAGCGACCGCGCGGTGAGTGCGCCGTCGGCCGCCGGGTCATCGAGCAGCTCGACGCCACGACGCCGGCGCGGGACGAGCACGGACTCCGCCCGTGGCGCCGTCATCGTCCCACCGGCCGCACGAGGTCAAAGAGGTACCGCGCGCGCAGGACCTCGGCCGGCGGCACGAAGTCGCCCGCCACGCCCACGAGTAAGTCGGCCATGCCGGCGCGTGTCGCCAGGGCGCGTGCGACGTGATTCATGACCGGCGCGTGACCGACGGCGAGCCCCACGAGGCGCTCCACGACCCACTTGCCCATGAACTCGCGACGCCGCGCGCGATCGTAGTCGCGCAGCGCGCGTGCCGCCGCGCGCGGATGCGGCGCGCGTAGGGAGGCGATCACGTGCGGCGCCAGCATCTCACCGCCGCGCATCGCCGCATAGATGCCCTCACCCGTGAATGGGTCGAAGAAGTCCGCGGCGTCGCCGACGAGCGCTGCACCAGGCGCCGCCGCGCGACGCGCATGCGATGCGAACGGGCCCGTCGTGAGCACCGACGTCACGCGCGTGGCGCGGGCGAACCGCTCCGCGAGATGCGGGTGACCGCCAATCCACCGCCGCAGGAAGCCCGCCGCATCACCCGCCGCCGCGCGCGCCATCGGCGCCGGCACGACGACGGCGACATTCGTGCGACCGAACCCGACGTTCGCGAGTCCCACATAGCCGTCGCGCTCCACGTGCATCTCGCCCGCGTCCCCCATGCCGAGGACGCCGCGAAAATGCGCAACGAAGGCGACGCGACGCGGCGTGCGCGCGCGGTGCGCGAGACCCAGCCGCCGCGCGATGATCGACCGCAGGCCGTCGGCGCCGATGACGATGCGGGCGTCGACGGAGACGCGGCCGTGCACGGCGTCGATCGCGTCGACGCCCGAGACCTGCCCGTGCACGTCGTGCGCAACGCCGATGACGTGGCACCCTTGGCGCACGCGCGCACCCGATGCGATCGCGCGATCGAGCACCAAGGCGTCGAACTCCACGCGCGGCAAGGCGAGGCCGCGGTCGCGAAAACCATGGTAGCCGTGCGCCGCCGCGAAGTGGCCCTCAAACGTGACGCCGCTGGGCGCGCGGATGCGCATGCCCGTGAGCTGCGCCGCGCCGGCGCGCTCGACCGACGCGAGCGCGCCCATGGCGTCGAGGATGCGCGATGCGGCGGGGCTCACATACTCGGCGCACGCCTTCGCGCGCGGGAACGTCGCGCGGTCGAGGATCAGCACGTCGACGCCGCCGCACGCGAGCGCCCACGCGGTGGTTGCCCCCGCGGGGCCTCCGCCGATCACCGCGACGTCCGCGCGCATTCGCATACCTGCGATACACCGCAATGTCCCGCGCGGGTCACGCGGGCGGTCGGCACGACAAGGGGGTCACCGGCACGCCCGTTATCCGACGCGTGGGAAGCACGCGCCGGATAACGGGCCATGAACAAAACGCGCGCGCCGTCGGTAAGTTCTAGTCATGACACACTCGACCCGAATCCTCGCCGTCGCCGCTCTCGCACTCTGCGCCGCCGGCATCGCCCCTCTCGTCACTGCGGCGCACGCGCAGGCCGCACCGGCCGCGACGGCCAAGCCCACGCCCGAGATCTACTTCCACGCGCCGCAGGACGGCGACACGGTTTCGACCAAGCTGACCGTGGCCTTCGGCCTGCGGCACTACGGTGTCGCGCCCGCGGGCGTGAAGATGTCGAACACGGGGCATTTCCATGTACTCATCGACGCGGAAGCGCCCGCCGTGGGCGTCGTCGTGCCGGCGGATGCGCGGCACATCCACTACGGGATGGGGCAGATCGAAGCGACTATTACGCTCACGCCCGGCGTGCACACGTTGCGGCTCGTCCTGGCGGACCACGAGCATCGCGTGATCAGCCGCGATCTCGTGAGCAAGCCGATCCGTGTGACGGCTCGGTAAGATGCGGGGTGTGGGAATTCGGTCACGCGGAGGCGCGGAGATAGCCAGGCGCGGTGCGCGTCAAACCACATAGGTAGCGCCGGCGCCGCGCCCATTCGTTCGCGGCGCGGACGCGGCATGCGGCACGGTGTGCGACAGAGTGAAAACATGGGCTCCGGTGGCATCGAAAGTGCACGTTCGCCAGTGCACCATTTTCGTCCCCCACTTCACAAGGATCCCAAGTCATGACGACCCGCATCGCACAACTCAGCTTCGCCGCCCTCGCCGTCCTCTCGGTCGCCTGTGGGCGCCCGGACGAGCGTGACGTCGACACCGGCGAGGAGAGCGAAGCCGTCACACCGTCGGCTCCCGCACGCGTCAGCAACATCGAGCTTGGCAGCGCCGTCGGCGCCAACCTTCGCGTCTCAGAGGCCACGACGACGTTCGGCCCGCAGGATACCATGTTCCTCTCCGTAATGACGTCCAACGCCACCGAGGATTCCCGCGTGTCCGCGCGCTGGACCGCCGAGGACGGCTCCGTGATCGACTCGTCGGGGCAGGGCGTCGCCCGCGACGCCGGCACGACGGCAGCGGTGACACAGTTCCGCGTCGTCTCCGAGGACGGCTGGAAGCCGGGCAAGTACACCGTCGATATCTGGCTCAACGACGCCCCGGTCGGCACGCGCGAGTTCGAAGTGACCGCGCAGGGCGACCGGTCGAAGGCCAGCCGGACGCCCGCCCGTGACACGCAGCCGCAGGACAACTGACGCAACTGATGACCACCGCCCGCCGTGCGACAGCCATGCTGCGGCCCCGCCGCGGCGGCTGTCGCACCGGCGGGCCGCCCTACGCATAGGACGCTACTGGAGGCATATAAATGCAAGACGATACGATGATGTCGGACTCCATCGAGCACGGAGGCACCAAGATCAATTCGATGATGGGCTCAACGGCCGGCACCGCCCGCAGCTCCACCGCGCAGGCGCTGGACAAAACCGCGAAACGCGTCCACTCCGGCGCGGACGAACTCAGCCGGCTCGGCCATGAGACCGGCCGCAAGCTCGACTCCTCCGCGCGCTACCTGCGCGAGCACTCCACGCGCGAAATGGTGGACGACATGAACTCCATGGTGCGCGCGCATCCGGGACGGTCGTTGGTGGCCGCGCTCGCCGTCGGGGTGCTGCTTGGCCGTGCACTCCGTTCGTAGCACTGCGGGCGGCCGCCTCGTTGGCGTGCCGCAGCGCTCCGTCGGCGCCGTCGTCGGTGACATCTTGACGGGGGTCACGGCGCTCGCCAAGGCGGAAGCGCGGCTGGCCGTGGCCGAAGTCGTCTCTGAAGCTACGGATCGCAGCCGCGCCGCCGGGAAGGCCCTCGCCAGCATCGCCGTTGGTGCCGTGCTCGGCGTGCTGGCGCTGGCCGCCCTGCTCGTCACGGGCGGCGCGGCGCTCGCGCTCGTCATGGCGACCTGGCTCGCCGCCCTCATCGTCACGGCCGTCGTTGCGCTCATCGCCGGCATCGCGCTGAGCATGGGCACATCCCGCCTGCGCCGGTCACTCAAGCCGGCGGAATCCGATCACTCAGACCACACCGCGTTGCGCACGCGCGCGAAGGAGACAGATTGAAGACCACAGACACAGTCGATCGACTCGAGCGCGAGGTGTCGCAGACCCGCACCTCCCTGCGCGAGAACGTGGGCGAGCTCCAGGCCCGCGCCAAGCATATGACGGACTGGCGCGCGCAGGTGAACGAACATCCCATGGCCATGATGGGCCTCGCTTTGGGCGGCGGCCTGCTCGCCGCGTCCATGCTGGGCGGGCGCGCGCACGAGGGGCGCGAGCTGCACGGGCGCGCCGCGCGACGCAAGTATTCCGGCCGCCACGACCGACGCAACCACGTGTTGCTCGACCGCCGCGGTCCACGCTTTACGAATGGTCACGCGGAGGCGTCGTCGCAACACGGCGACGGCCCGGGACTCTGGCGCGGCATCGGGGCGGCCGCAGCAACGGCCGCGCCCCTCATGCAACGCATGGCCAAGCGCAAGAAATCGCGCTCCTCGTCCTGGCTCAGCCGAGCCACGGCGCGCTAGCCCGTACCGCGGCAAGACAAGGGGGACGCACGCCACGGGCGTTGCGTCCCCCTTTCTGTACCGGGCCGCCCGGGTCGCCCTACGGCTGCGCTCGGGTGGAGCTACCGGTCGACTTGCCGGCGCGGGCAATCTTCCGCTTGCTCGCGCGCCCCGCCGTCGCGCTGCGCAGCGGCGAGCGGCGACGGTCGACGTTCGTACGCCGGGCGACCAGCAATCCTGAGACGACATCCGAGCGAGGCGCCGCCTCCCGACGACGATCCTCGCCACGCTCGATTCGTTCGCGCCGCGGACGCGTCGCCAGCAGCGACGCATACAGGTCGGCATAGCGCTCGAGCATCGTTGTGAGGCCGTACGCATCCGTCGCGCGACGACCGGCGGCGGCGGCCAGGCGTGCCGCGCGCGCCGGCTCCCGCAAAAGGCCACCCACCGCATCCGCGATCGCTTGCGCGCTGCCCGGCGGCACGAGCACGCCGCCCTGCTCGCCCAGCGCCGCACCCATGTCGCCGACATCGGTCGCCACGACCGCGCGCTCGGCGAACATGGCCTCGAGCAGCGCGCACGGCAGCCCTTCGGAAAGTGACGGCTGCACGAACACGTCTGCCGACGCCAACAGGTTCGGCACGTCGGCGCGCTGGCCAATCAGGTGCAAGCGGTCGCGCACGCCGAGTCGCTCGGCGAGCAGCGTCAACTCGTCCTCACACTCACCGCGACCGGCAATGACCACATGGACGCCCAGCTCCGGTGGCAGCAATGCCAGCGCCTCGACCAGGTACCGATGTCCCTTCACCGGATACAGGTTGCCGACCGCGAGCAAGATTGGCGTCTGATTGGCGAGACCGAGTTCCGCGCGCAGCGTCGGGACCGCGCGCGGCGCGACGCGAACTCCGTTGGGGATCACGGAGATCCGGCCACGCGAGACATAGAGGTCGGCGCTCAGCTGCGCCGCCGCCGCGTCGGACACCGCGACGGCCGCTTGACTGCTCGCCAGCGCAAAGCGCATCGCCAGCCGGCGACGTACGCGTTCGGAGTAGTAGCGACCGCCGTGCATGGTGACGATGTGCGGGATAGACGCGGCGCGCGCCGCGCACGCGCCGTAGACGGCCATCGAGAACTCGTGGCTGTGCGCCAACGTGATGTGCCGACGGCGAAAGGCATTCGCGATGTCGCGCGCACAGCGCGGCGAGAGCGGCGCATCCAGCTGGTAATACTCGACGTCCACCGCGGATCCCTGCAGTTGGCCCGCGAGCCACGGGTCCCCACGCTCCGGCAGGAACACCGTCACGGCGCAGCCGTTGCGGCTCTGTTCACGCGCGAGTTCCGACACCATGCGCTCGGCGCCGCCAAGTCCACCGGACTCGATGAGATGGGCGATGCGCTCCCCGCGTATCGGGCCGAAGTGATCTGCGATCGTCATATGGTCTCCCCAACGCGCGGACGGAGACCGGCGAGCCACGCCTCGAACGCCGGCGCCGTGATCGACGCGGGGACATTCATGCGGCGCAGCGCGAGCGGGTCGGCCGTGTTGCCGTTGAGTCCGAAGTCCAGTGTCACGGCCGTCTCGTAGCCGGCGCGATATACCGCCGCGCGCACGCGTGCATCGAAGAGGCCGTACGGATAGGAAAAGCATCGCGCGTCGATGCCGATGAGCTCGGCGAGCCGTTCGCGCGACCCCTGCGTCTCGCTGTGCAGCTCGTCATCCGAGAGCTGCGTGAGCACCCGATGCGTGCTCGAATGCACGCCGATCTCGCACCCTTCGGCCGCCGCGCGCGCGATGCACGGCCACGAGGCCTGACGATGCGTGGAGGCACCCCGTCCGGTGACCACGGGCTGGTCCCACCAGAATCCGTCCGTCTGCGCCTGTGGCCCCGTCGGGATGAACACGGTCGCCGGCAGGCCGAGGCCGCGCAGGATCGGCCACGCGGTCTCGAAGACGCCGTCGTAGCCGTCGTCGAACGTGATCGCCGCGACCCCGCGCGTCGACCGCCCGGCACGCAGGCGCGACGAGAACTCGCGCAGCGGCACGACTGTATAGCAACGACTGAGCAGCAACAGCTGCTGCCGGAACCGCGAGCTGGCGAGGTGTAGGCCCGGATCCCCGCCGAGGTCACACTGCGGCACGACGTTATGGTAGCACAGGATGACGCCGCCCTGACGGGTACGGCGCGCCAAGGCAGTGATACCCGCCGACCGAAGGCCGGCGTAGAACACGGCGGAAGTGAGCATGTTAGTTGCTGGAGTTGCTGCGCATGAGAGCAAGCATCGTACCGCAGCGGCGCGCGCGTCGAGCGCTCGCCACAGGCCTCGTCGCGCTCGTGCTTTGCGCATTCGCGCCGCTCGTGTTCCTGCGCGCGCTCGCGAGCGGCGATGTGCCCCCGCGTGGGGCGTCTGGTGGCAATGACCCGGTCACCGGCGACGACCTGCTGCGGCTCCAAGAGCCCACGTTCTCGTCCGGCGCGCACGTCCCGCTCTGGATGGACGACTTCAACGCATCGCCCGAGCGGCACGCCGGTGCCGAGGCGAGCAACCGTTTTGGCCGGTATCTCACGCTCGGGGTCGGCGGCATCACGCACGATCCCGACGCGGGGCTGGGCGGGTCGGGCGCCGCGCGCATCGCGTGGACGGCCCGGCGCGCGGGGAGTTGTCGCGACGACTCGCGCGTGCTCGAGGCGTGGTTCCCCGAGTCCCGCGAGATCTTCGTCCAGTTCTCGGTGCGCTACGAGCGCGGCTTTGTGTTCGACTGGAGCACGCACGGCCCGTGCGCGGGCAACGCGAAGAAGCTGTTCCTGCTATGGGCGCGCGAAGGCTCGCGTTTCGTGTTCATCAGCGAGAACGGCGACTTGGGCATCGGGTCGGACTACGACCATCCCCTCTTCGCGCAGAACCGCGCCGTCACTGTGACTCCTGCGGCGCTCGCGGACGGACGCTGGCACCGCATCACGTTCCACATCGCGCAGGGGTCCAGCGCGACGGCGCATGACGGATTCCTGCGCGGCTGGATCGACGGCGTGCAGCGCTGGTCGTACACGCGCGTGCGCACGTACAATGCCGGGGGCTACTATCTGTTCAAGATGCCGGCGACGTTCAACCAAGGCTCGCCCCTCACGCAGACCGAGTGGGTCGACGACCTACGCATCTGGCGGGCACGCGACTAGCGTCCTGTTGCAGAATCTGCGCGCTGTTCACGCTCCCGACCGCAGCCCCGCTCTGAGCCATCACATTCCTGACACAGCTCAGTGTTACATAATGTGATACTCCCAGTTCTAGCGCCGACGCGGCTCCGCTAACTCTCGTCAGGCACCGCACCATCGCGATGCTCGTCGGAGTCTAGCGCAAGACTCTGGTGATCCTCTGGATCATCAAGCGCCACAGATCGCTGCTCAGAGCAAACCCGCCGAAAGACGGGGACGCAGAGTCACGGGGCTACCGCGTGTGATCGCCTTCGCACGCCACGCTCGCCGGACCTCCAGTGAGTCGGGGCACACTCCCCGACACGGGCGGATTCACCGCGCGGATTTCGGCTCCTTCGATCCCCTGCTGGAAGGAGCTGCACTTGAACCACCTCATTCGCGTGACGGGCCGATATTCGCTGGCCCTCGCTGCCATGCTGTTCACCGGCGCCTGTGACCAAGACGCCGGCACGCTCGCTCCGTACACCCCGCCGATCCAGACGAAGGATCCCGGCCCGCAGCGCGTCGACATCACGGTCCAGCCCGGGAACCTCGCGGTCGAGGTGGGCGATACCGCGCAGGTCAGCGCCGTGCTGCGTGACTCGACGGGTGCGACCATCGTCGGTCAAGCGGTGCTGTGGAGCTCGACGGACACGTCTGTCGCCTCCATCGGCAACACCGGTCGCGTCATCGCCGTGGCGCCAGGCACCGCGCGCATCGTCGCATCCGCGCTCGGCGCGCGCACCGAGGTGCCGCTCGTGGTCGCGGCAGCCGCCGGCGCGCCAGCCCCGGTGCCCGTGCCACCCAGCGACTCGGCGCCCCCTCCGGCTCCCACGCCGGAGCCCGAGCCAGCGCCCGCCCCGGCGCCCGGTGCATCCGAGCCGATGTTCACCTCGGGCGTGCAGACCCTGCTATGGGAGGATGACTTCGACGACAAGTCGTCCGACGCGGACATCTACGACGCGTACATCACGCAGAACAGCGAGAACGGCCTGCATCTCGACATGGGGGGCGGCCTGAACGGCTCGCGCGCGCTGCGCATGGATTGGCGCGCGAAGTCGGGGTGCACGGACGACTCGCACTTCATTGAGGCCGCCTTCCCGTCCGCACAGCGTGAAGTCGTGGTGCAATGGTCCGTGCGGTACGACGCCGGGTTCGCGTTCGACTGGATCGGCCGCGGCGGCCCGTGCTACGGCAACGCCAAGAAGCTGTTCTTCCTCTATTCGCAGTCCGGCTCGCGCTTCGACTTCATCAGCGAGAACCACAAGATCGGCGTGGGTTCCGACTATGACCATCCGCTGTTCGCGCCGAACGCCGGCCCCGAGGTGACGCCCGAGGACCTGGCCGACGGCCAGTGGCACCGCATCACGCTGCGCGTGCGGCAGAGCTCCACGCCGGACGCGAAGGATGGCTACATCCACGGCTGGATCGACGGCGTGCAGCGCTGGGCCGTCAACGACATCGCCAGCCACGCGAGCGGCGGCTGGGTGCTGCTCAAGCTGCCCTCGACGTTCAACCAGGGTTCGCCGGTCAACCAGTCCGAGTGGATGGACGACCTTCGGGCCTGGACGCCGTAAGGTTCACCACCGAGCGGGACTTCCCGCTCGAGGAGCGCTCGAGCCGCGGCAACCGCACGAACTCGATGCGCATCGAAGGTCCCAGCCGGTCGTGAAGTCCGCGCCGCAGCGTGGCGAGTTCGCCCTCTGCGAGCGCGGCTTCGCATACCATCTCCACGCGCACGTGGTCCGAGGCGTCCTGCACGATGCGCGTCTCGGCCAGTGAGCTGACGGCCTTGAATACCGGGTCGAGCCGGCCGACGCGGTGCCCCTCGGGCGTGACGAGCACGTCGTCCTCACGCCCGAGGATTTCGGTGAGCACGGGGAACGCCGACCCGCATGCACACGGGCCATCACCGCCGCGCGTGGCCAGGTCGCCCGTGGCATAGCGCACGAACGGCATCACGGGGTTGATGAACCCCGTCGCGACGATCTCGCCCGTCTCTCCCGGCCGCACGGGACGGCCGTCGCGCAAGATCTCCACGACACCGTAGTCCGCATTCACGTGATACGCCCCGGCGCGGCACTGCGTGATCAACGCGGCCATCTCAGCCGCACCGTAGTGGTCGAAGACAGGGCAACCAAACGCCTCCGTGAACCGCGCCCGGTCTTCCGCCGGAAGCGTCTCACTGGAGGTGATGATCGCGCGCGGGCGGATACGGCCCGCCGCCCCGTGCGCCAGCAGGTGCCGCGCGATGGGCGCGAGACTCGACGGGTAGCTGTCGATGAGCGTGGGCGCGAAGCGCGCCAGCGCCCGCGCGTAATCCGCGGCCGTGTCGGGTCCGATATGGTAGGACGAACACAACATGGCGTGGCCGGGCACGTTGTAGCGCCAATACGGGGCGCGCGCGCTGCCCGGCGGGACCACCACGCGCCCCGCGAACGTCGCGACGCGCGCGGTGGACGGGACGCCCGTGGACTCAAGGAAGCGCGCAAAGAACGCATAGTTGCGGCGCAGCGTAGCGCGGTCGCAGTACACGGTGAGCGGTGTGCCGGTGGTCCCGCCCGTGTGCACTTCGAGCAGCCGCGGATCCGCCAGGCGCGTCGAGACCATGGCGCGACCGGCAGCGCGCACGTCGCGCTTGCGCAGGACCGGTAACTGACGGAGTTCGTCGAGGTCGATCAGCGGCAAAGCGGGCAGCCGGTCTCGATAGAACGGGACCGTGGTGCGCGCGTGGTGGATCATGCGGTTGAGCGCGGCGAGCTGCTCGCGCCGTACGTCCGCGGCTGGCGCCCATCGCGTTGCGCGAATGGCCGCGAGGTTCCGTCGCTGTTCCGCGCCGTAGCGCTGGCGACGCAGGTGTGCCCCGTATGCGGAGATCAACACGTTCTGCAACCAGACCGGTGATGCGGAGTAGGCGCGCTCGGCGAGTGGTGGTGTGCTCATGCGCGCCATGCACGGGCAGAATCCGCGCCATGCGACCGTGTGTGCCCCGGCGACCGCGCGCCGCGTCGCACGCGCACGACGTACGCGTCGCGCGCGCTGCACCGTTCGCGAGGCAGCCATGCCCGACGCGCACGCGGCCGCATCCTTGCATTGCTCGCGCACCATGTGCGGATTCGTCGGCGGGATTCTTCGAAGGGACGTCGGAACCGGTGACGTGCGGGCGTTCACGCGCGCGGTGCGCACGATTGCGCATCGCGGGCCAGACGATGAGCGCGTCGTGGTGGTGCCGGACTCGCGCGCGGTGCTCGCGTTCCGGCGCCTCTCGATCATCGACATCGCGCACGGCGCGCAGCCGATGACCAACGGGCGAGGCCAGCACCTCGTGTTCAACGGTGAGATCTACAATCATCGTGAGCTGCGCCCCGCGCTCGCGTCGCGCGGCACGACGTTCCACTCGTCCTCGGACACCGAAGTGCTGCTCGCGACCCTCGCAACGGACGGCGTCGCGGGACTCGCGGGCGTGAAGGGCATGTTCGGCTTCGGCCTGCTGGACAGCCTGCGCGGCGAACTGCTGCTGGCGCGCGACCGGCTCGGCATCAAGCAGCTCTACTACACCGAGACGCCGGCCGGATTCTTCTTCGCCTCGGAACCCAAGGCGCTGCTCTCGCTGCCGGGCGTCCGCGCGACCTTCGACAAGTCGCAGCTCCCACGCTACTTCGCCTTTCGTTGCGTGCCCTCGCCAGCGACGCTGTTCACGGGGATCTCTCGCCTCGAGGCCGGGACGGTGTTGCGCTTTGACCTTGCCACCCGCCGCCGTACGGTGCAGCGCTACTGGAGCCTGCCAACGGCCGCGGACCCCGTGCCCTTGCGCGAGGCCGTCGACCGGTTCGAGGAGGCGCTTCTCGAATCCGTGCGCCGCCGACTCGTCGCGGATGTGCCGGTGGGCGCCTTCCTGAGTGGTGGCCTCGATTCCTCACTCGTGGTGGCGGCGATGCACCGCCTTGGCCACAAGGACATCCAGACCTTCACCGCCACCTTCCCCGGCTCACGCGACGACGAGGCGCAGTTCGCACGGCGCGTAAGCGAACGGTTCGGCACGCGCCACCATGAGCGTCCGGTGACGGCGGACGACTGCCTCGCGGCGCTCCCGCGCTGGACGACACTCAACGACGACTTGGTGGCCGACGCGTCCAGCGTGCCGCTGCTGCTCACGAGCGATGTGGCGCGCGCGGCCGGCTGCATCGTGCTGCTCTCCGGCGAGGGCTCGGACGAGTTGTTCGGCGGCTACGGCGCGCACCACAAGTTCGTGCTGCTGAACCGCCTTGCCCGCCTGATGCCGGCGCGCGCCGCGCGTGAGCGCCTCGCCGCGGCGGCCGCATCCATGGGACTCGTGCGTGCGCAGGACGTCCCGCGCGTGCGCGAGTACTTCGAGCGGCGCGCGCCATACATGGGCGCCGCGGCGCTAGCCGGTGAGGATGACCTCACCGCGCTGCTCGGTGCGCTCACCCCACCGCGCGCCTCGCGCGCCGCAGGCGCGTCGCTCGATGACCTGTGTCGCTTCGACTTTGGCACGCGCATTCCCGATGACCTCCTCGTGCGCACCGACCGCGCGACGATGGGCGCGTCGATCGAGGCCCGCGTGCCCTTCCTCGACCACGACCTGGTCGAACTCGTGCAGCGCCTGCCGGCGGCCGCGCGCATGCTGCCCGGCATCAGCAAGACGACACCGCGCGCGCTTGCGCGCCGCTGGGAGGTGCCGACACAAACGATTTTGCATCGCAAGATCGGCTTCCAGTTGCCGATCGGCGCTTGGTTCCGCGGCCCCATGCGTGACTTCTGGGCGCGCGTGCTGCGCGAGCGCGCCGTACCCGGCGTCCAGTACGACGAGGTCGCGCGGCTGTATGACCGCCATCTCGCCGGCCGCGGTTCCTTCGAGGAGATGTTGTGGCGCATTGCCGCGCTCGAATCGTGGCACCGCCGCTGGGTTCGTGACGAGCCCGTCATCGCCGAGCGCCCGCGCCGCACGCTCGAGCCCTCCGTTCCTGCCCTGGCCCATCCATGACCTCTCCCCCACGCCCCCGGCGTCCGTCCCAGCGGCCGCAGCGCCTGTCCGCGCGCGACCGCCTCGCCGCGCCGGTGGCGTCGCGGCCGCGCATGCTGCTGCTCGCGCAGACGCTGCCCTTCCCGCCCGACGGCGGCGTGAACATCCGCATCTATAACGTGCTGCGGCTGCTCTCCCGCCACTACGACGTCACGTTGCTGTGCTTCATGCGGCGCGCGGAACGTCAGGCCGAAGGCGCGGTCGCGGCCGGCATCGCCGGGCTGCTGCCATACGCCGATGTCGCCGTGTTCCCGATCCCGCAGGAATACAGTCGCGTGCGCATGCTGTGGGACCATCTGCGCAGCGTGGTCCAGCGGCGGGCCTACACGTGGTATGTCTACGAATCGCAGGCGTTCGACGAGCGACTCTCGCAGTTGCTCACGACACGCCGCTTCGATGTCGCACAGATCGACAGCCTGGACCTCGCGCGCTACATCCCCGCCCTGGACGGCATGCCGGTCATCTGCGTGCACCATAACGTGGAGTCGGCGCTCATGGAGCGCCGGGCCGGCATGGAAGCCAGCGCATGGCGGCGCGCCTACCTGCGCCTGCAGGCGCGCTGGCTCGCGCGTCTGGAGACGTACTGGTGCCGCCGCGTCGCGCTCAACGTCGCCGTGTCGGAGCCGGACCGCGCCCTGCTCGAGGCGCAGTCGCCCGGCGGGCGCTACACGAGCGTCCCCAACGGTGTCGACATCGACAGCTTCCGGCCGGCCGCACCCGGCGGGCGCGAGTCCGGCATCGTCTCGACGGGCGGTCTCAACTGGTTTCCGAACGCCGACGGACTCAAGCACTTCTGCGCGGACATCCTGCCGCGTGTCCGGGCGGTCTGTCCGCCGGATGCGACCACTGTACGGTGGGTCGGTCGCGCGGACGACATGACGCGGCGCCGGCTCAAGGCGGAGTCCGACGTGGAGCTCACGGGTTACGTGGACGACGTCCGGCCGTACTTACGCGCAGCGGCCTGCTTCGTCGTGCCGCTGCGCGTCGGCGGCGGGACGCGCCTCAAGATCCTCGACGCCTGGGCGATGGGCAAGGCGGTCGTGAGCACCTCCGTCGGGTGCGAGGGACTCGACGCGCGCGACGGAGAGAACATCCTCGTGCGCGACGACCCGGCCGCGTTCGCCGAAGCCGTCACGGCCGTGTTGCGCGACCCCGAACTGCGCCACCGCCTGGGCGCCGCGGCCCGGCGCACGGTGGAGCGCACCTACAGCTGGGATGTAATCGGCGAGGACCTGCGCGATACCCTCTCCACGCTGACGTCCCGCGACGCCATCACCGCCCCCCGCCCCGCACCGGCCCGCACCCGATGAACACACAGGTCGCAGAGAACCGGCGTCCCTGGGACGCCCTCCGCATCACGCTCGCCGTGGCCATCCTCACCGCCGTCTGGCGCGTGCAGGATCTGTTTCCGCCACTGGCGCCGCTCAAGCTGCCGACGATCATGCCGCTCGTGCTCGTCGCGTTGCTCGTCGTGAGTCCGCGCGAACAGGTGCGCGCGTGGATCATCGCGCGGCAACGTGTCATGCGCGGCATCTTCCTCATCGTTGCGCTCGCGGCGGCCAGCATCCCGCTGAGCCTGTGGGCGGGCATGAGTCTCGAGTACCTCATCAAGAACGTGCTGCCCGCGGTGCTGCTCGCCCTCGTGGCGGGCGCCGCGGTGTACACGGTGTCCGACGCGCGGCGTGTCGCGGCGATCCAGGTGGC
Source organism: Gemmatimonadaceae bacterium (assembly GCA_036675455.1). Taxonomy (GTDB): domain Bacteria; phylum Gemmatimonadota; class Gemmatimonadetes; order Gemmatimonadales; family Gemmatimonadaceae; genus Pseudogemmatithrix. The sequence continues at coordinate 40,761 of JAKFFA010000069.1, read as the reverse complement.
CGGCGCCGCGATCTATGCGGTCGTCATCCTCACACGATTCGAGGTCGGCCCGAGCGGACGACTGGGTTCGCTGGTGTTCTACGACGCCAACGACCTCGGCATGCTGCTCGTGTGCACGCTACCGCTCGCGCTCTTCTTCACGGGTTTCTCGCAACACCTCTGGGCACGCATCCTCTCGGCAGCCATCATCGCGCTGTTCCTTGCGACCATCGTGAAGACGGGATCGCGTGGCGCGTTCGTGGGTCTCGTCGCCGTCGTGCTGTACCTGCTCGCGCGCTATACCAGCCTGCACTGGAGCAAGCGTCTGATCACGATCGCGGGCCTGCTCGTCGTGTTCGTCGCGGCCACCGGCGCGCAGTACTGGTCGACCGTATCCACGATGCTGCATCCCAGCCGCGACTACAACTGGATCGGCAACACGGAAGGCGGTCGTATGGCCATTTGGTCGCGCGGCTTGGGCTACATGGCGCGCAATCCCGTCACGGGGCTCGGGCTCAACGCGTTCCCCGTAGCCGAAGGCACGATCTCGCCGATGGCGCGACGCCAGCAGTTCAGCGAGGGCGTGAAGTGGTCGTCACCGCACAACTCCTTCCTGCAGGTGGGAGCGGAGCTTGGCATTCCCGCGCTCGTCGTGTTCATCACGACGATCCTCGGTGCGCTGTTGCTGGCGGGCCGGCTCGCGCGCGACGCCAGTGCGCGCGGCGGTCCGGAACGCGCGACCGCGGCGCTCGCGCGCGCGCAAGGCGCCCTGCTCGTCGGCTACGTCGTGAGCGGATTCTTCCTCTCGCAGGCATACGCACCGTTCCTGTACGTCTCGTTGGGGAGCATCGTCGGACTCAATGTGGCGGCGCGCCTGCGGTGGCGCGCCGTCGTCGCATGAAGCCGCCGCGGAAGATGGCCCCCGCGCGCATCCTGATCACCGACGGCGACTCGCGCGCGGCGTTGGCGGCCGCGCGGTCGCTGGTCGCGGCCGGTCACGAAGTCTGGGCGATCGGACCAGGGGCGCACACGCTGGCCAGCGTCTCGCGCGGTGTGCAACGCGCCGTCGTGCGCTCATCGGCGTTGTTTGCGCCGGCCTCCTATGCCGCCGAAGTCGGCATCGCCTCGGTTCGGCACCGCATCGACGTGTTGCTGCCGGTGTCCGATGCGTCCGCGACGGCGGTGCTCATGCACCCGGACTTCATTCCGCCGTCCGTCGCGGTGCCGCTGCCGTCGCCGGAGACATTCCGCCGCGGCGGCGACAAGACGGGCATGCTCGAGGTGGCGCGCGCTGCCGGCTTCGACGTGCCGGTATCGGTGCTGCTGCAAAACCGGGCGGAACTGGACGCGGTATTGCCGTCGGTGGCGTTCCCCGCGATCCTCAAGCCGCATCACTCCGTCGTGATCGACGACGGACGCGGGCGCAAGCTCGTTGTCGAGTTCATTCCGTCGGCCGACGCGCTGCGCGCCGCCGTGGAGTCGCTGCCCGCCTGCGCGTTCCCCGTGCTCGTGCAACAGCGCGTGATCGGAGCCGCCGAGGGCATTTTCGCGCTGCGCTGGGACGGGCGACTACGGGCGACCTTCGCGCATCGCCGGCTGCGTGAAAAACCACCCGCCGGCGGCATCAGCGTCTACCGCGAGAGCATCGCGGTGCCACCGGAGCTGCGGGCGAAGACGGACGCGCTCCTCACCGCCCTTGACTGGCAAGGCGTCGCCATGGTCGAGTGCAAGGTGGACCGCGCCACGGGCCGGCATTCGTTCATCGAGCTCAACGGCCGCCTGTGGGGCTCGCTGCAGTTGGCGATCGATGCCGGGGTGGATTTCCCGGCGCTGCTGGTGGACTGCGCGCTGGATCGCCACGATGGCACCGGCACGCACGCCGAGGGGGCGGCCGCGGCCGATGCCGGCCTCGCCGATCCGCCGTACGAAGTCGGCGTCCGCAGCCGCTGGTTCTGGGGCGACCTCGACCACCTCTGGGCACGCTTCGCCCACAGCGCGGACGACCTGCACCTCGAGCCGCCGTTCCCCTCGCGCGCCGAGATCCTGCGTGACGTGCTACGGGTGCCGTTCAGCCGCGACCGCGCCGAGATCGGTCGCTGGGGCGACCCATTGCCGGCGCTGCTCGAGGGGCTGCGCCGGATCCTGCCGATGCGGTCCGCGGAGGACGTCGTCGAGAGCGTCGAAGAACCGCTCAGCGCGCGCACGACGGCCCAGCCGTTCGTCGATCGCGAGCGGCGCACCGCGTCCGCCCGCCAGGTGCTGTCGATAGCAGCGTTCAAGCACCGACGCGATCGCCGCAGCGTCGTCCGCTGAGACCACATGCGCGGCGCTGCCGCGCAGCAGGTGCGCCACGGCGCTGGCGGGCTCCGCCAGCGCCAGGATCCACGCCTCAAAACGCATGTACTCGTACAGCTTGCCGGGAATCACCATATCGGAATCCTGCGGCAGCAGCACGAGCATCGACGCGCCCGCCAGGTACTCGAGCGCTTCCGCGCGCGGACGCGCGGGCAGGATGCGCACGAACGCCTGCACACCCGCCTCCTCGACGAGCCGCGCGAGCGGGACGCCATTGGCGTTCTCGACATCGCCCATGAACTCCAGCGTGAACTGGTCCGGCGTGAGATTGAGGTCGCGCACGACGGTCGACAGCGCGCGTAACAACGGCCGCGGATCCCGGTTGAGGTAGATCGTGCCCGCGTACGCCATGATGAAGCGATCGCGCGGCGCGGGCGGCGGCAGCCGGTCGTCGTCAAACCCGTTGGGCACGGCAATGATGCGTGACGCGCGCGCCGGATACAGACGGCGTGTCGCCTCGTTCACCGGCTCCGTGTTCGTGACCACGAGCGCCGCGTCTTGCACGAGACTGCGTTCCGTGCGTCGGGCGAGCCGGACGGTCACGGGACTCGCAATGTGCTCCGGGAACCGCTGCGAGAGACTCCACGGGTCGCGCATGTCGATGACCATGGGGATTCGGCCGCGCGTGGCGCGCATGACGAGCTGCGCCGCCATGTACGTGGAGTACGGCGGTCCGCACCCGATCACCACACGGTGCGTGACAGATGCATCGCTGCGCGTGACCGTAAGGGCCGCACGCGCCGCGTCGCGGGCCCAGCGACGCTTCTGCAGGTAATCCACCACCGAGAAGTACGCACGCGTCACGTCGCGGCCGCTGCTCGGCTTACCGACGGCGGTCGCCGGCAACGATTCGCTGGCCAGGCGACGCGGGATCACGCGACGCACCGCGTGTGCGGCCGCGGTCTCGATCCGCTCGAACCAGAGCGGACGGTCCGGCACGCCGAAACGGCGCACGTCCGCCGGCAAATCGGCCAGTCGGCGCGGATCGGGCGACGGGATCGATGCCTCCTCGCGCATGATCACGTCGAGTCCCCAGCCGCGTTCGACGGCGAAGCGGGCGAACTTCTGCCAGCGGAGGGCGCCGATGGCCGGGTCGGGTGGAAAATGATAGGCAATCAGCAGGATCCTGTTGCGCGAACGCGGCGCGCCGTTTCCTTGCGCGCTGCCGCGCGCCTGCGCGGCGGGAACCGTCGGCGCGTCATCTGCGCGCGCGGCGTCGCCCGAGCGCAACAGACGCAGGACGTCGGTCAGTCGCTTGCGGTGGAGCGTGAACACCACGGCGCCATACGCGAGTCCGCCGGTGGCGACCAGCACCGCGAGCACGAGGGGCGCCGGCACCGTGGCCGGCAGCAGGGCGCGCACGGCCAGCACAGCTGCCGTCATCACGCCAGTCGCGCCGAGCGCGGCGCCAAGTGATCCGAGATACTGCGTCATGGAGAGGGAGATTGAGTTGCGCAGATAGCGCAGGTAGGTGAAGGCCGTCAGGAGCGGATAGACGATGAGCCACGCCCACGCGACACCCGGCGTGCCCAGCATGGCGGCGCCGGCAATGAACATCGGCAGCAACACGACCAGCGCGGCGACATTGTACTGCATGCTCTGGCGCGCGTGTCCTGTATACACGAGCACATGCGGCAGTATCACCGCGAGACAGCGAAACGCGGCGTACACCGCCAGGATGCGCATCGGCGCGATGGCCGCCAGCCATGCATCGCCCAGGCCGACCACAACTATGAGATCGGCCACCAGCGCGATGCCGATGCACACCGGCATCGTGACGAGCGCCAGTCCTTCGGTGAGGCGGTAGATGTAGCGCCGCAGCGCGGCCGCGTCGTCCTGCACGGCTGCGAACACGGCGGGCACCACGCGACCGGCCATCGCGGCAATGCGTTCCACCGCGATGCCGGCGATCACCCACGCGAACGTGTACGCGCCGAGGGCGGTGGCGCCGAGCATGCGACCGATGACGAGAAAATCGGCCGTCGTATAGGCGTACCAGGCGACCTGCCCGCCGAAGACGTTCGCGCCGAAACTGATCGATCCGGCGAATTCACTGATGTGTCGCGGCAGTTCGATGCGGTGCGGGTACAACACCACGCTCAGCAGCGTGCCGCAGGCGAGGCCCGTGAGAACCCCGGCCACCAGCGACCAGTAACTCCATCCCAGCAACGCATAGCCGAGGGTGGCCAGCGATGTGACCACGGCTTCGACCGTGTCGATCCACGCGATGTGGTGGAACCGGAGCGCGCGCGTGATCATCCCGCGCCGCAAGACCTGCACGCCGCGCAGAATGAACATCAGACTCAACGCCATCACGATCATCTGCACCGCGGGCTCGCGGAAGAACACCGCCAGCAGGCTGGAGATGCCGGCGCTGAACGCGGCGATCGCGATCGCCAGCATCAGCGCGAGTCCACCCAGTCGCGCGGCATAGGACTCGTCGAGGGTCGGCGCCTGCACGATCGTCGCCAGCAGGCCTGCTTCGCTCGCCAGCTGCGCGAAGCCGATGAACACCATGGCCATGCCGAAGAGTCCGTACTCGTCCGGCGTCAGTAGGCGTGCAATGAAGAGCGTGACGCCCCACGTGAGCAGCGACGTCACCCATTTCATGCCGCCCGTCCACGCGATCCCGCGCGCAAGGGAACGGTCGAGCTGTTGAGCCGTTGAGGTCATACAGGTCGCGAGGAGCAAGACGGGGGCCACCCGGCGGCGCGTCGCAGACCCGAATCATCTGTCGCGCGTGCGCGACCGCAGCATCGCCTCCGGCGCGCCACGCCGTGTCGGCGCTCCCCGTGCGAGTCGTTGGAGATACACACGTTGCGCCCACGCGAGGGCATTTTGCCCTCCTCGGCACGCAACTTGACCGTGCACAGCGACATGACACTCATGACCCTGCATCCCGACTTCCGGCGCGCGCGCGCCGTGTCCACCCCGTACCGTACTGATTTGCCGCTGCCCCTGTCGCCCCGTCGCCTGTGGCGTGTCGACGGCAGCCGCCACGAGGTCGATGAAGACCACGAGCCGCACATGCTCGCCGCGATCGACTGGCTCTGCGACGCACAGGACGTCTCGCCGAGCGGCGGCATCGCCCGCGGATACAGCCTCGTGCAGAACCGCCACTTCGGCCTGCGCGGCTGGGAGCCCGAGTACCCCGAGACGTCGGGCTACGCAATCCCCACACTGCTCGCCGCGGCGGATAGGTTCTCCCGCACGGAACTCGAGAGCCGCGCCCTGCGCGTCGCGATGTGGGAATGCCGGCTGCAGCTTGAGTCGGGCGCCGTGCAGGGCGGCGTGGTAGGTGAGCGCGTCTCGCCGTCGGTCTTCAACACGGGCCAGGTGATCTTCGGCTGGCTCGCCGCGCATCAGCGCTCGGGCGACGCACGCTTCGCCGACGCCGCGCGCGCGGCCGCGCGCTTCCTCGTCGCCTCACTCGATGCGGACGGCATCTGGCGGCGCGGCCACTCACAGTTCGCCGTGAAGAGCGCCGCACTCTACAACGCGCGCACGGCGTGGGCGCTGGCCGAGGTCGGCACGCGCTTCGACTCTCCCGGCTGCCGCGACGCCGCCATCCGCTGCCTGCGCGCCGTGGCCCGGCGCCAGCACTCGAGCGGATGGATTCCGGACTGCTGCATCTCGGATCCGTCGCAGCCGCTGCTGCACACGATCGGCTACGCCGTACGCGGCCTGCTGGAAGGCGGTCGCCTGCTCGAAGACGCGCGCCTGCTCTCGCATGCGGCCACAGCGGCCGCCGCGCTCGCGGACAAGGTCGGCAGCGACGGACGGCTCGCGGGCCGCTTCGGGCCCAACTGGCGCGACGCCGCGTCGTGGAGCTGCCTCACCGGCCAAGCGCAGATGGTGGGCATCTGGCTCCGGCTCTACGAGCTCACGGGCGACGAGGAGTGGCTCGTGCCGGTGGTGCCGTCGCTGCGCTTTCTCAAAAGCACGCAGAACCGCACGTCAGAGGTGCGTGGCATCGCAGGCGGCATCGCGGGCTCCGACCCGATCACCGGCGGCTACGCACCGAACGAGACGCTGAGCTGGGCGACCAAGTTCTTCGTCGACGCCATGCTGCGCCACGAGCGCGTGCTGACGGGTCAACGCACGAGCGACGATCACGTCCTCCTGCTGGCGTGACGGCCATGCGAATCACTCATGTGCTGGCGCCGGCGCCGGTCGGCGGACTCGAACGGGTCGTGCAGGGGCTGGCGACCGCACAGCGCAACGCCGGCAACGACGTCGAGGTGCTGGCCGTCCTGCCGAAGGGCGAGCCGGACGCGGGTCCGTTCCTGACGCCGCTGCGGCGTTACGGCGTCGGCGTGCATACCATCAACCTCCCGGCGCGCGCCTACCGCGCGGAACGACAGGCGATCTTTGACCATTGCGCGGCACACCGGCCTGCGGTCGTCCACACGCACGGCGCGCACGTGGACGTTGTCGCCGCGGATGCGGGGCGAGCCGTCGGCGCGGCGATGGTCACGACGATGCACGGCATCACCGGTGGCGACTGGCGCAACCGTGGCTACGAATGGCTGCAGGTCCGGGCCTGCGCGCGCCGCGACGCCGTGGTGGCCGTCGCGCGGCAGCTCGCCACGCGCCTGATCGACGCCGGCATTCCTCCAGAGCGCCTGCACGTGGTGCGCAATGCCTGGCAGCCCGATGGGGATCGCGATCCGCTCGGTCGTGAGGAGGCGCGCCGCCGCTTGGGCTTGGACCCCAACGCCTTCATCGCGGGGTGGGTGGGGCGCATGAGCCCGGAGAAAGGACTCGACGTGCTGGTAGAGGCCCTGCCCGCAGTGGACGCACCACCGCTCGACGCGAGTGGATATGACGGGCGTCGCCCCGTGGGCGTCGCAATCATCGGCGACGGCGCCGAACGCGGGCGACTGCAGGCGCGCGCGGCGGCGTTGGCGATCGGCGGCCCGCGCGTCGACTGGCTGGGCCATGTGCCCGACGCCGCCCGGCTGCTGCGTGCGTTCGACGTGCTCGTGCTGAGCTCACGCTCGGAGGGCACCCCGATGACGCTGCTCGAGGCCATGGCGGCTGAAGTCCCCGTCGTCGCGACGCGGGTGGGCGGCGTGCCCGACGTGGTCGGCGACGACGAGGCGCTGCTCGTGCCGCCCGATGAACCCGCGGTGCTCGCCGCGGCGATCCGCAGTGTGCGCGACGACCGGGCCACCGCCCGGCGCCGCGCACGCGCCGCGTTGCTGCGGTTGCGCCGGGATGGCGATCCGACGCTCTGGGCGGCCCGGTACCGCTATGTCTACGAAGCCGCCCTGGAGACTGCTAATGCGCGCCGCGCCGTCCGAACATGACCGGAAGCGTCTTGGCCATGATGCGAAGATCCTCTGTCAACGACTGCCGACCGATATAATCAAGGTCGTATTGCAGTTTACGGCGGGCATCCTCTTCCGTCTGGTCATACGCCAGGTTGATCTGTGCCCAGCCGGTGATGCCGGGGCGCACACGCTGGCGTCGGGTGTAGCGCGTGATCCTCCCGCGTAGACGCTCGAAGATGTCCGGCTGCTCCGGCCGGGGCCCGACGACGTTCATGTCGCCGCGCAGCACGTTGAACAGCTGCGGCAGCTCGTCGAACCGGAACTGGCGCAGCACGCGACCGATCGGCGTGATGCGCGGGTCGGCGGCAGAGGCCCATCGCTGCGTGCCGTCCGAGCTGTGATGCATCGTCCGGAACTTGTAGATCCGGAATGGCTCACCGCCGAGGTCGCGGTGCCTGGTGCCGGTGTTGTCGCCGGTGCGCCGGCGGCGTCGGTCGCGTCCCACGCGCGTCTGCACGAAGCGCACGGGTCCGGGTGACGACATCTTCACGAGCAGCGCGATGACGAACATCACGGGCACGGTGATGATGATGCCCACGAGCGCGACGACGATGTTGAGGATCCTGCGAGGTCGTTCGTCCGGGATCGGCGGTTCCGCGATGTCGAGTGATTTCTCGCGGGGGGACTGCGGCGCGTCGTCCTCGATACGGACCGGGTATGCACGTGTGGTCATGCCGGTGGGAAGGGCAATCCTCGTGCCGATGCCCGTGACGTGGCGCCCGCGCGCGAGAGCGTGGCGCCACCGCATGTCTGACGCGCATCGACCGCATGCGCACGCATGCACGCATGCGCGTGCCGGTGGTACCGCGTGCGCGCCGCGTTGGGGGCTTGCGGCGGATGTCGGTGGCCCGCAATGGCGCGTCTACCCGCCGGACCCGACGAGGACTATGCGTCCGCGGACGCTGCGGCGGCCTGCGGCAGCGCGAGCGCGAAATGGAATCGCGAACCCTCGCCCGGGCGGGAATCCAGCAGCAGCGTCGTGCCCATCGCATCCAGCAGTTGCCGACAGATGGCGAGGCCCAAGCCGGCGCCCGAGAACCCGCGCGGACGTTCGGCGGTCGGGGTCGGGAACGCATCCAACAGCGCATGCGCCGAGCGCGGCGAGATCCCACGGCCAGTGTCCTGCACGGCGAACAGCAAGGACGACGGATCGTCCGCGGCAGCGTGCACGCTGAGCTCGACGTGGCCCTCATCCGTGAACTTGAGGGCGTTCGTCGTGAGGTTGAGCAGCACGCGTTCCAACGCCCGGGCGTAACCGACGCGGCGCCCGACCGCAGCCGCCGCCACGCGCAGCGTGAGTCCCTTGGCGCTGGCCACAGGCCGCAACGTGTCGCGCACCGCGGCGAGCACGGCATCGACATCGAACGGCGCGCGCGCGCCAAGCGCATCGGCGTGGCCGCTGCGCGCGAGATCCATCACGTCCGTCGTCGTCGAGCACAGCGCGCGCACCGCCGCGTGGATCAGCTGCACCTGCGCGCGCTGCCTCGGGTTCAACGGACCGCTACGACCGCTCTCAAGCATCTCGGCCAGCACGAGCACCGAGGCGAGTGGGGAGCGGAAATCATGGGCGATCTCGACCACGAGGTCGAGCGCGTCCGGCCGTCCGAGGGCCGAGGAGAAGTCCCGCCCGGATGCTTCCGTGAGCGGAAACGACCGAAGCCAGTACTCCTCCTCCGCCGCCGTCATGACGCCTGCTGTTCCCTGCTCCGCTCGTTCGATGCCCCCGGCGTCGCCGGCGGCGACACGGGTGAGAGCAGGCCCTGCGTCGGCGTGCGTTGCAGGCCATGGCGCTCCATCAGCCGGTACAGCGTCGTGCGGTCCACGCCGGCCAGGCGCGCCGCGCCCGACATGTTGCCCTTCGTGCGTCCGACGAGCGTCGTGAGATAGCGCGTCTCGAACAATGCGAGCACACGATCGCGCGCGTCGTGATACGGCTCCTCGAAGTTCGTTGCGGCCAGCGCGACCTGGGCAGAGTTCTCCTGCTCGCTCGGCTCGTCCAGCATGAGCAGGTCGTCCGGCACGATCTCCTTGCCGGGCTCCGAAAGCACCGCGATGTTCTCGATCACGTTCTGCAACTCGCGGACGTTGCCGCGCCACGGATGCGACGCCATGGCCACCTCGGCGGCCGGGCTGAACGTCGGCGGCTTGGAGCCGGGCTCGCGATGCCGCTGCCAGTACCGCTCCAAGAAGTGCTTCGCGAGCAGGGGGATGTCGGCCGGCCGCTGTCGCAGCGGCGGCAGGTGCAGCCGCACGACGCGCAACCTATAGAAGAGATCCTCGCGCATATCGCCGCGCGCGACGGCCTGCTCGGGATCACCGTTGGTCGCCGCGATGAACCGCACGTTGACGACGGCGTCTGTCTTTTCGCTGCCGACGCGCCGCACGATGCCGTCCTGGATCACGCGCAGCAGCTTCGCCTGGCTGGACTTCGGCATCTCGACGAGCTCGTCCAGGAACAGCGTGCCGCCGTCGGCCATCTCGAGCAGGCCGGGCTTGTCACGCACGGCGCCGGTAAAGGCGCCCTTGCGGTGCCCGAACATCTCGGACTCCAGCAACATCTCCGGCAGGGCCGCGCAGTTCACGGCCACGAACGGCTTGTCCTTGCGCTGGCTGTGCTGGTGGATGTAGTGCGCGAACATCTCCTTGCCGGAGCCGCTCTCGCCGGTGATGAACACCGATGCATCCGTGTTGCCGACCTTGGCTGCCAGCTCCACGGCGCGCCGGAACACGGGCGTGGTGCCGAGCAGCGTGACGTGCTCGTCGTCCTTCGCCTCGCGGATCACCTGACCGATGCCCGGCAGCGAGCGCCGCGACAGCACCGCGTGCGCGCCCCGACCAACCAGCAGGTGCAGCTGCGATGCCGAGAACGGCTTCGGGAGATAGTCCCACGCACCCTCGCGCAGCAGCTCGACGCTCGAGTCCACGCTCGGCTCGGCGGTCATGATGATCACCAGCGTATCGGGATTCGTCAGCAGCGCCGTGCGCATGAGCGCGACGCCGTCCACCTTGGGCATGCGCAGGTGGACCAGCGCGATGTCGAACGCGCGCCGCTTCAGTAGTGTCTGCGCTTCGTCGCCACGGCTCACCGTGGTGACATCAAACCCTTCCTGCCGCAGCGCCGTCGCGCAGGTCTCGCGCAACGCGTGCTCCTCTTCTGCGACGAGCACACTTATGCTCGCGTTGGGATTATTGGCAGTGGTTCGCGCAGGTGCACTTTCGCGCTCGCTGCGGTCGATGGTCCCTGCCGCATTACCGCTACGGCTGTCGTCTGTCGGACTCCATGCTCGGGTCACACGCGCCTCTCATTGCTTGATGGGTGGGAAATGCTTGTATCCCGGCAGGGCGCAGGATTCGGGCCATGCTGTCGCAAGGGCGCAGCCCCTGTTTCGCGCATGTAATGCACCACTCTGCTACTTCCGCGCGTGGCGGCACGCCCCGCAATGGAGCACGCCGACCGATGCGCCGCACACGCGGCGCGCCACCGCCACCAGCGGTATCGGTCTTGCATTGGACACCGCCCATGACACCGCACCCATCCAACTCCAATGGCGCCCTCACCCCGCGCCCCATCATCATCCCCGCCCCGGCGGGAGCCCATGCGGCGCTCGACACCGACAATCTGATGTCGCCGCCCGGACCGGACTGGCAACGGCTCGGTCATGCCCTCCGCCGCTATCGGTGGTTCATCCTGTTCGTCACCGCGGCGTGCGTCGGACTCGGCTACCTCGCGACGCGCATCTGGCGACCTGAGTACACCGCCGACACCATGCTCTGGATCGACGGCGGTACCGCCGAAATCGCGCGCGAAGGGCCCGTGCGCCCGAGGCAGGACTTCAACGCAGAAGCCTGGACGTCTCTGCTCTACTCGTACTCGGTGCTCGAGGACGTGGTGCGCGATGCGCATCTATATCTGGCGATGGACGCGCCCGACAAGGCCGCACTCATGCGCGGGTTCGCGCTCGACGACGACTTCCAGACCGGCGAGTACCACTTGTCCGTCAACGGGCGCGGTGACGAGTGGACGTTGGCGACCGCCGGCGCGGTGCCGGAGACCGGCGCCGTCGGGGATTCCGTGGGGCGCTCGTTCGGCTTCCTATGGAAGCCGCCCGCCGCGTCATTGACCGCGGGACGCGACCTCGACTTCACGGTCACGTCGCCGCGGCATGCCGCCGTCGCGCTGCGCGAGGACCTCGAGGTCAATATCGACGAGGCCGCGAACTTCCTGTCCGTCGAGCTGACCGGGACGGACCCCGACCGGCTCGCCGTAACGCTCAACGCCCTGGGTGACCGCTTCGTGGAACAGGCGGCCGCACTCAAGCAGCAGAACGTGGGTGAACTCAGTGACATCCTCGGCGAACAGGTGGCGACGGCGCGTGCCGCGTTGACGTCCGCCGAGAATGCGCTCGCCGACTATCGCACGCGCACGGCGACCGTGCCGGAGGACCTCGCGTCACTGCGGGGCGCGCCGGCGGCCGCCGGGCCGTCGCTCGAAGGCGGCGCCGGCATGCCGCGCAGCGAGGCGTACTACGACCTCGTCGGCGCGCGCGACCGCGCGCAACGCGAGGTTCAGGAGATCGAGGCGGCGTTGGCGTCCGCCGGCCGCGGCGGACTTGGCACCGCCACGCTCGAACGCGTGGCGGAGCGCGAGAACGCCAGCCAGCTCACCGCCGCGCTCACGGAGCTCACGGAGAAGCGTAGTGAGCTGCGCACGCTGCGCTACCGGTATCCCGACGCGTATCCGCCCATCCAGCGGCTGATTGGCGAGATCTCGACGCTTGAGACGAGCACGATCCCGCCACTCGCCATGGCCGTGGCGGCGCGCATCCGCGAGCGCGGCTCGGACCTCGGCCGGCGCGTGGCGAGCACGGAAAGCACGCTGCGCGCGATCCCTGCGCGTGACCGTGAGGTGGGACGCCTGGAACGGCAGGCGCTGCTGGCCGAGGAACTCTACAGCACGCTCCAACAGCGGTACGACAATGCGCGCCTCGCCGAAGAGAGTGCCGTGGCCGAGGTGCGCGTGCTTGACGCCGCGGTGCCGCCGGCCTGGCCGTCACGCAACAGCGAACCCGTCATTTTGCTCATCTCGCTCGTGGGCGGTCTTGCGATCGCGGGCACGCTCGCCGTGGTGCTCGACAAGTCGGACAAGCGCTTCCGTTACCCCGACCAGGTGACGCGCGACCTGGGACTCACCATCCTCGGCGCGGTCCCGCACGTCAAGCCAAGCGGCAATGCGATGGTGCGCTCCAAGGCCAGCACACCGTTCCAGGAGTCACTGCGCGACATCCGGCTCAATCTCTCGTACGCGCACGGCTCCACCGGTCCGCTGTTGATGACCATCACCAGTCCCGGCAGCGCGGACGGCAAGTCGTTCCTCGCGACCCACCTCTCGCGCGTGTTCGCGGAAGGCGGCGCACGCACGCTGCTCATTGACGCGGACCTGCGCCGCGGCATGCTCAACGAACGCTTCAACCACCAGCGGCGCCCCGGACTCACCGAGTACCTGCGCGGCACTGAGCCAGTCGAACGCATCGTGCAGCACACCGTCGTGGAGCGGCTCGACCTCGTGACTTGCGGCAGTCGCCAGCGCGAGGCGCCGGAGCTGCTGGGCGGTGGCCGCCTCAAGCGCCTGCTGAACGAGGTGCGCGATGACTACGACGTGATCATCTGCGACAGCCCGCCGCTCAGCGCCGGCATCGACGCGGTCGTGCTGGGCGCGGCGACGGAGAACATGCTACTTGTGGTGCGCACCGGCGTGAGCCAGCGCGAAGTCGCCGCGTCGCGGCTCGAGGTCCTAGGCCGCACGCCCGTACGCGTGCTCGGCGCCGTGCTCAACGACGTCCCACGCGACAATGCCTACAGCTACTACACGCACTATGCCCTGCCCGGGTACGAAACGCAGACCGAAGAGAGCACGGAAAACGTTTTGGTGGGGCGCTGAGCATGTGTGGCATCGTGGGATATGTGGGACGGCGGGATGCATCGAGCGTCCTGTTGGACGGTCTCGAGCGCCTCGAGTACCGCGGCTATGATTCCGCTGGCATCGCCGTGCACAACTGCGCGAGTCTGCAGGTCCGCAAGCAGGCCGGCCGCATCCAGGTGCTGCGCGCGCTTGTCGAGACCGAGCCCGCCCCCGGGTCGTGCGGCATCGGGCACACCCGCTGGGCGACGCACGGCGTGCCGAGCGCGCTCAACGCGCATCCGCACACGGACTGCCGCAACACGGTAGCCGTCGTGCACAACGGCATCATCGAGAACGCGGACGAGCTGCGGCACGAGCTGGAGGCACAGGGCCACGCCTTCCGCACCGACACGGACAGTGAGGTGATCGCGCACCTGATCGAGTCCGCAGAGGGCGCCACGCTTGAGGAGCGCACGCAATCGGCGCTCACGCGCGTCACCGGCTCGTACGGCGTCGCGGTCATCGGACTCGGCGAGACGGGCAAGATCGTCGCGGCGCGGCGCGGCACGCCGCTGCTCATCGGCGTCGGTAATGGCGAGATCTTCATCGCATCGGACGCCAGCGCCGTGCAGCACTTCACGCGGCGCGTCGTGCACCTGGGCGACGGCGACCTCGCGACCGTGACGGATGCGGGGTATCGCATCACCGACCCCCGCGGGCAGGAATGCATCCGCCCGCCGATCGAGGTCTCGTGGCGCAATCGCGGGCCCGACCGCGGCATCCATCCGCATTACATGCGTAAGGAGATCGCCGAACAGCCCGAGACCATCCGCGCGGTGCTCGCTGACCGGCTGCATCGCGAGGACGGCACCGCCTGGCTCGACGGCCTCAACCTCGGCGCGGATGACATTGCGGCGATTCGCCGCATCGTGATCGTCGCGTGCGGGAGTTCCTGGCACGCCGGTCTCGTGGGCCGCCATTATATGGAAGAGATCGCCGGCATCCCGGTGGAGGTCGAGTACGCGTCGGAGTATCGCTACCGCCACTCGCCGCGCGTATCAGGCACGCTGACCATCGCCATCTCACAGTCCGGCGAAACGGCGGACACACTGGAGGCCCTGCGGGAGGCGCGCGCCGCAGGCTCGCACGTGCTCGGCATCGTGAACGTCGAGAACAGCTCGATCGCGCGCGAGACCGACGGCGGCATGTACCTGCACGCGGGCCCGGAGATCGGCGTCGCCTCGACGAAGGCGTTCACGGCGCAGCTCGTGGCGCTCATGCTGATGGCGCTGCACTTCGGCCGCCATCGCGGGCTGCCCAAGGTGGTCGGACGCGCCATTGTCGCGCAGATGCTCGGGCTGCCGCAGCTCGTGAGTCGCGTGCTCGAGCTCGACGCGGAAGTGCGCGCGATCGCCGAGGTGTACGCGCCCTCACAGCACGCGCTGTATCTGGGCCGGGGCCAGCATTTTCCGGTGGCACTCGAGGGCGCACTCAAGCTCAAGGAGATCAGCTATATCCACGCGGAGGGTTATCCCGCCGCTGAGATGAAGCATGGGCCCATCGCGCTCATCGATGCGAACATGCCGGTGATCTTCGTGGCGCCGCGTGACGAGGGCTACGCCAAGGTGCTCTCCAACATGAAGGAAGTGAACGCGCGCGGCGGCCAGATCATCGCGCTCACGACGGAAGGCAATAGCGAGCTGCGCAACAATAAGCTCGCCGCCCATCAGTTGCACGTACCGGACTGTCCTCCGCTCATGATGCCGATCGTGGCGTCTGTCCCGCTCCAGCTCCTTGCCTATCACATAGCGGTGCTCCGCGGCTGCAACGTGGACCAACCGCGCAATCTCGCCAAAAGCGTGACGGTGGAATGATGCACAAGACTTTCGGCACGACCCGACGTTCCCTCGCGCGGTGCGTATGCGTCGCCATCCAATTCTTCGCCGCCGTCCCGCTCGCGGCGCAGCAGGAACCCGGCATGCTGCGCGTCGGCGACCGGATCGTCCTCAGCGTCGAGATGGAGGAAGCGCTCACCGACACGTTCACCGTGAAGGCCGGCTACACGATCGACCTGCCGGTGCTGGGATCCATCAGCCTGGCCGGCGTGCGGCGCGACGACGTCGAGTCCCACCTGCAGAAGGAGATCGGCCGCTTCATCAAGGAACCCGTGGTGCATGCGCAGACGCTCGTGCGTATCGCCGTGCTGGGTGAGGTCGCCACGCCCGGCTTCTTCGCCGTTCCCGCCAATGCCCCGCTGGCCGACGCGATCACGCTCGCCGGCGGTCCCACCAGCGACGCGGAACTGAAGAAGATGGAGATCATGCGACGCGGCAAGACCATCGAGGAGGGCCAAAAGGTGCGCAGCGCGGTCTCGGCCGGCTATACGCTCGACGACATGGGCCTGCAGGCGGGTGACGAGCTGGTCATCCCGCGCAAGCGCGACAGCGAGCGCATGGTGCGCATCCTGTCGCTGCTCGTCGCCATCCCGCTCACGGTGGTCGCCATTACCAGGTTCTAGATGAAGGTCCTGTCGGTGGTGGGCACCCGCCCGAACTTCATGAAACTGGCGCCGGTGGCGCGCGCGCTCGACCGGCGCGCGGATGTGCAGCATATCATCGTGCACACCGGCCAGCACTACGACGCGGTCATGTCGGACGAGTTCTTCGACGATCTCGACATCCCGACGCCGAATTATGCGCTCGGCGTCGGCTCCGGCACGCACACGGAGACGACGACGGCCGTGATGTCGCGCCTCGAGCCCGTGCTGGCGTACGAACAGCCGGACTTGGTGCTCGTCTACGGCGACGTGAACTCCACCGTGGCCGCGGCGCTCGCCGCGGCCCAACGCGGCATCCGCGTCGCGCACGTCGAGGCCGGCCTGCGCAGCCGCGACCGCACGATGCCCGAGGAACTCAATCGGTTGGTCACGGACCACGTGGCGACCCTGCTGCTCGCGCCGTCGGCCGACGCCGTCGAGAACCTGCACGCAGAGGGTATCGACCCGCAGTCGGTGCACTTTGTCGGCAACGTCATGATCGACTCCCTCATGCGCGTGTTGCCGCGCGCGCGCGCGGAGCAGCGCGAGCGGCACACCGGCGTCGAAGGACCCTACGTCGTCGTCACGCTGCACCGGCCGTCCAACGTGGACGATCCCGACCACCTGCGCGAACTCGTGGGCGCGCTCGAGGACATCAGTCAGGATACTACGGTGCTGTTTTCGGTGCACCCGCGCACGCGTCGGCGCATGGACGAGATGCAGCTCAAGCCGAACGGGGGCGGCGCGCTGCGCGTGCTCGAGCCGCAGGGCTACGTGGACATGATCGGGCTCGTGTCCCGCGCCAACTTAGTGATCACCGACTCGGGCGGGCTGCAAGAGGAGACGTCGTTCCTCGGCGTGCCCTGCCTCACCGTGCGACCCAACACCGAACGACCGATCACGTGTTCATTGGGCACCAACGCCCTCGTCCCGCCGCAACGCTCGGCGCTCGTGGAGCGCGCGCGCGGGGTCCTCAAGCGCACCGGCGCGCGTGCGCGGCCCGTGATCGAGCGCTGGGACGGACACGCCGGTGAGCGCATCGCCGACGTGGTCTGCGACGGGGCGCGGTACTGACCGTTCTCGAGGACGGCGCCGTGGAACCCCGCGCCGTCTCGCCGCTCACCGCTTCTACTCCCAGGCCAGCCCGCTCGCGATGTACACCGCGTCGGTGAGATCTGACGGCATCGGATACCGCGATAGCGCGAACAGGTCATCCGCGCTGCACGTGCGCGGATTCACGTAGCGCCGGCGGAACGCGACGGCACTGCGCATGCCCGCGTCCCGCACGAGCTGCATCTCGCGCTGGCCGAACGAGTCGAGCGTGCCGTTGGGATAGCAGAACACCGGCACGGGATCGTGCACCTCGCGCTGCAGGTCTGTCCATGACTCATGGATCTCGCGGCGCGCGGCCGCGTCATCCACGCGGCTCAGGATCGGATGCGTGCGCGAGTGCGGCCCGAAATGCACCCCGGCGCGTTCGAGCTCGCGCACCTCGCTCCATGTGAGCGACTGGTACTCCGCCGGCGGCAACACCGGCAGCTCCACATCCGCGTAGGTGCCGATCGACTCCGCCACACGGCGACGCTCGGCGTCGCTCACCCACTTCAGATCCTCGACGAAGCCATACCCCGCGTGCCGGCGTTGCGCGGGCGTTCCCAGCGAATAGTGAAAGATCCGCGAATCACACGCGATCGAGATGTCACGGCGCGGCGAGCGCACGAACGCCTCGACCACGCGGTCCCACCAGCACCATTGGCGCCCCGAGACGAATTCACTGATAAGAAACGCCGTCGGCTCGACATCGAAGCCCGCAAAGATCGGCGCGGCGAGGTCGAGGAAGTCACGATACCCGTCGTCGACCGTGAACACGGCCGTGGGCCGCGTGAGCGGCTTCTTCGCCTCGATGTGCGCGATGAGATCGCGCAGCGTCATCATCGCCACGCCTTGCCGGCGGAACGCAGAGAGCGCGCCGCGCAACAGCCGGACATCCGTGCCCGCACTGGGATCGTTGCTGCCACTGCCGTCGTGAAATCGATGAAGCATGAACACGGTGGCGTTCCGCACGCCCAGCAGTCGCGCGACGCCCATCGCGGGACGCGAACCGATGCCTGCATGCGCGACTCCGCGCGCGGCCCGATACATCGCCCGGGCCATTCGCTCGCCGGCCATCAAATCCATGAGTGAGGTTTCCCTGGCGCCTGTGGCGCTCGGTTGTCCGTTGACGATCCACGCGGATCCGGTGCCGCCGGATCGCGTCGCCGAGCATGGAAGGCAAGGCGCGTGCCGACGGTCCAGCGCTGGCCGCTATCGCCCGGTGCCGTTATGCTAGCCAGCATGACAACCACTTCGCGCGACCACTCCGTGGACTTGCCGACGCGTTGCTGCCGCAGCGCGCGCGTCGCACACGCGTTCCTGCTGCTGCTTCCGTTCGCCATCAGTTGCATGCGTGCGCCTGCGCCCGACGTCGGGGCGGCCATCGCGTCACCATTGTCGGGCAAACGCACCGAAGGCGCGCGCGGCATGGTCTCGGCATCACAGCCGGATGCGGCCGAAGCCGGGGCGCTGATCTTGCGCCAAGGCGGCAACGCCATGGACGCGGCCGCGGCGGCCGCGTTCGCGCTGTCGGTGACCGACGTCTCGCAGACCGGCCTCGGCGGCGGTGGCGCGCTCACGTGGTACGATGCCGATGCCGCGCGCGCGGAACACCTCTCATTCTACGCCCGCGCGGGCGAGGACCCGCGCTGGGCCGAGCCCGACACGTTGCGCGGCGATGCGCGCATCCCCGCGCGCGGCGCGGGTACGCCCGGCATGGTGGCGGGTCTCCTCGAGGCGCATCGTCGATTCGGCCGGCTCTCACGCGCGCAGGTGATGGCGCCCGCCATCGCCCTGGCGCGCGATGGCTTCGTGGTGACGCCGCTGCTCTCGCGCACTATCCGGTCGGCGCGCGAACGCCTCGCGCGCGACTCGGCCGCGCTGCAGCTCTTCATGCCGGACGGCGAAGCGCTGCGACCCGGCGAGCGGCTCGTGCAACCGGCACTCGCCTCCACGCTAGAGCGCATCGCGCGCGACGGGCGGGATGGCTTCTACACCGGTCCGGTCGCCGAAGCGCTTTCGGCAGAGGTGCGCGCGCTCGGGGGCCTTATCACCGTGCGCGACCTGGCGACGTATCCGGTCGCGACGATGCGGCCACTGTGCGCCGAATGGAACGGGTACACCGTGTTGGGCGCGCCGCCGCCGGTGAGCGGGTCGGCGGTGATTGAGATCCTACAGATGGCGGAAGCGGCCGGCATCACCAAAGCCGATGGGTTCACCGACGGCCCCGAGGCGATCGTCACCTTGGCCGGCATCCAGCGCGCGGTGACGTCGGACGGGGGCTGGTGGCGCGGCGACCCTGCGGTCATGGCCGTGCCGGCTCGTGGGTTGTCGAGTGAAGGGTATGCGCGCGAGCGACTGGAGGCGGTACGGAGCTTGATGCAAGCGCCGGACACGGTGCTGCGCGGTGACCCCTGGTCGCATGAGATGGATGCACCGGAGGCGGCATGCACACGGGACCCGTATCCGTCGGCCACCCGCCGCGGGCGGTCGGGCGCGGCGCCGAGCGAGGCAAACGCCGGGCAGTCGGCGGCGACGTCAGGCGACGGCGCGCCCGACGCGCCGGACGCGCCCAGCTACACCTCACACCTGTCCGTGGTGGACGCCGAGGGCAACGCCGTCTCGCTGACGACCACCGTGGGCGTGTTGTTCGGCTCCGGCGTGTACACGGGCGGGTTCTTCCTCAACTCATCGGGCAACAACTTCGACGATCGCACGCAAGGCGTGAACCGCTACGCGAACTCGACGATCGCCCCCATGATCCTGCTCGAGGGAGATGACGTGCGGCTGGTGATCGGCGCGGCCGGGTCGGCGTATATCCAGCCGTCGACGGCGCAGGTGACGATGCGCATCCTGGCGTTCGGCGAGGACGCTGGGCTGGCAATCGCCGCGCCGCGCATCCAGACGAGTGCGGTGCGCCGAGAAGTCGAGGTGGAGCCGGGCTTCACTTCGGATGTCTATGCAGCGCTGGTACGTGCGGGATACCTGCCGACGAGCCGGGTGTCGGACCTGGCATTCGGCGCGGTGCATGGCGTGCACGTGCGGCGCGACGGCCGACGCATCGGCATCGCCGACCCGCGGCGCGACGGGGCGGCGGTCGCCCAGTGACGCCGCAGCCGCGGCGGGGAGTAACTCAAATGTCAAGCGCGTGGTCACGGAACCGCCGGGCCAGCTTCCCCCCGACCGGATTCCGAGCATATTCATGCTCGTGCGCAGCATATTCACCACTCTTGGAGGCCTGATGTTCCCTCTCCGACGTATCGCCCGAGCGATGCTGTTCGCGGCGCTCTCCGCCACCGCCGCCGACGCACAGGCGACGGGCAACATCACGGGCGTCGTGACCGATTCCGCGACCAGCCGGCCCGTGACCGATGTGCAGATCGCCATCGAGGGCACGCGGTTCGTCGCCCTCACCGACGAGGCCGGCCGCTATATGATCACGGGCCTCCCGGCCGGCACGTACAACATCGACGCGCGTCGCATCGGGTTCCAGCGCGCGAGCATCACCGGTGTCGTCGTCGCGGCGGGCCAGACCGTCACCGCGAACATCGCGCTGAAGGCCTCGGTGCTGAACCTCGAGGCCGTGGTCTCGACCGGCGTGGTCGATCCCACGTCGGGCACGCGCGTGCCGTTCACCGTGGGCCGCGTGGACGCGGCCAGCCTGCCGGTGCCGGCCACCAACGCGCTGGAGTCGATCCAGGGCAAGATGTCGGGTGTGTCCGTCTCGCCGGCCGGCCAGCCGGGCAGCGGCACGAACATCATCCTGCGCACGCCGACTTCCATCTCCAAGTCCAACTCGCCGCTCATCGTGGTGGACGGCGTGATTCAGAGTGCCGCGTTCGGCGCGTCGAGCGCCGACCTTGAGTCCATGGACATTGAAAGCGTCGAGGTGATCAAGGGCGCCGCGGCCGCCTCGCTCTATGGCTCGCGCGCGCAGTCGGGCGTCATCCAGATCCGCACGCGCCGGGGATCGGGCATCGTCGAGGGCGGCACGCAGTTCACGCTGCGGTCGGAGATGGGCAGCAACTTCCTCGGCGGTAACTTCAAGTGGGCCAAGGCGCACTACTGGCGCACGAACGCGGACGGTGAATACGTCGACACCCTGGGCAACGTCGTGGAGCGCGACGATCGCGTCGAACGACCGGCGTTCGAGCGTTTCCAGGACGTGGCCTATAATGTCCCGATCTACGATCAGGTCGACCGCTTCTTCGATCCCGGCCAGTTCTACAAGAACTCCATCAGCATCGCGCAGAACCTCGAGCGCACGAACTGGTTCCTCAGTGTCGTGGATACACGCGAGGACGGCGTGGTGCTCGGCAGCGGTGAGTACGGCCAGCGCGACCTGCGCCTCAACCTCGACCATCGGCCTACGGACCAGTTCAGCTTCTCCGTGAGCGGCTACCACAGCAGTTCCAACCGCAACGAACTCTACGGCGACACGTTCTTCGACCTGATCAACCAGGAAGCGGACATCGACCTGCTCCAACCCGACACGGTCGACGGCACGCGGTACACGTTCCAGAACGATCCGGACGGCCGTGAGGAGAATCCGCTCTACGTGCTCGCCACAGAGGACAGCCGCCGCAAGCGGGCGCGCACCCAGGGGAGCATCGAGGGCCGTTACCAGCCGCTCAGCTGGCTCACCCTTGATGGCAACGTCAGCTACGACCGGTCCGACCGGCGGAACAATTTCTTCCTCGACCGGGGCGTCAAGACCGAGGGCTTCTCGGCGGATGGCGGCCCCGGTGAGATCAGTGAAGTCACCGGCACGACCACCACGATGAACGCCGCGATCAGCGCCAACACGCTGGGGCGCTTCGGGGACTTCACCGTGCGCTCCACGCTGCGCGGGCTGATGGAGCGCGAAGAGAATCAGGTGACGGAAGCCGAGGGTGTCAACTTCGCGGTGCCAGGCGTGCGCAGCCTCGACAACGCCACCGAGCGTTTCGTCGAGTCAACCTTTGAGGAGATCCGCGCGTCGGGTTTCTTCGTGAGTCTCGGCGCCGACTACCAGGGCAAGTACATCGCCGACGCATTGCTTCGCCGAGACGGTAGCTCCCTCTTCGGTCCGAACGAACGTTGGAACAGCTACTACCGCCTGAGCGGCGCCTATCGTTTGACCGAGGAGGACTGGTGGCAGTGGCCGAGCTTCAGCGAGCTCAAGTTGCGTGTCTCGCAGGGCACCGCGGGCGGCCGGCCGGACTTCAACGACCAGTACGAGACGTTCGTGTTCAACACGGGCGGCGGCGTCACAAAGGCCACGTTGGGCAACGCGAACCTGAAGCCCGAACTTTCGACGGAGACCGAATTCGGCATCGACGCGATCATCCGCGACCGTTACTCGGTGCAGCTCTCCTACGCCAAGACGAAGGTCGTCGACCAGCTGCTGCAGGTGCCGCTGGCGGCGCTGTACGGCTACACGTCCCAGTGGCGGAACGCCGGCACGGTCGAGGGCAACACGATCGAGGCGACCGTCGAGGCGCAGATCATGCGCCGCCCGGATTTCTCATGGACCATGGGATTCGTCGCGGACCGTTCGCGGCACAGCATCACCGAGTTCGACCTGCCCTGCTTCACGCGTTCGGACATCGCGTTCATCTGCCAAGGCAGCGGCCTCAGCGAGATGTATGGGTTCTCGCTCGTGAAGAATGTGTCGCAACTTCCCGCGTCGGCGCAGCCGTTCGCGGACGAGTTTGATGTGAACGATGAGGGGATCCTCGTCTGGGTCGGGCAGGACCGCACGTACCGCGACGGCGTGGTGCGTGATCCCGTCTCCGGCGCGTACGTCGAGCCGGATACCGGGTGGGGCATGAGCGCGGACGTCGGCGGCACCACGTATGGCTGGGGTATGCCGATCCGGCGCCTCAATCCGGATGGCAGCCTCATGGTGAGCAAGATCGGCGACGGCAACCCGGATTTCCGCTGGGGCTGGAGCAACAGTGTCACGTGGAAGTCGTTCGACTTCTTTGGCTTGGTCGACGCGCAGGTCGGCGGCGACGCCTATAACCAGACCATGCAGCGCATGTTCCAGTGGGGCCGCACCGGGTATGCCGACCAGACCGGCAAGCCCGATGGACTGAAGAAGACCATCGACTACACCGCGGCCCTCTACATGGCCACCAGTCCGGTCGATTACTTCGTCGAGGACGCCAGTTACGTCAAGCTGCGCGAGCTCTCGGTGCGCTACCGCTTGGGTGGCCGACTGCTCTCGTCGGTGCAGCAGTTCGGCGCCACGGGCGTGTCGCTCTCACTGGTGGGACGCAACCTGCTGACCTTCAGCAACTACAAGGGTTACGATCCCGAGGTCGGCGGCAGCACGGTCAAGATCGACAGCTTTGATTATCCGCGGTATCGCACGATCACCGGCAGCATCCAGATCACCTTCTGAGATGAGGATCCCAATGCGCAAATTGATTCCGATCCTCGCGCTGGCCTTCACGGCCTGCCAGGATCTGGCCATCACCAACCCGAACCTGCCGGATCGCGCCCGCGCGAGCCAGCAGCCCACGGCCAACGAGAGCTTCGTCGCCACCTCGTTCCGCACATGGTGGCCAGCCGCGGGGCATGATGATTACCCGTCGTGGGCGTTCTCCACGATGGCGCGCGAGATCACGTCTGGCTTCGCGGACTTCGGCCAACTCGAGCTGTCGGCCGAGCCGCGCATCGCCTGGGACAACAGCCCCGTAAACGCGCGCAACAACGTGACAGAGACGCCTTGGTACGGCATGTACCGCACGATTTCGTCAGTCAACGATGCACTCGCCGCCATCGACGGCGGCCTGGTCATCGAGGATGCGGCGCGCACGGCACGTACCGAGGCGGTCGGAAAGTTCATCCAGGGGCTCTCGCACGGATACCTCGGTTTGTACTTCGACCAGGCGTACGTGCATGAGGAAGACCTCGTGCTCGACACGATCACATCGCCCGAGACGATGTTCCGTCCGTACTCGGAGGTCGTGGCGGCCGCCATCACACAAATCGATGAAGCTATCGCCATCGCTGCGACGAACGATTTCGACCTGCCTGTCGAGAGCTGGCTGTATCAGGACATGGATCGCGACGAATTCGTGCGCATCGCGAACTCATTCGTCGCCCGCCTGATGGTGTACTCGGCGCGCACCCCGGCCGAGCGGGCTGCGGTGGACTGGCCCGCGGTGATCGCACGCATCGATGCCGGCATCACGACGGATTTCATGCCAGTGGCGCAGACAGACATCCTGTGGCACGACTGGGCGCGCCTCGTGGCCCGCGTGCGCAACGTCGCCCGTCCGAGCGACTTCGGCCGGCCGAGCTACTGGCTCCTTGGACCCGCCGATTCCACGGCGGGATTCCAGAACTGGATCAATACGCCGGTGGAGAACCGTGTGGCGTTCCAGATGCAGACGACGGACGAGCGCATTCAAGCCGCCGGCGGCAATCCGGCGACTGCGGGCTCGTACTTCGGTTATAACCAGAACAATATTTTCCGGGCGGACCGCGGTACCTACCGCTGGTCGCACTACTTCTTCCGTCGCTTCGGCACGGGCGACTCGTGGCAGTCCGGCCCGCTGCCCGCGATGCTGGTCTCCGAGATGAACCTGCTCAAGGCGGAAGGCCTGATTCGCACGAGCCAGGCGGCGCTGGCCGTCCCGCTGATCAACCTCACGCGGGTGGCGAACGGCAACCTGCCGGCCGTGACGGTCGACGGCCCGCCCGACGAGCAGGGCTGCGTGCCGCGCCAGCTGGACGGCTCGTGCGGCAGCCTGTGGGACGCGCTACGCTACGAGAAAAAGGTCGAGGGCGTAGGCGTGAGCGGCGTCATCGCGTTCTTCGACGCGCGCGGCTGGGGCGAACTGCCGGAGAACACCATGATTCACCTGCCCGTGCCGGGCGCGGAGCTCGCGACGTTGCGTCTCCCGCTGTAC
The DNA here is from genome assembly GCA_036675455.1 of Gemmatimonadaceae bacterium. GTDB lineage: Bacteria > Gemmatimonadota > Gemmatimonadetes > Gemmatimonadales > Gemmatimonadaceae > Pseudogemmatithrix. The sequence goes on along the minus strand of JAKFFA010000069.1, from coordinate 15,660 downwards.
ACCTTCGGCGGTGGCGGCGAAGGCAGCGCGCCGGATCCGATTCCGACGTGGGGCACTTGTCCGGTGGCATTGGCACGCTGCCCGTGATGGCGTAACGGCAGGAAACCGCCCGAATCGAGAGACGGCGCCCCGCGAAGATACTTTCGCGGGGCGCCGTCTCGCTTCCTCTCGTGCCCATGCCCGCAGGGCGCGCTGCACGAGCGGCCTTCAGTCCACCCGCGGTTTCCCCTTGAAGGGCATCAGCAGCAGTTGCGGCACGCTCTCGTGCACGGCTGGGTCCATGTGCGTGTCGATCCCGTACACGAGCGCCGTGCGGTCGATTGACCGGAACGTCCCGAACAGCCGGTCCCACACGGAGAAGATGTTGCCGTAGTTGGAGTCCGTGTACGGCAGCATGTAATGGTGATGCACCTTATGCATGTCGGGCGACACCACGACCCACGACAGCGCACGGTCGAGCCGGGCCGGCAGCGAGATGTTCGCGTGGTTGAACTGGCTCAGCACCACGCTGAGTGCCTGATACAGGAACACCATCCACATCGGCGTTCCGGCGATGAACACCGCCAGCACCGTGAAGCCGAACCGGATGACGCTCTCGCCCGGATGGTGCCGGTTGGCGCTCGTCGTATCCACATGCGTATCGGAGTGGTGCACGAGATGCAGGCGCCACAGCGTGGGCGACTTGTGCTGCACCCAGTGCGCGAGCCACGCAGAGATCAGGTCGAGCAACAGCAAGCCGATGAGCGCCTGCACGACGAGCGGCAGGCCCGGCATGAGGAACAGCACGCCAAAGCCGTGCGCCGTGGTCCAGTCCGCCGCCAGCAGCAGCACGAACGCGAGCGCGAAGTTCACCGCGATCGTCGTCGCGGTGAAGACGAGGTTCACGAGCGCGTGCGACCACTTGCGGTACTCGAAGCGGAACAGCGGCGCCGCGCTCTCCCAGATCCAGAAGAACGTGATGCCGCCCACGAGGATCAGCGAGCGGTGCGTACTGGGGATGGTCTCGAAGTACTGCGCGAGCGCGTCCATGCCGGAAGCTACGGTCGTCCGCCGCGGCGACCAAGGGGCGGCTCGTGCGCACCACGCGCGCCGTTCCCGTTCGCGCCGGATGTGGGCGATGGGCGACCGCCTGCCGCCTCGCCGTCCAACACCGAGCGTGCACGGGCGCAGAGTTCGTCGGGCGTGAACGGCTTGGCGAGAAACGCGACCCCAAGCTCGTCGATGTCGGGGACCGCCTCCGCCGTGTATCCCGAGATCAGCAAGGCGCGCAACGCGGGCCGGCGCTCGCGCAGCCGGCGCACAAGCTCCGGTCCGCCCATGCGCGGCATGATGACGTCAGAAATCAGGAGATCAAAACGGCCCTGCGCCTCGTCGGCCACGACAAGTGCGTCCTTGCCGTCCGACGCGGTCAGCACGTTGTAGCCGCGCTTGGTCAGCGCGCGCTCGAGCAGTTGCCGGATCGCGCGCTCATCCTCAACCAAGAGCACGGTCTCGTGGCCGTGCGCCGGCGCGTGCTGCACGGCGCCGTCGGTGTCCAGCGCTTCTTTCGCCACCGGCAGGCACACGCGGAAGCGCGACCCCAGGCCGGGTTCGCTCTCCACCGCGATCGTGCCGCCCGCCTGTCGCACGATCCCGTAGCAGACGGCGAGGCCAAGCCCAGTACCTTCACCCAACGCTTTCGTTGTATAGAAAGGCTCAAACACCCGGTCGAGCGTCCTGCGATCCATGCCCGCGCCGGTGTCAGTCACGGAGAGCTCCACGAACTCACCGGGGGACACGTCCGGATGGTCCGCCGCGTACGAACCATCCAACGTCACGTTGCGCGTCTGGATGGTAATCATGCCGCCGTCCGGCATGGCGTCGCGCGCATTCACGACGAGGTTCATCACCACCTGCTCGAACTGCCCCGGCCCAATGCGCACCGGACGCAGGTCGTCCGCCAACTGCGTGCGCAGTTCGATCGATGCGCCGATCAACCGGCGCAACATGCGGTCCGCTTCACGCGTGAGCGCGTTCACGTCCACGACGCGCGACTCCACGACCTGATGCCGCGCGAATGTCAGCAGTTGTCTCGTGAGCTCAGCCGCGCGGCGCGCCGCGTGCTCCGCCTCGGCGAGGCTCACGTCCAGCGGCGCGCCGGGCGTCAGGTCCGCGCGGCTCATCTCGAGATTGCCCAAGATGGCCGTCAGCAGGTTGTTGAAGTCGTGCGCGACGCCGCCCGCGAGCTGCCCAATGGAGTCCATGCGCTGCGCCCGCGCCAGCTGCCGCTCGAGACTGCGGCGCTCGGCCGCCTCGAGGGCCCGCGCGACAAGGTCCGCCACGGCCTCGACGAACGTGCGTTCTTCGGCCGTCCAGACGCGCTCCTCGCCCAGTTGCTCCACCACGACAGTGGCCGTGTGCTGGCCGGCGACGTGCACGGGCGCCTCGAGCCGGCCGTCGTCGAGTGTCCACTCGCCCGTATTGGCTTCGGTGGATTCGTGATGCGTGCCGTCACGCGCGTCGAACATGTCGAGGCAGCGGATGCGGGCCGCGTCCTCGCGGACGACGCCGCAGCGCGTGGCGTGCATGGCGTCGGCGGTCATCGCGGTGATGAGCCGGAGCGCAGCGCGCAGGTCACCACCCGCGAGCACACGTTGCTCGGCCAGCGCAAAGTCGCGCACGCGATTGTCCAACTCGCGCACGCGCTGCCGCGCGCTCGCGTCCTCGGCCACGGTCACGAAGACGGCCGAGTCGCCGTCCGTGGAGTACTGGATGCTCATCTCCACCGGGTACGTCGTCCCGTCGCGCCGCGTCTGGCGGGTCGAGAGCAGCAGCCGCGGCTGGCCGCCGCGTCGCAGGCGGTTGAGCGCGGACGCGAGCGACTCAGGTCCCATCTCGCTCAGCAACGACGGCATGGTCAGCGCGGCGATTTCGTCGCGGTCATAGCCGAGGTTGATGCGCGCGCCGCGATTGGCCAGCACCACGCGCAGTGTATCGGCGTCGAACACACAAATCTCGTTCGACGACTCGTCGAGGATGCGGCCGAAGCGCTCGCCGATGTTCTCGCGACGCCGCGACTCCTCGAGCGCGCGTTCACGGAGCATCGCCGTCATCGCGTTGAGGTGCATGGCGAGCCGGCCCAACTCATCCAAGCGGGCCACCTCCACCTCGGCGTCGAGGTCGCCCGCTGTCACGCGACGCACCGCGGCCTCCATCTGGCGCACCGGTCGGTACACGCGCTGGCCCACGAGCCAGGCGCCGAACAGGAAGAACGCACCACCGATCACCGCCCACGCCAGCGCCCAGTGGTCGAGCGAGCGCAGTCGTCCGAGCAGTCGCTGCTCGCGTTGCAACAGGTCGGCCATCGCGAGGCGCTGCGCGGCGGACAGGAGCACCGTTGTCGAGTCGGAGCGCACGCCGGAGGCGCGCAGCGCATCCACCGCGCGATCGGGACGGCCGAGTTCCACGGCGCGCAGCGCCTCCACCAGGTCCACGCCGATGCCAGTTACCTGTTCCTGCGCCTGCGCGAGCAACTGCCGCATCGCCATGGGCAGGTCGGCGCGGTCCACGGATGCGCGGATATTGGCGCCGGCGTCCAACAGGAGCCGCACCCGCTCGCGCAGGGAGTCCGCGTCGGGCTGCGCCACGTCATGGGTAAACGGGGGCACGAGCAAGGCAACCTCGCGCCGCGCGCTGCGCAGTTCTTCGAGCCCTGCGGCAATCGCGTCGTGGTCCGTGAGCAGGAAGCGGGTGCGGCCGCTGAGTTCCGCAGCCGCAGGTCGTAGGACGCTGACGACCTGCACAGCCACGATCGCGACATAGGCGAGGCTCGCGAGGCCGAGCGCGACAAGGAGGACGCGCAGTGGCAGTGCACGCCCCCCCACGCGGCTGGGCACGGGCCCGCGGCCGTCCGCCATCACGGCGCCCCAACCATGACCGTGGTTGTCCCACGAACCTGCGTCATGAGCAACGTGCGGGGCCGATCCGGCGCAAAGGAGATCGGCCCCGCGATGCCGTCATACGCAGGCCGGGTCGTGCCGAGTTCCCGCAACCACCGTCGGATATCCTCACGATCGGCGCCGGCCTCGCGCACGGCCGTCGCTGCCAGCATGACGGCGTCGTAAAACACCGCGTCTCCATGCCGCGGCGAACGTCCCACGGCCTCCTCGAACGCCGCGACGAAGGCGCGCGACGCGCTGTCCGCAATGTCGCGGTGCCAGTACGTGACGAGATACACCTGGTCCGTGGAAGCGTCGGCCATCATCCGGAGGAAGAACGGATCGAAGTATGCCCCATCCCCTGCGACGATCGGCACGGCGGACCACCGCGCGCGAACCGCGTGCGCCAGGCAGCCGGTCTCGACCGTGCGGGCCGCGATGAGCACCACGTCAGGTCGGCCACGTAGGGCCAGTTGCGCCGTCAGGTCCTCGTACGATCCGCGACTCCCGCTGGGTGGCAGGCAAGGCTGCGCCAGCCGCAACGGCACGCGTTCAAGAATTGAGATGCCGCGCGCCTTGAGTTCCGCCGCAATGCCCGTCGCGAGCCCGATGCCGTATTCATCGGACGCGTAGAAGATCGCGGCGCTCCGCGCGCGCAAGCCCGTATCGGCGAAGGCGCCCATGAAGGCGCCCTGCAGCGAGTCGTCGGGGGCCATGCGAAAGGTCCATGGACCCACGCTCGCCAAGAGCCGGCTTGACGCTGTGGGGGCGACATTCACGACGCCCGCGTCGCGATAGATCGGAGCCACCTGCAGCGCCTCGCGGCTGCCGCCGGGTCCAACCACGATCATGACATCAGGGTCGGCCGCGAGCACGGTCGCCCGGCTGACCTCGGCGGCCAATGGTGAGGACCTGAAGTCCGCGAGCCGGCCGGCTTCACGACCGATGATACGAACCGGCACGCCGGGCGCACGGTTGACCGCGTCCTGCATGAACGCCTCCAGCCGGTCGTCGCCCCACGTGACGGTGAAGCCGATCGCCGGGGTCACGTCCTGACACGCGCTGCCGACCACGAGGGCCAGCAACGGGACCAGCATGGGTCGGGGGCGGCTCATGGGCATCGCCAGCCGAAGCTAGGGCGCGGCGGCGAAAACGGAAGACGGGCCGAAACCTCGTGACGGTTCCGGCCCGCTCCCCATGCCCTGCCTCGACCCTCGCCTTGCCTCGACCCTGCGCGCGGCACAGCGGTGGCGCTACTGCACCACCGGCCTGGGCACCAGCTTGGCCGCCCACAACCCGGAGTTGAAGTCTGTGAACAGCACGCGACCCTTCCACGGCATCGCGTTCATCACGAAAGGCGCGTTGGGCGTGTACCCCTCGGGGTCGTACGGCTTGAACACGGCAATCTCGCGATTCTGGTGTTCGAGATTGCCCATGAGCTCACCCGAGACGTCCACCACGCGCACGCCGCCGTCGTAATACGCCTGGTAGAGCACGTCGTTCTCGACGATGATGTCGTGCGACCCGTAGTCCTCAAGGTGGTACCGGCCGACGGCCATCGGGTTGAACGGATCGGTGAAATCGACGATGTGCGTGTAGCCGCCCGACGTCTGCGGCACGCCGCCGCGCGGCGGTTTGCCGTCCGGGCCACTGAGCGCGTAGTTCGAACCCTCCCACACGCGACCGCGCCGGCTCATCTCCTCGTCGCCGATGAACAGGTACGTGCGGCCCGTGGACTCCTGGAAGTACGGGAAGATTTCGTGCCCCGAGTTCACCTTGTACGTCGTGATCAGTTTCGGCTCCTCGATCGTGCCGCCGTACTTGCCGTTGCCCACGTCCACCACGACGACGCCCACGCCGCCCTGAGCCGAGTAGGCGATGCCGTCGCGGACCCAGAGGTCGTGGATGCGCGCATTCGGGTGCCGGTACTCGCTCACGTACTTCGGATTGTAGATGTCCTTTACATCGATGATGACGTACTTGGACCCGGCCGAGATCGCGAACAGGTAGTCGTTGGTGGCGAACATGTTGTGCACGCCGCCCGTGAGTTCCTCGGTGAACGTCGCCGCGATGGTCGGGTGCGCCGGGTTCTTGAGGTCGAGGATCACGACGCCGTTCTGGCGATTCGACGCACCCTCACGCGAGAGCACGCCGTAGCGGCCGTCGGGCGAGATGGTCACGTCGTTGATGGTGCGCGCGTCGACCTTCACCGAGTCGGTCTTTACGATGTTGTCCATGTCCGTGATGTCGAACACGAGCCCGTAGCCATCGCCGCCCCACGTGCCGACGAGCGCGTAGTCGCGGCCGTCCTTGCCCGTCCACGGCCACAGGTCGGACGTATGCGTCGAATGAATGGTGCCGCGGCTGGAGACCTCGATGCGCTGGCGCACGTCGCGCGGCGTCACCTGCACCGTGTGCTGCGCCACTCGGCCGCCGGCTTGCGCGAGCAAGACGTATCGACCCGGATAGTTGCCCGTGAAGCGACCGAACTGCACGATACCCGCGCCGCCCGGCAATCCGGCGGGCGCGATCGAGTCGTCAGGCGTGTAGGTGTAACTCCATGTCACCGGGATGTCGTCGATGGCGCTGCCATCCGCGCGCCGCGGCGCGGCCTTGAGGTGGATCACGTCGCCCGTGCGGATCTGGGACTCCTCCACCGCGATATCGACCGACGCGACCGGATTCGTCCGCACCGTGTAGTCGCGCGTCGCGCGCACGCCGTCCACCTCGGCGGTGATCGTCACGCGCCCTGGCGCCAGCGCCGCGACGTCGCCGAAACGGTTGACCGTGGCGACCTTCTCATTCGAACTGCGCCATGCGGCCGACACGCTGGGCCGCTCGCTTCCGTCGGCGTGCCAGCCCGCGATGCGGTGCGGCGTCGTGGTGCCGGCGTAGAGCGAGGTCGCCTCCGCCGTGATCTCGGCGCGCGTGACCGCGGGCCACGTGACCGCAATCGGGATCGAGAGCGTGATGCGCGTGCCATTGGCGCCCTCGGCCGACGCAGTCGCATCGAAGCGGCCGGCCGTGCTCGCGACCACGGAACCGTCCGTGAAACGCACGCCGCGCGCGCCACGCACGCGGATGAACGCGTTGGGAATCACCTTCCCCGCGGCGTCGTACGCCGTGACCTTGAAGTCGGCTTCCTGGCCGGCCTTGAGCACGAGATTCGCCGGCTCGGCCACGAGCTTGGCCACGGGCGGCTGTTCGCCGGCGGCCTGCGCCGCGGCGGGCGAAGGGGCCGCGAGCACAACGGCAGCTGTCAGCGAAAGCGCGCGAACGATGCTCATCTTGACCGTGACGCGCCCGCTCCGTGGTGTTACCATCAGTCGACCCATGTGCGCATGCTCCGAATGGCTGTTTTCTTGACGGGACCCATGACAATGCCACTGACTCCGCTGTGCCGCAACCTGCTCGGTGCCCTCGTCCTCGCACCGCTCGCCGCGGGCGCCCAAGTCCCGAGCGGGCCGGCCGCCGCGCAAGCGCCCACATCGAACTATTGGGTGTACGTCGGCGCGGAGAGCGCGGACGAACTTTACCGGGTACGCTTCGGGCCCGACGGCGCAGCCATCGAGAAGACGATCGCCGCAGGAGAACTCGCCGCCGAGATGGAAGGCCCGCACGGTCTCGCGATCACCCCCGACGGCAAGTACCTGCACCTGACCACGGGCCACGGCTTCCCGGACGGCAAGTATTGGGTGTACCTGCTCGGCCCCGACACGCTGATCGCGCCGGGTGTCCTCACGGGCAACTTCCCCGCGACGGTCGATGTCACGCCGGACGGCCGCTACGGCCTCAGCGCGAACTTCAACTACCATGGCGACATGGTGCCCTCGTCGGTGTCGGCCGTGTACATCCCGACGATGACCGAGGTCGCGCAGATCGTGACCTGCACGATGCCGCACGGCAGCCGCGTCTCCCCCGACGGCAAGCGCCACTACTCCGCGTGCATGATGGACGACCAGCTCGTGGAGATCGACATCGACGCGCTCAAGGTCTCGCGGCGGTTCTCGGTCGCCAAGGGCAGCGAAGGCCCGCTTGACCCCAGCGGCGGCAGCATGCTCGCGATGTGGATCGACGGTGCGAAGAAGGTGTCCGGCGGGAAGACCGCCGACCCCGCCGAGGTGGGCTATGCCGCGATGGAACATGCGCACGAGATGGAGCCGAACTCATGCTCGCCCACCTGGGCACAGCCCTCGGTGACCGGTGACAAGATCTACGTCGCCTGCAACAAGTCGGACGAGATCCTGGAGATCGACCGCGACGAGTGGAAGCTGACGCGGCGCATCGCTGCCGGGCGCGGCCCGTACAACATGGCCGTGACGCCGGACGGCAAGCTGCTCGTCGCCACGCTCAAGCAGGCGGCACACTTCGAGATCTTCGACCTGGCCACGGGCAAGAGCCTCGCACGCATCCCGACCTCGAACACCGTGGCACACGGCGTCGCGGTCTCATCCGACTCCCGCTACGCCTTCGTCACGAGCGAGGGCGTCGGCGCCGCGCCGGGCAAGGTGGACATCTACGACCTGCGCGCACTCAAGAAGGTCGCGACCGTGGATGTCGGGCAGCAGGCGTCGGGGATCGCGTTCTGGAAGCTTGAGACCGCGAAGAAACCGTGATCAGCGGTGTCTCTCGGCCCGCCTGAGTCCGTAAAGAAACTGCGTGTCACGCGGAGACGCGGAGGACCGGTGCGAGGTGGAAGAACCGTGCGGCTGAGAGGCGCGGAGGGAACTCGGCGCGGCTCGCTAAACGTCGCCTACGATGAGTAATTCCTCCGCGTGAAGTGGCGGTTCACTCCGCGTCTCCGCGTGAAATGCAGTTTTCTTTTGGCGAACGCGCTCAGCCGCCGCCGATGCCGGGGATTCTGACGAGCTCCCTCAGCTTGGCCTCCAACGCCGCCCTCTGCTCCTCGAGCCGCGCCCGCTCGGCCGCTACGCGCTGCTCGGCCTCTGCCTTGACGCCGGCGCCGGCCGACCGCGCCTCGGCGACCCGCTCGCTCACCAACTCGTCGACGCGTGCGCGGACCTGCGCCTCGGCGCGCCGGACTTCGTCACCGAGTTGTTCTCGCAGCGCTCCAGCAACCGCGTTCGCGATGTTGGTCCGGATCCCGAGTGAAGGCTTCGTCACCGCACCGCTGAACGTCGCCTCGATCTCGATCGAATCCAATCGGCTCACGGCGCGCCACACGGCATCCTCGACGAGTCGCATCGTACCCGTCGCGGTGCTCACGGCGCTCGAGTCGCGCGACCACGTGACGCCCGGCGCGCGCCATAGCCAACGCCCGTCGATGTTGTCGCCTTCGCGCGTGAGCCGGAGTTCGGTCGACCCGTCGCCGAGCGTCACCATCGCGCCCAGCCCGGCGAGTGGCAGCGAGGGTAGCGCGAGTCCCGCGACGCGCGCCTGCACGCTGTCGCGAACCGGCGTGGTACGGTGGTCGAGCATTCCGCCGACCCGAATGCCCGTGGGACCCGTGCCCCCGGAGCGGCTCACCATGAACGTCGTCGGTGAGCCGTACACCGCCGGCTGCGTCGTCGCGCCCACGATGCGCGCTTCGTAGTCGCCCGCGGCGGCTCCTTCGCCACCGATCGCGAGCGAAAGTTCCGCGAGTTGCATGAGGAAGTCGGGCAGCACACGCGCGCCCGGCTTCGCGAAGAGCACATCCGTACCCGACGCGCGCTGTCGCTGCGGCCCAGGATGCAGTTGTCGCCGGATGCCCGGCGGCAGGTATTCCTCCGCCATCTGCACCCAATAGAGCAGTTCGCCGACACGGTCCGCGATCAGGTCGCTGAATAGCTGCGGCCCAAGCGACGGCACGTCGAGCGTGGGCAGGTTGAGCAAGGACTGCGCGTACGCATAGTCGCGTTCACGCGCGGCCGGTATCGCGGCGAGCCGCTGCGTCATGCCGCCCGCGTTTGCCTGCATTTCCGTCTCGAACGCGCGCAGCCGGTCATCAAGGCTATCGAGCGCGGCGATCGTACGGCGCAGATCGCGCGCCGCGTCGCGCACGCCGCCGATGCCCAGCGTGCGTAGGCTCGCGTTGCGCAGCCGCTCGACGAGCGCTTGCGCCGAGTCGAGTGTCGGCCGCGGGTCCAGCGCTTCGAGGTCGGCGGCGAGCTTCGCCTTGGCAGTGTCGACGTAAGCCCGCGCGTGCCGCGCCGCCTGCAACGTCGCGAGACTGTCGGCGGAGATCGCGTCGACGTTGACCGCCTGCGTCAGCGTCGACAGCGCCAGCGGCGGCACGTGCACCTGGCTCTTCCAATCGGCCACGATGTTGCGCACACCTTCCGACGTCTCGCTCGCGTCCTCGATCGCGCCCGACTCCTCGCGCGGCGTGTTGAAGCGCAGGCCCAGCACGCGCACCGTGTCGAGGATGATCTTGCTTTCGAGCAGCGGTAGCATGCGCATGTCGAGCTGCAGTTCCTCGGCCTCGAACAAGTTCGTCATCGGGGCGCCGGGATTCGTCACGGCGAGCCCACGCATGGAGATACTGCCATCAGAGAGGTCGAGATCGGCCTCGCGCAGGTCCACGCGCGCGCCGACGATGTGCGTGCCGCTCGTCTCGACGCCGCGCCGCAACAGCGAGTCGGCGAAGAGCACGAACAGCGTGACGATCACCAGCAACGTCACCGATAGCGGCAGCAGCGCCTTCCAGCGCACGTAGCCCGTCACGGCCGGCCACTTGGCCGGTCGCTTGGCCGCTTCCTTGGCCGACTCCGTGGCTTGCTCCCTCGAATCATCGCTTCTCATGGCCGGAACATCTCGTAGACGCTCCACAGCTTGGACGTCTTGATCACGCGGAACGCGTGCGTCTTCTCAAGGCGCGCGTAGATGTCCTTGCGGTAGCGCGCGACCAGATAGCGGAACAGGAAGTAAGCGGGCACGAACAAGACGGCCCAGGTCACCAAGCTCCCGAGCACGATCGTGTTGTTGAGATGCGCCAGTGAGAGCACGGGTGTACTGACGATCCATGTCCACATCGGCGCCAGCGCGTCGGTGGTCAGCAGCGCCATGCCCACTCGGTCGAACAGCGGGTCCAGCATGAAGCCGAACGGCACGGCGATCGCCCAGCCGAGCATCACACCGGGAAACGACACGGTGGTGAGCATCGCGATGGCGAGGAATACGAGGTTATGCAGGCTCATCAGCGGCGTCAGGCCGAACACGAGGCCGAGCGCCAGGCCCATGCCCACCTGCCCCGGCGTGCCGTCGGAGTTGAGCGCCTTGAACAGCGACTGGATGAACTTGATGATGAGCATGGCCAAAGGTATCGCGCTTGCAGGCTCTGTGGCTTCGGTGTATCTTCGGGTTACTTGCGGGGTATTTCCAAGCACACGAGAGAGTGAGGGAGCGACCATGGCGTCCACGAAGCAGACCGACACAAAGCCCGACCCGATCCCCTCCGACCGCCCGCGACTCGGCCCGTACATCACGGTGGACAACGGCCAGGCTGCCCTCGACTTCTACACCACGGTCTTCGGCGGCGTCGTCGAATCTTGCATGGCCGAACCCAGCGGACGCATCGGCCACGCGGAGATTCGCATTGGCGACTCCGTCCTCAGCATCAGCGACGAGTACCCCGAGTACGGCGCGAAGAGTCCCAAGACGCTCGGCGGATCGGCGACCATGCTACAGCTCTATGTGGAGGACTGCGACGACGTCGTGCAGCGCGCGACGGACGCCGGCGCGACCGTCGCGCAGCCCGTGGAAGACCAGTTCTACGGCGACCGCGGCGGAAAGATCATCGATCCCTTCGGCCACAAGTGGTGGATCGCCACGCGCGTGGAGGACGTCTCGGTCGAGGAGCAGCATCGCCGCGCGGGTGAACTATATGGTTTGACGGGCTGAGCGTGAGCAGCCGGCGCGCTGGCATCCCACCGTGCCGGCGCGCTTCGCGCTGGCGCTTCGGCGCCGATGGGGTACAATCCCGCCATGCGACGCGTCCCCGCCCCAAGCCGATTCACCGCCGTGCTGGTCGTTGCCGGCGCGGCGATGCTCACGGTGTGGTCGCTCGCGTACGCTCAGGGCGGAGGCCGCTGGCGCGGCGGCGACGTCGAGCCCAACGCCGCCTACGACGGACGCTTCACGTTCGTGCGCCTGCGCTATGCCGGCGGTCGACGCAGCGGGTGGTCGTTCGACTACCCGGCCATGGAGCGCAACTTCATGACCATCCTCGACGAACTCACCACCGTCGGCCCGCATGTGGACGAGAGCAACGTCCTCACGATGGACGACACCACGCTCTTCCGCTATCCGGTCGCGTACCTGTCCGAGCCCGGTTACTGGGTGCCGAACGAGGCCGAAGCCGCCGGCCTGCGCGCGTGGCTGGCCAAGGGCGGGTTCCTCATCGTCGACGACTTCTACGGCCGACAGTGGGCCAACTTCGAGCGCTCGATGATGTACGTCATGCCAGACGCCCGCATCGTCGAACTCGATGTCTCGCACCCCATCTTCAACACGTTTTTCAAGATCGAAACGCTCGAAGGACTTTCGCATCCGGCTGACGACCGTGCGAAAGCCGTGTATCTGGGTATCTTCGAGGACAATGACCCGACGCAGCGGCTGTCGGTGATCATCAATTACAACAACGACATCGGCGATTTCATGGAGTGGTCGGGCGAAGGCTGGTATCCGATCAACTTCACCAATGACGCGTACAAGCTGGCCACGAACTACGTCATCTACGGACTCACGCGCTGAGGCGCCCTTGTTGATCGCGACACTCCTCATGCTCCTGCTGGCGCCTGCCGCGCCGGCCGGCGCCCAGGCCACATCCGCCGGCGCGCGCCTCACCGCCGCCGACTCGGCGCTCGTGGGCCGCATCCTGCTCGCGGAGGATCGGCGCGACTCACTTGATGCCTCGTTGTCCGAGGGCGCACAGCATGCGGACCCGCGCGTGCGCCGGATCGCCGTGCGCGCGCTGGGCCGGATCCGCGATGACCGCTTCGCCGCGCGTGCCGAACTGGAGCCCTTGCCGGCGCCGCTGCACTGGCCCGAAACACCTGCGCAACGCCGATGGCGCGCGCTCGCTGAGGTAAGCACCAACTGCGCAGCGCTGCGCGCCGCGTTGCTCGACCGCGATTGGGATGTGCGCCTGCGCGCAGCCGACCTCGCGGGTGTTCCGCTGCGCCGGCGTGTCCAAGGCGCGGCTGCCACCGCGACGGCGCCGCCTCCGCCATGCGCCGAGGACAACGAGATCCTGCGCACCTTGCGCGCATGGATCGACGCCCTTCCCTCCGACGCCTCCTCGCGGCGCATGGGTTTCGTCTCTTGGCACGCCGCGGCGCACGGACTCGTCGCGCTGGCGCATCTCGCGCCCGACGAGGCGCGCCCGCGTGTGGCCTCGCTCGCCGGGCACGCACGCTGGCAAGTGCGCGAATATGCCGCACGCGCAGCCGCCGTCGTCGGCGACACGGCGCGGCTGCGCATGCTTGCGCGCGACCGCAACGACAACGTGAAGCAAACCGCTATCGTCGGCCTGTCGGCGCTGACCGGTCACGAGGATGACGTCATCTACCTCGAGGCGCTTGCCTCCGACGGCGCGCAGGCCGTGCGCGCGGCGGCCAACGCGCTCAAGGGGTCCCCGCGTCCCGACGCACCACTCGCGGCCATGCGCACGTTCGAGCGTTTCGTCGAGCGTGCGAACGCTTCCGAACGCGACGCGCGTCTGGCGCTGCTCGAAGCGGCCGGACGGCCCGCAAGCGCCGATCGCCCGCCACCGCTGCTCCACGAACTCCCGCCGCACGCCGTGGCCTTGGCACTCGGCGCCGACATCCGTCTCAAGGTGAACATGGCGCCGTCGAGTGGCGGCGGTTCGTTCGTCGTGCGCCTGCGTGGCGACGTCGCCCCGATGACGGCCGCGCGCGTGCTGGCGCTGGTGAACAAGGGCTACTACAATCGGCTCGATTGGCAGCGTGTGGAACCCGACTTCGTGATCCAAGGCGGCAGCCCGGGATCCAACGAGTACGTCGGCGCCGCACGGTTCTTCCGCGACGAGTTGGGCACGGTCCCGCACGCACGCGGTACCGTCGGCATGAGCACGAGGGGCCATGACACAGGCGATGGGCAGTGGTTCGTGAACCTGCGCGACAACCTGCGACTCGGGCGCGATTACACCGTGTTCGCTGAGGTGGTGGAGCGCATTGAGACGGTGGATGGCGTGATGGAGGGTGACGTGATCGAGAGCATCGTACGGGTGCGGTGACCGCGGCAGCGTCCGTCGTCCCGGACACGCGCGCGCCGCTCGTCGGGCGCGAGGACGAACTCACCGGGCTGGCTGCGCTTTGGCGCGCCAATCCGCTGGTCACGCTCGTTGGGGCGGGCGGCATCGGCAAGACCAGCCTCGCTGCCGCCGTGGCCGCCGAGGCATCCGCCAAGGCCGATGCTACGGTGGCGTGGGTCGACTTCTCGGGCCTGTCCGACAATGCACTGATGGCGTCGCATGTCGCCGCCGCGCTCGGCGTGCGAGAGGAACCCGGACAGCCGCTGGTCGATCGCATCATGGATGCCGCCAACGTTGATGGCGCGCGCCGCCGCGTGCTGCTCGTGCTTGACACCTGCGAGCATCTGCTCGCCGGCTGCACGCTCTTGCTGCATCAGTTGCTGGCGTCCCGTCGCACCGACACGCTCCATGTGCTCGCGACGAGCCGACAGGCACTCGGTGTAGCGGGCGAACACGTTCGCCTTGTGCCGCCGCTGGATGAAGCGCCCGCCATGACATTGTTCGTGCAACGCGCACGATCGGCATTGCGCGCGTTCCAGTTGACGGACGACAACCGCGACGCCGTGCAGCGCATCGTGCAACGACTGGATGGGGTCCCGCTCGCGATTGAGCTCGCAGCGGCCCGCGTGCGCCTGCTGCCACCCGACCAACTCGCGCGCCGGCTCGATGACGCATTCGGCGTGCTCACGACCAGGTCCGAAGGCGTGCTTCCGCGCCATCGCACCCTGCGTGCGCTCATCGACTGGAGCTACGACCTGCTGAGTACGGAGGAGCGGCTTCTGTTCGAGCGGCTCTCCGTGTTCGCGGGCGGATTCACTGCCGATGCCGCGACGGCGGTCGCCGGCGCCGTCCCCGACCTGCTCGACGCGCTTGTGGACAAGTCCCTCGTCGTCTGCGTGAGCCTCAACGGACGACATGAGCTGCGTGATGCCGTGCGGCAGTACGCGCGGGACCGTCTTGCGCGCGACGCCGACGGCTCGGTGAATGACGGCCGAGTGTCCGCGACGCGGCGTCGGCACGCCCGATACTTTGTCGAGTTCGCCGAGCAAGCAGCCACGCACATGCACGCGGCCGGTCAGCTCGACTGGTTGGCAAAGCTTGACGTTGAGCACGAGAACCTTCGCTTGGCGCTGCAATGGTCCATCGAGTCGCGTGAGACCGACTCCGCGCGCCGCCTGTGTCTCGCGCTGTGTGATTTCTGGCGCCTGCGCGGCCACCTCGCCGAGGGCCGCCGCTGGATCGAGGACGCGCAGGCACTGCCGGGCCCGGACGACGCGCGACGCGCCCGCCTGCTCGTGTGGGCGGCGGTGCTAGCCCGCATGCAAGGTGATCATGAGTCGTTCCGTGAGGGCGTCATCGCCGGGGAGGCGCTCGCGCGTACCGTGGACGACCGCACGGCGCTTGCCGACGCGCTCACGCACCTCGGCGTCGACCTCAGGGACACGCAGGATCTCGAGGCTGCGCGTAACAAGCTCGACCTGGCCATCGAGCTCTGGCGCGCGCTCGGCGACTCATGGGGACTGAGCG
>JAKFFA010000017.1:0-3549 GCA_036675455.1 Gemmatimonadaceae bacterium | reverse complement strand
GCAGTATGGTGGCAACGCCGTCATCAAGCGCCGGGGTCCGTTGTCCGCACAGTTCGGGATGTTCTGGCTGTACTTCCGCTGGCAGTGGTTCCGCGACCTCGGTGGCAGCATGTGGCCGGGGCAATCAATCGCCGCGGCGGCGATGCTGATCCTGGGGCTCGTGGGCTTGGGCGCCATGCGCCGACGAGATTCGGATCGGTCGCCAGCCGAGACGGCGATCGTGCGGCACGCAGATCGAGCGCACGTGTGGTACTTCGGCGCGCTCGCGCTGACGTTCACCGTGCTGCTGGTCTATTACCTGAACCAGCGGTATGGCTTCTCGCAACGCATGGATCTCGCGGACACCGTCGCGCGCGAACCGCGCGACCGCGACTACTTCTTCATGTGGACGTTCTCGCTGTGGGGATTGCTGGCGGGCGTCGGCCTCGCCTCGCTGACCAAGCGACTGCGACCACGGGTGGCCATGCTCGCCCTCGCAGCGGTCGTGCTCGTGCCGCTCGGTGCCAACTGGCATGCGGCGTCGCGAACCGGACAGGACTTCACGACGGCATGGGCGCGCGACATGCTGAACTCCCTCGAACCGAACGCCATCATCATCACGAATGGCGACAACGACAGCTTCCCGCTGTGGTATGCGCAGGCCGTCGAGAATGTGCGCCGCGACGTCACGGTGACACTGGTGCCGTATCTGGGCATCGAGTGGTACGGACGTCAACTCAATCGTCGCGGGCAGTTGTGGGATCTGACGGATGAGGAACTGGACTCGGTCCCGCAGTTCTTCGAGACGCGTCCGGGCGACCGCTTCGAACACGGCGCCCTGAGTGCAGCCATGCCGTCCGCCGTCATGACTCGTGACCAACTGCTCGTGCTGCGCGCCATCAAGGATTCGTTCCCCGAGCGGCCCGTCTATTTCTCCACCGGCGGCTACTTCGCGACACTCGGCTTGGACCCGTACGTGAAACGCGTCGGTCTCGTCAACCGGCTCATGAGCGAACCGGTGCGCGAGAACGCGGACACCGTGCGCATCGGCGGCCAGTGGGTGGACATCCCGCGCTCGCTCGAACTGTGGAACGACTATGAGGGTGCGCGACAACTCGTGCGCGAGGGGCGTTGGGTGGACAACGGCTCGGCGCAGATACCGCTCTACTATGCGGCGGTCGGCCAGCAACTGGCAATCGCGCTCGACGCGCGCGGCCAGCGGGAGGAGGCGCTCGGCGTGATCGGGTTGGTCGAGGACGTCGTGGACGTGTTGCGTTGAGCGATCCCGACCACCCACGCACCGAGAATAGACAGGCGATCCTCAACACCCGCACATTTGCGTCCGTAGCTCAGAACATCGCTACGTAGGTCAACCGCTTCCTCGAGAGCCCCCTCATGCGCGTGCTTCCGCTGCGCCCCGCCCACGTCGCTACCGCTGCGGCGACCGTTCCCACCGCCGCGGCGCTTCTAGCGGCCGTCGCCCTCCTGCTCCCGGCGCCGCTCGCCGCCCAAAGCGGCACCACGACCGCCGCGAGCTCTCCGGCCGCCGTGACCACCAGCGTCGGCAAGGATCCCAAGCGCGTACTCACGCTGGCCGACTACGGCCCGTGGTCGCGCATCACGTCCACGGCGCTGAGCCCGGACGGCCGCTGGCTGACCTACACCTACGACCCCAACGACGGCGATGCGACGCTGCACGTGCGCCGTCTCTCGGACACGCTGACGTATCGCGTCCCGGTGGGCTCGGGCGCGCAGTTCAGCGACGACTCGCGTTTCGTCGCCTACTTCGTCGAGCCCGGCGAGAAGGAAGCCGCGAAGCTGCGCAAGGCGCGCAAGCCGGTGCCGCGCGCCGCCATGCTGCTCGATTTGGCGACGGGTGAGCGCGACTCGATTCCCAACGCCGCGTCCGTGACCTTCGCCGCCGGCGGACGCTGGATCGCCGTCAAGCGCGCGCGCACCGACACGGCCTCGACTGCGCGGGGCGCCGACGTCATCCTGCGCGACCTTTCCGCCGGTAGCGCGACGTCCTTGCACATCGGCGCCGTGGGCGACCTAGCGTTCAACGCCCCCGCTGAGAATACGCCGTCCACGCTCTTCGCCTACACCGTCGACGCTGCGAATGACGCCGGCAATGGCGTCTACCTGATCGAGCTCTCGAGCGGCCGCACCACGCCGCTCAAGACCGGCGCCGAGACGTTCGATGGACTCGCTTGGAACGACGCGGGCTCGGCGCTCGCAGTGCTGCATGGATCCGCGCCGGAAGGTCAGGAGCACCGCGCGAACGCGCTGCTCGTGGTCAAGGGACTCGACAAGGGCGAGCCGTCGCGCGTCGAAGCCGTGGCCAGCGACGTGCCGGCTGGGCTCGTGCTCAGTGAGAACGCCTCGCCGCGCTTCACCGGTAACGGCGAACAAGTCATCGTTGGACTGCGCGCGCAGCAAGCGTCCGAGAAGAAGGCCGACGAGCCGGTGGCGGACGTGGACGTCTGGCACTGGAAGGACCCCGAGATTCAGAGCGTGCAGAAGGTGCGCGCGAGCCGCGACCGCCGTTACACGTATGCCGCTGTGGTGGATGTCGCCGACGGCGACCTGCGCCGCCTCGCCAACGACACGCTACGCAGCGTGACCTTCACGCAGCCGGGCGATTACGCCGTCGCGCGCGACGAGCTGCCGTACGAGCTCACCGTGCAGTGGGGCGGCGGCACCGCCGACTACTATGCGGTGCGCACCGCCACCGGCGAGCGCTCGCTCATCGTGCGCGGCGTCTCGCGCCAGATGGGCACCTCACCCGATGGCCGCTGGTTCCTGTACCTCAAGGACCGCCAGGTCATCGCCCACGACCTGCGCTCGGGCAACAAGGTCAACCTAACCGAGGTGGCCGGCGTCGACTTCGTCGACGTCGAAGACGACCATCCGTACGAGCTGCCCGTGTACGGCGTCGAGGGATGGACCGCCGACGGGCGCAGCGTGCTGCTTAACCATCAGTTCGACGTGTGGCAGGTGCCGCTCGCTGCCGGCGGCAAGGCGGTGAACCTCACGCGCGGTATCGGCGACTCAGCGCAGATTCGCTTCTCGCTGGTCCGCACGGACCGTCCCGCGGGTCGCCGCGGTGGCGGCGATTCTGAGGGCGACCGCGGCATCGACATGCGCAGCCCGATCACGTTCGCGGCCTATGGCGAATGGACCAAGGAGAGCGGCTACTGGATGCGCGAGCCGAACGGCCGGCTGCGTCCGATCATCTACGAGGATGCGATGATCGGCTCGCTGGCGAAGGCCGAGCACGACGATCGCGTGGTCTTCACGCGGCAGACGTTCGAGGAATTCCCCGATGTGTGGACGGCGCCGCGCATCGAGTCGATGGAGACCGGCGTGCGCGTGACCGACGCGAACCCGCAGATCGACGCGTTCGCGTGGGGCACGCGCGTGCTCGTCGACTACACCAACAGCAAGGGCGAGCGACTGCAGGGCACGCTCGCGCTGCCCGCGAACTACGAGCCGGGCAAGCAGTATCCCATGCTCGTGTATTTCTACGAGAAGGTGTCCAACCGGCACCATCAGTTCTCGATGCCGGTG
>JAKFFA010000080.1:0-18483 GCA_036675455.1 Gemmatimonadaceae bacterium | reverse complement strand
GGGATGCGAGGATGCTGTCCTCTCGCATCCCCCCCCGCATCGCACGCGAACCTGCCGTCTGCCGTCCGCCGTCTGCCGTCTGCCCCACCGGAACCTCCTCCGTGTCGCGGGGTGCATCGACTGTGGCCCCATGACCGTTTATCCCTTCGCCCGCCTCGCGCATGGCCGTCGTGTCGCGGCCGGCGTGATCACCGTCGCGCTGATCCCTTTCCTCGCGCCGGATGCCCAGGGCGCGCTTCTCATCCACGGGACCGTGCAGGATGAGCAGGGGCGTCCCATTGCCGATGCCAAAGTCGAGGTCCAGGACGATGCCGCGCGCGCGGAGAGCGACTTGCGCGGTGCGTTCGTGCTGCGGCTGACGCGAACGCCGCAGGACACGTATCGGGTAAGTGTACGCCGCATCGGCTTCACACCGATGCTGCTCACCGTGTCAGCGGATGGCGCCATTGACGTTCGGCTGCGACGCACCGCGGCCCCCCTTGAGGCCGTCGTCGTGCATGGGCGACGCGCCGTGCGCGAACCGATGGCGGGCTTCTACGAGCGGCGCGCGCTGGGCCATGGGCGCTTCTTCACCGCCGATGACGTGGAGCGGCGTGGAATGCGCCGGATGTCCGACCTGTTGCGCAGCGTGCCCGGACTCCGCATACGGCAGAGGAACATCGGGCAGAGCGACGTGCGCCTGCGCGGAGCGACCGTCGCGCCGCTGGTCTGGCTCGACGGCGTGCCGATGAGCACAGTGGATGTGGAACTCGACCGCTTCGACCCGCGGACGTTCGCGGGCATCGAGATATACAGCGGCTCCGCGACCGTGCCGTTGCAGTTCGCCGGTGGTCGCGCGATGTCCACCAGTGGCGGCACGATCGTGCTCTGGTCGCGTCAGGGGGAGGCCAGCCCGCGCACGCGCAAGAAGGCCTCCCCGGCGGCGCTCGTCGCGCGCTTGCTGGAGCGCGGCGAGGCCTACACCGCGGACCATGTCTCCGTGCCCGCGCGTCCGCTGCGGCCCATGCCGATCCTGCCGCTCTACCCGGACTCCCTCTACGACGCGCACGTCGCCGGTCATGTGGAGGTGGAGTTCGTAGTCGATGAGACGGGACAGGCGCGCATGGACACCTTCGGTGTGGTCTCCAGCAGCCATCCGGCGCTCGTCGAGGCCGTGCGCCGCGCACTCGGCGCGGGGCGCCAGGAATTCGTTCCCGCCACACTCGACGGTCGCGCCGTGGCCCAATTGGTGCAACTGCCGTTCGAGTTCCGGCTCGACGACCGTCCGTAGTCCGCCCGGCAGGGTGGTCAGGAGAGCCAGCCATTTCGCCAGATCCGGCGGGAGGGCAGCGGACCGTCAGCAGCGGACCGCCGTCTGCCGTCTGCCGTCCGCCGTCTGCCGTCTGCTGTCAACAAACTTGTCGCTTCGGATTCCCGCGGGTAAGTTCCCGTATCCGTTGCGCCAGAGCGTACTTGGCCGTCTAACAAGTCCCGTCGAGCGAGATCCCAAAGACCATGCGTTGGCCGTTCTTTTCAAAAGGTGGGTTCCTCCCGGCGAACGCAATCGCCGTGGACCTCGGGACGGCCAACACGCTGATCTACGTGAAGGGTGAGGGCATCGTCCTCAACGAACCTTCCGTGGTCGCCATGGACCGCGAATCCAAGCGCATCCTCGGTGTCGGCCTCGAGGCCAAGCGCATGCTCGGCCGCACGCCCGAAGGCGTGATCGCGGTGCGACCAATGAAGGACGGCGTCATCGCTGACTTCGAAGTCACCGAGAAGATGCTGCGCTTCTTCCTCGAGCTCATCATCAAGAACCACGTGTTCAAGGTGAAGCCGCGCGTGATCGTGTGCGTGCCGTCGGGCATCACCGAGGTGGAGCGCCGCGCGGTGCGCGACTCCGCGCTCGGCGCCGGCGCGAAGGAAGTCTTCATGGTCGCGGAGCCCATGGCTGCGGCGATCGGTGTGGGACTGCCCGTCGAGACACCCACGGGCAACATGGTGATCGACATCGGCGGCGGCACGACGGAGATCGCGGTCATCGCGCTGAGCGGACTCGTGTCCGACACGTCGATCCGCACCGGTGGCGATGAACTCGACGCGGGCATCGTGCAGTTCATGCGCAAGAGCTACAACCTGCTCATCGGCGAGCCGACGGCCGAGCAGATCAAGATCCAGATCGGCTCCGCCGCGCCGATGGGCGAGGAGCGCGAGATGGAGGTGAAGGGCCGCGACCTCGTCTCGGGCATCCCGAAGACCGTGCGCGTGCACAGCGCCGAAGTGCGCGAGGCGATCACCGAGCCGATCCAGCAGATCGTCAACGCCGTGCGCCGCGCGCTTGAGATCACGCCGCCCGAACTCGCCAGCGACATCGTGGACCGCGGCATCGTGATGACCGGCGGCGGCGCGCTCATCCGCGGCCTGGACGTGCTGCTCACGCAGGAGACGGGCCTGCCGATCCACGTCGATGAGGATCCGCTCACGTGCGTCGTACGCGGCTGCGGGCGGATTCTCGATGACGAGGAGAAGTACTGGTCAGTCCTGAGCACCTGAGGGCCGACTTAGGCCGTGCCGCGCGGTGCCCGTGCAGACTCACGTGCCGATACCGCCATCGCGATCCTCTGCGTGGTGCTGTCGCTGATTCTCTTGGTCCTTCCCCCAGCGCCGCGTGACACCGTGGCCGGCCTCGTGCGCGGCAACCTGGTGGGTCCGCTCGCGATGATGCAGCAGCGCGCGTCGCTCGCGCGCCGGTCGTTCCTCACCAACGACAGCATCGCCCAGTTGTCGGACAGCATCCTGCAGCGCTCCCAGCAGCTGGACGAACTCACCGCCGAGAACGACCGCCTGCGCGACCTGCTGGGCCTGGGCCGCGCGCTGCGCTGGGGCTTCATCCCCGCCGAGGCGCTCGTGGGGCGGGGCATGGGTGACGACTTCACCTTCGTGCTTTCGGCTGGGGAGCGCGCCGGCGTCGAGCCATTCAGCGCCGTCGTCGCTGCCGATGGGCTCGTCGGCATGGTCACACAGGTGGACCCCACGACGAGCATCGCGATCACGTGGCCGCATCCGGACTTTCGCGTGAGCGCCACGAGCGAGGCCGGCGACGCGTTCGGCATCGTCTCCGCGCACCAGGGCGAAGGCGCGGAGCGCTACCTGCTCGAGCTGCACGGCGTGCCGTACCGTGCGACGCTCGATTCGGGCACGGCGATCGTGAGCTCCGGCCTGGGCGGCGTGTTCCCGCGCGGCGTCTTGATCGGCAGCGTGGTCTCGGAGATCGGCGAGTCGACGGGCTGGTCGAGGTCGTACCTCGTGCGCCCCGCCGTGCGCCCCACGGACGTGACGCAGGTGATGATCCTGCTACCCGAACGAAACGCCGAGGGCGTCGAGAGCGTGTGGCGCGCGACCACGGAGGCAATGGCGCAGCGCGTGCAGGAGGCCGGTGACAGTCTGTACCAGGCCGCGCGCGATTCCGCCGCACGCGTGGCCGCGCGCGAACAGTTCGTGCGCGACTCTCTCTTGCGCGACTCCCTCTCGCGCGCCATCCGCGACTCCATCGCTCGCGCCGCCGCCGCCCGCATCCCGCGCGCCCGCCCAGAACCAAGAGTCACCACGCCGCCCGCAGTTCGGGACACAACCCCGACACCAGATTCCACACCGGTACCGCGCACAAAGACCTCCGCGTCCTCAGCGGGCGTAACAGTACCAGGCTCGGCAACGGTACCCGACCCGGGAACCTCCGCCGACTCCGCGCCTCCGCGCGAGACGCCGTTCCCCGCATCCCAGCTCGGACCGCAGTGAACGCAAGATCCGCCTCCGTCACCATCGTCTTCCTCGCGCTCGTCGCGCTGCACTTCACGCTGCGCCCGATCCTCGACTGGCGCGCGGGCATCGACTTCATGGTCGTCGCCCTGCTCGTGCTCGCCGTGCGCGTGCGCCCCGGCACGGCTGCCGCGGCCGGCTTCGCGATGGGCGTCGTCTCCGACGTGATGACCCCCGAGGCACTCGGCGCCGGCGCCCTCGCGCTCACCATCGTCGGCTTCGGCGCGTCGCGCCTCAAGTCCGCGTTCTTCGCTGATAACTTCGGCGTCAACGCCGTGTTCGTCTTCGTCGGCAAGTGCGCCGCCGATGTGATCTTCCTGCTCGCCGAGCAGCGGCTGCATGGCAGCGCGCTGCTCGCGCAACTGCTCGTGTGGACGCCCGTCGCCGCGGCGCTCACGTCCTTGGTCGGCCTCGCGGTGCTGTCGCTCGTGCGGCCGACGCTGGAGCGACGGCGGCGATGAGCTTCCATCCCAACGAGGTGCAGCGCCGCGCGCGCGTCGCCTCCGGGTTGCTGCTCGTCGCCTTCTTGTTGCTGGGAGCGTCGTTCTTCCGCACGCAGGTGCTGCAGAACGCGCGCTACTCGCTGCAATCCGAGGAGAACCGCCTGCGCGAGGTGCCGCTGCCCGCGCCGCGCGGCGTGATCCTCGACCGCCACGGCAAGGTCATCGCCGAGAATCTCCCCGGCTATTCGATCTCGCTGCTGGCGCGCAACGAGGACTCCCTGCGCGTGACCATGCGCCGCATCGGCGAGCTCGTGCCCGTCTCACCCGAGCAGATCGGCAACGCCGTGCGCCGTTACCGGCGCGAGCCCAGCCGCCCGACCGTGCTCTTCGGCGACGCGCCGTTCGACCTCGTGAGCGTGCTCGAGGAGCGTCGCGTGGAGTTCCCTGGGCTCATCATCCAGTCGTCGCCACGCCGTTTCTATCCGGCTGGTCCCGCGGTGGCCGCGTTCGTCGGATACACGGGCGAGATCAGCGAAGCCGAGCTGGGGCAGGAGCGGTTCGCGTCGTACAAGGCGGGCCAGCAAGTGGGCAAGGACGGCATCGAGCGCGAGTACGAATCACGCTTGCGCGGGCGCGAAGGCATTCGTTTCGTCGAAGTCGACGCGCGCGGCCGCGTCGTGCGCGAGAACGCGCGCGCCGACCTGCAGCCCGAGGGCCCGCCACCGCTCTACACGAACATCGACCTCGACCTGCAGCTCGCCGCCGCGGCCATCTTCGGCGACTCGCTCGTCGGCGGCGTGGTCGCCATGGACCCGAACAACGGCGCCGTACTCGCGCTGCACTCGGCGCCGAGCTTCGACCCCAACCGGTTCATCGGCGGCATTCCGTACGGCTACTGGCAGGAACTGCAGAACGACCCGCGCCGCCCGTTGTACAACAAGGCGATCAAGGGCGCGTACCCACCGGCCTCCACGTGGAAGCTCGCCACCTCCGTCATCGCGATGGAGATGGGCCTCGTCAATATCAACGACCGCATGGAAGTGCCGTGCACGGGCGGCTACCAGTTCGGCAATCGCTATTTTCGCTGTTGGGAGCCGAGGGGCCACGGTGATGTGACGCTCGCGGAAGCGATCGAGCATTCATGCGACGTGTATTTCTACCAGCTCGGCCTCAAGATCGGCCTGCAGCAGTTGATCGAGGGCGGTCTGCGGCTGGGCATGCGCGAGCGCTCGGGCATCGACCTGCCGGCGGAGACGCGGCCCGTGTTTCCCACGGACCCCGCGCGCGAGTACTACGACAAGCTCTATGGGCCACGCGGCTGGACGCGCGCGGTCAGTCTCAACCTCTCGATCGGCCAGGGCGAGAACGCGCAGACCGTGGTCAACATGGCGAAGTTCTACACGGCGCTCGCAACGGACGGCACGGCGGCCACGCCGCAGGTGGTGCTGCGCACGACGGACCGCGACACGCTGTTCACGCTGAGCACCAAGCAGATGAACGACATCCAGACGGCCCTCACGGCCGTCGTGGGGCGTGGCACCGCGCGCGGGTCGGCCTTGCAGGGCATCGCGGTCGCCGGCAAGACCGGCACCGCGCAGACGTCGCGCGGCGAGAACTTCGACCATGCGTGGTTCGTGGGCTACGCGCCCGCCGAGAATCCGCAGATCGTGGTGGCGGTGATGCTGGAGTTCGGCCTGCACGGCTCACGCGCGGCGCGCATCGCGACGGCGATCATTGAGCAGTACCTGAAGGCGAAGGTCGTCGCGCTACCGGAGACGGAGGGCTGATGCGCCGTCCGCAACGCGCGGCTCACGCGGGGCGAGCGTAATGCGCCGCACGATCCCCGCCGACTGGCCGCTCATGGTGCTCGCGCTGGCGCTCACCGCGTTCGGCATCGCCATGATCTACTCCGCCGGCCAGACCGACGTGCCGACGTTCGTCGAAGGCCTATGGCGCACGCAGATGATGTGGTTCGCGTTGGGGCTCGGCATGGCCTACGCGATCACGCGCACCTCGGTGCGCTTCCTCGAGTGGGCGTCGTGGCCCGTGTATCTGGGCGCGTGCGCGCTGCTATTGCTGCTGTTCTTCATCGGCAGCGGCGCGGGCACGGCCGCGAGCACGCGCAGCTGGCTGTCGATTGGCGGCGTGCGGCTCGGCCAGCCGTCGGAGCTCGCCAAGATTGCCGTGGTGCTCATGCTCGCGCGCGTGCTCGCGGGGCAGCGAAAGCCGCCGACGTCGCTCGTGTCGCTCTGGAAGCCCGCGCTGGTCGTCGCGCTGCCGTGGCTGCTGATCATGGCGCAGCCCGACTTGGGCACCGCGGTGGTGTTCATCGGCGTGTTCTTCGCGATGCTGTTCTGGAGCGGCGTGCCGTGGCCGCTGCTCGTCATGGCGGCGAGTCCGGCCGTAAGCCTGATCCTCGCCTTCGGACCCGGCGTCTGGGGCGCGTGGTTCCTCATGCTGCTGGCGCTCGTGGCGTGGTACAGACCGGCCATTGTCGAAGGCACTGTCCTCGTCGGCGTCAACGTCGTGATGGGCGTTGTGGCACCCGTGCTGTGGGAGCGGCTCGAGCCGTACCAACAACGCCGCCTGCTGGTCTTCCTGGACCCGACCAGCGACCCACGCGCCTCGGGTTACCACATCATCCAGTCGCAGGTGGCCGTGGGCTCGGGCGGATTCCTCGGGAAGGGTTTCACCGAGGGCACGCAGAAGCGCCTGGCGTTCCTGCCCGAGCAGCACACCGACTTCATCTTCCCGGTCGTCGGGGAGGAACTGGGCTTCCTCGGCGTGTGTGTGGCGCTGGCGTTGTTCTTCTTCTTCCTGACGCGCATCGTGCGCATCTCGGCGCGCGCGACCAACCCGTTCGCCTCGCTCGTGGCGTTCGGCCTCGCGGCGGCCTGGTTCACGCACATCATCGTCAACATCGGCATGACGATCGGGCTCATGCCCATCACGGGCATCCCGCTGCCGTTCTTCTCATACGGCGGGTCGTTCATGCTGGCCACGTGGATGGGTGTGGGGACGCTGCTGCTGCTGTCCGCTGAGGGCCGCGGACGGGCCGACGGACTGGTGTAGGACCCCGCTTCCGCGCACTATTCTCGGATGGCTTGGTTCCGCAAAGACAAGAAACCCCGTGCGCCTAGGACTGAGCGCCTCGAGATCCCTCCCGACGCCTGGGAGAAGTGCGAGGCGTGCGGTCATACCGACCTGCGCGAGAAATTCGTACGCAACCATAACGTGTGCCCGAACTGCGAGTTCCACCGGCGGTTACGGGCCCACGAGTACGTGGCGCTGTTGCTCGACGAGGGTACGGTGGAGGAAAAGGACACCCACCTGTCGTCGATCGACCCGCTCGGCTTCCCCGAGTATCCGGCGCGACTCAAGAAGGCCCACAAGAACGCCGGGGACCACGACGCCATCCTGACGGTCTCCGGCCTCATGGACCAGATGCCCGTCAACCTTGGCGTCATGGACTTCGCCTTCATGGGCGGGTCGATGGGCTCCGTGGTCGGCGAGAAGATCGCGCGGCTCGGCCAGCGGTCGCTCGAGAAGAAGTGGCCGCTGATCGTCCTGTCTGCCTCGGGCGGCGCGCGCATGCAGGAGGGCGTCCTCTCGCTGATGCAGATGGCCAAGACCTCGGCCATGCTCTCGCAGCTCGCGGAACGGCGCATCCCCTACGTCTCGATCCTGACCAATCCCACCACGGGTGGCGTCAGCGCGAGCTTCGCCATGTTGGGTGACGCCATCCTCGCGGAACCGGGCGCGGTGATCGGCTTCGCCGGACCTCGAGTAATCAAGCAGACGCTTGGCCAGGACCTGCCGGAAGGGTTCCAGACCGCCGAGTTTCTGCTCACGCACGGCATGGTGGACAACGTCGTGCACCGGCATCAGCTCAAGCGCACGGTGGGGCAGCTCCTGCGCCATATGAGCGGCAAGCCAGCGGCCACGGGGTGGGCGTCCGCCTGAGCCCACAACGCTACAAGGCGGCACTC
Source organism: Gemmatimonadaceae bacterium (assembly GCA_036675455.1). Taxonomy (GTDB): domain Bacteria; phylum Gemmatimonadota; class Gemmatimonadetes; order Gemmatimonadales; family Gemmatimonadaceae; genus Pseudogemmatithrix. The sequence continues at coordinate 10,256 of JAKFFA010000080.1, read as the reverse complement.
GACTTCCTCTTCGCGCGCACCACGGGACAGTGGCGACTCGGCCTGGAACGGGTCGAGGAGTTCCTGGGCGAGATCGGGAATCCGCACCACCGCCTCCGCTGCCTGCACATCGCGGGCACCAACGGCAAGGGCAGCGTCTGCGCGTCGCTGGAGGCGGTGCTGCGCGCGCGTGGGCTGCGCGTGGGCAAGTACACGTCGCCGCACCTCGTGGACTTCCGCGAGCGGTTCCTCATCGACGGCAAGCCTGTGGCCGAGGAGGCCATCGTAGACTTCCTCGGCCGCTGGACGCCGACCGTGGAGCGCGTGGGCGCGACGTTCTTTGAGGCCACGACGGCGATGGCGTTCCAGATCTTTGCCGACGCCGAGGTGGACATCGCGGTGATCGAGACGGGCCTGGGTGGCCGGCTCGACGCGACCAACGTGGTGCGGCCGCTCGTGGCGGGAGTGGTGGGCATTGCGATCGACCACACCGAGTATCTGGGCGCGACGCGCGAGGAGATTGCACCCGAGAAGGCCGGCATCTTCAAGCGTGGCGTGCCGGCGGTGGTCGGCGAAGCGGATCCGGGGATCAAGGCGATCTTGGCGAGCGAGGCTGTGCGCCTGGGCGCGGACCCGATCCGGATCGTGGCCGACGAAGGGCGCGCCGCTGACGTCGTCGTGGGCGGGCAGGGGACGAGCTTCACGTGGGTACGCGAACGTCCGGCGGCTCCGGAGGCTTTTTTGGCCGGCGTCGCTGGCGGGTCCGCGACCGACAACCTACCCGTGACGACCGGCCTTCCCGGCCGCCATCAAGCCACGAACGCCATGGTAGCCCTGACCATGCTGGACTCGCTGCCCGAGCCCTGGCGTGTGCGGCCGGAGGAAGCCGCCCCGCTGCTGGCCAATGTCCAGTTGCCGGGCCGTTTCTCACGTCACGGTGCGTGGCTGTTTGATGTGGCCCACAACCCCGACGGCGCGGCCGTCACGGCCCTCACGCTGCAGGCCACGCGGCCCCAAGGGCCTGTCTGCGCGCTCGTAAGTGTGCTGGGCGACAAGGACTGGCGGGGCATGCTGCGCGCCCTCTCCGGCACCGTGGACCACTTCGTCCTGACGGACGCACCAACGGCGCCAGCCAGCCGCGCGTGGACAGGCACCGAGGCACTGGAGTTCGCACGCGCGCAGGGGTGGAGCGCCGAACTCGAGCCCGACTTCGACGCGGCGCTCAAGCTGGCACCCACGCGCGGCTCGACGGTGCTCGTGACGGGGTCGTTCCACACGGTCGGCGACGCCATGGCTCGGCTGGAGGTATCACCGACAGCTGGATAGCGCGGTTGCAGGTGTCGCCGCCGGCTGGATAGCGCGGTTGCAGGTGTCGCCGCCGGCTGGGTGACGCGGTTGCCGCTGTCTCCGCCGTCCGGGTAACTTGCTTGGATGAGTAGTGGAGCACTGCCCGGATTCCGGGATTTCTATCCCGATGAGCTGGCCCGCCGCGCGCACATTTTCAGTGCCTGGCGGGCCGTAGCACGTCGGTACGCGTTTCAGGAGTACGACGGGCCCCCGCTGGAACCCCTCGACCTCTACACGCGCAAGAGCGGCGACGAGATCGTCGGCCAGCTCTATAACTTCACGGACAAGGGCAACCGCGAAGTCGCGCTACGGCCCGAGATGACGCCCACGCTGGCGCGCATGGTCGGCGCGCGCGCCAACGCGCTGCGCAAGCCGGTGCGCTGGTTCTCGCTGCCGCAGTTGTTTCGCTACGAGCGCGCGCAGCGCGGGCGGCTGCGCGAGCACTACCAGCTGAACGTCGACATCGTTGGCGAGACGAGCGAGGTCGCCGACGCCGAGCTGCTGTGCGTGGCGATCGACATCATGAAGGAGTTGGGGCTGACGAGCGCGGATGTGAAAGCGCGCGTGAGTGACCGGCAACTGTTGAATGGCGTGCTCCTCACACTCGGCGTGACAGAGGTGCAGGTGCCGGCCGTGTACGCCGTGGTGGACAAGATCGCGCGCCAGCCGCGCGAGACCTCGGCCAAGAGGCTGGCCGATGCCGGCCTCGCGCCGGCGCTCGTCGAGCGCGTGCTCGCGCTCGCCGAGGGCGTCACGTTCGCGGACCTGCGCGCGGAGTTCGGCGAGGCGCCGGCTGCGCGTGAGCACATCGAACGCTTCGCGCGTTACCTCGGGCACCTCGACGCCTTTGGCGTCGGTGACTGGGTGCACCTCGACCTCTCGATCGTGCGCGGACTGGCCTACTACACCGGCATCGTGTTCGAACTGTTCGACGCCAAGGGCGAGTTGCGCGCCATCTGTGGCGGCGGCCGTTACGACACGCTGCTCAAGGCGCTGGGTGGCGCCGACCTGCCGGCGCTGGGTTTCGGCATGGGCGACGTGGTGCTGGGCGAACTGCTCACCGAGCGCGGACTCTGGCCGGAGAGCGTGCAGGACGCCGTGGACTTTCACATGGTGGCCGGCAACGGGGCGGGGCAGCGTCCGTATGCGGACGTGCTGCGCCTCATCGCCGCCCTGCGCGCGGCGGGCTTCAGCGTGAACCACGCGATGAACGCGGATCGATATATGTCGCAGGCGACGCGCAACCAGGTGGACGGCGCGCGCAAGGCAGGGTCCAGCGCGATCGTGTATTTCCGCGAGGACGGCGCCGTGGAAGTGACGAGTTTGCTGGGCAAGATGACGGGGGCCGCGACGCACGCGGTGGATGCCGACGCGGTGCTCTCCGGAGACGTGCAGGCGATGCAGGACTTGAGGCAATGGCTGACGACAAGAAGCTGACCACCCGCGCTGAGGACTTCAGCGCGTGGTACAACGAACTGGTGCTGCGCGCCGAACTCGCGGACTACTCGCCCGTCAAGGGTTCGATGGTCATCCGCCCCAACGGCTACGGCATCTGGGAGCGCATGCAGCGCGCGCTCGACGACATGTTCAAGGCCACGGGCCACGAGAACGCCTACTTCCCGCTGTTCATCCCGCAGAGCTTCCTGCAGAAGGAAGCCAGCCATGTGGAAGGCTTCGCGCCCGAGGTCGCGGTCGTCACGCACGGCGGCGGCAAGGAGCTCGAGGAGCCGCTGATCGTCCGGCCGACGTCCGAGACGATCATCTACCACATGTACGCCAAGTGGACGCAGTCGTACCGCGACCTGCCGATCCTCATCAACCAGTGGGCCAACGTCGTCCGTTGGGAGATGCGCACGCGGCTGTTCCTGCGCACGCTCGAGTTCCTCTGGCAGGAAGGTCACACGGCGCACGCGACGCACGACGAGGCCGAGGAAGAGACGCGCCGCATGCTCGGCGTGTACCGCGACTTCATGGAGAACTGGATCGCGATGCCGGTCGTTACGGGGCAGAAGAGCGAGAGCGAGAAGTTCGCGGGCGCGCTGCGCACGTACTCGTGCGAGGCGATGATGCAGGACCGCAAGGCGCTGCAGGCCGGCACCTCGCACAACCTCGGCCAGAACTTTGCCAAGGCGTTCGACCTCAAGTTCCAGGACGAGAAGGGCGAGATGGCGTTCGCGTGGAACACGTCGTGGGGCGTGTCGACGCGCATGGTCGGCGGCCTCGTGATGACGCACGGCGACGACACCGGATTACAGGTGCCGCCGCGGCTGGCGCCCACCGAAGTCGTGATCGTGCCGATCTTCCGCAAGGACGACGAGCGCGATCGTGTGGTGGGAGCCGCCGAAAAGCTGGCGGATGAACTGCGCGCCTGGACGGGGCGCGGCAACAGCGACCGCCTGCGCGTGAAGGTCGACAAGCGCGAAGGCATGAAGCCCGGCGCCAAGTACTACGAGTGGGAGATGCGTGGCGTGCCGCTGCGTCTGGAACTCGGTCCGCGCGATCTGGACCAGAACAGCGTCATGAGTGCGCGCCGCGACACGCGCGAGAAGGCGCCGTTGTCGATGGACGGGCTCGCGCCCGCGCTGGCCAAGCTGCTCGACGACATCCAGCAGCAGATGTTCAGCGCGGCCAAGGCGCGGCGCGATGCGGCGACGTATCGCGGCGGGCTCGACTATGGGCAGTTCCGCGAGCTGATGGAGGGCGAGGGCGGATTCGTGTACGCCGGCTGGAACGGCGACCCCGCGGTCGAGGCCAAGGTGAAGGAGGAGACCAAGGCGACGATCCGCGTAATCCCCGACGCGGAGTTCCGTTCGCCCGAGGCGCCGACCAAGTGTCTCGTGACGGGCGAGCCGGCCAAGTACGAGGTGTTGTGGGCGAAGGCCTACTGAGCGTGGCTACCGCGTCGCGGACCGGCGGAGGGTCGTCGACGGGGTTGCCGTCCGGGTCGTTCTACGCGGGCTTCGAGCGCCGCGACGGCGAGCTGTACTGTGAGGACGTTGCCCTCGACCGCATTGCGCGCGAGGCGGGCACGCCCAGCTACGTGTACAGCGCCGGCGCCGTGCGCGACCGCTACGCACGCCTCGACGCGGCGCTCGGCGGCAAGGGCACGCCGCACCGCATCCACTACTCGCTCAAGGCGAACTCCAACCGCGCCATTCTCGAAGTGCTGCACGCGTTGGGCTGCGGCGTGGACGTCGTCTCCGGCGGCGAGCTCTACCGCGCGCTGCGCGCCGGGTTCCGCGGCGCAGACATCCTGTTTGGCGGCGTGGGCAAGACGCCGCGCGAACTGCGCGAGGCGCTCACGGCTGGCGTCAAGCTGATCAACGTGGAGTCGGAAGCCGAACTGCGGCTGCTGGCCGACATCGCGCTTGAGATGGGCGTCGTGGCACCGGTGGGCCTGCGCATCAACCCGGAAGTCGACGTGGCCAACGCGCATCGTTACATCTCGACCGGCGAGCGCGGGCACAAGTTCGGTATCGGATTCAGCGATGCGCTGCATGTGGGGCGCGTGGCGCTCGGCCTGCGTAACATTGCGCTGCACGCGCTCGACATGCACGTCGGCTCGCAGCTCTCGTCGTTCGAGGCGTACAAGCAGGGCACGGCTCGGCTCGTGGAGGCCTCGCTGGAGCTGCGCCGCGCGGGTGCGCCGATCCGCTACCTCGATGCTGGCGGTGGGCTGCACGTGCCGTATCAGAGCGAAGCCGAGCCGGACCTGGCCGCATACGGGGCGATCCTCAAGGAAGCCGCCACCGCGCTGGGCGAGGTCGAACTGCTCGTCGAGCCCGGCCGCTTTTTCGTCGCCGCGGCAGGCACGCTCGTCACGCGCGTGTTGTACCGCAAGGAGACCGGCGGCAAGACGTATCTCATCTGCGACGCCGGCATGACGGAGCTGCTGCGGCCGTCGCACTATGACGCGTATCATTTGATCGAGCCCGTTGCTGCGCCGTTCGGTTCGATGGTCGCGGATATTGTGGGACCGGTGTGTGAAACCGGCGATTTTCTCGCACTGCAGCGCGAGATGCCCAACGTGGAAGCCGGCGCGCTGCTGGCGGTGCGCACGGCCGGCGCGTATGGCTATGTGATGAGTTCGCATTACAATGCCCGGCCGCGCGTCGCCGAGGTGATGGTGGATGGCGCGCGCTGGGCCGTGGTGACGGCGCGCGAGGAGTATGTGGATCTGGTGCGGCAGGAATCCCCGAGTCCCCTCTGGAGGAAGCACTGATGCGCGTCGGACTAATGGCTGACACACACGACCGCGTGCCCGCGGTCGATGCGCTATTGCGTGAGATGCTCAAGCGTGACGTGAACTTTGTCTTGCATGCGGGTGACTATTGCTCGCCCTTCGCGTTGAAGCCGTTCCAGGACCACGGCGTGGCCATGGCCGGCGTGTTCGGGCGCAACGACGGTGACCCTGAGGGCATCCGGGCGTTCGCGGAGCAGGGCATGGGCCAGGAGTTGTTCGAGTCGCCGCACAGCATCGCGTTCGGCGAGTACAAGGTGCTCATCGTGCACGACATCGGCGACGTGGTGGAGCGTTCGATTCTCGCGCACGCGTTCGTGATCCACGGACAGACGCACCTGCAGGAGATGAAGACGCGCGGGGACACCCTGATCGTGAACCCGGGTGAGGCCTGCGGTTGGATGCACGGGTCGCCGACGGCGGCGATCCTCGACCTTGATACCAAGCGCGCCGAGTTCATCAAGCTCGACGCCGCGGAGTGGAAGAATTGACGGCAGCGAATGACAAGACGGGTGCGGCGTCCGCCGGAGTCATGAACACCTCCGTGGCGGAGGGTGCGACGTCGAGAATCCTGATCCTCGACTGCGGCTCGCAGTTCACGCAGTTGATCGCACGGCGCGTGCGCGAGGCGCGCGTGTTCTCGGAGATCCATCCGCCCACGCGGTCGCTCGAGTGGATCCGCGCGTGGAAGCCCACCGGGATCATCCTCTCGGGCGGACCGAACTCCGTGTCCGACGAGGGCGCTCCCAACTTTGACCCGGGCATCCTCGACATCGCGCCGATACTAGGCGTGTGCTACGGCATGCAGTGGATCGCGCACGCGATGGGCTCGAAAGTGCTGGGCGGGGGACGGCGCGAGTATGGCCGCGCGGACATGCAGGTCGTGGAGCCCGATGGCTTGTTCGCCGGTTTTGAGAAGGGCGAGCGGTCGGTCGTGTGGATGAGCCACGGCGACCACGTGGAGACCGTGCCCGAGGGCTACGTGCTCACGGCCACGAGCGACGGCAACCCGGTGGTTGGTTTCCGGCACAAGACCAAGCCGATCCATGCGATCCAGTTCCATTCAGAAGTCGCGCACACCGTGCGCGGCGCGGACATCATTGGCAACTTCCTGTTTGGCATTGCCGGTTGCACGCCCGACTGGACGCCGGGGCATTTCGTCGATCTTGAGATTGCGCGCATCCGCGAACTCGTGGGCGACAAGCAAGTCATCTGCGGTCTCTCGGGCGGCGTTGACTCGTCCGTGGCGGCGGCACTCGTGCATCGCGCCATCGGCGACCAGCTCACGTGCATCTTCGTGGACACCGGATTGCTGCGGCTGCACGAGCGCGAGCAGGTCGAGCGTACCATGGGCCAGCACCTGGGCATTCGCTTGATCACCGTGCGCGCCGAGGATCGTTTTCTCGGGGCGCTCGCTGGGTTGGACGACCCCGAGAAGAAGCGCCGCGCCATCGGCCACACGTTCATCGACGTGTTCGAGGACGCGAGCGCGGCGGCGGGCAAGGACGCGGCGTTCCTCGTGCAGGGGACGCTGTATCCGGATGTGATCGAGTCCGTGAGCGCGAAGGGCGGGCCTAGCGCGGTGATCAAGACGCACCACAACGTCGGCGGCCTGAAGCCCGACATGAAGTTCAAGCTCATCGAGCCGCTGCGCGAACTGTTCAAGGATGAGGTGCGCAACGTCGGCCGCGAGCTCGGCTTGCCGGAGGAGATGGTGGGGCGGCATCCGTTCCCGGGGCCGGGGCTGGCGATCCGTGTGCTCGGCGCCGTGGACCCCGTGAACGTGGAGACGCTGCGGCGCGCGGATGCGATCTACCTCGAGGAGATCCGCGCTGCGGGCCTGTACAACGAGATATGGCAGGCGTTCGCCGTGTTCCTGCCCGTGCGCTCGGTGGGAGTCATGGGTGATGGGCGCACGTACGAGCACGTGATCGCGCTACGCGCCGTGACGAGCACCGACGGCATGACGGCCGATTGGTTCGCGTTCCCGCCTGACGTGCTGGGGCGGATCTCGAACCGGATCATCAATGAGGTGCAGGGGGTCAATCGCGTGGTGTACGACGTGAGTTCCAAGCCGCCGGCGACGATTGAGTGGGAGTAGCGTGAGCGTGTTCGCGCGGCTCCGCCCATCACTCGGCGAGCTGCGCATCATGACGCGGCTCGCCGCGCCGATCGTGCTCGTCAACATCGGCATGCAGTCGATGGGCCTCGTCGACACCATAATGCTCGGCCGCGTGTCGGCCGCCGCGCTCGCCGCCGGCGCGCTGGGGCATTTCTACTTCTACATCTCGACGATCATCGGCATCGGCATCCTGATGTCGCTGGACCCGGTGATCTCGCAGGCCGTCGGCGCGCGGGATCATCTGGGCGTCGCGCGTGGCGTGCAGCGCGGCGCGATCCTCTCGGTCGGTATCGCGCTCGTCGTAGCGGTGCTCTACATCCCGTCGGAGGCGGTGTTCCGCTTCCTGCGCCAGCCAGAGGAGGTCACGGAACTCGCGGCGCGCTACGTGTGGTGGAGCATCCCCGGGCTGCTGCCGTTCTTCCTGTTCAACATGATGCGGCAGACGCTGCAGGCGATGCGCCATCTGCGCTACGTGGTGCTCGCGGTGCTGTCGGCCAATTTCGTGAACGGCTTCCTCAACTGGGTGCTGATCTACGGCCACTTGGGCTTCGAGCCCGGTGGCGTCGCGGGAGCCGCGCAATCGTCTTCCATCAGTCGCTGGTACATGATGCTCGCGCTCGGCGCCGGCGCGTGGAAGTTGCTCAGACCCGCCCTGCGCCCATGGCGCGCCGAGAGTTTTCGTCGCGCGCCGCTCTGGCGCATGCTGCGGCTCGGTTTTCCCGTGGGCCTGCAGTTCCTCGCCGAAGGCGGCGCGTTCGGGTTCGTGACCGTAATGGCGGGCTGGATGGGCACCGTGACGCTCGCCGGCCACGAGGTCGCCCTCAACCTCTCGGCGATGACCTTCATGGTCCCGCTCGGCGTGTCCGGCGCCGCGGCGGTGATGGTGGGGCACGCCATCGGCGCCGGCGATACCGAGGCGTCGCGACGAGATGCCGTGACCGCGATCGTGTGCGGCGTCGGCTTCATGGCGCTGATGGCCGTGCTCTTTGCGAATCTCTCGCACGTGCTCGCGAACGCGTACACGACGGACGTCGCCACGCGCGCGATCGCGTCGACTCTGATCCCGATTGCCGCCGTCTTCCAGGTGTTCGATGGCGCGCAGGTGATCTCGTCGGCCGTGCTGCGCGGGGCGGGGGACACGCGCGTGCCGATGATCCTGCACACGCTGAGCTTCTGGGCCGTGGGGATTCCGTTCGGCGCGCTGCTCGCGTTCGGGTTCGACTATGGCGCGCAGGGGCTGTGGTGGGGGCTGACGGCGGGGCTTGCGGCGGCGGCCGTGTTGCAGCTCGCGCGAGTGAAGCATCGGTTCGGCGCGGAGCTGACGCGCGTGGTGATCGATCAAGCGGGCGAGGCGGCGCGGTAATCCGATCCGGTAATCCGATTAGACTTCGAGGTGCAGGTGTGAACCATGTGCACACTCGAACGAATGATACGGAGGCGGAATCGATGTCCCGGAAGGTCAATTACGCCAAGGCGGCGCCAGGCGCCATGCATGCGATGCTCGGACTTCAGAAGTACACGCAGGAGTGCGGTCTCGAGCACTCACTCCTCGAACTCGTGAAGATGCGGGCGTCGCAGCTCAATGGCTGCGCGTATTGCCTCGACATGCATTCCAAGGACGCGCGCGCCGGTGGCGAGACCGAGCAGCGCCTGTATGTGCTGAACGCGTGGCGTGAGGCGCCGTTCTACACGGAGCGCGAGCGGGCTGCGCTGGCCTGGGCGGAGGAGATCACGATGATCAGCGACGGCGTCTCGGAGGAGGTATACGAGGCGGCCAAGGCGCAGTTCAGCGAGAAGGAGCTCGTGGATCTCACGATGGCGGTGGTGACGATCAACGGGTGGAACCGGCTGGCGATCGGGTTGGGGGCGGATGTGGGGAGTTATCAGGTGCCTCCGAAGGACTCCTAGAACTGCACGCCGCGAGTGTCGTGTGTTGACGAAGTCCATTCTGCGCCGTAGGCTGCCATATGCGACACCGACTGACACTCATTCTGCTCTGCACCGCCATCGCGCCCGTCTCCGCACAAACGGCCAGAGCGCGCACCATCGCACTTCCGCCGGCGGTCGCGACACTCCCCGTCGAGTTTACGATGGTCTCATCCGTTCGCGAACTGGCGGACGGACGCGTGCTGGTCGTCGATCAGCAAGAGAGCAAACTGGTCGTCACGGATTGGAAGACGGGGACGGCGATGCAGGTCGGACGTAGTGGCAGCGGGCCAGCGGAATACAAAACGCCCAATGCGTTGATTCCGCTTGCGGGCGACTCCACGCTCTTGCCGGACATGGCAAACGGCCGATGGCTGCTATTGCACGGCGCTTCGATGGCGGTGACCATCGCGCAGGACGCGCCGGCGATCGCGGCCGGTGCCCGCCGACCACTTGGCGCCGACTCGCTTGGGCGCGTCATCTACACCAAGGGACTTGGTGTGGATGGAGGACCGTCATCGATTGCGGCGCCGGGATCGGATTCCCTGCTGCTTTTGCGAGCCACGCGCGCGACCGGACACAGCGATACGATCGCGATTCTCCGCGCGAGGGACGCGTTCATTAGGATCGAGGGGCCGAAGG
>JAKFFA010000072.1:0-3737 GCA_036675455.1 Gemmatimonadaceae bacterium | reverse complement strand
GAAGCGCAGGAAGAGGCTGGTGCCGAGGCCGAGGAAGTCGATCACGGCCCCTTGCGCGAGTCGCAGGGCCGTGCCGGCGACTGCCCAGACGACGGCCCAGGTGATTGCCGTACCGATGGTTCCGCGCAGGAGTCGCAGTAGGCGCATCGTGGACTCGCTTGGGGTTGGTGTGAGGCCTCAACCGTATGATCCAGACCGACCGGGCGAACTTAACGGTTGGGGGTCAATCGCGCAGGGCATGCTGACGCGGGTGACGACGTCGCGTCGAGCGTGAATCGCCTAAAATGCCAAACTGCCGCCCAGTAGGATGATAAGTTCAGGTAAATTTCCTCAAGTTCACGGATTGCTCGGCGCCCGGTGTCAACGCGCGGCCGGCGTCAAAGCGGGGGCTGGCATAAGAGCGCCCATCGGGGCCTCGGCTCTTTTTCCGCCCTTCGCGTATTCATCAGAGCGAAATCCCCAAGTCCCCGTGGACTTTGGCTATATTCCCCGTCTGACCCCCGCTCCTCCAGCGCCCCAGGCCATGCACCCACGCACCAAGTTCATCCTCGGCGGTATCCTCGTCCTCGGCACGGCCGGCTACCTCATGGCCGGCAGCATCAAGAGCACGGGCATGTACTTCCTCACCCCCGCCGAGCTGCAGGCGAAGGTGGCCGAGGACCCGACGGTCGTCGAGACCGGCGTGAAGGTCGGTGCGCGCGTCGTCGGCGGCAGCGTGGTCCGCGACGAGGGCGGCCGCCAGGTCAACTTCGAAATGACCGACGGCACCGCCACTTATAAGGTTGAGTACCGCGGTATCATCCCTGACACGTTCACGGACTCGGTCGACGTCGTCGTCGAAGGCCGCCTCGGCACCGACGGCACCTTCCACGCCACGACACTGCTCGCCAAGTGCGCTTCGCGCTATGAGGCGGCGCCCGACGGGTACCAGCCGGCAACGCGTGCCGCCTACACGGCGGCGACTGATTCGCTGATCGATGCGCCGGTCACTGAAGCTCCGGCCGCAAACAAAGACGCGCCGGCCGCCACTCCCCGCCCATAGATTGGCCCAACCGTGATCCTGGTCGGAGAACTCTCGCTGTGGATCGCCCTGCTGATGTGCGCTTGGGCGGTCACCCTCTCCTTCGCCGGCGGTCACCTCCGGCGCGGTGACCTCGTCGCCTCGGGCGAACGCGGACTCTACGCGGCCTTCGGCTTCATCGTCGTCGCCGCGCTCGGCCTCTGGACCGCGCTGATCACCAGCGACTTCTCGCTGCGCTACGTCGCCTCGTTCACGAGCGCGAACCTGCCGGTGGTCTACAAGTTCTCGGCGTTCTGGGGCGGGCAAGCGGGCTCGATGTTGTTCTGGTGCCTCATCCTCGCCATGTACGCGGCACTCGCCACGTGGAGCAACCGCTCGAAGAATCGCACGCTCATGCCGTGGGTCACGGGCACGACGGCGCTGATCCTGCTCTTCTTCGTCGCGGCCACCGCGCTCGCGTCGAACCCGTTCGCGCGGCTCGACTGGATCCCCGCCGACGGCAACGGCCTCAACCCGCAGTTGCAGAACCCGGCGATGGCGATCCACCCGCCGATGCTGTACCTGGGCTACGTGTCCACCGCGATCCCGTTCGCGTTCGCCATGGGCGCGCTCATCACGCGTCGGCTCGACGCCGAGTGGTTGGGCGCGGTGCGGCGCTGGGCGCTCGTGAGCTGGGTGTTCCTCACGGTCGGCATCGTGCTCGGCATGTGGTGGGCCTACGTGGAACTCGGCTGGGGCGGCTACTGGATGTGGGACCCCGTCGAGAACGCGTCGCTGCTGCCGTGGCTCACGGGCACGGCGTTCCTGCACTCGATCATGATTCAGGAGAAGCGCGGCATGCTGCGCAAATGGAACGTCACGCTCGTGGTGGCGACGTTCCTGCTCGCGGTGTTCGGCACGTTCATCACAAGATCGGGCATCATCCAGTCCGTGCACTCGTTCGCGCAGTCGAACATCGGCGCGTGGTTCGCGTGGTTCCTGGTGCTGTGCTTCGTGGCGTCGGCGATCCTCGTGAGCCGGCGGCTCAAGGACTTGGAGTCCACCGCGCAGCTCGAGGCGATGATCAGCCGCGAGGCCGCGTTCCTCTACAACAATCTCGTGCTCGTGGGCATCGCGTTCAGCGTGCTGTGGGGCACGCTGTTCCCGATCCTCTCCGAGGCCGTGCGCGGCACGAAGATCACGGTCGGTGAATCGTTCTTCAACTCGGTGAACGTGCCGCTGGGCCTGCTGCTGCTCGCGTTGACGGGCATCGGTCCGCTGATCGCATGGCGGCGCGCGTCGGTGGCCAACATCCGCCGCCAGTTCGCGGGACCGGCGGCGTTCGGCCTCATCGTCGGCGCGTCGCTGCTCGCGCTCGGCGTGCGTGGCCTCTCGCCGGTGATGGCGTGGACGCTGTGCGCGTTCGTCGCGGGCACGATCTTCCAGGAGTTCTACAAGGGCGTCGGCGCACGCCGGCGCATGTACGGCGAGAATCCGCTCAGCGCGCTGCTGCGCCTCATCGCGCGTAACCGCCGGCGCTACGGCGGCTACATCGTGCACGCGGGCATCGTGATGATCTTCGCGGCGTTCGCGGGTAACGCGTTCAAGTCGGAACACGATGTCACGCTGCGCACGGGCGAGAGCTTCACCACCAAGGATCCGTACGGGCGCAAGTGGACGTTCACGAGCGAAGGCCTCTCGAACTTCAAGACGCTGAACCGCGCCGTCGATGCGGTCGCGCTGCGCCCGGAGATGGAGGGCCAGACGTTCCGCGTGCTCACGAGCGAGAAGCGCCAGCATTTCGATACGCAGGGCCGCCCACAGTTCCAGGCCTCCACCGAGGTCGACGTCCTCTACTCGCTGCGTCAGGACGTCTACATCGTGCTCGCCGGATTCGTCGGTGACCGCGCCGAGGTACGCATCAGCTTCAATCCGCTCGTGGTCTGGGTGTGGTACGGCGGCATGTTGATGGCGATCGGCGGACTCATCGTGATGTGGCCGCAGGCGGAGCGCCGGCGGCAGAGCGGATACGTGACGGAGCTGGTGCCGGGGTTGGAGGTCGCGAATGTCTGAGCGCGCCTTCGCTCCTGTTATCGAGGTCTCCGCACATGGCTGATATCGGCCGCCGCGAGATGCTGATCGGACTCGGCGGACTCGCCGCGTCCGGTTTGACGCGCGTGCTCGGAGGGCAGGAGCAGACCAACTTCGCGCCGATGAACCAGAGCGCGTACCGGCCCACCGTGCGGCCGCCCAAGCCGAACGCGCAGCCGCTGCTCACGGATCTCGAGCGCGACGACCTCGAGCATCAGCTCAAGTGTCAGTGCACGTGCAGTCTCGACGTGTACACGTGCCGCACGACGGACTTCACGTGCCCCGTGTCGCCGCCGATGCATCAGGACGTCATGCGCCTGGTCGAGGGCGGATACAGCGCGGATGAGATCCTCGACGCGTTCGTCGAGACGTATGGTGAGGTCGCGCTGACGGCGCCGAAGAAGGAAGGCTTCAACTGGGTCGGCTATTTCGCGCCGAGCGTGGCGCTGGCGACGGGCGCGGTGGTGCTGACGCTGTTGCTGCGGAAGTGGCGTGGTGAGTCGGTGCTGGCGGCAGAACTGGCGCGGTCGAATGCGGCCGCGAGGCCAGCGCGGCCGGCTGCTCCGGCGGCTTCGGCCGATGAGCTGGAGAAGCTCGAGCGCGCGTTGCGCGAGGACGGATGATGCTGGCCGTTTCATGCATCTCG
>JAKFFA010000057.1:0-3785 GCA_036675455.1 Gemmatimonadaceae bacterium | reverse complement strand
GGGCTGGTCGTGCGCGAGCGTCGCGCGATCGTGGCGCTGGGTCCGTCGGACATACTGGATGCGCGCTACGAGCTGGCGCGTGCGCTGCTGGCGGCGGGCGACCGCGCGGGCGCGCGTCGGGAGGTGCTCGGCGTGCTGGAGCAGGCGCCGACGTTCGAAAAGGCGCAGGGCCTGTTGCTGGAGCTGCGCGAGCCGCGTCCTGACGACGACGATGGCGCGCCGGACGCCGCTGGGCGGGCCGCGCCATGAACGCGGCGCTCATGCGTGCGGCGCTGGTTGCGCTCTGTTTGGTCCTAGTCCCGCCGTCGACGCTCGACGCGCAGTTCGGCGGTCGTGGCCGCGGCGAGCGCGGCCGGGCCGAGGACGCGCCCGAGAATCCGCCGTACGATGGCCGCTTCACGTTCGTGCGCATCCGCTACGACGTGGGCCTGGGCGGCGGTGGATTCGGCCGCCGCGGGCGCGACCTGCCGTGGGCGCACGACTATCCGCGCGGCGAGCGCCACTTCACCAAGTTGTTCGACGAGCTGACCACCGCGCGCGTGCGCACGCAGGAAAGCGTGATCCTTTCGCTCGACGATCCCGAGCTGTTCAAGTATCCGGTCGCCTACATGGCCGAGCCCGGCTTCTGGACGACGACTGAAGCCGAGGTCGAGGGCATGCGCGCGTACCTCCAGAAGGGCGGCTTCTTCATCTTCGACGACTTTCGCGGGCAGCACTGGTACAACTTCGAGGCGCAGTTGCGGCGCGTGCTCCCCGACGCGCGCCTCGTGCGGCTCACGGTGGACCATCCGATCTTCGACTCGTTCTACAAGATCGAGACGCTCGTGAGCCGTGATCCGATCTACGGCGCGCAGCCGGAGTACTACGGGGTGTTCGAGGACAACGACCCGTCCAAGCGCCTCATGATCATCGTGAACTACAACCAGGACCTCTCGGAGTACTGGGAGTTCTCGGACGAGGGCTGGTTCCCGATCGACCTCTCTAACGAAGCGTACAAACTCGGCGTCAACTACATGATCTACGCGCTGAGTCGGTAGGAGAGGGCCGTGTGCGGGACGTATGTGCAGGCCGTGCTCGGACAGGCAGGCGAACCCAGAGGAGAAATGACGTGACCGTAACCGAACCCGCAGCCGTGTCCTCGCTCGACTCCCTTGACGACGGGGAAATCGCCGACCGCCTGCATGCCGCGAGCGCGCGCATCAAGGACGAACTGCGCAAGGTCATCGTCGGGCAGGACGACGTGGTGGAGCAAGCGCTCATCGCGCTGTTCGCGGGCGGCAACTGCCTGCTCGTGGGCGTGCCGGGTCTCGCCAAGACGCTCTTGATATCGACGCTCGCGCGCGCGCTTGACCTCAAGTTCGCGCGCATCCAGTTCACGCCGGACCTCATGCCGTCCGACGTCACCGGCACGGACGTGATCCAGGACGACGCCAAGACCGGACAGCGCAAACTCGCGTTCATGCCGGGCCCGGTGTTCGCGAACGTTTTGCTGGCTGACGAGATCAACCGTACGCCGCCCAAGACGCAGTCAGCGCTGCTGGAGGCCATGCAGGAGAAGCGCGTGACGGTGCAGGGACGCACATACGATCTCGAACCACCGTTCTTCGTGTTCGCCACGCAGAACCCCATCGAACTCGAAGGCACGTACCCGCTGCCCGAGGCGCAGCTCGACCGCTTCATGCTCGAGGTGTTCCTCGACTACCTGCCCGAGGAAGACGAGGTCTCGGTCGTGAAGGCGACCACCGCGCTGCCACCAGAGGCCGTCACGCCCGTGGTCACACGCGAGGAGATCCTCGCGTTCCAGCGCGTGGTGCGCCGCGTGCCCGTCGCGGACGCCGTGACGCGCTTTGCGGTGTCGTTCGTGCGCGCCAGCCGGCCGGGGTCGCCGCACGCGCCCGACTTCATCACCAAGTGGGTGTCGTACGGCGCCAGCGTGCGCGCCGCACAGGCGCTGATCTTGGGCGCCAAGGCGCGCGCGCTGCTGCAAGGGCGCGCGCACGTCGGGTTCGATGACGTCACGGCGCTCGCGCGACCCGTCATGCGGCACCGCCTCATTCTCAACTTCCAGGCACAGTCGGAGAAGGTCACGACGGACTCGATCGTCGACAAACTCGTCGCGGCGGTGCCGGTGCCGCGTTCATCGCTATGACGTTTTCTGCGAAGGGTGTCCTCCCGACGTCGCGCGCATTCCGATGATCGCGAAGCAGAACCTCCTCGACCCCACGCTCCTGGCGCGGATCTCGGACTTGCCGCTGCTCGCGCGAACCGTGGTCGATGGGTTCATGCATGGCCTGCACCGCTCCGCGCGGCGCGGGTCGTCGCTCGACTTCGCCGACCATCGCGCCTACCAGCCGGGCGACGACCTGCGGCGCATCGACTGGAAGGCGTACGCGCGCACGGACCGATTCTACGTGAAGGAGTTCGAGGCCGACACGAACGCGGCGGTGCTGTTCGCGCTCGACGTGACTGGGTCCATGGACTACGCCAGCGGTGGGGGGAGCAGCGGCGCGCCGCAAAAAGACGAGTCCGGCGGCGTGAACAAGTTCACCTACGCGCGCATGCTCGTCGCATCGCTTGCGTGGCTCTCGCAGCGCCACGGCGATCGCGTGGGGCTGGCGACGTTCACCGACCAGCTCGTCGAAATGATCCCGTGCTCGACGCGGCACCTGCAGATGATCCTGCACGCGCTCGGACGTGCGGAGCCAAAGGGCGAAGGCCGCTTGCCGCTCGCGATCGACCGCGTGGCCGACGTCGCCAGCCGGCCGGGTATCGTCGTCGTCGTGACGGACTGCTACGACGAACCCGCCGCCATCGGCAAGTCGGTGGACACACTGCGCGCGCGCGGGCACGACGTGATCGTGTTCCACCTGATCGACCGCGGCGAGGAGGAGTTTCCGTACGACGCGCCCGCGGTGTTTCAGGACGGCGAAAGCGGCCTGCGCATGCCGCTGAGGCCCGCCGAGATGCGCGAGCGTTACCTGCGCATGTTCGGCGCGCATCGCGACGCGCTCGTCGAGCGCTTCGCGCGCTCGGGCGTGGACTACGTGCCGCTGCGCACGGACGAGCCGCTCGACATCGCACTGCACCACTACCTCGACCTCCGCCTTGCGCGGAGCCGCGTGCGCTGATGCCACGCGTATCGGGAATCCTCGATCTCCGCCTCCGGCGGAGCCGCGTGCGCTGATGGGACTCGGTTTCCTCGTTCCCGCGTTCCTGGCCGGGCTCGCCGCGTTGGCGATCCCGCTGCTGATGCACCTGCGCGACCGCAACGAGGACACGCCGATCCGGTTTCCCTCGTTGATGTTCCTGCTGCGGCTGCCGATCCGCACGTCGGACCGGCGCAAGGTGACGGACTGGCCGCTATTGCTGCTGCGCGCGCTCGCTGTCGCACTGCTGGTGTTCGCCTTCTCACGCCCGTTCTTCGGCGACGCCGCCGCCACGACCACCGATGGTCGCGCGCGCTCGCTCGTCTTGATGCTGGATCGCTCCATGTCGATGGGACACACCGGCACATGGGCGCCCGCGCTTGACTCGGCGCGCGCCACGGTGCGCGCGCTCGAGTCGAACGATCACGTGGCGATCGTGTTGTTCGATGAGGAGGCGTCCGTGGTGCAGGACTGGACGCGCGACCACGCGGCCGCGCTCGCGGCGCTCGATGGAGTCGCACCGGCCGCGCGCTCGACGCGCATGAGCAGTGCGCTGCGTGCTGCGCGCGGATTGTTGCTCTCCGCGCCGCCCGGCGCGCCGGAACTCGTGATGGTGAGCGACCTGCAGCGCTCAGGACT
>JAKFFA010000033.1:0-3839 GCA_036675455.1 Gemmatimonadaceae bacterium | reverse complement strand
CCGCGACATGCGCGATCAGGATGAAGAGCGGATTGCCAGGCGGGTGTGGAATGCCGAGCGATGCGGCCGCGGCGACGTACTCGCCCGCGTCCCACATGGCGACGCCGGGCGAGAGCGTCGCGAGATACAGCAGGAATACCGAGACGGTGAGGCCGGCAGCCGCGAGCCAGCGGACTCTCTTGTGCGTGTGACGAGTGGTCATGAGGCTACGCCTGTGATTGGGAGCGCGCGTGACGGGTGACTCGGCGGGGGCAGCCTGCCTGCCCCCAGAAGTTGGACACACGGCGGGGCGTCCGCGACCGAAGCGTCCGGTACCATCGAACTGAAGTAGAGTGTTCGAGTAAAAAGGAGCGCGAACGCGAGGAGTACGGCCCAGCTGAGATGGCGCTCATGTCGGCCGAAAAACGCGTCCAGCTGAAGGGAGTGCGTGGTCCAATGGGCGACTGATCGCAGGCAAAGAGTAGGACGCGGTCCTGACGCTGTCTAGCGACGATGCGAACGGAGCGAGCGGACCGCATATTCCTCCGCATGAGTCTACCCCTCCTCGGTGGGATTGCCGGCATCTTCATCGGCGCTGTCATGGCTGATGTTGGCGGCGCGCTGTTTCTTGGACTGGTCGGACTCGCCGTTGGCTTCGTGATTCGCGAGCAGGCCAATCGCTTGAAGGCACTTGACGTGCGGCTGTCACGGCTTGAAGCGGCCGGTCGTACGGCGGCGTCCGAGCCACGACAGGAGGCGAAGGAGCGCCCTGAGGCGGCGTCGCCGACTGCGGTGTTTCCTCCAGCGAGCGTGCGGCCGGCTCCGACACCCGCGGAGCGGGTCGCCCGCGCGCCCGAGACCACCACACAAATACCCCTCGTCGGCGCATCCACCCCGCAGGTTTCGCCCGTTGCCCCCCGGGCAGCACGACCAACCGCGCCGCCGCCCCGCGCGCCCGCGCCGCCCGCTCGTCCGAGTCCCATCCTCGCCTGGCTCACCGGCGGCAACACGATCGTGCGCGTCGGCCTCGTCATTCTCTTCGTCGGGCTCGCGTTCCTGATCAAGTACGCCGCGGACCGCCGCGTGCTGCCGGACGAAGTCAAAGTCGCGCTCGTGGGCCTGAGCGGCGTCGCGCTGCTCGTGCTCGGCTGGCGACTGCGTGACGCGCGCCGCGGCTACGCGCTCAGCTTGCAGGGCGCCGGGGTCGCGGTCTTGTATCTCACGATCCTCGCGTCGATGCGGCTCTACGCGCTGCTGCCGTCCGGCGCCGCGTTCGCGCTTCTCGCGGCCATCGCCGCGGCCTCGGCCGTGCTGGCCGTGCGACAGGACGCGCTTGCATTGGCCGTGATCGCGTCTGCGGGTGGTTTCCTCGCGCCGATTCTCGTCTCGACCGGCGCGGGCAATCACGTCGCGCTCTTCAGCTATTACCTCGTGCTCAATGTGGGCATCGCGCTCATCGCGTGGCACAAAGCATGGCGCGTGCTCAATGTCGTCGGCTTTGCGTTCACGTTCGTGATCGGCGCCCTCTGGGGATGGCGCTCGTACCAGCCGCAGCACTTCGCCACGACGGAGCCGTTCCTCGTCACGTTCTTCCTGCTGTATGTCGGCATTGCGGTGTTCTTCGCACGCCAGCAGGCGCCGGCGCTGCGGTCATACGTGGACGGCACACTCGTGTTCGGGACACCGCTCGCCGCGTTCGCATTACAGGCGGGCCTGACCCGCAACATGGAGTTCGGCCTCGCCTACTCGAGCCTCGCCGCCGCGGCGATCTATGTGACGCTCGCCAGCGCGCTCAACCGTGTCGGACGCGAGAGTTACCGCCTGCTCACCGAAGCGTTCCTCGCGGTGGGCGTCGTGTTCGTCTCGCTCGCGATTCCGCTCGCGCTCGACGCGCGCTGGACCTCGGCGGCATGGGCGCTCGAGGGCGCGGCCATCTATTGGGTCGGCGTCCGGCAACGTACACCCCTGACGCGCGCGTTCGCGCTCGTGCTGCAGTTGCTCGCCGGCGGCGCGTTCGTGAAAGCGTATCCCGACCTCGATGGCGACATCCCGCTCCTCGGTGCCGCGTTCATCGGCGCCGTGCTGCTCGCGGTGGCGGGACTCTGGACGAATCGCCTGATGGGACGCGCCCGCGCGGACGGTGCCGGCGTGCTCGGGGAATACGAGGCGCAGTTCACGCCCGTGCTGTTCGGCTGGGGCTTGGCGTGGCTGCTGTTCGCCGGGCTCAACGAGATCGGTGAGTTTGTGCATTACACGCGTCAGCCGATGGCCCTCGTCGCTTTCCTGACTGCGGCCACCGCGGCGTTCGCGTGGTTGCACCGGCGGCTCGATTGGCCTGAGGCCCGTTGGCCGCTCATGGGACTGCTGCCCGCCCTGGCCCTCCTCGCGCTGATCAGCGCCGTCGCACAATCGCATCCATTCGCGCACTATGGCTGGCTCGCGTGGCCGTTCGCGTTCATCGCGCACACGGTGATGCTACGGCGCATTGGCCCTCCGAAGCCGACGCCCTGGTTCGGTGTCCTGCACATCGGCGCCTATGTGCTGTTGGCCATCCTCGGCGCGTGGGAAGCGAACTGGGCCGCTGCGCAGGTGACGGCGCACGAGACCACATGGTCTGTCGCGGCAGTGCTGCTCGTGCCCGCCGCACTCGTCTTCTGGACCACGAGCGCCCAGTGGGACGACCGCTGGCCGCTCAGCGCCGAGTCGTTCGGTGCGTGGTACCGCGGCGGCGGCGCGCCGATCCTGGTCGGATTGATGGCGTTCTGGACGCTGTACGCCAACGCGACGCACGACGGCACGAGCGACCCGCTGCCATACTTGCCGCTGCTCAACGCCATCGACCTCGGTCACATGCTCGTGGCGTTGTCAGCGGGAGCGCTCTGGATCAGCTCCCGCCGGACCGGCGTGCCGTCGCCGGAGGCTGTGGGGGGCATCCCGGCTCGCATCGTGGCGTCGGCGCTGACATTCATCTGGCTCAACGCCATCCTGTTGCGCTCCATCCATCATTGGGCCGACGTACCGTACAACGGGGACGCGATGATGGAGTCGGTGCTCGTGCAGTCGGCGCTCTCGGTATTCTGGACGTTCCTCGCACTCGCGGTCATGGTGTTTGCGACGCGGCGCGCGCTGCGCACACCGTGGATGGTCGGCGCCGGGCTCATGGCGGTCGTGGTGGCGAAGCTGGTGTTGGTCGATCTCTCCAGGGTCAGCGGCGTCGAACGGATCGTCTCATTCATCGGGGTTGGGGTGTTAATGCTTGTGGTGGGTTATTTCTCGCCGGTGCCCCCGCGCGCTGAGTCGGGCATGGAGACGGCGTCATGATCTGCGGCCGACGTGCGTCCGCCGAGGCGCGTGTCCACTTAGCACCGCGCGTGACCGTGCTCGCCTGTGCGGCGTCGCTCTGCCTGCTTGTGCCGGGTAGCGACGCGTCGGCACAAGTGTCCGCGGACTTCCGGTCGCGCGCCGAGCTCGAGCTCAGCGAACCGAATGGCTTGCATCGGTTCACGTTGCCGTTCGAGGCGTATCGCGATGCGCGCCGGGATCTCAGCGACCTGCGCGTATTCAACGGCGCGGATCAACCGGTGCCGTTCGCCCTGGCGACCGTTGGGGCGAGCGCGTCAGTTGTCGACACCGTCGCACTGCCGCAGTTCGCGGTGTTCGCTGGTCGTGACGAAGGGACCGAGTCGGCGTTCACGGATATCAACGTCGCCGTGCGAACGCGAACCGACGGGACGGTGATCTCGGTTCAGCCGCGCGGTCGCACGGTCGCCACGGACCGGCCCTCGGCCTGGCTACTGGATGCAAGCGCCATCAACCGGCCGATACGGGCGCTGCTCGTGGATTGGGAATCCGGTGCGGGC
>JAKFFA010000012.1:0-19675 GCA_036675455.1 Gemmatimonadaceae bacterium | reverse complement strand
GGGGCGCCGGCGCGGCGGCGTACTGCACGGCCCCGCGCGCCACGGGCGTCTTGGCGAGGCGGATGCGCATGCCTTTGTCGGACGAGATCTCCATCGAGTCGACGGAGGACTCATCGAGCATTTCGAGCAACTTTTTTACGTAGCGTAGATCAATCATGATTTGGTAGACGGCAGACGGCGGACGGCAGACGGCAGTCGGAACTGCGATGCCGGGTGGGATTCGGGGCGCCCTACGGTACGGGTTGCGGGGGGTGGTGTGGGATGCGGGATGCGTGGCTTAACCCAACTGCAACAACGTTCGGTCGAACGACGTCAGTACTTCAGGGCCGTTCACGCCCAGGACGATGTCGTCCTCGATGCGTACGCCGCCCCAGTCTTCCAGATAAATGCCGGGTTCGATCGTGACGACGGCGCCGGCAGGCAATGGCGCCTCGACGCTTTTGGCGAGCCGGGGCGCTTCATGGATTTCCAAACCGATTCCGTGACCCAGCGAGTGCCCGAAGGCCTCGCCGAATCCAAGGCGCTCAATGTAGCCCCGAGCGAGCGCGTCGGCATCCCTTCCGCGCATTCCGGCCCGAACGAGTGCCGAAGCGCTCCCGTTGGCTTCCCGAACCACGTCGTGAATCTCTCGTTGGCGGGCCGTGGGGGCGCGGCCAACGACGAACGTGCGCGTGATATCCGAGCAGTATCCAGCGTACACCGCGCCGAAATCGAACAACAACAAGTCGCCCGATTCCACGACGTGCGCCGACGCGCGCGCGTGCGGCAGGGCCGAGCGCGCGCCGGCGGCGATGATCGTCTCGAACGGGAAGCCCTCGCTGCCGGCGGAGCGCAACTCGTGTTCGAGGATACCGGCAACCTGCAACTCGGTCATGCCCGCGCGCACCTGTGGCAGCGTCGCGGCGAGCGCATGTTCGGCGATGCGCACCGCTTCGCGGATGCGCGCGATTTCGTCGGCGTCCTTCGACTCGCGCAGCACCTCGACCAGATTGACCGCCGGACGCCAGTGCCAATGCGCCCCGTCGCCGGTGGCATCGACGAAGCGCGCGGCGTCCTGGTGCGTGACATGCGCGCTCTCGAATGCGAGCACTTGCACGCCACTCAACTTCTTGAGCTCGTCCCAGAGCCGCGTCCACAGCGAGACAGTCTCGATCACCGTGCGCACGCCGTCCCCCACCTCGTGCTTCACCTGCGTGGCGTAGCGGAAGTCGGTGAGCAGCAGGCAGTCGGTCGCGGTGACGACGACCAGCGCGTTCGAGCCCGAAAAGCCCGTCAGGTAGCGCACATTGGGCAACGACGACACGAGCAGCGCGTCGAGTTCGCTCGCGGCGAGCGACTCGCGCAGGCGGTCGAGGCGGCTCACGCGCGCTCGGCCCCGTCGCGCTCCAGCCGCGCCAGCGCCGCCGGCGCGAATCGGCCGCGGATGCGCATGACGCCCTCGTCCTCGTCGGCCGTCGTGGACATCACCTCGCCCACGCGATGCGCGTCGGCCAGCAGCTTGCCCTGCGTCATCGGCACGAGCAGCTCGACCTCGGGGCGCCGGTCGCGCAGTGCGTCGCGCAGCAGGTCGCGCAGCGGGTCGAGTCCCCCGGGCGTCACGCTCGACGTGAAGATCGAGCCCGGCGCCAGGTTCTCGATCCGCGCCCGCAGCGCCTCGCGCACCTCGGGCGTGAGCGCGTCCATCTTGTTGAACACGTAGCGCATCGGCACGTCCTGCACACCCAACTCGCCCAGCACTTCGTCGACGACCAGGCGCTGCTCCTCCCAGGTGGGATGGCTCGCGTCGATCACGTGCAGCAGCAGGTCGGCCTCGCGCACCTCCTCCAGCGTCGCCCGGAAGCTCGCGACCAAGTGGTGGGGCAGCTTGCGGATGAACCCGACGGTGTCCGTGAGCAGCACGGTCTGGCGCTCACCCACCTCGACCTCACGCGTGAGCGGGTCAAGCGTCGCGAAGAGCCGGTCCTCCACGAAGATCTCGCTCGCGCCCGAGATCCCGCGCAGGATGGAGCTCTTGCCGGCGTTCGTGTAGCCCACGAGCGACGCGCGGAAGGCATCCTCGCGTCCGGCGCGCTGCACGCTGCGCGCCTTGGTGACATCGACGAGGCGGTCCTTGAGCAACTTGATGCGCTGCCCGACGAGCCGGCGGTCGGTCTCGAGCTGCGTCTCGCCGGGCCCCCGCACGCCGATGCCGCCGCGGAACTTCTCAAGGTGGGTCCACATGCGCGTGAGCCGCGGCAGCGAGTACTCGAGTTGCGCGAGTTCGACTTGCATACGCGCCTCCGCGGACCTCGCGCGCACGGCGAAGATGTCGAGAATGAGCTCGGCGCGGTCGATCACGCGCTTGCCGAGTTCGTCCTCGAGGTTCTTGCCCTGCGCGGGCGAGAGTTCGTCGTCGAAGATCACGACGGTGGCGTCGTGCTCGGCGATAAGCAGCTTGAGTTCCTCGACCTTGCCGCGCCCGATGTAGGTGGACGGGTCGGGGCGGTCGAGCTGCTGCGTGAGGCGGCCAACGACGAGCGCGCCCGCGGTGTCGGCGAGCCGCTCGAGTTCTTCGAGGTGCTCGGTGACGAGATGACGGGCGTTGGACCGCTTGAGTGGCGCGCCGACAAGAATGGCTTTTTCCTGCGGCGCCTGGAGTTCGATCAGCGACTTAATCTTGGTGTGCGGTTGGGGTTCGTTCTTAATCTATGCGCCGGGCTGCGGTCGGGAGCGGGTATCCGGCGTCGGCGGCCTGTGCCTTACACGCTTCGAACCCGCGCTTCGCGCGGTTTCTCGCTACGGCACGGGCCGCCTCTGCCGCGCAGCGACGCTCGCGGCGTAGCAAGAAACTCGCGCGCACAGCGCGCGAGGTTCGCAGCGTGTAAGCCGCCGCGTCGCGAAGACCACCCCCGCGACCAGCCGCACGGCACGCGGCAACCAAACGAAGCTAGGGCAGCGAGTTCAGAGTGCCCTTCCCCGTATACGGCCGAGTGATGTTGCCAAACGGCGTGACGACCGAGAACTGCCCGCGCACCTGATAGTCCACGACCCCGCGCAGCAGAAACTGATCCATGACCGCGCGCACCTCGTTGTACGTGAAGTTCACCGGCACGATCACCTCCGACGTCTTCTTCCCCTCCAGCGTGACCAGCTTGTCGATCGCCCCGTCGGCCACCTTGCTCGAATCCACCCACACCTCGTAGGTGATCTTCGTCGCGTCCATGCGAAACTCGTTCGGGTTCTCCACGCTGAGGATCACGTCGAGCGCGCCGCCCTGGCTGCCCATGCCTTTGAGCACGACGTCCTTCACCTCGACCACCGGATTGGCCATCGCGTGACGCGCCATCGTCGCACAGCCCGTTGCGATCAGGGCGAGCGCCAGCAACGAAAGCGGATGCGTCCAGGCAGTGCGGCTGCGTGCGAGCGTCATTCCTTGTCTCCCGAAGAGGATTCCCTCAGCGCCCGCCACCAGGCGAGGCGCTTCTCGATCTCCTTCTCAAACCCGAACGTGCCGGGTGTGTAGAACGTGCGCCCGCGCACCTCGTCCGGCAGGTAGTCCTGCGGCGTGAACGCCTCGGGCACGGCGTGCGCGTACTGATACCCATCGCCGTAGCCCAGTTCCTTCATGAGCTTGGTGGGCGCGTTCCGGATGTGCAACGGCACCTGCGCCGCCGGCGTCGCGCGCGCGGCCTCGAGCGCCGCGCCCCACGCCTCGTACACGCGATTCGACTTTGGCGCCGTCGCGAGGTACACGGCCGCCTCCGCCAGCGCGAGGTCACCCTCGGGCGATCCGAGGAACTGGTACGCATCGCGCGCCGCGATGGCGATCTCCAGCGCGCGTGGGTCCGCGAGCCCCACATCCTCGGCGGCAAAGCGCACCGTGCGCCGCGCGATGTACAGCGGGTCCTCGCCGCCCTCGATCATGCGCGCCAGCCAATACAGCGCCGCCTGCGGGTCCGATCCGCGCAGGCTCTTGTGGTACGCGCTGATGATGTTGAAGTGTTGCTCGCCGGACTTGTCGTACTGCGCAATGCGCACCTGCAGCGCCGACTGCACGACGTCGCGCGTGATCGTCGCGCCGGCCTCGACAAGCTGCGCGGCGGCCTCCAGCACCGTGAGCGCGCGGCGCGCGTCGCCGTCGGAGAGCGCGGCCAGCAGGTCGCGCGCGTCGTCCTCGATGCGCAGGTGCAGCGCGCCGAGCCCCCGTTCGCCGTCCGCCAGCGCACGGTCAATGAGTCCCCCGAGTTCCGCCGCCGCGAGCGGCTGCAGCACGAACACGCGCGTGCGCGAGAGCAAGGCGCCGTTGATCTCGAACGACGGATTCTCCGTCGTCGCGCCGATGAGGGTGAGCAGCCCGCTCTCCACATGCGGCAGCAGCGCGTCCTGCTGGCCGCGATTGAAGCGGTGGATCTCGTCGACGAACAGCACGGTGCGCGTGCCGAGGGCGCGGCGCTTGGTCGCGTCGGCGACGATCTCACGGATGCGCGGCACGCCATCGGTGACGGCGCTGAACGGCACGAACTCACCCTCGACGTAGCGCGCGACAAGCCGCGCGATGGTCGTCTTGCCCGTGCCCGGCGGCCCCCAGAAGAGGATCGAGCCCGTCTCGCCCTTCTCGATGGCGATGCGCAGTGGCTTGCCGGGCCCGAGGATGTGCTGCTGGCCGACGACCTCGTCGAGGGTGGCGGGCCGCAGGCGCGACGCGAGCGGCGCGGCGAGCGGGCGTTCAAACAGGCCCGGTGCATCACGGCTCGCGGTCATCGCGTCAGTGCCCCAACGCGGCCTGCAGCGCGTACGCGATTATGCAGCCCACAAAGAACACGACGTTGTGGCCCCAGCCGGTCTTCCCCTGAAACTCGGGAATCAGATTGGACGCGCCCACATAGAGCGTCACACCCGCGGCGAGCGCGAGTCCCCAGTCGGCCAGCGGATCCACCACGTCGGTGAAGACGACGCCCAGCATGGTGGCGATACCGAGCGCGGCCGCGGCCCCGAGCGCCGCGCGGCGGGTGCGGCCCGACGCGATCCATAGCGACGAGATCGCGAGGCCCTCGGGCACCTTGTGCAGCACGATCGCGCCGAACACGAGCACGCCGAGTTCATCGCTCACATGGAACGCGCTCGCGATCGCCACGCCATCGACGAACGTGTGCAAGAGCAGGCCTGCCAACGCCGAGACGCTGACCGCGCGGGAGACGTGGTGCGTCTCTTCACCGAAGTGGAAGTGGCCGACGAGGGCGTGTTGCGTGAGATGCACGAGCAGGAAGCCGGCAAGGATGATGCCTGCGGCCTGCGGCCCGCCGTGCGAGATCGCCTCGGGCACGAGTCCCGCCAGCGCCACGACGATCATGAAGCCCGCCGAGAACGCCAACAGGAATTCGAGCTTGCGGGGCGACCATCGTGGGCGGGCCGTGACGGCGGCGGCACCGACCATGTTGCCCAGTGCGGCCAGCGCCGCGAACGCGAGAGAGTTCAGCCCGTCTCCGCTGGCGCGAGCGGCGAGCCGCCTAGCGCGCGCACGAGGCCGCGCAGGGCCAACTCGTAGCCGTCCGCACCGAAACCCGCGACGATGCCGATGGCGCCTGGCGCGAGCCACGAGTGCCGCCGCTCCGGCTCGCGCGCGAAGATGTTGGACAGGTGCACCTCGACATACGGCAGCGCGACGCCCGTGAGCGCGTCGCGGATCGCCAGACTGGTGTGCGTCCACGCCGCCGCATTGATGAGCGCGCCCTCGACCACGCCACGGCAGTTGTGGATGGCGTCGAGCAGGCGCCCTTCGTCATTGAACTGCGAGAAAATCAGCGTGACGCCAAGCTCATCGCCGACCTTTTCCAGGCGCGCCTCGATCTCCGCCAGCGTCGTAGTGCCGTAGATTTCGGGCTCGCGGGAACCAAGCAGGTTGAGGTTCGGCCCATTGAAGACCGCGACCCTCATTCGGTGAGCCCCTTGAGCCAGCCGTGGAAGCGGTCGAGATCATCGCTGTCGGGCGACTGATCGTCGGACGAGGGAGACTTTTGCACGGGCTGCTCCTGCGTGGACTCGTCCACCGGTCCGGGCTCTGCCGTGCGCGGCTCGGGCGGCGTCGACGTCGACGAGAAGAACTGGTCGAAGCGCAACTTCTGGGACGCGCGCGGGGCGCCGACGCTGGGCGCCTCGACGATCTCGCCGGTGTCGACCGCGAACAGCGTGTCGAGCATCGATCCGCCAGATGGCGCCGACGTCGTGCCGATGCCCGCGAGTCGATTGGCGGCGCGCTGGTCCACGTCAGGCACCGCATTGCCGAACAAGGCATCGAGCGGCGATTCGGTGGCCGGCACGGCCCAAGCCGCGGCGGTGTTGACCTTGCGATGCACGAACGCCGCAAGAAACTCGCGCGCGGTCGGACCAGTCCCCTCCCCCTCCGCGCCAGCAACAGCCGGCTCCACGGACTTTCTGTCACGTGGCGTCGGCGCGCGGCCCGTGCCGGCCGACGGCGTCTTCGGGGTGCCCAGCGACGACACGTCGTCAAACGAGACCTCGGCAAGCATCGCGTTCGTCGGCGCACGTTCACCGATGTCATCGAGGCCCTCCGTCGGCGTCGCGAACTCTAGCGAGGCCCGTGCGCCCTCGAGCGACGCAAGCTTCGCCTTCAGTCGTTCGTCGAGCGGATCCTGCGCGATCAGCGTGCGGTAGACCTCGATCGCCTCCGCGTGGAACCCCTGCTCGAGATAGAGTTCGGCCATCGTCTCCGTGACGATCGCCGGCGCTGTGGACGGCGTGGGCACGGTCGAGGTCGGGTCGAACGTCGGCTCCGCCGCAGCCGGCTCGACGTCGGGCATGTCGAGGAACGGGAGGTCGACGCTGGAAGCGCCCGCGGACGACGCCTCGGGCGTTGCAGACGGTGGTTCGGGCGCTGCGGACACTGGTTCGCGCGATGCCGACGGCGATTCCGGCGCCTGACCGACGGCGGGCTCCAGCTCGAAGTCGATGATCGAGCCCATCGGCGCCTCATCCCCGGGCACCATGAACTCCGCCGTCTCCAGCTCGGGCAGCGGCGCGATGTTCGTGGCAGCCGGCGTGAATTCCGATGGCTCCAAGTCGGCCAACGGCGCGACATCGGCGCTGAAATCGGCGACCTGCAGCCCTTCGATCTGCTGCGGCGCTGGCGACGGCGCGCCGTCGGGCTCCGGCTCGAGCAGCGACTCGCCCAAGTCGGTATAATCGCCGTCGAGGTCACCGTCGAGCGGAAACTCGGCGTCGAGCGGGAACGCGCCGGACATCGCCGACAACTGCGATGCGGGGGTGGGGGGCTTTTCACGCGGAGCCGCGGAGGAGGCGGAGGCGGCCTCTTCCTCGTCGCCGAGCGACGGCAACGCCGTCGACGGCTGTTGCCGCGCCACAGGCTGAATGGTCGGATCCGAATCGTCGAGCAAAGAGAGATCGAGCGGCACCAATCCCTCGCCACCCTCACTCCGCGCCTCCGCGTCTCCGCGTGATGGCGGTTGCAGCGCCTCCGCGTCTCCGCCTGATGGCGGTTGCAGCGCCTCCGCGTCTCCGCGTGATGGCGGTTGCAGCGCCTCCGCGCCCTCTCCCTGTACCTCGGCGTCTCCGCTTGACCGCAGTTGCGGTTGACTCGGGCGCGCGGGCGCAGCAGAAGCCGCGGAGGCCGGCAACTCCGCTGCCGTCTCCCCAAAATCGAAACTGATATCCAGGAGCGAAGCCCGCCGCTGCGGTCGCGCCTCGACTTCCGCCGTCTTGACGGACGCCAGCGGACGCGGCGTGATCTCGACCGTCTTGGCCGAGGCGTCGACGCCCGCCGGTGTCTGCGCTCGCGCAGGCTGGGGCGGTGTCTGCTCTCGCGCAAGCCGGGGCGGGGTCTTCTCTCGCGACGCCTGAGGCGCCGGCACCGAGACGCCGGAGCGCGGCTCCATCGTCCCGCCGACCTGCTCAAAGAGCTCGCGGACCTCGTCGTTACGGCGGTCGTACTCCAGCACGCGACCGTACCACTTCTGCGCTTCCTCGTTGTTCCCCGAGAGGCGCCCGATGTCGCCCAGATGGCGCAGCGCGATCAGGTTCTCCGGGTCCAGCTCAAGCGCCGCGCCGAACGGCCCGCGCGCCTCCTCGTGCCGGCCCGACTCGAACAGGGCCTGCCCGTAGACGATCTGCCCGTTCATGTTCTCGGGCTGCTCACCCAGGTGCTTCTGGCAGAGCAGGATGGCGCGGTCGATGAACCCCGCCTTGCGATACTCGTTCGCCAGTGGCGCGAAGAAGCGTCGGGGGTTCTCGTGGTACCGCTTGCGCAGTTCTTCGACGCGACTGGATTCAGCCATCCGGCAATGCTCGGGGAAAGGGGTCGAATCGCTCACGCCCCGTGGTCAGCGAAGATACCATGTTCACGGGGGGAGCGCCAAATCGGAAGTGTGCGCGTCGCTTGATTTTAGGTCGCCGCGACGGGTAGGTTTGGAGGTTCCGGCGACGAGCCCTTTTCTGTGTAAAGCGGTGCCGCGCCGTCTGTCCAATCCACCGTTTGCTCCAGGATCGCTGTGCTCGCTTCGATGCGTGGTGTCGCCAAATACATCTGGATCTTCATCTTCTTTGCCTTTGTCGGCGGATTCCTGCTCGCCGACATGTCCGGCCTCATCGGCATGGGCACGGTCTCGACGTCGACCGTCGTCGCCGAAGTCAATGGTGATGACATCTCCTACATGACCTGGGAAGGCCTGACGCGCCAGATGGTCCAGCAGCAGGAACAGCAGGCCGGACGCTCGCTGAACCTCGACGAGCGCCGGCAGGTCGAGGAGCAAGCCTTCAACCAGCTCGTGGCCGACGTGCTCCTCCAGCAGGAATACGAGAAGCGCGGCATCCAAGTCACGGACCAGGAGATCATCGACGCGGCCCGCTACTCGCCGCCGCCGCAGTTCCTGTCGTCGCCCGACCTCCAGACGGATGGGCGCTTCGACCCCGCGAAGTATCAGCGCTTCCTCGACTCACCGGCGGCGCGCCAGCAGGGCCTGCTGGCGCAGCTCGAGGGCTACTACCGCTCCGAGCTGCCGCGCACGAAGCTGTTCTCGCAGCTCATCGCCGACGTATATGTGAGCGATGCGCAGCTGTTGCAGGACTATAAGGACCAGCACGATTCGGCGACCGTTTCGTTCGTCGCGCTGCGCCCGACGCCGGCGCAGGTGGATTCGGTGCAGGTGACGGACGCCGAGGCGCGCGCCTACTACGACGAGTACGAGGGCCGGTGGGAAGCGCCCGGCGCCGCAGTGGTCTCCGTGATCAGCGTCAACCGCGTACCCTCAGCGGCAGACACGGCGGCCACGGTCCAGCGTTTGCGCGATTTGCGCCAGCAGATCGTGAACGGAGAGCTCACGTTCGCCGAAGCCGCGCAGCGCTTCTCCGAGGACACCATCAGCGGACCCGATGGCGGTGACTTGGGCCGCGGCGTGCGCGGCCGGTTCGTGCCGGAGTTCGAGGAGGCCGCATTCGCGCTGCGCACGGGCCAGATCTCGCAGCCCGTGAAGTCATCATTCGGATGGCATCTCATCCAGGCGCGTGAGCGCAAGGGTGACACGCTCGCGCTGAGCCACATCCTCGTCGCGGTGAAGCAGGCGGACTCCACAGCGGCCGTCTCGGACCGCATCGCGGACGACCTCGTGTCGATGGCCGCCGGCGCCACGGACCCGGCGCAGTTCGACAGCGCGGCCGCGCAACTCGGCCTGCTCGTCACGCAGATCCCCGTGGTGGACGGTCAGGTGGCGATGTATTCGGGCCGGCAGGTGGGCGGCATCAGCGGGTGGGCATTCGGCGGCGCCAGCGTAGGCGACGTCAGCGAGCTCATGGACGACGAGAGCGGCTACTACATCGCGCGCCTCGACTCACTCTCCCCCGGCGGCCAGCAGCCGTTCGAGGTGGTGAAGCCCGACATCATCCAGGCCCTCAAGCAGCGCAAGGCCGTGCAGGCGCTCGTGCCGCAGGGCGAGGCCCTGCTGGCCGACGCCAAGGCGACCTCACTCGAAGCAGCGGCCACCAAGGCGGGGCTCGAGGTCGAGGATGCGGGCCCGATCAGCCGCTTGAGCTTCGTGCCGGGCTTGGGTTTCTACAACAAGGCCATCGGCGCCGCATTCGGCCTGCCGGTCGGCACGCCGGGCCTGGTGACCACCGACGAGGCCGTGGTGGTCATCCGCCCAGACTCGCGCACCGAAGCGTCAATCGAGGAGTTCGAGGCGCAGAAGGCCGGCCAGCGCGCGCAGACGGAGCAGGCGATGCGCGAACAGCGCGTGCGAGGATTCCTCGAGAGCTTGCGGCGCGAGGCGGAGATTGTGGACCATCGGCGGGAGATCAATCTGGCCCTACGGCGTCAGGTGGTAGAGTAGGACTGGAGACGGCAGACGACGGACGGCAGACGAACCCGCGATGCGGGACAATACGATGCGGGGGGACGACAGTGACTGTCATCCCCCCGCATCGTTTGCACATCCGCCGTCCGCCGTCCGCAGTCTACAACAGCCTCTTCGGCTCCTTTGCGGCCGAATCATCATGCTGCACCGGCGTGCGCTCCCGCTCCGATGGCAGACGATCCTGCTCCACCGGCGGCGCGTTGATCTCGCGCTGTACCTCGTTCATGCCCTTCTTGAATTCCTTGATCGACTTGCCAAACGATCCGGCGATCTCGGGGATGCGCTTCGCTCCGAAGAGCAGCAGCACCACGATCAGGCCAATGATGAGTTCGGTGGGTCCCAGTCCAAACATCGGTACCTCCTTAGAACATCGAACGCGCGATGAGATAGGCGGCGAAGACCCCGACGATCGCCAGCAGCGACACGTCGAGCGCGATGGGTCCAAGTCCAATATTGAGGATGACGAGGTTGATGTTGAAGGCCCCCAGCGACATCGTCACGCCCGTGGTCAGGAACTCCTTGACGGCGCCCGCCGGCAGGAAACGCCGGCCGGCATCCGACAGCAGCCCACCGACCACGAATCCGAAGGCCAACACGATCAGGTGAAATCGCGGATTGTGCTTCGCAGAACCTTTCAGTGGCATCAGGACCGCCGATCCATGACATACCCCAGGGCATCGACCAATGATTGCCGGACATCGCTCGCCGGCACGGTTTCGAGTGCTGCTTCGGCCTCCTGCGCGAACTCCTCCCCCTTCCGCCGCGCATAGTCGAGACCGCCGCACTCCGTCACGATGCCGACGACTTCGGCAATGGCCACGTCACCCGGCGTCGGGTCGGCGAACAACCGGTCCACCTGACGCCGCTGCGACGCCGACATCAGCGGAAGCGCCGCGATCAGCGGCAGCGTCACCTTGTGTTCCTTGAGGTCGTTCCCGCTGGGCTTGCCGGTGACGGCCTCCACCTCAGTGTAATCAAGCAGGTCGTCGGCCACCTGGAAGGCCATGCCGAGCCGCTCGCCGAACCGTCGCATGGGCGCGCGCCAGCGGGCCGCCCCGGCCAACGCCCCCATCTCGCAGGCCGCGCCGACCAACGACGCGGTCTTGGCGCGGATCAGCGTGTAGTAATCCGTCTCCGTGAACGTCAGGGCGTCGAACGACGCAAGCTGGCGCAGCTCGCCCAGTGTCATCTCGTTGGACGCCTGCGTGAACACGCGCAGCGGCTCGAGGTCGCCCAGGCGCACGAGTTCGGCGATGGCCTTGGAGAACAGGAAGTCCCCCATCAACACGGCCACCTGGTGGCTGAAGAGCGCATTCAGCGTGGGCTGGCCGCGCCGCAGCACCGAGTGGTCCACGGAATCGTCGTGCACCACACTCGTGAGGTGCACGAGTTCCGCCACCGCGGCCAGCGGCAGCGCGCGTTCCTCGGCCTGCCCGTCCACGGCCGACGCGAGCAGCAGCAGCGTCGGCCGGAACAGCTTGCCGCGCATGCCGCGCAGGTGCGCGTTGGCAGCCTGCACGATGGCCACGTCGGCCTGCACAATGCGCCACATCTCGGCGGGCACCAGCTCGAGGCGCTCGCGAATGGGCGCCTGGATCTCCAGCAGCGCGGGCGCCACCGGCGATTGCATCTGGATGTCGAGGCTCACCTGAGGCTTTTCTCCACGGTATCCAGGCGGTCGGCCACGTCGCGGAACTGGATATCCACGGCGAACACGCGCTGGTAGTATCGCTTCGCTTCGGCGTAGTTCTGCAGTTCCTCGCAGATCGCCCCGAGCAGGTACAACACGCCGACGAGGTCCTCGTCACCGATGCCGGGCTCGTGCAGCGCGCGCTGCAGGATGGTCGACGCCACGGCCAGCTGGCCTTTTTCGACGAAGCAGTGCCCGAGCGCCTCGAACGCGCGCGCGCGCCGCCCGGTGCCTCGCAGCGCGATCTGGAATTCCGAGATCGCCTCGTCGATGAGTCCCATCTCCTTGTAGGCCACGCCGAGGTCGTAGTGCGCCTCGTGATCCTCCTCGTCGACGTTGTCGGAGATGCCCTGCTTGAACGCGCGCAGCATGTCGTTGAAGTCGGCCTGCTCGTCGCCGGTCGGCTCCTTCTCGGCGACCACCATGCGCGTGCTCTTGGGCGCCTCCTCGTCACGCAGCCAGTCCCCGAGCGAGACGAAATCATCGTCGTCATCGTCGGCGGACTTCTCGCGCTTCTTGGCGGCGGCCGGGCGCGCCATCGGCGCGGCCTTGGTGGCCTTCGTCGCACGCGCGGCGTGTGAGCGGCGCGGCACCGGCGTCGGCTCGGGCACGGGCGCATCGGCGATGGTCTCCAGCGCCGCCTGCGCGCGCAGGTCGTCGGGCGAGATGTCGAGCACGCGCTGGTAGACCACGCGCGCCTTCGCCGACTGCCCGTCGTGCACGAGCGCATCGGCCAACTCCACGTACGCCTCGGCGAGGCGACGGCGGTCGTTGGCGCGGAACGCGAACTCCACGCGCTTCTGGTGATAACGGATCACCGTCGGCGCGAGGCGCACGATCTCCTCGGCGATCGACGCCGCCGTGTCGAGGTCGCCATCGCGCTCGTAGCCCGCGAGGGAGAGTTCGAGCTCGGCGATGCCCTCGTCACGCTGGCCGTCGTCAAGCAGCGCCTCGGCGTATTGGCGCCGCAGGCCGGCGTCCTCGGGTGCGTCGTCCAGCTGGTCGCGTAGCGAGTCCACGGAGAACGCCAGCGTAACCGAGGTCGTGCGCGCGGACGCCGGCTCCACGATCGGCGCGACGTCCGCGTCGTCAGCGCTCGCCGCGGCGGCGGCGGGCTCAGCGGCCGGCAGCGCCGCCGGAGGTTCCTCGATCGGCGGCTCGGGCGCGCTGAACGCCTCGACGTACTCCTGCGCCGGCTCGATGATCGACAAGGCATCGAGCTCTTCGAGCGGCAACGCGTGCACACCCTCGCTCGTCTCGATCTCCAGCAAGTCGAAGCCGCTGCCGATCGTCGAAGCATCGGTCGGCGGCTCGACGTCGCCGAAGCTCACGAAGTCGGATGTCTCGAGGTCGAGCAACGCCGCGTCCGGCGAAAGCTCCGTAGCCTGGTTCGGCTCGATTGGTCGCACGACGGGCGGCGGCTCCACGGGCGGCTCGGTGCGCTGCTCGACCGGCGGTTCGGTGCGCTTCCGCACGGGGGGCTCGTCGGCCACGTGGAACTCGAGCTCGGCGGGTGCGCCGGCCGCCTCGGCCGATTCGGGCTCCTCGGCCGACTCCTCCACTTCCGTTTCTTGCGCCGCCGGTTCTGACGGTGCGGCGGCCGTTGGCTCGAAGTCCAGCGGCTCGACCGAAGGCGGTACTTCGGGCTCGGCAATGCCGCGATCGAGCCCTTCAATCTCCGGCACCGCGTGCTCGGCGGTGTCGGGCACGTCGCGGCCGGTCTCGCCGAAGCTCGTCGTCTCGAGGCCGTCGATCATCCCGCGATCGGCCGGCGGTTCCGCCCGACCCTGGTGCGTGGGCTCGATCAGCAGGTCATCGTCAGCGACGGGTCCTGCGGTGGGGGCAGAGGGGCGCTTGGGCGCGGCAGACGCAGACGGGCGCGCGGCCGGCACGGGCGGCTCGTCTCCGAGGTCAATGAGTTCAAGCCCCTCGACCGCTTTCGCCACCTTGCTGGGCATCGCGGGTCGCGCCTTGGGCGCCTGCTCCACCGGCACGGCGTGCGACCCGCGCACGGGCCCCGACGATGGCTCGAGGTCCAGGAATACGAGGCCGCCACTTTTGGCCGCGGACGCGGTGCCGTCAGCGCGCGGCTCGACGGACGGATCGATCGCCTTCATCTTCGCGGCGATTTCCTGTGCTTCGTCCTCACGCCCATCGCTCGCCAACTGCGCGTGCAGCACCTGCAGTTGCTCGACCGCCTCGTCCTTGCGGTTGGCCTTGAGCAACTGGTCGGCGAGCATCACGCGCACATCGCCCTGGTCGGGCACCAGATCCGCGAATTCCTTGAGCGCGCGGAACGCTTCGTCGAGATTGCCGGCCTTCTGCATGCGCGCGGCGTACTCGATGAAGTTCGTGCGCGCGTCGGCCTTGAAGCCCTTCTCCGCACTGATGCGGCCGAGCTTGTAGTACACGACCGTACGACCCGGCGACTGGCGCAGGATCTTGTTGCACAACGCGATAGCGGGGTTGTAGAAGCCGCCCTCGGTGTAATGGTCGACGGCCTTCTCCCACACGGACACGGCTTCCGGCAGGTTGCCCGCGCGCTGCAGCAGGTCGCCCACGCGGTTATACAGCGGAATGTCGATGGGATCTTCTTCGCCGCTCTCGTAGACCTCGATCATGTCGCGATAGACGGCGAGGGCCTTGTCCATCTGGCGCTTGGCCTCGAAGTCGGCCGCTCTTTTCTTCAGCTTGAGGATGTCGGCCATCCATGAAAGGTACCCGCCGAACCCTCGACGTGACAAGCGTTTGGATGCGTCACGGCACTGCGCCGCGCGAGGTGCGCGGACCCGGCCGCGTCACGCGATGCCGCCGAGCCATGTGCGCACGCATCGATTGTCGCCGTACCAGTAGGGCACCTCACGGTGGTCCGTGACATCGAACAGCGCGAGGTCGGCCCGCAGACCCGGCGAAAGCTGGCCGATCTCGCCCGCAAGACCCAGCGCGGCCGCGCCGTTGACGGTGGCGGCGACGAACGCCTCCGCCGCGCTGAGTCGCAGCTGGCTCACGCCCAGCGTGAGCACGAGCGGGAAGTTCACCGTGGGGCTCGTGCCCGGATTGAAGTCCGTCGCGAGCGCGACGGCCACGCCGGCCTCGATGAGCGCGCGCGCGGGCGCTTGCTTGGTACGGCCGAGGAAGAGCATCGTGCCCGGCAACAGCGTCGCGACGGTGCCCGCCTGTGCGAGCGCGGCGATGCCCTGCTCCGAGATCGCGGCCAAGTGATCGGCCGAAGTGGCGCGCAGCTCGGCCGCGAGTTCGGCCGCGGCGCCGTTCTCGAGTTCGTCGGCGTGCAGCTTGAGCGCGAGGCCCGCGTCGCGCGCGGCCGTGAGTATACGCCGCGACTCGTCGACGGTGTACACGCCGGGTTCGCAGAACACGTCGCAGAACCGCGCGAGGCCCTCGCGCGCGACGGCCGGCAGCATCTCGCCGACGACGAGGTCGATGTACTCCGCGCGCGTGCGCGGCGCCTCGCGATACTCGAGCGGCACCTCGTGCGCGCCGAGGAATGTGGGCACGAGGCGCAGTCGGAGTCCGGCGTCGGCGGCCAGCGAACGGATCACGCGCAGCGTGGTGAGTTCACTCTCGAGCGAGAGGCCGTAGCCGGACTTCACTTCGAGCGTGGTCGTGCCGTGCGCCGCGATGCGCGCGAGGCGGTCGCGCGCGAGCGCGAGCAGCTCGGCCTCATCGCGCGCGCGCAGGTCGCGCACGGATGAGTGTATCCCGCCGCCGCGCTTCGCGATCTCGAGGTAGCCGACGCCGGCGGCGCGCAGTTCCTGCTCCTCGTGTCGCGCGCGTCCGAAGATCGCGTGCGTGTGCGAGTCGACGAGGCCCGGGGTGAGCACCCCACCCGCGCAGTCTTCGAGTGTCGCGCGCGGATACGTCGCGCGCAGGTCGGCATCGGGCGCGACGGCCAGGATGCGTCCGGCGGCGCGGTCCACGGCGACCCCGACGCCGCGGCGCACACCGGCGTCGGCCATCGCGGGGCCGCGGCGCGCGGCGGTGGGGCCGGCGCAGGTCACGACCTCGGCGGCGTTGACGAAGAGTGTGATGCTCACGCGCTGGCCACCAGGTCGAGGAACCGATTCGGCCGCAGCGGCGCCTGCGCCTCGCCGCGGCACGCGTAGAAGCACTTGTTGCAGGCGATGGGCTCGTAGCCCGCATACGTCGACCAGTGGCCGTCCGCCGGAAAATCCGGGCAGCGGCGAATGTGACCGTACGGGTCGATGTGTACGGTGTCCTGCCCCGACAGGCACGGCTCCTTCATCTCACCCCGCAGGTAACGCGGGATGTTGGCGAGATAGTGATCGGAGTTCGAGATGATCCCGCGCCGCCGCCGCTTGAAGGCGAGTAGCTCGCGCACGAGTTCGTCGACGCGCGCGAAATGCGCCTCGCGCAGCAGGTGGTCGGTGTTGCCGTTCTTGAAATCGGTGTACACGCTCAAGTTCATGCCCACGCGCATGCGCTCGGCTTCGTGCACGAGCGGCATGATGTCCTCGAGATTGTCGTGCTTGATGACCGTGTTGAAGCGCACGGTCATGCCCGCGGCGCGAATGGCGGCCGCGTTGGTGAGGATCTTGCGCGCGAGGCCGGGGATGCCGCGCGCGGCATCGTGGCGCTCATCGGGATAGTCGAGCGAGACGCTGAACTGGCCGATGCCCGCGTCCCACAGCGAGCGCGCGCGATCGAGGGAGAGCATGGCGCCGTGCGTGATGAGCGTCGTGTACTTGGTGCGGATCGCGCGGTCGACGGCGCCGACGAGCGACTCGAGGTCGCGGCGCAGCAGCGGCTCGCCGCCGGTCCACGTGATCAGCATGGGGTTGAACGCGCGCGCGGCGTCGACGAAGGAGTTGAGCTCCTTGGCCTTCATGGCCGGGTCGGTCTTCCAGTAGTCGCAGAAGTCGCACGCGGCGTTGCAGCGCATGGTGACCTCGAAGTGGACGAGGACGGGGCGGCGCTGGAGGCGGAGGCGGGCGTACTTGTAGCTGAAGGGCACCAAGTGCCACGGAGAGAACTTTCTTGAGAGCACGTGGGGGAATCTAGTCCTTGACGGCGATGCGGGGGCTTGTTCTCTGCCCGCTTCGTTCTGGTTCGCGGGTTCGAATGCCGTGAGCGCCGGGGCCGGTCTTCGCGACCCTGTGCCTTACACGCTGCGAGCCCGCCGCTAAAGCGGCGGTCTCTTGCTACGGCACGGGGTCGCTGCGACCGGTCCCGGCGCTCGCGGCTTGCTTTTCCTGCGGGCTTGCGAGCGGGCGATGGCGCGCTGGCGCGTCAAGGCTCGGCGTCGATTCTTTGCGCGTGCTCGCTGGGTTCTCGTTCGCGCGCTGAACGGCCGGGCTGGATGTCGACTCGGCTTTTCTCCTGCTTCTCCTGCTTCTCCGGCTTCTCCGGCTGCTTCGGCTACTCGATCATGGGGATCTGGATGCCTTGCGACTTGGCGGTGCGGCGGGCGATTTCGTAGCCGGCGTCGGCGTGGCGCGCGACGCCGAGGCCGGGGTCGTTGGTGAGGACGCGCTCGAGGCGCTCGCGCATGGCGGGGGTGCCGTCGGCGACGATCACCTGGCCGGCGTGCAGCGAGTTGCCGATGCCGACGCCGCCGCCGTGGTGGAAGCTCACCCAGCTGGCGCCGCTCGCGACGTTGAGCAGCGCGTTGAGAATCGCCCAGTCGGCGACGGCGTCGCTGCCGTCCTTCATCCCCTCGGTCTCGCGGAACGGCGAGGCGACGCTGCCGGTATCGAGATGGTCGCGGCCGATCGCGATCGGCGCCTTGAGTTCGCCTTTCGCGACGAGGTCGTTGATCGCCACGCCGAAACGCGCGCGCTCCCCTTGCCCGAGCCAGCAGATGCGCGCCGGCAAACCCTGAAAGTGAATGCGCTCGCGCGCCATCTTGATCCAGCGGCGCAGGTGCTCGTCGTGCGGGAACATCTCGAGCACGAGTTCGTCGGTGCGCGCGATGTCGGCGGGATCTCCCGAGAGTGCGGCCCAGCGGAACGGACCCTTGCCCTCGCAGAATAGCGGCCGGATGTACTCGGGCACGAAGCCCGGGATCTGGAACGCGTCCGTGAGTCCCGCGTCGAACGCCACCGTGCGGATGTTGTTGCCGTAGTCGAACGCGATGGCGCCCGCGTCCTGCATGGTGCGCATCGCACGCACATGCTGGACCGCGCTCGCCGTGGACCGCTCGATGTAGCGCGTGGGATCCTGCGCGCGCAGCGCAGCCGCCTCGGCCAGCGTCATGCCCGCGGGCACGTAGCCCGTCAGCATGTCGTGCGCCGAGGTCTGGTCGGTCACGACGTCCGGCGTGATGCCGCGCGCGATGATCGCGGGGAGCACCTCGGCGGCGTTGCCGACGAGGCCCACCGAGAGCCCCGTGCGCGCGGTGCGCGCCTCATCCACCCAGCGCAGCGCCTCGTCCAGGTCGCTGGTCATGCGGTCGCAGTAGCCGGTCTTGAGACGCTTCTCGATGCGCGCCGGATCGACCTCAACGCCGAGGAACGCGGCCTCGTGCATCGTCGCGGCGAGCGGCTGCGCCCCGCCCATGCCGCCCAAGCCGGCGGTCAGCACGAAGCGGCCGGCGAGCGTGCCGCCAAAGTGCTTGCGCGCCAGCGCGCCGAACGTCTCGTAGGTGCCCTGCACGATGCCCTGCGAGCCGATGTAGATCCACGACCCGGCGGTCATCTGGCCGTACATCATGAGGCCCTTCCGCTCGAGTTCGCGGAAGTGGTCCCACGTCGCGAAGCGGCCGACGAGGTTGGAGTTGGCGATGAGGACGCGCGGCGCGTGCGCGTGCGTGCGGAAGACGGCGACGGGCTTGCCGCTCTGCACGAGCAGGGTCTCGTCGTCGCCCAAGGCGCGCAGGGCGTCGACGATGGCGTTGAAGCTCTCCCAGTTGCGCGCGGCCTTGCCGGTGCCGCCATAGACGACGAGGTCGTCGGGGCGCTCGGCGACGTCGGGGTCGAGGTTGTTCATCAGCATGCGGAGCGCGGCTTCCTGCTGCCACCCCTTGCAGCTGATCTCGGTCCCGCGCGGCGCGCGGATCACTCGCGGTTCTGTGCTTGTCGTCATCGCTTGGGTTGTGGTTCGCGAGCTGAAAGATATCACGGGGATGCGGGGGCTTCACTTTGATCGTGCTCCTGGGCGGGCCGCCGCCGGTGGGTATCGCCCGTCGCGACCCTGTGCCTTACACGCTTCGAGCCAGCCGCTGCGCGGCTGTCTCTCGCTACGGCACGGGGTCGCTTTGGGCGACACCCGCCGTCGTCGGCCCTTGATTGGCGCGATGTGTGGCCCCGCATCGCTGTCGTTCAGCTCGCGAACCGCCCCTAGCTCGACTCGCGCCGACCAACGCGTGCAGCGCGCGGGAGCGAGACACGCGCCAGCGCCGGGCCGGCCGCGTCGCGCTCAAGCTGACGACGGCTCGCACAGCGAGCGCCCGTCAGCCAGGCGCGACGCGATCTCGTGCGCACGTGGCGCGCGGCTTACCGCGCGCGCCCACGACCAAGGGAGGCGGCAGGTGGCCGGCATAGGCGGCCCGTGCCGTAGCAAGAGACCGCCGCTTGAGCGGCGGGCTCGCAGCGTGTAAGGCACAGGCCGCCGAAGCCGGCTACCTGTCGCCGACCGCGGCCCGGAGCAC
>JAKFFA010000101.1:0-19734 GCA_036675455.1 Gemmatimonadaceae bacterium | reverse complement strand
GGTGGATGCGGGATGCGGGGTGGATGCGAGATGCGAGAGTAACTGCGGGATGCTTTTCTGTTCGACGACGGCGGTATCGTCTAGGGGACTAGGACACAGCCCTCTCAAGGCTGGAACACGGGTTCGAATCCCGTTACCGCTATGCAGCACAATTGCAGTACAGCACCACGGCAGACGGCAGGAGATCGGCCCCATCGTCTATCGGTTAGGACGGCACCCTTTCAAGGTGCAGAGACGGGTTCGATTCCCGTTGGGGCTATCATGAGCCCACGGACGACCGTCTGGGGGCGCAGGACGTAGGAGCGGCTGCAGGACGCTGTTTGGAGAGAGACACGACGCAGGGGCGAGTACGGGTTTCCGTCACCAGCCTGTTGCACGGTCTAATGGGTTTGGGGGCGTAGCTCAGTTTGGTTAGAGCACTCGACTGTCACTCGAGAGGTCGCGGGTTCGAGCCC
Source organism: Gemmatimonadaceae bacterium (assembly GCA_036675455.1). Classification (GTDB taxonomy): domain Bacteria; phylum Gemmatimonadota; class Gemmatimonadetes; order Gemmatimonadales; family Gemmatimonadaceae; genus Pseudogemmatithrix. The sequence continues at coordinate 19,279 of JAKFFA010000101.1, read as the reverse complement.
CGTCGCTCCCGTAGGTATTTGTTTTCAGCTCGATGAAGCACGCGACAGATTGAACGCGCAGGCGGCACGCGGCGCGCAAATGAGAGTCGGGCCCTGGTGGTGAAATTGGTAGACACGCCATCTTGAGGGGGTGGTGCCGCAAGGCGTCGCGGTTCGAGTCCGCGCCAGGGCATGGAATCCTCAAGCACGAATGGGCCGGACCATCGGCGCATTCGTGCTTTCGCCACAGTAGCTCAGGGGTAGAGCACTCGATTCGTAATCGAGCGGTCGTGGGTTCAATTCCCACCTGTGGCTCTAACGGCAGACGGCGGACGGTAGACGGCGGACGGCGGATTGCCTGCGAAACTGCTAACGGCGACTGCCAACTTCCAACTGCAGCTGCCAACTGCAGCTGCGAACTTCAAGAAAAACGGCGCATACAGAGTCGCGGAGACGCGGAGTCTGTATGCGCCGATTTCTTTGCTCCAGCGCGCCAGCGCGACTCCACCACCTCCGCGACCTTCTTTACCTCCGCGGCTCCGCGTGAAACGCCGTTTCCCGCTCCCGCACCCCGACTCGCCGTTAACTGAGTTGGCGACGCGAGAAACGGATTGCGCCTCCGGCGGTGACGGTGATCAGCAACGTGAGCAGCATCAGCTTCCCGACTGGTGGCAGCGGGCCGGCGTGGTACTCCGGCACGATGCCCGACACGTGCTGCGCGACCCAGATGTCGAGGGGGTCGCCTGTCTCGGCCTCATAGGCAGCCACAGGGCCGGCTTCGCTCGTCCAGATGCGCTCGAAGGCCGCGGGACCCAAGTCGTGTGCGAGTTCACCCAGTAGGCCGTAGGTCGTCGCGCTCATCGGCTCGCCTACGCGCAGGGTGTTTGGGTCGTAACTCGCGAGGCCCGCAACCTGGAAGTTGGGCTCGCGCTCCGTGAACATCGTCCGCGCCTCGACTTCCTCCGCGTTGAACAACCGTAGGCAACCCTCGCTGCGGCCCGCGCGGCATGCGGCCACGTGTTGCGAGGCCGCGTATGCGCGCGGTCGCATGTCGGCATTGCGTGCCGTCTCCAACTCGGTGGCCACGGTGCGGCCCAGCAGGTACGCCGCCGTGCGCATGCGCGTGCGCATCAACCACTCCTGCATGCCGGCGCCCGGGGCGCCATACGCCGCGTAAAACGCACAGGCGCCCAGCACGCGGTCGCCACCCACCACTCCGGCGAAGGCAGGCGACCGCCCGCGCTCGCGCACCACGACGGTGCAGGGTGCCCCCGCCTCGCGCGGCAACACCACCGTGCGGCGGTAGTGCCAACGCTGCGTCGTGTCACGCAACATCGATACCGCCACAGGGTAGCGCGGCGACGACGCGCCGATCGCGTCGAGCTCGCGTGTCACCGCCTCCAGGACGCTGCGCCGTGCCTTCTCGCCGACATCGGGCTCGATGAGAACACGGAGGCCGCCGTCCGCAGCGGCCGCTTGTTTGGCCTTCTCCACTGACTCGAGTTGCGCAAAGTCGAGTCGCAGCGAAGCGGCCGCTCCACTCGCGCGCGCCCACTCTTCATACAATTCGCGTTCCTGTGGATCCCACAGAAATCTTTGCAACCAGTTGGCCTCGTCGCCCTCCGGCACGAGCCACGCGAACAGCAACAACGCCAGCATGGGAACCATGACTGCGACCGTCCACGTCGAGCGCTTCACAACGGCCTCCGGCGGATCGCCAGCTCGAGCAACAGGAATCCCCACATCGCAGTCGATGCGACCAGCAGCAGCGGCGACGGACGCCCGGCCTCGAACGTCTCCACCGCGCGTTGCTGCCAGCCCGCCACGAGCGAGTCCTCGGACACTCCCGCCGCGCGCGCCAGGGCGGCCACCGGCGACGCCGACGAATCCGTCGCCGCGAGCACCGCCAGCGCATTGCGCGGCGCGATGTCGAGTGCGTGCTCGGTCAGCGTGAGGCGCACCTGCGCGCTGTGGGGATTGTTGATGGGCAACTGTGTTACGAGCCGCGCGCATGAGGCATCGTCGCCTTCGAGACAGCGCACGAGCGCGGCCTGCGCCACAGAGTCGTCTTTCGCGATGGACCGCGTGCCGAACTCGACAATCGATCGATAATCCTCGGGTTCGAACCAGAGGGCGAGCGCCTCGGCGTTCGACGCCGGCTCAGCGAACAGCGCACGACAGGCCGCGATGTCTCCCGTATAGCAGCGCCGGCCCGCACTCGAACGGGAAAGCGCGAGCTCGCCTGCGACCTGCTCGAACGCGTCATCGTTGTCGCCGAGACTCGTGTTGAGTCCCGAGAAGCGCGCCAGCACCGGCGCGACTGCCGGCAACGTGACGGCCGCTTTGCGCAGTGCGAACGCTTCGACTTCATCCGACTGCACCGAGCGGCCGAGCCGGTGCCACTGGAAGACGCCCGGCACACTGATCATCGTGAACCCGAAAAATCGGTTCGAATACCGCTGCACCTGGAAGAGCGCAGAGTCGAGCAGCGTCACGCCGTCCGCGCCGAACCGGTGATCGAGCGACTCGATCGCGTCCTTCAACCCCTCGATGGCCGCACGCCGCTGAACAGCGGGGAAATCCTCGGGCATGAAGGCGATGCGGACGGGCCCCACTCGCACCGTGTCGCCACCGCGCTGCACCCTGAGCTCGCGCAGACGCCGGCGATACGTGCTCTCGGCGGCCGTGGCCACGCGTTCGGCGCTGTCGAGACGCGCGCGCACGGTCGCCAGGCTTGGGATCGCTGAGTCGGAGTCAACGCGACTGATCGCCGGCGGGGCGGCCGACGATTCCTGCGACGAAGCCGCAGACACCGGGCCAACGCACATGCCGAGTACGATCGCCGCCGCGATATCGCGCGCCTTACACATCGATCAGCGCCCAGTCAGTCGCGAACACCGCCAGCGGCCCGGGCACACGCACCAGCGCATCCATCAGGATGTCCGTGAGCCCGTTGAGGCCCAACATCGACTGCACCGAGACGAGCGCCACGCCAGCCAACAGAACGACGAGCACCGTAAGACTCGACTTGCGACCCGCGATGTACTGCAGCGCGAACGTCACCGCGTAGGCGAACAGCGCCACGGCCAGGAACCGCAGCGCGATCGATCCCGGATACGCGCGCAGCGACGCGGGCACGTCCACGCGCGCGAGCGTGAGCAGGCAGCCGATCCACAGCGCGACGGTGGGCAACAACAGCGTCAGCGCGCCGGCGCCGAATCGCATCGCCACGTAGCGCCGCCACGTGATCGGCAGCGCGAGTGGCAGCACATGGCGCGTGGCCGCATCGGCTTGCCACGGAAGCGCGGCCGACAGGAACGCGCCGAGTCCGGCGATCACGATCAGCATGAGCCCGACCTCGTCGAAGCCGACCATGAGTGCCACGTGACTCGACGGATCCAGCACGCGCATGCCGCCGAGCCACCATGCGACCGCCGGCATGAGGAACGCGGCGAACGCCATCGAGCCAAGGGCGACGCGCGTCCAGCGAATCTGAGTGAAAAGGATCTGGTTGAACATCAGCGCATTGCCTCCATGGTGTGAGTGCGCGCGCCGCGCAGCAGCTCGACGAAACTCTCCTCGAGGTCGAGGTCGGCCACATCGCGCAGGTCCACGCGCTCCGCGGTGAACCAGTCGCGCATCGCCGGCTGCCAGCCGCGCACGACCCACTCCTCGAGCCGGTCGTTGAGCGACTCGCGGCGCACGACTTCGAACGGCGTCGCGGGAATCGGTGGGAGCGTGGACGCTGCGCCCACGCGCAGCCGCTTCACCCCGCTGCGGAACTCCTCCATCGGCAACTCCGCAATGAGCCGTCCGCGATCCATGACGCCGACCCAGTCGCAGATGCGCTCCTGCTCGTGGATCAGATGACTCGAGATGAACACCGTCGCGCCGCGCGTGGCGACGTAGTCGACGAGCGCCGCAAGCAGCTCGCGGCGCAATACGGGATCGAGACCATCGGTGGGTTCGTCAAGCACGAGCAGCTCGGGCCGCTGCGCGAGCGCGAGCAGCATCATGAGCTTGCCCGACTCGCCCTTGGAGAGCCGCGACACCTGCTGGTCCGGCCGCAGGTTGAAGTGCCCGCGCAGCCGCTCGGCCTCGGCGTCGTCGAACGTCGGGAAGAACGCGCGGCGGAATCGAATCGTCTCGGCGACCGTCAACGTGGGATACAGATGCAGCCGCTCGGGCACATAGCCGATGTGCGCGAGCGCTTGGTGCGCGGCTCGCGGCACGGGGTGGCCCAGCACCTCGATGCTGCCGCTGTCGGGCGGGAGCATGCCGAGCAGCAGGCGGATGGTCGACGTCTTGCCGGACCCGTTGGGGCCGAGGAAGCCGTAGATGGCGCCGGCGGGCACGGTCATGGAGAGGTCGCGCAGCGCGAAGTCGCGCCCCGCGCGCCAGGTGAGGTCACGGATGCGGATGGCGTCGGTCACAGGTTCTCCAGGAGTTCATGTTCGGCGTTGCGGATGGCGTCGGTCACGGAGTCTCCGGGAGTTCGCGCTTGAGCGCGTCGCGAACGTCGTGGGGTGAGATGCCGAGGCGGGCCGCCTCGGCGAGCATGGACCTGGCGAAGCGGCGCGCGGAGGCGAGCCGCTCACGTCGCTTGGCCTCGGCGCTGACCTCGCACACGAACGTGCCGGCGCCCTGGCGCATCTCGACGAGCCCTTCGCTCTCGAGGTCGCGGTAGGCCTGCACGACGGTGGCCGGATTCACGCGCAGCCGCGTCGCGAGGGCCCGAACGGAGGGCAGCCCCTCACCGGCGCGCAGCTCCCCCGACGCGACCGCAAGGCGGACGCGATCAGCGATCTGCGCGTACAGCGGGGTGGGACTGGCGGGGTCGATATGCGAGAACATGAAGTCCAGTGTATTGGTGTTGGGATACACTGGTACTACTGTTCTCGGCTCCGGTCAAGAGGGTCGGAGCGCTCTATCGCACAATGTGACGGACTGCGAGGAGGGGATGCGGGGGAATTTCACGCGGAGGCGCGGAGGAACTGAGAGGTTTTCGCGGCTACCACATGCGCCCCAGAACGGCGCGACGCCTGAGACACTGCCCCCGCGTCTCTCTTTTCACGCCGCGCCTCCGCGTGAAACGACGTTTCCCGCATCCCCGGTGCTCCCTTCTCCGCAGTCCCCGCGGTAACTACTGCTCGGTCAACTTCGGATACCCCGCCACGGTGACCAGCTCCGGCAGTTCCTCCGCCGTCGCCACGCTCAAGAACAACGTCCGGGCCTCGATGAACCGCCCTTTGACGAACGCCGCCTTCCCGACCTCGCCTGCGATCACCCGCATTTCCTCGGTGACGATCGCGTTGACGAGGTCCCGCGTGACCCGCCGTCCGTCGTCGAGCGTCGCGCCGTGGCGGACCCACTGCCAGACCTGTGCGCTCGAGAGTTCGGCGGCGGAGGCGTCTTCGCGGACTCCGTACAGCGAGACCCGGCCGCGGCCGCGGAGCCAGGCTTCGAGGTAGCGCATCGCCACTCGCACATGGAACCGGAGCCCCGCCTCCGTACGGGAGCCCGTGGGCGTCACGAGCAGTTGCTCCGCCGTGATCGGCGCGCCATCGTCGTCGCCGGAGTCGCGCACGTCGAAGCCGTCCGTCCAAGCACCGCGGCGATGGCATACCTGCACCACGCGTTGCGCGTATGCCTTGAGCGCCGGCTGCGTCATCGTGAGCTGCGAACGATCCGGCAGCACCGCGCGCGGGTCGTGCGAGCGTGTGCGGATGAACGAGACGAGATAGTTCCAGCGCCCGATCGACATGCCGCACACGCGGTCGCGCAGCGCGTACAGCACCTCATCGAGTTCGAACACGGCACCCACGGACTCCACCATCATTGTCACGCGCGCGGTGCCGCGCGGCAGGTCGAGCCACTCCTCGGCGAACGTCAGCACGTCCTCCCAGAGCGCCGCCTCCGACCCGCCCTCGACGCGCGGCAGCGAGAAGTACGGGCCGCTGCGATGGTGCCTGAGCGCGTGCGCGTTGTGGAACATGAAGAGCCCCGCGTCCACGAGCGGCGCCGGCATCGGCCGGTCGTCCACGAGCACATGTCGTTCGCGGCGCTGCCAACTGCGCGGGCGCACGACGAGCGTCGACTGCGGACTCGACTGGCGCCCGCTCGACGTCGGGTCCGCGTGCAGCGAGCGGCGCACTGCCAATCGCAGCAGCCGCTGGCTGTCGACGACGTTCGACCACGTCGGGGAGGTCGAGTCTTCGAAGTCCGCCACGGCGAGGCCGGCGCCCTTCGCAAGCGCGTCGATCATCGCACCGCGATCGGATGGCTCGGCCAGTGTCGACTTGCCCGGCCCGAAGTCCGCCGGCGCCGGCGCCACGTGCCAGTCCCCATCGCGGATGTCCGCGGTGGCCGCCGGGAATGTGAGCGTGTCCGTGCCGTCGGCCAGATGCTGGGCATGCGCCGCGCGTGCGGACGCGAGCCAGTGCATCCGTTCGGAGAACCGGTGGCCGAGCGCGGCGAGGAACGTCAGCGCGTCGGGAGGGATGATGTCCTGGTCCTCTGAGCGCAGGGGGCGCAGGAGCTCGGCCGGGCTCGTTTCGAGACGGGAGATGACTGGGGACACGTACTTGGCGGTTTTGGGCGGCGATTCGTGACGCTTCGGCGGTTGAGTGAACGGTATGCAACTCGTGCGCCAGCCTGGTACGAGCAAATCTTCGGCCTTTCTTCGGAAGTCGCTTGTACGGAATGCGCCGCCCGGGTATGTTCCACGCACGCGGGCGTAATTCAGTTGGTAGAATGCCAGCTTCCCAAGCTGGACGTCGTGGGTTCGAGTCCCATCGCCCGCTCCTTGATGCAGACGGCTGACGGCTGACGGCAGACGGCAGATGCTGCGCGGCAGAGTTCCGCCGCGGTAGACCACTGCGGCTCACGCGGAGCCGCGGAGAACGCGGAGAACGACCCTTTGGGGAACTCTGCGTCTCCGCGCCTCCGCGTGAAACGTTTTTGCCGTTTTTCGCGAGCTGAGCGCGCCGCACCAGCCGTAGCGCGCTGTCTTTCCCTAACCGGAGTGTATGAGCCCGATCGTCGCGGCTGTCATCGTCGCACTGATCCTCATCAATGCGCTCTACGTCGCGGCCGAGTTCTCGGCCGTCAGCGTGCGCCGCAGCCGGTTGCAGCAACGCGCGGAAGAGGGCGACAAGCTCGCCGCGCGACTGCTCCCCATCATCCTCGACGGCGCCAAGCTCGACCGCTACATCGCGGCGTGCCAGATCGGGATCACGATCTCGAGCCTCGTGCTCGGCGCCTATGGCCAGGCCACGCTCGGCGTCGCGCTCGTGCCGCTCTTCGAACGCTTCGGCGGGCTGCAGATGGCCGCCGCGCAGAGCGCCTCGGCGCTCGTCGTGCTCGTCGCACTGACCGTGCTGCAGATGGTCTTCGGGGAGCTCGTGCCCAAGTCGATCGCGCTTCAATACCCGACGCCCAGCGCGCGCTGGACCGTGATCCCCATGGAGTGGTCCACGCGCGTCATGCGCTGGCTCATAGCGGTGCTCAACGGCAGCGGCGTGTTCCTGCTCAAGCTCATCGGCCAGCCCGCGTCAGGGCATCGCCACATCCACTCGCCGGCGGAGATCGAGTACCTCATCGCCGAGAGTCGCGAGGGAGGCCTGCTCGATCCAAATGAGTCAGCGCGCCTGCGGCAGGCGTTGCGGCTCGGCATCCGCACGGCGGGCGAGCTCATGGTCCCACGCATGCGCATCGTCGGCATCCCAATCGACGCCACGGGCGCCGAGATCCTCGAGCTGCTGCGCAAGACGCCGTACTCGCGTTTGCCCGTCTATGAAGACACGCTCGACCGCGTGATGGGCATCCTGCACGTGCGCGACGTGGCCACGCGGCTCATCGGCAGCGCGACCGCACCCAAGATCCCGCTGCGCGACTTGCTGCGCCCCGTGCTCGTGGTGCCCGAGACGATGACCGCCGACCGCCTGCTGGAGCGCCTGCGCGCCGAGCGACGCGCGATGGCCGTCGTGGCCGACGAGTTCGGCGGTACCGCGGGGCTGATCACCGTGGGCGACATGCTCGACGAGTTGCTCGGCGAGACGGCCGACGAATTCAAGCTCGGCGACGTCTTGCCGCAGCGCCTGCCCGACGGCCGCGTGCGGCTGCCGGGCACCGTGCGCCTCGACCTCGCTGCGCCGTGGGTTGGCGTGCTGTGGGAGGCCGACTCGTACACCGTGGCCGGGTTCCTCATGGAACGCTTGGGCCGCCTGCCCAATGTCGGCGACACGCTCGATGTCGATGGCGTGCACATCGAGGTCGAGCGCATGCGCGGCCGCGTGGTGGAGTCGCTGCTCGTGACGCCGGTGCGGCCCGATGCTTGAGATGCTGCTGCGAACGCCGGTGCGGCCCGATGCTTGAGATGCTTTCCGCTGCCGTCATGCCGACGTTGATCGTCACGGTGCTGATCCTGCTCAACGGCCTGTTCGTGGCCGCGGAGTTCGCGATCGTGGGCGCGCCGCGCGCGACGATCGACCGCCTGGCGGTGCAGGGCAATCGCTCGGCGAGGCTCGTGCGGCGCATCCTCGAGGATCCGCGCGAGCAGGACCGCTTCATCGCGACGGCGCAGCTCGGCATCACGCTGGCGAGTCTCGGGCTCGGCATGTACGGCGAGCATTTGCTCGCCGAGTGGCTGTCGGAGCAGTTCGCGTCGCTGGGCGCGGGGCGGTGGATCGCCGCGCACACGCTGGGCAGCGTGACGGCCATCGCCGTGCTGACGTACTTCCACATCGTCGTGGGCGAGATGGTGCCCAAGTCGCTGGCGCTGAGCAAGGCGCATCGCGCGGTGCTGTTGATTGCGCCCGTGATGCGCGCGGTGCAGTTCGTGTTCTTCCCGCTCGTGGTGGTGCTCAACGGCCTCGGCAACCTCACGCTCAAGCTGCTCGGCATCCGGCGCCGCGGCGGCGGCAGCGAGTCGGTGCGCACGCCGGACGAGCTCGCCTACATCGTGCGCGAGAGCCAGGCCGGCGGCCTGCTGCGCCGCGTCTCAGCCAGCATGCTGCAGGAGCTGCTCGAGTTCGGCGAACTCACGGCCGAGCAGGTGATGGTGCCGCGCGTGCGCGTGGTGGGGCTGCACCTGGAGGACACCGGCGACGATGTGCGCGCCACGTTGCAGCGCGCGCCGCACTCACGCTATCCGGTGGTGGATGGCGACCTCGATCATATCGTCGGCATGCTGCACGTGAAGGACCTGCTCGGTGGCCTCGGCGCGGGCGCGACGGTGTCGACGTTGCCCGTGCGGCCCGTGCCCTTTGTGCCGGAGACCGCGAGCACCGAGGAGGTGCTGGCGACCATGCGGGCACAACGCTCGCAATTGGTGGTGGTGATGGACGAGCACGGCGGCACGGCGGGCATCCTCACGCTGGAGGATCTCGTGGAGGAAGTCGTTGGCGAGATCAGCGAGGACGCGGCGTCGGTGGCCGAGATCAACCGGCTCCCCGACGGCAAGCTGCTCGTGGCAGGGACGGTGCGCCTCAGCGATGCCGGCGCGGCGCTCGGCGCGGTGGTCGAGCATCCGGACGTGGAGTCGGTGAGCGGGCTGGTGCTGGCGCTGCTCGGGCGGCCACCGAAGGTCGGGGACGTCGTGGAGTACGAGGAGGCGCGCGTGCGCGTCACGCGGATCAGCGGGCACGGGGTGCAGGAGGCGCTGGTCGAGCGGGTTGAGGTGCGGCCGAGTGTGCCGACGGACTCCGAGGGTGAGGAGTGAGAACTGCGATGCGGGGTGCGGGAGGTTTCACGCGGAGGCGCGGAGGTGCAAAGAGAGGCGCGGAGTGCTCTTCTCCGCGGCTCCGCGGCTCGGCAATCCTTTTTATGGGGGGTTGATGGTTAAGGACGCTGGCGGGATGGTGCATGTGGTTGCCGAGCTGTCGTTCGCGCCGGAGTCGAGGGAGGCGTTTCTTGGGGCGTTTCGGCGCCTGGAACCGCTGGTGCGGGCCGAGGACGGGTGCATTGAGTATCGCGGTGCGCTTGAGGTGCGCACGGGCATCGCGGCCCAGTCCGCGCCGCGCGACGGCGTGCTGCTGGTGATCGAGAAGTGGGCGTCCGAGGCCGCCCTGGCAGCGCACCTGGATGCGCCGCACATGGGCGTGTTCGCCAACGAGACCAGCGGGATGATGACCGGCCGCACCATCCGGATCGCGCGCGACTTGTAACTGGGACGCGAGGGATGCGGGACTCGCATCCCGCATCAAAAATCGATGCAGCGAAGCACGATCTTTAGTTCCTCGCATCCCTCATCCCCCCGCGTATCCCGTACTGCCCGTGCAACCCGCATCCCTCCGCGCATCGCAGTTCCGACTAGCCCATCCGCCGAGTAGAAAGCGTCTCGACCGCCTCAAATAGCTGATCAAAGTGGTCGACGACAAACAGCACATCCTGCAGCCTGTCTATCTCAAACGGCTGAGAGATCACCGCATCCAGCTCAAACGGCCGCCGCTCACAGGTCGGCCCGAGCGCATTCGCCGCGTCGCCATGTGAGGAGATGAGGCCGCTGCCGTAGATCTTCGTGCGGCCGCCCTCGTTCACGAGGCCGAACTCCACCGTGAACCAGAAGAGCCGCGCCATCTGCAGCGTTTCTTCGGGGGTGGAGGCGTTGGCCGCGAGCACGCCGAAGCGCTGTAGGAAGTCGCCGAACACCGGGTCCGCGTGCAGCGGCACGTGGCCGAACACATCGTGGAAGATGTCCGGCTCGGGCAGGTAATCGAGCTGCGCGCGCGATCGCACGATGAGCGTCGTGGGGAATCGGCGCGCCGCGAGGGAGCCGAAGAACCGCTCGGCGGGAATAAATCCGCTCACGCCGACGGCGTTCCAGCCCGTGGAGGCGCCGAGTCGACGGTTGATGTCGGCGAGGTCCGGTACGCGGTCCGCAGCAAGGCCGATGCGTTCGATCCCCTCGAGGAACACATGACTGGCCGTCTGCTCCAGTGCGTGGATGCGACGGTCATGGAGCAGGCGCCACACCTCGTGCGCTTCATCTGTGTACTTCTCGTACTCCTGCGTGCGGATGTCCTGCGGCTCAAGTCCCTGCATGGTTTTACCTGGTGAGTGGGAACAACAAAAAGCGGCCCGTGGAGTGATCCACGGGCCGCTGGGGAGAATCGGGTGCCTTGCTACGCGCTCAGTAAGTGCCTCTCGCGCATGCGCCCACGATCACTCCGCGTCCCGGGATGGGTCGCGTAGTAGCGCACGTAATACGTGGCGATGGATGTGGAGGGCGTCGGAGCGACGGCGCGCGAGTTCATGACCGAAGGGTAGGCGAAGCGCTGCGGCGAGTCAACACCCGAGCAGATAAACGCGGTCGACACGCCTCAACAGAGCGCCGTACGCAATTCGAACGGCACCGATAATGCATATCGCACGGAGAGCGCGCCCACATCAGCGTGCCCGACGTACTCCACACCCCGCCCGAACGGGCGAAGGAAGCTTTGCCATGCTCATGACCATCGTTGTCATCCTCCTCGTGCTCTGGCTACTGGGGCTCGTCACCTCGTACACGATGGGTGGGCTGATCCATGTCCTGCTTGTCATCGCGATCATCGTGGTCCTCGTGCGGGTCATCTCAGGGCGAAAGCCTGTCTAGCGCCATCCTGATGGGAACGACCAACACGTGAACCGGAGAACAGGAGCATGTCAGGTATGCGGATAGCGGCATTGATTCTTTTGGTGGGCGGGATCCTCGCGCTGATCTACGGCGGGTTCACGTACACGAAGGACACGGACGAGGCGCAGATCGGGCCGATTGAGTTGCAGGTGGAGAATAAGGAGCGGGTGAATGTGCCTATGTGGGTGGGCGTCGCTGCCGTTGTAGTTGGCGGCGTAATGCTGCTCATGCCTGCTGGAGCAAAGCGGACTTGAGCACACCGGGTCGCGTCGGCCCGGTCCACCTTTGCTCTTTATGATTTCGAGGGGCGCGCGTTCGGTTTCTGTGCTCCGCGGTCGGCCGCGGGAGAGGCCGCTTCGCGCGCCCGTGCGCTTACACGCTTCGAGCCTCGCGCGAACTGCGCGCGAGTCTCTCGCTACGCGCAGAGGGCGCGCTGCGCGGCCTCTCCCGCGTCCGTCCGCCCCGCATCGTAGTCGGCATTCGCGCTCCCCGCTCGTCTCGAAGTTCAGCTTGGCGCGACCGTGCCGCCGCTCGTCGATGCGAGCCGACGCGCTTCGCTCCGCCGGGCGTGAGCACCAGTCAGCCACGCCGACCACAGCAGCAGCTCGCCTCGAGCTTACAAGCGAGAACGCAGTTGAGCTTCCGCGGAGAGCGACTGCGGCCGCGCAACCCACTGGCGCGTGAGAGATCGAGCGCAGCCCGGCGCGACCAGCGAAACCCAGCGAGCGCGCGAAAACATAAGAGCCAGTAGGGAGGCCGGCGGAGAGTCCCCGCAGCGCGCCCTCTGCGCGTAGCGAGAGACAGCGGCGCAGCCGCTGGCTCGAAGCGTGTAAGCGCACGGGCGCGCGAAGGGGACTCTCCGCCGGCCGACCCGCAGCACGATCCAGAAATCGCGCGAAGGGGAAAAACCGACGCGCCGACCCGGAGCACGATCAAACAGCCCCAGTGACGCAAAGGCAGCAGGCGCGTACATTCTCCGCCATGCAAGCCCAAGCGTTACTCGCAACCGTAAGCACGATCCTGCTGCTGCTCTCGGCGTGGCTCTACTGGCGCCTCGTACGCCGCAGCGAGGACGCCGAGCTGCGCTTCGATCAGCTCGTGCGCGACGCGCCCGATATGATCGTGAATTTCGACATGGGCGGCCACTTCGTCTCCGTCAACCCGGCCACGATCGAGCAGACCGGCTACACCTTCGCCGAGCTGAAGGAACGCCCCAACGCGTCCTTCTTCCCGCCCGACGACTTCCAAACGCTGCTGCACGTCCTCGACGAGCTCCAGCTCGGCCGGCCCGTGCCCCGCACGCTCACCGTGCGCTACCTGCGCAAGGACGGCAGCGAGCGCTGGATCTCGTGTCGCGCCACGCTCGTCAGCGACGGGGTCACGCCGCGTGGGATCCTCGTCATCGCGCGCGACGTCACCGACGACATCCTGCGCACCGAAGCCCTGCGCCGCAGCGAGGAGCGCTTCCGCTCGCTCGTCTCGGCGTTCGACCGCGCGTTCTTTGTGCTCGACACCGACGGCCGCTTCGCCGGGCTTTTCGGCCGCTGGATTCGCTCGGCCGGCATCGACCCCGCCAACTTCCTCGGCCGCACCGTCGGCGAGATCGCGCCGGGCCACGCGGGGCCGCATGAGATCGCGTTCGCGCGCGTGCTCGAGGGCGAGGACGCCACGTACGAGACGCAGTGGCCCGCGCCCGACGGCCGCGTGCGCACACTGCGCGTGTCGATGTCGCCCATGCGGGACGTCGCGGGCCGCATCATCGGCGTCGCCGGCGCGGCGGCCGACATCACGCGGCGCGTGCGGGCCGAAGCGGAGTCGGCGGCCCTGCGGCGTCGCATTGAGGACGCCGAGCGTATTGAGGCGTTGGGGCAGTTGGTGAGCGGCGTGGCGCACGAGTTGAACAATCCGCTCGCGGCGATCCTCAACTTCACCGAGGACCTGCTGCTCGACGCGCGCGACGCCGACGAGAAGGACGCGCTCGAGATCATCCAGGCGCAGGCGCTCCGCTCGCGCACCATCGTCCGGGACTTGTTGACGTTCGTGCGGCGCGGCAGCGAGCGCCCGCGCGTGGTGCAGGCGCCGGGCCCCGTGATCGAGTCGCTGTTGACCGCGCTCAAGCCGGGCCTGCCCGTCGGCGTGCGGTTGCGTTCGCAGATTGGCGACGGCGACACGCCGATCGAGATGGATCGCGCCGGCTTCGAGCAGGTTGTCACTAACCTCGTGACCAATGCCGCGCAGGCCGCGCCGCACGGGCACGTGTGGATCACCGCCAAGCGCGATGGCGCGTCGTACCAGGTCGTGGTCGAAGACGACGGCCCGGGCATCCGCGACGAGCACATGGCGCGGCTGTTCGAGCCGTTCTTCACGACCAAGCCCACGGGGCAGGGTGTCGGGCTCGGGCTGTCCGTGTCGCTGGGCATCGCGCAGCAGCACAGTGGGACGCTCGAGGGCGGCAACCGCAGCAAGCTCGAGGTCGACCGCAACGGCACGACGCGCCCGAGCACACAGGGGCCGGGCCACGGCGCGCGATTTGTGTTCCGGCTGCCTGTGAGCACGTCACCGATCAAGGTGACACCCGCCGACGGCACACTGATCGACGGCTCGCCGGCGCGGCGCCGGCCGAGTCTCACGCCCGTGCCTGGCGTGCCGACGCTGCTCGTGGTGGACGACGAGGCGCCGATTCGCCGCGCGCTGCGACGCTACTTTGAGCGACTCGGCTGGGTCGTGGACGAAGCCGAAGACGGCCGTGACGCCCTGGCGATGCTGAGCGGAGCCGATGCAACCGCGCGGTTCGATGTCGTGCTGTGCGACCTGAAGATGCCTGGGATGTCGGGCCCGGACCTCTATGAGAAGCTCCGCGCGAGCGCGCCGGCCATTCTGCCGCGTATCATCTTTGTGACAGGTGATGTCACGGGCGGCGCCGCGGCGGCCTTCCTGGAACAGGTGTCGGGGCCGGTGCTGGAGAAGCCGTTTGAGCTCGCAGCCGTAGGGGCGCTGGCCGAGGAACTGCGGAGTTCGCTGGCAACCCAGTAGGCTGGCCGTCCGGGGCCGTTCGGACCCATTCAGGGGCTTTCGGGCCATTTCGGGGCTGGTGCCGGAGGCCTTTCATGCCGATACTCGGGCCATGCTCGTTCCCCCCGTGCCATCGACCGCCCCCCGACTTTTCATCGTAGATGATGAGGAGCCTCTGCGCATCGCCCTGCGCCGCTGGTTCACGCGCCGCGGTTGGTTCTGCCACGATGCCGGCACGATGGCGGGCGCGGAGGATGTGTTGTTCGGTGAGGACGCGTGTGTGCCCGATGTGATCATCTGCGACCTCAACCTGCCGGACGGGAGTGGCGAGCAACTGCTTGGCCGCATCGAGCGTGACCGGCCGGAGTTGCTCGCGCGCGTGATCGTGTCGACGGGCGAGTCCCTCACGGATGCGATGCAGGCGCGGCTCGACGCGGCTGGGTGTCGCGTGCTGCCGAAGCCATTCGACCTAACGCAGGCGGAGGCGATGTCGCGGGAGATGCGCCAAAGAAGGCGCAACGTGGCGAGGATTTGAGACTGACTGGGCAGGACGGCGCGCCAGAGGCGCGGGAACCTGCCTCGTCGAAGCGGACCGGCGCGGAAGCGCCGTCGAGTCTTGGGCGCAAGAGCGGACGCCTCCTGAGCGTCCTCGGCGTGGGCTTCGGTCTCGCCGTCGTGATCGGCAACACAATCGGCGCAGGTATTCTCGCGTCACCGGGCCTCGTCGCAGAGCTGTTGCCGTCGATGTGGCTCTTTTTCGGCGCGTGGATCGTCGGCGCGCTGTACGCGTTCGGCGGCGCCAACGCGCTGTGCGAGCTCGCGACGATGATCCCGCGCTCCGGCGGTCAATACCACTTTGCGCGGCGCGCGCTCGGGCATTACGCCGGTTTTGTCGTCGGGTGGTGCGACTGGCTCGGCACCGCCGGTAGCGCGACGGCGGTGGCGATCGTGCTCGCCGAGTCCGTGGCGGTGCTCCTGCCTGGGCTTGCTAGCTTTGAGACGCCGATCGCGGCTGCGACGGTGATCCTGTTCACGGTGCTGCTCCTGGGCGGCGTGCGTGAGGGCGCGCGATTGCAGACGGCGACGAGTCTCGTGAAGGCGATCGCGTTCCTGTTCCTGATCGGCGCGTGCGTGGTGTTCATCGCGGGCCATGGTCCGGCCGCCGCGGTCGCCGCCGATATGCCTGATGGCGTGTGGGTCGTGGGTGCGTTCATCGTCGCGCTGCAGAGCGTGATCTACACGTTTGATGGGTGGACCGGCGCGATCTACTTCACTGAGGAGGTGAAGGACCCCGGCCGCGACATTCCGCGTGCGACGTTTGGCGGGCTGGCGGGGATTACTGGCATTTATCTCGCGCTGATGGTGGCGTTCGTGCTGGTCGTGCCGCTTGGGGAGTTGGCGGGGAGTCCGTTGGCGGCTGGGGATGTTGCTGCTCGCCTCTTTGGGGCGCGAGGCGATTTCGTACTTCGGTTGATTGTGGTGCTCGCGTTGCTGAGCACGGTGAATGCGTTGATCCCGATGTCGTCGCGGGTGCTGTATGCGATGGGGACGGACCGGCTGGCGCCCGGGTGGGCGACGCGGGTTTCTGCAGGCGGCGCGCCGCGGAATGCTCTGCTGGCCAGCGGCGCGGTTTCGTTGCTGTTCTTGCTGACCGGGACGTTTGCTCAGGTCGTCGCGATACTTTCGTTCTTCTTTGTGGCGGCGTATGCGGTTTCGTTTACCGCTGTTTTCGTGCTCCGATGGAGGGAGCCCGAAGCGGCACGGCCTTGGCGGGCCTGGGGGCATCCTTGGACTACTGCGGTGATGCTGGTGGGCTCGCTGGCCTTCCTTGCTGGCGCTGTGGTGAGCGATCTCGATAGTGGGTTGATTGCGGTCGGGCTGGTGCTGGTCAGCTATCCGATCTTTCGGGTCGTTTCCCGGGCTTTCTAGACGGCAGACGGCAGATTTACCCGCGATGCGCGGAGGGATGCGGGGCGCCCTACGGTACGGGTTGCGGGGGGTGGTGTGGGATGCGTGATGCGGGAATGATGCGTGATGCGAGACCCCTCCTTTCACGCGGAGCCGCGGAGCCGCGGAGTTAAACCAATCCGCGCTCTCTCTTTTTCCTTCCGCGTCTCCGCGTGAAATGCAGTTCCCCGCATCCCCTTCGCCGTGCGAGATTCCGGGGGCGAACACATTCTCCGGAGTTTCGATGTCCCTCCGCTGGACCTTCAACCCCAACATCGCGCGGGCGAGCACCGCACCGGCTCGGCTGTACACGGACCCGGTGTTCCTCGAGCTCGAGCAGGAGCGCATTTTCGGGCGCATGTGGCAGTTGGCCGCGCGCACGGAGCAGCTGGCCGAGGAAGGGAACTACGTCGCGACGGAGATTGGCGGCGAGCGCATCGTGATCGTGCGGGGGCCGGACGGCTTGCGCGGATTCCATAACATCTGCCTGCATCGTGCTGGGCCTGTCGCCGAGGGATGCGGCAAGCGGAAGACGCTGCAGTGTCGCTACCACGGATGGACGTATTCACTCGGCGGCGAGTTGATCCGCGCGCCCGAGATGGAAGGCACTGAGGGCTTCGTGCCGGCGGAGATGCACCTGCTGCCCGTGCAGGTCGAGGCGCTGGGACCGCTCGTGTTCGCGAACCTCGATCCGAAGGCGCCGCCGCTGGCGGATTTCGTGGGCGATATCCCGTCGCGGCTCTCGGCGCTGCGCGCCGACCGCATGCGCTATGTGATGCGCAAGGAATGGGAGATCGCGTGCAACTGGAAGGTGTACGTCGACAACTATTTGGAAGGGTACCATCTGCCGATGGTGCATCCGGGGTTGTACAAGGAGCTCGACTACGACGCGTACCGGGTGGAGACGCACCGGTATCACTCGCGGCAGCATGCGCCGGTGCGGAAGGCGAAGGTGGGGGATGTGGGGCGGATATACGCGTCGGCCACAGATACGGGGGCGAGTGGGAGTGATGTGGCCGACTCGGCAAGCTCTTCTTCTTCTTCTTCCTCAGCCGAGTACTACTGGCTGTTCCCGAACATGATGCTGAACATCTACCTCGGGCAGATGCAGACGAATGTCGTGCTGCCGATGGGGCATGACCGGACCAAGGTGGTGTTCGAGTGGTTTGCGGAGGCGCCGCCGGTGGACGCGGGGAGCGATTCGGAGTGGACGAAGCTCGTCGGGTTCAGCGATGAGATTCAGGCGGAGGATATTGAGATCTGCGAGTCTGTGCAGGTGAACCTGCGGTCGCGGGTTTATGACCGGGGGAGGTACTCGGCGGCTCGGGAGAACGGGGTGCATCATTTTCATTCCCTGCTGCATGAGAGTTTGGGGTAGAGACGGCGGACGGTAGACGGCGGATTTTTTACCTGCGATGCGCGGTGGAATGCGGGGTTCAGCGCTTCGCGGGGTACCCGTCGCACTGGTCCGGGGCTAACCTCCAGCGGGTCGGGTCTTGCCGACTGCGCGTCCTGCTGCGCGTCCTGAGTACCGAATCACAAGGAAATATCAGCCAGTGACTCCCTGGGTAACGCGACTGCTTGTCGCCAATGTTGGCGTGTTTTTGTTGCAGATCTCGATGCCGTCGATCACGATGGCGTTCGCGTATGTGCCGGCGCTCGGGCTCATGCGGCCGTGGACCGTGATCACGTACATGTTTTTGCACGGCGGCATGATGCACCTGCTGTTCAACATGATCGCGCTGTACTTCTTCGGGCCGCGCATCGAGTCGCGGCTGGGCTCGAAGCGGTTTGCGATCCTGTATTTCGTGAGCGGGGTGTCGGGCGCGCTGGTGTCGACGTTCTTCGCGCCGAACTCGCCGATCATCGGCGCGTCGGCGGGCGTGTTCGGCGTGATGATGGCCTTCGCCATGTTCTGGCCGCGCGAGAAGATCCTCATCTGGGGCATCATCCCGATGGAGATCCGCGTGATGGTGATCCTGACGACCATCTTCGCGCTGTACTCCGGCTTCCGCGGCTCGGCCGGCGGCGTGGCCGACTTCGCGCACCTGGGCGGGTATGCGGGCGCGTATATCTATTTGAAATGGATGGAGCGGAACAGCGGCGCGCGGCGATTCAAGAAGAAGGTGACCACGCCCAGCCCCAAGGTGGAGAAGCACCTCGCGACCAACTTCAAGAACGTGAACCTGACCGGCGTGCACGACATCACGAAGGAGGAGGTCAACCGGATTCTGGATAAGATCGGAGCCGAGGGGATGGAGAGTCTGACGGCGGAGGAGAAGTTGTTTTTGTCGAATTTCGTGCCGATGGATGACCGGCGGCCGATTTCGTGAGGGGGTGGCAGTACCCTCGATTGTGGTAGCCGGTTAGCTTTGGGGGACTGAAGCCGGGGTAGGGAACCGGTGACGGGACGTAGCGCAGTCCGGTAGCGCACCTGAATGGGGTTCAGGGGGTCGCGGGTTCGAATCCCGCCGTCCCGATGGTTATCTAAATCAAAAGGCTCACAAGTGCTTAGGCGCTTGTGGGCCTTTGTGCATTTCTGGCGCTGCGTGCTCGCTCAAAAGTCTCACCAATAGTCCCCAACGTTGGCCGTGCCGGTGCGCCACGTATCCGCCGCCACGATCTGAGAGACGTGCTGTTGCCCAAGCTCATCTCCGGCGAACTGCGACTAAGAAGTGAAGTAAGCTGTGTGGCAAATCCTTGACATATTCCGCTAACTGCCTAGAA
>JAKFFA010000027.1:0-20055 GCA_036675455.1 Gemmatimonadaceae bacterium | reverse complement strand
GACTGCGCTGCTGATCTCCGCGGGCCTGTTCCTCAAGAGTCTCGTGAACGTGAGCCGCGTGGACCTCGGCGTCGAGATCGAGAATGTCGTCACGTTCGCCGTGTCCCCGCTGCGCGCGGGCTACGACACGCTGGCGGCCAAGGTGCTCTACTCGCGCATCGAGGACGAGTTGGAGGCCGTGCCCGGCGTCACCGGTGTCACGAGCTCGATGGTCCCGCTCCTGGGCGGTAGCAGTTGGGGCAATAATGTGCGCGTGCAGGGATTCGAGTGCCTGCCGGACACCGACTGTAACTCGCGATACAATGCGGTGGGCGCGAGCTACTTCTCGATGCTGGGCGTGTCGCTGCTGTCGGGGCGGGACATCATGGACCGTGACCTGTACACCGCGACGCCGGTGGCCATCGTCAACCAGGCGTTCGCCGACAAGTTCAATCTCGGCCGAGACGCCGTGGGCAAGTTCATGGATCGCTCGTCCACGAGCGATTCATTGCGGATCCAGATCGTCGGCGTGGTGCCCAACATCAAGTACGCCGACGTCAAGGGCGAGGAGCAGGCCGTATTCTACCTGCCGTGGATGCAGGAGGGCATCCTCGGCCAGATGTACTTCTATGCGCGCACGACGCTGCCCGCGGAGCAGTTGGTGGCCGCGGTCCCGCCGCTGCTCAAGCGCATTGACGCCGGGCTGCCGGTGCAGGAACTCAAGACCATGCCGCAGCAGTTCCGCGAGAATGTGTTCCTGGACCGCATGATCTCGATCCTGTCGGCGGCCTTCGCCGTGCTCGCGACGTTGTTGGCGGCGGTCGGGCTGTACGGTGTGCTCGCGTACTCGGTGTCCCAACGCACGCGCGAGATCGGCGTGCGCATGGCGCTCGGCGCCGACGCGAGGGCGGTGCAGGGCATGGTACTGCGGCAGGTCGGCGTGATGATCGTGGTCGGGACCGTATTGGGCGCAGTCGCGGCGGTCGGTCTGGGGCGTGCGGCGCAGTCGCTGTTGTTCGGGCTTGAAGGGCACGACCCGATCGTGTTCGCGGCGTCGATCGTGGTGTTGGCGGTCGTGGCGATGGGCGCGGGTTGGTTGCCGGCGTTGCGCGCGAGCCGGACGGAGCCGGTGCGGGCGCTTAGGTACGACTGAGTTCAGGCTCCGCCGCCCGCCATTCGATCGCATTGCCGCGAGTCCCAGCGTTCCTCGGGGAATCGCTCCAGGGCCAGGCGAATGACGAGCTGACACAACGCCGGATCCAGCCGCAGATGCGCGATCCCGAGCGCGTCCCGATAGAACGCAAGATCCGGCACGCCGCGTCGCAGCGCCTCGTCGAGCAGTCGTAAGCCGCGGTACTCGTTGCCGTCTTCTATCTCGGCGACCGCGGCGCCCGCGATCAGCACTGCGCTGTCACCAGCCGCGGTACCATCACTCTCATAATTCACGAACCACTGTGCCGCAGGGTCCATGGCGAGGGCCACGTCGTGCCGCAGGACGCCGGTGCATCCCAGCAGCGCGACGACGAAGACGAATGGATGGACGCGGCGGATCACCTCTGGCTTCTATCGCGCTCCAGCCGCGATACCCTGCACATGGCGTCACTCCATGAATGAGGAAGGGCGACCGGCCCTGAGTTGAGCAGGTCGCCTTTCCAATGATGGTGCATGGTCGCGCCGTTCGTCACTCCACGACAGTGAACATTTCCTGCCCGCTTCCCTTGCCTTGCCGATCTTCAACGTGAAGACACCGCGACCGGCCATCATGACGGAAGCCAGGGGAATGCGGGTGATGAGAGTGCCGCGGACGCAACACGGCGGCTATGGCGCGGCTGCAGGCGAAGCGAAGCGGAAAACGCAATAAGTGAACGCCTGCTCGGCACCGCTGGGTGTCCGATGCACCTCGCGCCGGCTCGTGACCAGCTCAAACCCGGACCCAAACTGCGCGTGCAACTCGTCGGCCGAGTAACGCGCCACATCGAGCCCGCTGCAGCGCGTCGGCCCATCCTCGGCGAACGTCGCCATGAGCACGTGGCCGCCGGGACGCACGGCGTGCCTCACTTGCGATACATAGCGTTGCCGATCGCCGGCCGCGGTCAGGAAGTGGAACACCGCGCGGTCGTGCCAGAGGTCGAACGCGGCGCTGGGCAGTGAAGCGTCAAGCACGTTCGCGCGAAGCCATGTCACGTGCGCGGCGGCCTCACCGATCCGGCGACGCGTAATCGAGAGTGCCGTCTCGGAGACATCAAGCACCATCAACGCACGATATCCGGCTGCGAGCAAACCATCCACCAGCGTCGACGCTCCACCGCCGACATCGATGATCGCCGCCGCATGATCAGGCGCCGCTTGCGTGATGAGCTCCAATGACACGCGCGCCTCCGGCTGGAACCAGCTCACCTGGTCCGCGGCCTTCGACTGGTAGACGTGCTCCCAGTGTTCGTGGACGTGGGGATCCGTGTGCGTCATGTCGGTTGGAGAGTGCGATGTAGATTGGTCAAGAACTCAAGACATCGAAAGGGCGGTGAGGCATGCGGCGCGAGGGCTGGGTGTTCGTCGTGGTGGGAACGACGTGGATCGTGACGGGGGGACTGATCGCGGCCGTGACGGCGCACAGTCCGACGCGCGAGGCCATGTGGGCCGCCGCATTCCTGGTCCTGGTCGCCGGAGTGGCCCAGGCGGCGCTCGGGGCTGGGCAATCGCTGTTGGTGTCCCGCGCGCCAAGTGCCAAGCTGGTTGCCTTCGAAGTCGTGACATACAACGCCGGGTGCTTGCTCGTGCTGGCCGGCGTCCTCGCGGAGGCGCTGCCCCTGCTCGACGTGGGGAGTGCGCTGCTGGCGCTGTCGCTCATCCTGCTATTGCGAGGCGCCAGCCCAAGCGAGCCGGTCCGCGTGCGCTTCGTGGTTCTTTACCGTGCCCTCCTCATCCTGGTACTACTGAGCATTCCGGTGGGACTCGTGCTCGCGCGGCGCGGTTCGTAACTCAACCGGTTCGACGCGCACCTCACCGCACCGCTCACCGCACCGCTCACCGCACCGCAGGGCACACGAACACGGGCACGGGCGACGTGCGCACGACCTTATCGGCGACGCTGCCGAAGATCAGCCGCTCGGTCGCGCCGGCGCCACGCGTGGCCACGACGACGCAGTCAGCGTCGAGCTCACCGGCGAGTTGCACAATGGCCGGCGCGACGCTGTCGTCGACGACGACCCGGTAGTCGACCTCGACGCCCTCGGTCGTCGCCTCCCGCGCGAGCGGCGCCAGGTACGATTCGCCAACGAACTGCTCGGGCCGCTGTTGCAGGTGCGTGGCCGGCACGGCCACCGCGGAGTCGATGACATGCGCGAGTGTGATGCTGCCGCCGGTGCCGGCGAGCAGCGTCTGCGCGGCGCGCAGCGCGACCTCGGAGCGTTCCGATCCATCCACCGCCACGAGCATGCGCGTGAAGACCGCGGCGCCTGTCATCCGCGAGCCGGTGGAACGGCCGCCCTTGAGCAGCAGCACCGGTACACGCGCCTGATGCAGCAAGCGGTCCGCGACGCTGCCGAGCCAAAAGCGCTTGAAGCCGCCGCGCCCGTGCGAGCTCATCACGACCAAGCCTTCTCGCGCCGCGGCTGCGAACGTCGCGATCACCTCGGCAGCCTCGCCCTCGCGCACGTGCGGTTCCACGGCAATGCCGGTCTGTTTTTGCACGCGCTTGGCCGCACGCTTGACGTACCGCTCCATCTCCTGACGCCGCGTGTTGTCGAGGGTGGGGTCGAGCACCGTCACGCCGCCGCGCACGATGGTCTCCAGCACGCGCGGCTGCGCGTGCAACAGCGCCAATCGCGCGCCGTGCTGTTGGGCGAGGGGCACCGCGAGTGCGAATGCGCGTTCCGCGAGCTTGGAGCCGTCGACGGGAACCACAATGAGATCGTACATCACACCTCCATGAGGGCACGCACATCACGCCATGCGTACGCGCCGGTGAACTGCCCACGGTCATCCAGCAGTCGTTCGCCGCCCATCCGTTCGTAGAAACCAAGTGTGGGGTTGCTGAGTTCCGCAAAGAGGACGAAGGAGTGGATTCCGCGCTCGAGGAATCGCCGGGCGGACTCCGCCATCATGCGACGGCCGAGCCCGAGACCATGGTATTCCCAGCGCAGGTAGATCTTGCTCAAATGTCCCTCACACTCGCCTTCGTGGGGCAGGCCCCACGTGAAGCCGATCAACCGTCCGTTGCGATCCTCGAGGACGAGCACGAAGTCGCGGCGGTTCGGCTTGGCGAAGATCTCGTTCCACTGCCGCGTGCGGGTGGCGACCGTCGGACCGCGGCTCGTATTGTACGTCGCGTTCCAGGTTGTGACGTGCAACTCCGCCAGCGCGGGTATGTCGGCCGCGACGGCGTCGCGGAACACGATCGAGTCCAATGATTCGCCGCGCGCGAGGAGCGCGCGCGCATTGTGTGCGCCGCTGGGTCGCGAGCGCGCGTTGCGCCAGCGCTTGATGGCGGCGAGGCGAGGTGTGAGCCGGTCAAGCGCCGTGAGTCGCGGTGGCCGGTACTCTTCGACACGGACGATGTCGACGTGTCCATCCATATCGCCGAAGCGGTAGGTGAGACGCAATGTCCGGCCGTCCAGCCGGCCCGTGATGTAAAAGGGGCTGACCGACCCATCCTCCCTCCGGTACTCCCCTTCCAACTCGACTTCGCCTGTCGATGCGTCAAAACGGCCGCGATGAATGGGCGCGTTCTGTCGACCAGGATTGGCGATGCCGGTCACCGCGCCGTCCGGTCTGAGTTCTATATCGAGCAACACTTCGGACGGCTTCCCCCAGCGGCCCGCGATCATCGCGCCGTCACGACGGCTCCGAATTCGCGCGCTTACGGCCCACCCACGCGGCGAGTGCAAGGAGGGGCAACAGGACCACCAGCGTCGCGCGTCTTGCTCGGTTGCTGATCACGAGAGCTCCGGGAAACGGTAAACGCTCCGGGAAACAGCCGGAGAGCGCCCCACCGGCCGCCCGCCACAACGCAATCGCCGGGTAAGGCGTTTCCTCTAGGACAGCCGTTTGCTTCACTTGGCTTCCGGCTCCATAATATGGCTGCGTCATTCCTGACGCGAGCAGCGGCGCAGCAGGCGCCATGTTCACCCGTTCCCCCGACGACCGCCCTGCTGCTCCGGTCGTCCGCATGGAGTACCTCGTGAGAGCTTTCCGCACGCTCCTGGGCTTCGGCCTCCTCCTGGCCGGCATGCTGCCGGCCGCTGGACTCGACGCCCAGCAATCCTCGCGCACCGAGCCCGTCACCGGGCTGCGCGACAACAGCACCGCATTCCATGCGCTCGTCGGCGCCCGTGTCGTCACCGGCCCCGGCCAGGTGCTCGAGGGCGCGACGATCGTCATCCGGAACGGCCTCATTACCGAGGTCGGACGCAATGTGCGGGTGCCCGCGGGCGCCCGTGTGTGGGACCTCAAGGGACAGACGGTCTACCCCGGCTTCATTGATGCGCATGCCGACCTCGGCATGGACGCCGTGCCGGAGGGCGGCGACATCGGACCGACGCACTGGAATCCACAGGTGCGCGCTTGGTTCAGCACGACGACCAACTTGCAGGACGACTCCACGCGTCGCGTCTCGCTGCGCTCACTTGGCTTTGGCGCGGCGCTCGCCGTGCCGAAGCAGGGCATCTTCCGCGGCACCGCCTCGGTGGTGAACCTCAGTGACGCCGGCGTCCGCGAGCGCGTGCTGCGCGCCGACCTGGCGCAAGCCGTGGGCTTCCAGCGCTCGTTTGAACTGGGCGGTCGCTACCCGAATTCGAGCATGGGCACCATCGCGCTCATCAAGCAGACGTTCATGGACGCCGAGTGGTATATCCGCGCCAATGCGGCATACGAGGCGAGCGGCCGCTCGATCCTGCCGCCCGAACGCAGCGAAGCGCTCGGCGCCCTCGCGAGCGTCGTGCGGGGCGAGCAGCCGGTGATCTTCCAGACGGGCAGTGAGGAAGAGTACCTGCGCGCCTACAAGCTCGCCTCGGAGTACAAGGTCAAGCCGTGGTTCCGTGGCAGCGGGATGGAGTACCGGCTCGTGGACGTGCTCAAGGGGCGCACGAACCCGCTCATCCTTCCGCTGAACTTCCCGGACGCGCCGGACGTGTCGAGCCCGGAGAAGGCGCTCGACCCGTCGCTCCAGCAACTTCTTCATTGGTACCTCGCGCCGACGAACCCTGCGCAGATGGCCGCGGCGGGCGTCTCGTTCGCGTTGACGACCGACGGCCTGTCGTCGCTGAACCAGTTCCTCCCCAACCTGCGCATCGCCGTGGCCCGCGGCCTCGCCCCGGACAAGGCGCTCGCCGCGCTCACGACCGTTCCGGCCGCGTGGCTCGGCATCGAGCGCACGCACGGCACCATCGCCGCCGGCAAGGTCGCCAACCTCGTCGTCACCGACGGTGATCTCTTCACCGAGGAAGCGAACGTGCGCGACGTGTGGGTGCAGGGCACACGCTACGGCGTGACGCGCCCGCCGCAGATCGATCCGCGCGGCACGTGGGCGATCGTCTCGACGGACGCGGACGGCTTCAACGCCACGCTGCGGCTCGAGGGAACGATCAACCGCATTCGCGGCAGCATCGCGCGCGAAGGCGAGGCGTCGATCAACCTCGCCTCGGCGAAGGTGATCGCGGAAACCGGGCGTCTCGAGGTCACCTTCCCCGGCGACGCGCTGGGCTACGAAGGCACGATCCTCATGGCCGGCTCCGTGAGCGGCGACGAGGTGTACGGATGGACCTCGCTGCCCAACGGCACGGACCCGTCGTTCCGTGGGACGCGCACCGAGCCGTTCGAAGGACCGGCGCGCGGCACGGTTGCGAAGAAGGTGCCGGAACTCGACCTGCCGTTCGTGCGCCCGATGATGGCGTTCGGACGGTCGTCGATTCCCGTGCAGCCGGCGGTGGTGCTCGTGAGGAACGCCACCGTGTGGACGCAGGGACCGCAGGGCCGGCTTGAGAACGCCGACCTGCTCGTGCGCGCCGGCAAGGTGGCGCAGGTGGGCAAGAACCTGAGCGCGCCGCGCGGCGCCGTGGTGATCGATGCCACCGGCAAGCACGTCACGCCGGGCCTCATCGACCCGCACACGCACGCCGGTGTGAGCTCGGTCAACGAGAGCGGCTTCGCGATCGTCCCCGAAGTGCGCATGGGAGACGTGCTGACACACAACAATGAGACGCTGTATCGCCAGCTCGCCGGCGGTCTCACGCTGCAGATGATCCTGCACGGCTCCGCCAACCCGATTGGCGGCGAGAACGTGTACGTGAAGTCGCGCTGGGGTTCGCTCCCCGAGGGCCTCAAGCTCGAGAATGCACCGCGCACCGTGAAGTTCGCGCTCGGCGAGAATCCCAAGCGCAGCGCGAACCGGTATCC
This sequence comes from Gemmatimonadaceae bacterium, assembly GCA_036675455.1. Taxonomy (GTDB): domain Bacteria; phylum Gemmatimonadota; class Gemmatimonadetes; order Gemmatimonadales; family Gemmatimonadaceae; genus Pseudogemmatithrix. The sequence continues at coordinate 12,684 of JAKFFA010000027.1, read as the reverse complement.
GGACACGCGCATGGGGACGCAGGAGATCATCCGCGATCACTTCCTCGCGGCGCGCGACTATGAGAAGGCGTGGAAGCGCTGGGAGGCCGAGAAGACCGGTCTCCCACCGCGCCGCGACCTGCGCATGGAAGCCTTGCTGGACATCCTCAACCAGGACCTGCGCATCACGTCGCACGGCTACCGCGCCGACGAATTCCTCGCACTCGTGCGTCTGGCAGAGGAGTTCGGCTTCAGCGTCCAGTCGTTGCAGCACGGCGTGGAGGCGTACAAGGTCGCGACCGAGCTGAAGAACTCCGGCGTGGCCGCGATCGTGTGGAGCGACTGGGGCGCGTTCAAGCTCGAGGCGTACGATGCGACGATGTACAACGCCCGCATGCTCATCGAGGCCGGCGTGGTCACCTCGCTGCACTCGGACGATGGCGAGATCACCACACGCATGAACTGGGAGGCGGGCAAGCTGCTGCGCACCGGCCTGGATGAGATCCAGGCGCTGTCCACCGTGACGAACGGGTCGGCGAAGGCCATTGGCGTCGACGATCGCCTCGGTTCGCTCGAGGCCGGCAAGGACGCTGACTTCGTGGTGTGGAGCGGCAACCCACTTTCGCAGTTCACGAAGGCCGAGCAGACCTGGGTGGATGGGCGCAAGTACTTCTCGCTCGAAGAAGATGCCAAGATGCGCGCTGAGGTTGCTCGCCAGCGCACGCAGCTGATCCAGGCGATCCACGCGGCCGGCGCCTCTGAGGCGGTGGCCGGCGGGTCGGGACGCGGACGCGCTCCGGGGAACAAGTGACCATGACCCTCAATACGGCAACAACCATGACCAAGATGCGTACGATGGTGCTGGCCCTCGCGGCGAGTGCGCCGATGCTGCTGGCGACCAGCGCCGAGGCGCAGGTGCGCATGACGGTACCGCCGCAGTCGCAGCCCGTCGTGCTGCGCGGCGCCACGGTCCATACGGTCACGCAGGGCGTGATCGAGAACGGCACGATCGTGATGGAGGCCGGCAAGATCACGGCGATCGGTGGGGCGGACGTCGCCGCGCCGAGCGGCGCGAAGGTGGTGGACGTGAGCGGCAAGCACATCTATCCCGGCCTCATCGATGCCTACAGCTCCGTGGGCATCTCTGAGATCGGTTCGGTCGATGTCTCCAACGACCTCGATGAGCTCGGCGACTTCAACCCGAACGTGCGCGCCGAAGTGGCCGTGAACGCGGAGAGCCGGCACATCGGCACGACGCGTTCAGCCGGCGTCCTCGTCGCGTTCAGCACACCGGAAGGTGGCGCGATCCCGGGCCTCTCCTCGGCGATGTCGCTCGAGGGCTGGACGTGGGAAGAGATGTCGATGAAGGGCGCCGCGGCGCTCAACGTCAGCTGGCCGAATCCCAATGCGCGGCCGCGTCGTTTTGGTTTTGGCGGCCCGGGCGGCCGCGGTGGCCCGCAGGAGGAGCCGAAGACCTACGCCGAGCAGGTGCAGGCGATCAAGGATTTCTTCGCCGAGGCGCGTGCGTATAGCGATGCTGTGGGCGCTGGCCAGTCGATTCCGACGGACACGCGCTACGCTGCGATGATTCCCGCGCTCAAGGGCGAAATCCCGGTAGTCGTGGCGGCCGACGGCGTGGCGCAGATCAACGACGCGATCACGTGGGGCAAAGCGGAAGGATTGCGCCTCGTCATCCGCGGCGGGCGCGATGCGATCCACGTGGCTGACCGCCTCAAGGCGGAGAACGTGCCCGTGATCCTCACGTCCACGATCGACGCGCCGTCGCGCGAATACGAGGCATACGACGCCCGGTACAGCGCGCCGGCCGCGTTGTACAAGGCCGGGGTGAAGTTCGCGATCTCGGGCGGCTCGGGCGCGCTGTATAGTTATCGCCTGCCGTGGGAAGCCGGCGTAGCGGTGGCGTTCGGCCTGCCGGAAGAAGAGGCCCTCAAGGCGGTGACGATCAATGCCGCGGAGTTCATGGGCATCGCCGACAAGGTGGGCTCGCTCGAAGTGGGCAAGGAAGCCACGCTGTTGATCACGACCGGCACGCCGCTGGACATGACGTCGGACATCGAGCAGTCCTACATCCAGGGCCGCGAGATCGACATGAACGACATCCAGAAGCACTTCTTCAAGAAATACATGGAGAAGATCCGGCAGCAGATGAAGATCGCGATGTAAGCGATTCACATGCCCAGCATCGACGAAAGATTCGCGCGGATTGGCACCGACCACGCGCCCGGGCAGGAAGTGCGCCACGGGCAAGCGGGCGTCGGTGCCGACCTGCGCGGCGAGACGATCCCCGGCACGCCGGTCGATTTTTCGCACGGGGACGTGAATCCCGAGGCGTTCGCGCCGACGCCGGGCGCGCTCGAGGAGTTCGTCGCGGGCGTGGACCGCGGCGGTTCGCAGGCGTACACCGAGTATCGCGGGGACGCGGGCCTGCGCGAGTTGGTGGCGGCACGGCTCGGCGCGTTCACCGGCGCGCCGGTGTCGGGTGCCGATGAGCTGATCATCACGCCGGGCACGCAAGGCGCATTGTTTCTCGCGCTCGGCGCGACCGTCAACGGCGGCGATCGCGTCGCGATCGTGCGGCCCGACTACTTTGCCAATCGCAAGCTCGTTGAGTTCCTCGGCGGTTTGGTGGTTCCGGTCGAGATGGACTACCTCGCGCGCGAGTCGGGCGCGGGACTCGACTTGGGGCAGCTCGAGGCCGCATTCAAGTCGGGCGTGAAGACGTTCCTGTTCTCGAATCCGAACAACCCGGCGGGTGTCGTCTACGCGCCCGACGAGATCGCACGGATTGCGGCGCTGGCCACGACGTATGGCGTGACGGTGGTCGTCGACCAGTTGTATTCGCGTCTCCTGTATTCAGGGAGCACGTACACGCACCTGCGCGCGGCGGACATCGACGGCGACCGGGTCGTGACGATCATGGGGCCGTCGAAGACCGAGTCCTTGAGCGGCTATCGCCTGGGTGCGGCGTTCGGCGCGGCGCATATCATCGACCGCATGGAGAAGTTGCAGGCGATCGTGTCGCTGCGCGCGCCGGGATACTCACAGGCGGTGCTGCGCACCTGGTTCGCGGAGCCGGAGGGGTGGCTCACGGCGCGCATTGCGGCGCATCAGGCGTTGCGCGATGACTTGCTCGAAGTCTTCAACGCGATAGCCGGCGTGCAGGTGCGGCCGCCGCAGGCCGGCAGCTACTTATTTCCGCGTCTGCCCCGGCTCGGCGTCCCGCTGCATCACTTTGTCCGGGCGCTGCGCGTGCAGGCCGGCGTGACCGTCACGCCGGGCACGGAGTTCAGCCCCGTCCGCACGGACAGCATTCGGCTGAACTTCTCGCAGAACCATGAGGCGGCGGTGCAGGCGGTGCGGCGCATCGCGGACATGGTTGATCGCTACCGGGCCGATGCGGACGCCGCCCTTGCCGGGAACGCGAGCGCCGACCGAGGCGCAGGCCACGCGTAAGGCAACGGGCAACGCATCGCCGCACGCGCCGCTGCAGGCAGATGTCCGTCTGCTCGGTGAGCTGCTCGGGGCCACGCTGCGCGAGCAGGAAGGCGATGCGCTGTTCGAGACGGTGGAGCGTGTGCGCGCGCTGGCCAAGGACGCGCGTGCCGGACGCGTCGAGCGCGAGCAACTGACGCGCGCGCTGCAAGGGCTCTCGGTGCCCGAGTCGCTGACCGTGGCGCGCGCGTTTGCCCATTTTCTTGGGCTCGCCAACATTGCGGAACAGCACCACCGCATCCGCCGGCGGCGCGACTACCAGCGCGCGCCGGAGCAATCACCGCAACGGGGTTCGCTGGCCGAAAGCCTGCCGCGCATCCTCGCCGCTGGCATCTCGCCATCTGCACTGCGCGAGGCGGTGGCGTCGCTGCATGTGGAGCTGGTGATCACCGCGCATCCCACGGAAGTGGTAAGGCGCACGGTACGGCGCACGCAGCGGCGAATCGCCGAACTCCTGGCAGAGCGTGACCGCACCGACCTTACGCCGTTCGAGCGCGACGAGCTGACGCGCGCGCTCGCGGCGGAGATCACGTCGCTGTGGCTCACCAATGAGGTGCGTCGCGAGGCGCCGACGCCCATCGATGAGGTGAAGTGGGGACTGGTCGCGTTCGAGCAGACGCTGTGGGATGCTCTCCCACGATCCCTGCGCGAGCTGGACCGCGCCATGCGAACGGCCACCGGTGAAGGGCTGCCGTTGGACGCCGCGCCGCTCACCTTCGGGTCGTGGATCGGTGGCGACCGGGACGGGAACCCGAACGTCACGCCGCTGGTGACCGGGCACGCCGTGATGCTCGCGCGCTGGATGGCAGTGCACTTGTACCGTCAGGAGATCGCGACGCTGCGCGGCGAGCTCTCGATGCACTCGGCGAGCTCCGAGCTGCGCGCGCAGCTCGTCGATGCGTCGTCGCCGGAACCGTATCGCGCGCTGCTCAAACCCGTGGTGACTCGCCTGCACGCGATGCGCGAGCGGATGACGCGCCTGTTGGAATCAGGCGAACCGTATGTGCCCGACGATGCCGATTTCGCGGACGCGGAGGCGCTCGCGGAGCCACTGCGGCTCTGCTACCGCTCGCTGCTGGAAACGGGCGCCGGGCGCGTGGCCGACGGGCGGTTGCTGGACATCCTGCGCCGCATCCCCGCGTTCGGGCTGTCGCTGGCGCGGCTGGATCTTCGTCAGGAGGCGAGCCGCCATACCGACGCGCTCGATGCCATCACGCGCGCTGCGAAACTTGGGTCGTACGCCGAGTGGGATGAGTCAGCGCGTCAGGAGTTCCTGCGCCGCGAGCTGAGCGGAGAGTCGCGGGCCCTCGCCACAGCGCTCTCGGCGACGAATCGCCGTGCATTCGGCCCGGAGGTGGACGATGTGCTCGATACCGTGCGCACCGCCGCGACGCTTCCGCGGGATGCGCTCGGCGCGTATGTGATCTCGATGGCCGCGCGGCCCTCGGACGTGCTCGCCGTGCGGGCGCTGCAAGAGGCGGCCGGGCTCCCTCAACCGCTCAGGGTGGTGCCGCTCTTTGAGACCGTGGATGATCTCCAGCGCGCGGCGAACGTCATGGACGTGCTATTGTCGCTGCCGTGGTACCGGCAGCGCGTGGGAAGCGCTGTTGAAGTGATGATCGGCTACTCCGACTCCGCCAAGGATGGTGGACGGCTTGCCGCCACGTGGGAGCTGTACGCGGCGCAGGAGAGGTTGGTCGCGGTCGCGCGCAGGCACGGGTTGCGGCTCGTCTTGTTCCACGGTCGGGGCGGCTCTGTGGGAAGGGGTGGAGGGCCGACGCACTTGGCGATGCAGTCACAGCCGCCGGGGTCGATTGACGGGGCCATCCGCGTCACCGAGCAAGGCGAGATGGTGGACGCCAAGTTCGGGCTGCCGGCCATCGCCGAGCGCAGTCTGGAGGTCTACACGACCGCCACGTTGGAGGCCACGCTACTCGATCCCGCGACGTTTCCGGAGGCGTGGCGGACGCGAATGCAGGCGCTCGCTGATACCTCGCGTGCGCACTTTCGGAAGGTTGTCTACGAGACGCCGGAGTTCATCGAATATTTCCGCACGGCCACGCCGGAACCGGAGCTGGGCCGGCTGCGCACCGGAAGCCGCCCGGCACGTCGCCGCTCCGGCGGCGGCGTGCGGTCGTTGCGTGCGATTCCCTGGGTGTTCGCGTGGACGCAGACACGCCTGCTGCTCGCCTCGTGGCTCGGCGTGGGCGCGGCGCTGGAAGGCGCGCTCGAGGCCGGGCATGCCGCGGAGTTGCGCGCGATGTACGAGGGTTGGCCGTTCTTCCGTTCGACGCTGGGTCTGATCGAAATGGTGGTGGCCAAGGCCTCGCCCGAGATCGCGGCGCTCTATGACGCGGCGCTCGTGCCCGAAGCCCTGCGCCCCATCGGTGTCGCGCTGCGCGAGGATTTGGCGCGCACCGAGCGCGCCCTGCTGCGCGTGACCGGGCACGAACGGTTGCTCGAGGAGAATCGTGTGCTGCGGCGCTCGATCGACGTGCGGAACCCGTACGTCGATCCGATCAACCTCGTGCAAGCCGAGGTGCTGCGGCGGTTGCGGGCGCCGGATACGGTGCTGGATCCGGCGCTGCTCGAGGCGTTCCTGAGTACCGTGAACGGTGTGGCAGCGGGGATGCGGAATACGGGGTAATCCAGCGTCGTGAGATGCGGCACGTGCGTGCGGCGCACCGCTCAACTGAACCGCGCCTCCCCACCTTCGGGCCGGCCGCGGAACCGTCGGAGCCAGTTTGGGTAGGACAAGGATTCGTCGAGACCTACCTTCGGCGGCGGTACGGGGTCTTGACGAGCCACGGCATGTCACCGGAAGCGCAGGCATCGTTTTATGCTGAATCTGAACTTCCCCTCATACGACCTGAAGACCCCGCGCGGAACCAGCACCCCGCGCGGGTCGATCCACAACGGGTAGGCTCAGTCAGGGCGACTGGTCTGCTCGACAGCCCTACCTCAGGCGGATTCGATCGCCTCACGAGAATAGGGGCGCAGCTACTCGGAGTGCCGACAACATTCATCTCGCTGGTGGATGATCGCCGGGACTTCTACCTCAGTCACTGCGGATTCGGTGAGCCGCTGGCGTCCGAGCGCCAGCTCACGGGCCAGACCTTCTGCCATTTCACGGTTGAGACCGAATCGCCGCTGGTGATTCCGGATACCAAGGCGCATCCGGTATATCGCACGGTGCCCACTGTGGAATCGCTCGGCGTGGCGGCCTATCTGGGAGCGCCGCTCGTCCTGCTTTCCGGCGAGATCATCGGTGCGTTCTGCGCGGTCGACGTGGTGCCACATGCGTGGACGGAAACGCAGATTCAGAACGCAGTCGATATCGCGAGTCTCGTGGTCTCGGAGATCGAACTGCGCCAAGCGGCGCTGGACAGTCAGAAAGCTCGGGTGTAGCTCGAGGAACTCTCACGGCGGCGTTGCCGAGATGGCGGTGGCTGGGCGTCCACGCGCAGTGCCACCCGGGCTTTGACGACACCATTAGCTTCCGTCCATGCCAGCGCCGATCGACCGACACCACCAAACGCATCGATGACCGCCCGTACGCCTTCCGAGGCAGAGTACCGCGCACTCGTCGAGCATTCGCCGGAGGCCACGTACGTGGCGCGCGGGGGGCTGATCGTGTTCCTGAACGCGGCGGCGGTCCGGATGTTCGGCGCACCGTCGGCCGACGTGCTGCTCGGAACGGACGTGCTCGACCGCGTTCATCCGGACGATCACGCCCTTGCCCTTGAACGGCGGAAGCGGGTGCTCGCGTTGAACGTCCCGGCCCCGCTTGTCGAGATGCGGTTCATCGCGCTCGACGGCCGGATCTTCGAGGTCGAGGTGCAGGCGACGGCCGTCGAGTTCGATGGTGAGCGCGCGACCTACTCGGCAGCGCGCGATATCTCGCACCGAAAGCTGTTGGAGGAGCAGGTCCGCCAGGGCCAGAAGCTCGAAGCGGTGGGACGCCTGGCCGGGGGCATTGCGCACGACTTCAACAACACGCTCGCGGTGATCCTCGGGCACGCGGAGTTCGCGCGGCAGGAACTCCCGCCGCATCATCCACTCCATCACGAACTCCGCGCCATTGAACGCGCGGCCCAACACTCGGCCGTGCTCACGCGCCAGCTGCTCACCTACGCGCGTCGGCAGACCGTCAGTCCCCGTGCGCTCGATCTCAACGAATCCGTGACTGAGGCGCTGCGGATGCTCCGGCCGCTGATCGGAGAGAGCATCGATCTCGAGTGGTCACCGGCTGAGGGCCTCTGGCCGATCACGCTCGACCCGGCCCAACTGGATCAGATCCTCACGAACTTGTGCGCCAACGCGCGCGACGCGATCAGCGGGGTCGGCCGGCTCAGCATCGCGACATCCAACTGCACGCTCGACCCAGTCGATTGCCTGGAGATCCCCGCGTCGCAGCCCGGGGACTACGTCCGCTTGCGCGTCACGGATGATGGGGCCGGGATGTCGGCCGAGACGCGGTCAATGATCTTCGAACCCTTCTTCACCACCAAGGGGCGCGGTGAGGGTACCGGCCTCGGACTCTCGACCGTGTACGGGATCGTGCGGCAGAACCACGGGGCGATCACGGTGGAGAGCACGGTGGGCGTGGGTACGCAGTTCGACATCTATCTGCCCCGCCGGACGGCGGAGCCGGCGCCGAGCGCGGCATCGGCTCCGCCGTTGCTCCCGGCCTCCGCCGGAAGTGAGACGATCCTCGTCGTCGAGGATGAGACCGAGATACTGAGACTGACACAACGCGCGTTGACGGCGCGCGGCTATACGGTCCTCGCCGCCGACGGGCCGGAGAAGGCGCTGGCGATCTCGCGCGCGCATCCGGCGGCCATCGACCTCCTGCTCACCGACGTGATGATGCCGGCGATGAGCGGGCCCGACCTCGCACGCGTGATCGCGGCCGAGCGACCCAACGCGCGCTTGCTCTTCATGTCCGGGTTCAGTGCGGACCTGATCGCCGATGACGGGCTGCTCGATGTCGACACGCAGTTCTTGGGCAAGCCGTTCACCCTTGCCGACCTCTGCTCGCGGGTGCGGACGCTGCTTGACACGCCCCAGACCGCCTAGGCGCCGATCGCGAACTACGAGTCACACACCCGCCTCCCGCCGCGCCGCGGCAAGCGCCGCCCGCACCGCCCCTTGGGCCTGCTCGACCGCCGCGCGCGTCCCCTCCGTCACCCCACCAACCTCCAAGTCCACGAAGCTCCCCAGGGCGCCCGCATACCAAGCGGCCCACGTCTCGAGAATGTCCCGCTCGACCGCCGCATCGCCGCCTCCGCGCATCGCTTCTGCACTGAGCCGCGATTCCGCTTCGAGCCGCGCCACGCCCGCGCGCGCGACTTCCTCGATGAGCCCGTGCACCATCGTCGAGTCCGCAGAGACCAGCGCCAGCGCCGACACCAGCGCGGTGATGCCCACATTCCGCAGCTCCTCTGCGGATACCTTGTCGATGCGGTCGTTGTCCGTGTGGTAGAACTGGTCCGTGAAATGCCAGAAGAGCAGTCCCGGCTTGCCCGCGCGCAGGAACGGCGTGTGGTCGCTGCCGCCCTCGAACGGATTCGTCTTCACGACCCAGCCATTCGTCGCGGACTGCTCGAGCGCGCGGCCGAGGACGAAATCGTTGAAGTAGTGCGGCGTCATGTCCTCCTTCTTCAATGGCTGGCCGCCCCACTCGCTGTGCTGGTCCTCGCCGCGCGTCCAGATCGCCGACGGGTCGGGCATCTTCTCGATGAGGAACGTGCCCCCGGTCTTGGCCGTGTTCTCGCCGACCATGTCGAGCGAGAGGCCCCACTTGATGCCGCGCGCGCGTACGGAGTCCTGCTCGATGTAGCGCGCCGTGGAGCGGATCTCCAACCCCCACAGGAACGTGATACTGCGCGCCGGCACGACCTTGCCCTCGCGCACCAACTCGGCCGCGACGCGCGCGATCTCCACCTGTGCCCCCACGCCTGAGGCGTTGTCGTTCGCGCCGGGCTCCTGCACGTGCGCGCTGAACACGAAGCGCTCGGTCGGCGCCGAGCGGCCGCGGATATTCGCCACCACGGTCTGCTCGACGGCGTTTGGCGTCCAGCGCACGTCGGTGTTCACGCGCAGCTTCACGGGACCCTTGGTCAACGCCGCGCGCAGCCGCTCGCGTGCGTCGAACGACAGCGCGATGCCCCAGGCCTTGGCGATGGTATCGCGCGGTACGCCGCCGAACTGGATCGACGTGCGATTGATTTCGGGCTTCAGGTAGTCGGGCAGGGAATAGCCGAGCACGCCGATCGCGCCGCGCGCGGTCACGGCCTCGCGGAACAGCCGGCCCACGTTCATGTCCGCCATCACGATCTTGCCGCGCACGCGCGCGGCATCGAGTTCTGCGGCGCTGCCGCCGCCTGCGTCAACCAACTCGGCGGTGACGACGCCCGCTGTCGCGAACGAGTTCGTCGCCAGCATGTTGCGATTGGTGCGGAAGGTCAGCACGGGTTCGCCTTCGCCCTCGATGATCACTGTCGCGTCGAGGGGCTCCCATGCGGGCTGCCCCATGGGATAGCGCTCGATGCGATAGGTAAGCGTCGCATCACTCGTCGACCGGTCATCGCGCACGTAGCCGGCCGCTTCCAGCCGCTCGGCGATGTGCGCGATGCTGGCGTCGAAGCCGCGGTTGCCGGGCCAGCGCACGAACTGGTCGAGATACGCGACGGTTTCGAATGCCTTGGCGCCGGAGTAGCGTGGGCGCACCAGGTCGGCGAGGGCGGCCGTGGGTGTGCCAGCGGCTCGCGCGTCGGGGCGCGCGACATCGGCCTGCGCTCCGAGTCGTCCGGACGGGAATACGTGCCCCAGCAGGAGCGCTGTCGCACAGACGGCCAAGGGCCGGGAAGCCGTGAGAAGTCGCATCGGCAAAATGTATGCGGCCGCTCGACGAGCGTCACGTCGTGCTGCTGTCCGATTCTCGCCAGCCCCTCGATGGCGGCAGCGTCCGCCGGCGGTCCCGTGGGTGCCAACCCGTTGCCCGTTGCATGATGCCCGCGTTCGGGTTATTCCTTCACGCACAGCCGCCAGGGGTACTCCGCGAGAAAAATCGCGGGGTTGAGAAAGTCTCTTGGAACCTGACCCGGTCAAAACCGGCGTAGGGAGTGCGGCGAGTGTCGTAGCCGCCGCTGCAATCTGGGGCCACGCCACCCGCTCGCCGGGTGTGCGTGGCCCCTCGTCATTTGCGGACGAGTCGGTCGTGCACCGCCGGCGAGGTTCCGTCACTCCGGACGCCCTCACTCACGAGGCATCCGGCATGAAGAAGCATCGAATGACAGCCGTACCAGCACGTCGAGCGGCCACTGCGGTCGCCCTCTCCGCCGTGACCCTCGCGCTCAGCGCCAGTATTGCGAACGCGCAGGACACCACGCGTACGCGTCCCTCCGCCGACACGCTCGAACAAGTCGTCATCCGCGCGACGCGCGCGGGCGGGGCGACACCCACTTCACAGACGACCCTCACGCGCGAGACCATCGAGCGCACCTACGTTGGCGAGGACGCGCCGCTCGCGCTGCTTGGCGTCACCGGCGTCACGGCCGCGTCGGACGCCGGCACGTTCTCCGGCTACAGCTCCATCCGCCTGCGCGGTGTGGATCAGACGCGCCTCGCGATCTCCATCGACGGCGTGCCGCTCAACGATCCCGAGGACCAGGTCCTCTACTTCTCGAACGTGCCGGACTTCATGAACTCCATGCAGTCGGTGCAGGTCCAGCGCGGCGTCGGGTCGAGCGCGTTCGGCACGGCGTCGTTCGCGGGCTCGCTCAACTTTGAGTCGATGGCGATCGCGTCCACGCCGCGGTTCGGTGAGGTGCAGCTCACGAGCGGCTCCTGGGGCACGCAGCGCGCGAGCGTCGAGGGCGCCACGGGCTACGTGAACGGATTCGCCGCCTACGCGCGCGTGTCTGGGCAGGAGACCGACGGCTACCGCGACCATTCGGGCAACGACGCGCGCTCGGGCTTCGTGAGCGCCGGTTGGTTCGGCGACAAGGACCAGATCAAGTTCACCGGCTTTGCGGGTCGCTCGAAGATGCAGCTCGCGTACTACGCGCCCTCGGAGGCGCAGCTTGAGGCGGACCCGCGCGTGAACCCGATGTCGCCCGCGGAGCGTGATGACTTTCACCAGGAGATGGCGAGCCTGCAGTACACGCGCCAGCTCTCGGCGGATGCGACGCTGACGACCACGGGTTATCGCAACAGCGCCGGCGGCAACTACGACCTGTTCATCAGCGGGCCGGAGCTCTGGAACTTCAATCTCAACCACGAGTGGTATGGGCTGTTGTCCACGTTGGCGTGGCAGCGCGGCGACGTCTCGCTCGCGGCCGGCGCGCACGTGAGCACGTATCATCGCGATCACTACCTGTTCATCCGGCCGGACATGGATGCGCGCGTGTACGACAACACGGGCTTCAAGCAGGAGCAGAGCGCGTTCATGAAGGCCACGCTGACGCGCGGCGACTTCGACTGGCACGGTGACCTGCAGGTGCGGCGCGCGGCGTTTCGCTATGAACCCACGCCGGGGTCGTCGTTCGGCGAGCCCGAGCAGGATTGGATTTTCGTGAATCCCAAGGTTGGCTTCACGTGGCGCGCGCAGCCCGCGCTCACGGTGCACGGCTCGGTGGGATTGGCGGGGCGTGAGCCCACGCGGAGCGACATGTTCGCCGGCGCCGATGACATGGACGATGCCGCGGCGGCCGAATTGCTGCCGCTCGACCAGGTCGAGCCGGAGTCGCTGATGGACTACGAACTCGGCGCGCGCTACACGCTTGGTGGCTTCCAACTCGGCGTCAACGCGTTCTCGATGCAGTTCCGCAATGAGATCGCGCCTATCGGTGCGATGAGCGTCACGGGTAGCCAGCTGCGGCGCAACGTGGGGCGCAGTGCCCGTACGGGCGTGGAGCTCGAGGGCGCATGGGCGGCGAGCGAGCGGCTGTCACTCACGGCCAACGCGATGTTCATGCACGCACGCATCGATGAGTTCACGGATGTCGCGAGTGGGGTCACCTACCGCGACGTGCCGCCGCTGCTCACGCCGGCGGTGATCGCCAACTCGCAGCTGGCGTGGCGTCCGGTGTCACGGCTCGAGTTCGCGCTTGGCGCGCGGCATGTCGGCGAGTCGCACCTCGCCAACGATGGCAACGATGCGCTGGTGACGCCGGCGTTCACGCTGAC
>JAKFFA010000106.1:0-20139 GCA_036675455.1 Gemmatimonadaceae bacterium | reverse complement strand
GATCTCCGCGGGCTGGTCCGCCCGCAGCTCGTCGAAATGACGAAGCGCGAGGACCATCCGAACGTTGCGGAATTCCGGCTCCAGCCGCTTGAGCGCGGCTTCGGTCACACGCTCGGCAATGCAATGAGACGGATGTTGCTGTCGTCGTTACGCGGCTCCGCCGTCTGGGGATTCCGCATCGACGGCGTGCTGCACGAGCACCAGACGATCCAGGGCGTCGTTGAGGACGTCCATCAGATCATCGGCAACCTCAAGACGCTGACGCTCGCGCTCGATGAAGACATCGAGGATGTGATCCTGCGCATGAAGGTCACGAAGTCCGGCGCGGTCACGGCTGGCGCGCTCGAGGCCCAGGGCGGCGTGCGCATCGTCAACCCGGCTCATCACCTGTTCACGATGCAGGACGAGCGCGACCTCTCGGTCGAGCTCTACGTGAACAAGGGCCGCGGCTACGTCGAAGGCGACCAGCATCCCTTGGATCGCTCGTTGCCGGTCGACCTGGTCCGCATCGATTCGATTTACTCGCCGGTCAAGCGCGTGAACTTCGCCGTGGCGGAGACGCGCGTCGGCCAGCGCACCGACTACGATCGCCTCTCCCTCACGGTGGAGACGAACGGCACCGTGAGCCCCGAGGAGGCCGTGAGTTATGCGGCCGCCCTGGCGCAGACGCACTTCCAGTACTTCGTGAGCTTCGGCTCGCACGCGGCGGCCGCGGTGGCCGTGCCGGGCGCCGAGGGCAGCTCCGATGCGGCGCGCCTCGCGGAACTGCTGCGCACGCCGATCGACGACCTCCGTCTTTCCGTGCGGTCGGTCAACTCGCTGAAGAACTCGAGCATCCGCTCACTCGGCGACCTGGTCCGCCAGACGGAAACGCAGATCCTGCAGGTCAAGAATTTCGGCAAGAAGTCCCTCCAGGAGATCGCCGACCTCCTCGAGAAGGAAGGACTCAATTTTGGGATGAGGTTCGAGGAGTCGACGGACGGAGTGCGCATCGCCGATATCGGCACGCCGCCCAGCCGCGCCGCCGCGAACGCGCCCGACGACGAAGAGGAGTAGGACCCGATGCGCCACCGTAAGGCCGGCCGGAGTCTCCGCCGCACATCAGAGCAGCGTCTTGCGCTGCTTCGCAACCTCGCGACCTCGCTCATCGAGCAGGGCGCGATCGAAACGACCGAGGCCAAGGCGAAGGAGCTGCGGCCCTTCGTCGAGCGTCTCATCACGAAGGCGAAGTCGGGCACGCTGCACGCCCGTCGCCTCGCCGGCCGCCACGTGCAGAAGCGTGAGGCCGCGGACAAGCTGTTCCAGGAAGTCGGCCCGAAGAACGCCAAGCGTCCTGGTGGCTACACGCGCATCCTCAAGACCGGCCACCGCAAGGGTGACGGCGCGGATATGGCGCGGATCGAAATCATCGAGGGCTGATCCCATGGCCATCCAGCGCAATCGCTGCTACGTCTGCGACAAGGGCGTGACCTTCGGCAACAACCGGTCGCACGCCAACAACTCCACCCGCCGCACCTGGAAGCCCAACCTCCAGGTCGCGCGCATCGTGGAGGACGGCAAGATCATCAAGATCAAGGTCTGCACGCGGTGCCTCAACGCCGGGAAGATCCAGCGGGCGCCTCGCGGCACGGCCGCGGCGGTCTAACGCGGCCGGATCAGTCGGTCGTCAGTCATCGTCGCGGGGGGAGCGTATTCACAACGCTTCCCCCGCGGCGCACATATCCCGTCTAAGCCCCATGCCAACCGCACTCATCACCGGAATCACGGGCCAAGACGGCTCCTACCTCGCCGAGCTCCTCTTGCAGAAGGGGTACCGCGTCGTCGGTATCGTCCGCCGCTCCTCGACAACGCCCTACGAGCGCATCGCGCACCTGGTCGACCGCGTCGAACTCATCTCCGCGGACCTGCTCGACCAGACGTCGCTCGTGGACGCCATGGCCGAAGTGAGGCCCGACGAGATTTACAACCTCGCGGCGCAGTCGTTCGTGGCCACCTCATGGACGCAGCCGGTGCTCACGGGCGAGTTCACGGCGCTGGGCGTCACGCGCATGCTCGAGGCCATGCGGCGCGTCGTGCCCAAGGCGCGCTTCTACCAGGCCTCGTCGTCGGAGATGTTCGGCCAGGTGGTCGAGACGCCGCAGCGCGAGTCCACGCCGTTCTACCCCCGCTCGCCGTACGGCGTCGCCAAGGTCTACGGCCACTGGATCACGGTCAACTACCGCGAGTCGTTCGGCATCTACGCGGTGAGCGGCATCCTGTTCAATCACGAGTCGCCTCGGCGCGGGCTCGAGTTCGTCACGCGCAAGGTTACGGACGCCGTCGCGCGCATCAAGCTCGGCCGCGCCACCGAGGTGCGCCTGGGCTCGCTGGACGCGCGCCGCGATTGGGGCTTTGCCGGCGATTACGTCGACGCGATGTGGCGCATGCTGCAGCGCGACACGCCGACGGACTATGTGATCGGCACGGGCGAGACGTGGTCCGTGCGCCAGCTGTGCGAGGAGGCGTTCACGCACGTCGGCCTCGACTGGAAGGACCACGTGCGCAACGACCCGAAGTTCAACCGGCCGGCCGAGGTGGAGTTGCTCGTCGCAGACCCGACGCGGGCGAAGCAGGAACTCGGGTGGGAGCCGACGGTGCGCTTCCGTGAGCTCGTGCACATGATGGTTGATGCCGATCTCGCGCGTCACCGGGAGTCCGCCGCCCCGGTGGGCGCGTGACGTGAGGGCACTCCCGGCGGACAACGGCGGACGGCATCCGTGAAGGCACTCGTGACGGGCGCCGGCGGGTTCGTCGGCCAGTGGCTCTGCCGCGCCCTGTTGCGTGACGGCTGGTCCGTCACGGGCACGACGCTCGGTTTCGCGCCCGAGCCGGGCGTGCTCACGCCGGCCGAGCTCATGCTCATGCACTGGCGCTCGATCGACCTGCGGCCGGGCACCGACCGGCGCACGCCGTCGGCGCTGCTGCAGCGCGAGGCGCCCGACGTGGTCTTCCACCTGGCCGGCGTCTCGTTCGTGCCCGCGGCCGCGGACGACCCGATTGCGGCGCTCGAGACGAACGTCGGCGCCGCGGTGCGCCTCATCGAGGCCGTGCGCGAACAGCGTGAGGCCGGTGGCCCGGACGCGGTGCTGCTCGTGATCGGCAGCGCTGAGCAGTATGGCCGGCACGACGCGGCCGACCTGCCGCTGACGGAACGTCACGAGTGTCGCCCGCGCACGTTCTACGCCGCCACGAAGGCTGCGCAGGAGCACTTCGCGCTCGCGGCCGCGCGCCACGACGGCCTGCGCATCGTCGCGACGCGCTCGTTCAACCACTCGGGCCCGGGACAGGCGAAGTCGTTCCTGCTGCCGGCGCTCGTGGAGCGCGCGCGCGGCGCCACGGCCGCCCGCGCGGCCGCGGCGGCAGCCGGCGAGGGGGCGCCGCCGGGCATCGCCATCGGCAACACGGACACCGTGCGCGACTTCCTGCACGTCGCCGACGTGGTCGAGGCCTATATTGCACTGGCTGCCCGCGGGCGGCCGGGCGAGGTCTACAACGTCTGCAGCGGCGAGGGCGCGACGGTCGGCACGATCGCCGCCGAAGTCCTCGCGCGCGCGGGCGTCGACGCGCCGCTCGTGACCGACCCATCGCTACAGCGCCCCGTGGATGTTCCGGTCCTCGTGGGTGACAACTCGAAACTCCGCGCGGACACCGGCTGGGCTCCCCGCCGGACGCGCGCTGACATCATCGCCGACCTCCTGAATGCCTCGTCGTAACGACATCCATCGCATCCTGCTCATCGGCTCCGGTCCCATCGTGATCGGACAGGGCGCCGAGTTCGACTACTCCGGCACGCAGGCCGCCAAGGCGCTGCGCGAGGAGGGCTACGAGGTGATCCTCGTGAACTCCAACCCGGCGACGATCATGACGGACCCGGAGGTCGCCGACCGGACGTACATCGAACCGGTGACGCCGGAGTTCGTGGAGCTCATCATCGAGCGCGAGAAGCCCGACGCGCTGCTGCCCACGATGGGCGGCCAGACGGCCCTCAACGTCGCGATGGCGCTGCACGAGAACGGCGTGCTCGAGAAGCACGGCGTCGAGCTCATCGGCGCCAACGCGCGCGCGATCAAGGTCGCCGAGGACCGCAAGCTGTTCGCCGAGGCGATGGAGCGCATCGGACTCAAGTGCCCCGAAGGGCGCATCGCGACGACGTGGGACGAGGCGGTTGAGATCGCCGAGTGGACCGGGTTCCCGGCCATCATCCGCCCCGCCTACACGCTGGGTGGCACCGGCGGCGGCATCGCGTACAACCGCGACGAGTACGAGGACATCGTGCGCCGCGGGCTCGACGCGTCGCCCATCTCGCAGGTGCTCATCGAGCGTTCGCTGCTGGGCTGGAAGGAATACGAACTCGAGGTCATGCGCGACTCGGCCGACAACGTCGTCATCGTGTGCTCGATCGAGAACATCGACCCGATGGGCGTGCACACGGGCGACTCGATCACCGTGGCGCCGGCGATGACGCTGAGCGACCGCGAGTATCAGGTGATGCGCGACGCCGCGATGGCGATCATCCGCGAGATCGGCGTGGAGGCGGGCGGCTGCAACGTGCAGTTCGCGGTGAACCCGGCCAACGGCGAGATGATCGTCATCGAGATGAACCCGCGCGTGTCGCGCTCGTCGGCGCTGGCGTCCAAGGCGACCGGGTTCGCGATCGCGCGCATCGGCACCAAGCTGGCCGTCGGCCTGCGGCTCGACGAGATCCCGAACGACATCACCAAGACGACGCCCGCAAGCTTCGAGCCCGTGCTCGACTACGTGGTGGTGAAGGTGCCGCGCTTCGCGTTCGAGAAGTTCGCCGGCGCCGACCCGACGCTCACGACGCAGATGAAGTCCGTCGGCGAGTCGATGGCGATCGGTCGTACGTTCAAGGAGGCGTTCCAGAAGGGGCTGCGCGCGCTGGAGGCGGGCCGCAGCGGCTGGGTCGTCGGCGAGCGCCCGTCTGACGACCGTGTCGCGGACGATTCGCTCGAGTCCGTCATGCGTTCACTCGCGCGGCCGGTGCCGGAGCGCGTGTTCCAGCTCAAGCGCGCCCTGCTGCTTGGCGCGACGGTCGAGGAGCTGCACGAGCGCACGCGCGTGGACCCGTGGTTCCTGCGCCAGTTCGAGGAGCTCGTGCGCGAGGAGCGTGCCTACACGGCGCTCGCTGAGCCGGACGCGTTCGCCGTGCGCCGCATGAAGCGCATGGGGTTCGCCGACGTGCAGCTGGCCAAGCTGCGCGGCGAGACCGAGCAGGCGGTGCGCGAGCGGCGCTGGGCCATGGGCATCCGGCCGGCGTACAAGATGGTCGACACCTGCGCGGGCGAATTCCCCTCGAACACGCCGTACCTCTACTCGTCGTACGACGAGGAGTCCGAAGCGCCTCGGTCGGGGCGCAAGTCCGTCGTGATCCTGGGCAGCGGGCCCAACCGCATCGGGCAGGGCGTGGAGTTCGACTACTGCTGCGTGCGGGCCGCCATCGCGCTGCGCGAGGCCGGTTACGAGACGATCATGGTCAACTCGAACCCGGAGACCGTCTCCACGGACTACGACACGTCGGACAAGCTGTACTTCGAACCGCTGACGTTCGAGGACGTGCTCGAGATCGTGCAGCGCGAACAACCGGTGGGCGTGATCGTGCAGTTGGGCGGCCAGACGCCGCTCAAGCTCGTGAAGCCGCTCGAGGCCGCCGGCGTCACGATCCTCGGCACGCCGCCAGAGGCGATCGACATCGCCGAGGACCGCAAGCGGTTCGAGAAGCTCGCGCGCGAGCTGGGTGTGCAGCAGCCGCCGAACGGCACCGCCACGAGCATGGACGAGGCCGTGGCGATCGCCGACCGCATCGGGTACCCGGTGCTCGTGCGGCCGAGCTACGTGCTGGGCGGGCGCGCCATGGAGATCGTGTACGACGAGCCGTCGCTGCGCGATTACTTCCAGCGCGCCGTGCGCGTGTCGGAGGATCGCCCGGTGCTCGTGGATGTGTTCCTCGAGGACGCCTTCGAGGCCGATGTCGATGCGCTCAGCGACGGCACCGATGTCGTGATCGGCGGCGTGATGGAGCACATCGAGGAGGCCGGGATCCATTCCGGCGATTCGGCCTGCGTGCTGCCGCCGTATCTGATCACGCGCGAGCATCAGGACATCATGCGCGCGCACACCGTGGCCTTTGCGAAGGCGTTGGGCGTCGTGGGGCTCATCAATGTGCAGTACGCCGTGAAGGACGGCGTCGTGTACGTGCTCGAGGTCAACCCGCGCGCGTCGCGCACGGTGCCGTTCGTGTCCAAGTCCATCGGCAAGCCGCTGGCGTCCTTGGCGGCGCGCGTGATGCTCGGTGAGACGCTGGCGGATCTCGGGTACACGCGCGAGGTCATCGCGCCGTACGTGACCGTGAAGGAGGCGGTGTTCCCGTTCTCGAAGTTCCGCGAGTTCGACCCGATCCTCGGGCCGGAGATGCGGTCGACGGGCGAAGTCATGGGCGTCAGCGACTCGTTCGGCACCGCGTTCGCCAAGGCGCAACTCGCGGCGGGCAACGCGCTGCCGCGCGAGGGCCGCGTGATGATCACCGTGAACGACTCAGACAAGGCGGCCGCCTTGGCGACGGCCGGCCGGTTCGCGGGCATGGGGTTCCGCATCGTGGCCACGGCCGGCACGGCGCGCTTCCTCAATGGACACGGAGTGCAGGCGGACACCGTGTTCAAGGTCAGCGAAGGGCGGCCGCACGGCATCGACCTCATGGTGAACGGCGACATCCAGCTGCTCATCAACACGCCGCTCGGCAAGAGCTCGCAGCACGACGACCAGACGATGCGGCAGGCGGCGATCGCCAACCATGTGCCGTACACGACGACGCTGTCGGGCGCGCGCGCGGCCTGTGATGCCATCACATCGATGCGCGAGCAGCGGTCGGCGGTGCGGTCGATCCAGGAGTGGCAGGAGGAGCTCAAGTGACGCGGGCATGCCTGCGGGACTGCCGCCACGGAGTGCTCGCGTGAACGACGCGCCGTTCGTCCACGAGTCGGCCTACGTCGATGACGGGGCCGTCATCGGCGCCGGCACGAAGGTCTGGCATTTCTGCCACGTCATGCCCGGGGCCGTGATCGGCCGGGGCTGCTCGCTGGGCCAGAACGTCGTGGTGATGAATGGCACGCGGCTGGGCGACAACGTGAAGGTGCAGAACAACGTGTCGATCTACGAAGGCGTCGAGCTCGAGGATGACGTGTTCTGCGGGCCGTCGATGGTGTTCACCAACGTGATCAACCCGCGCAGCCACGTGAGCCGCAAGGACGAGTACCGGCGCACGCTCGTGCGGCGCGGCGCGACGATCGGCGCCAACGCGACGGTGGTTTGCGGCGTCACGCTGGGGACGTACGCGTTCGTGGGTGCGGGCGCGGTGGTGACGCGCGACGTGGACGACTACGCGCTCGTGACGGGCGTGCCAGCGCGCCGAGTGGGCTGGGTGTGTGCGTGCGGCGTGCGGCTGTCCGGCGACGGTCCGCGATTCACCTGTGCCGCATGCGGCCGCCGTTATGAGGCGCGTGACGGGCGACTGTCCGCGACCGCGCCATGACCTCGACCATCGGAGTCCCGCGTTGACGAACCAGGACGAACCGCACCCGCCGCAGGAGTTCCGTGTCGCGCTTGTCGGCTGCGGCCGCATCAGCGCGAACCACTTCGAGGCGCTCTCGCACATCGACGGCCTCTCGCTGGTCGCGGTGTGCGACACCGACGAATCGCGCGCGCGCGCGGCGGGCGAGCGCTGGGGCGTGCCGTTCTTCACGAACTACGAACAGATGCTGGGCACGGTGCCGTGCGAGGTGGTCACGGTCGCCACGCCGTCGTCGCTGCACCCCAAGCAGGGCGTCATCGCGGCGCGCGCCGGCAAGCACGTGGTGTCCGAGAAGCCGATGGCGACATCGCTTTCGGCCGCCGACGAACTCGTCAAGGCCTGCGACGACGCCGGCGTGCGGCTGTTCGTGGTCAAGCAGAACCGGCTCAATGCCACCGTGCAGCTCGTCAAGCGCGCGATCGACAAGGGGCGGTTCGGCCGTATCTACATGGCCAACGCGACGGTGCGCTGGGCGCGTCCGCAGGAGTACTACGACCAGGCGCCGTGGCGCGGGACGTGGGAGTTCGACGGCGGCGCCTTCATGAACCAGGCGTCGCACTACGTGGACCTCATCCAGTGGCTCGTGGGTCCGGTCGAGAGCGTGATGGCCAAGACGGCCACGCTGGCCCGCAAGATCGAGGCGGAGGACAGTGGTGCGGCCATCCTCAAGTTCCGGAACGGCGCCATCGGCGTCTTGGAGGTCACCATGCTGACCTTCCCCAAGAACTACGAGGGGTCGATCACGTTGTTGGGCGAGAAGGGGACCGTGAAGGTCGGCGGCACCGCGGTCAACCGTATCGAGCACTGGCAGTTCGCCGAGTACGACGACGACGACAAACTCGTCGACGCGGCGAACACCAACCCGCCGTCGGTGTACGGGTTCGGGCATGAGCCCTACTACCGGAACGTCCTGAAAGTGCTGCGTGGCGAGGCCGTGCCCGACACGGATGGACGCGGTGGACGCAAGTCGCTCGAGCTCATCCTCGGCATTTACGAGTCGGCCAAGACGGGGCACGAGATCCCGCTGCCCCTGCGTCCGAAGCTATGAGCCGTACGACCAGACATTCGTTGACTCCACCCCCGCACGCGGCGAACTTTTAAGGCTCGCGCGTGCGCCCGGGTGCACTGCTGCATCACAAACCTGACCAATTGTCCATGGCCGTACCCCTGCTCGACCTGAAGGCGCAGCACGCCACGATCCGCGACGAGGCCGTCCGGTCCATCATGCAGGTGATCGACGACCAGGCGTTCATCCTTGGCGCGCCCGTGGCGGCGCTGGAAGGCGAGGTCGCCGCGCTCTCGGCCACCAAGCACGCCATCGGCTGTGCCAACGGCACGGACGCGATCCTGCTGGCAATGCGCGCGCTCGACATCGGCCGCGACGACGAAGTGGTGACCACGCCGTTCACGTTCTTTGCGACGGCGGGCACCATCCACAACGTCGGCGCCAAGCCCGTGTTCGTGGACATCGACCCCCGGACGTTCAACATCCGGCCCGACCTGGCCGCGGCCGCCGTCACGCCGCGCACCAAGGCCGTCATTCCCGTGGACCTGTTCGGACAGATGGCCGCGATCGAGGAGATCCGCCGCCGGCTGCCCGACTTGCCGATCATCGAGGACGCCGCGCAGAGCATTGGCGCGCGTCGCAAGGTGGGCGGCCAGTGGACGATGGCCGGCGAAGGCGCGACCATCGGAACCTTCTCGTTCTTCCCGTCCAAGAACCTCGGCGGGTACGGCGACGGCGGCATGATGGTGACGCAGGACGACGCGCTGGCCGCGCGCCTGCGTCGGCTGCGGACGCACGGCTCGGTGCAGACGTACCTGCACGAGGAAGTCGGCTACAACTCGCGCCTCGACGCGCTGCAGGCGACGGTGCTCTCGGCCAAGCTGCCGCACCTCGCCGCGTGGAGCGCCGCGCGCCGCGCCAACGCCAAGCGGTACGACGAGGCCTTCGCGGATCTCGACGGCGTCGTGACGCCGTTCATCGACCCGGCGAACGAGTCGATTTACAACCAGTACACGCTGCGCGTGCCGCGGCGCGACGCCCTGCGCGAGCATCTGACGGCGCGCGGCATCGGGCACTCGGTCTACTATCCCCTGCCACTGCATCTGCAGCCGTGTTTCGCGTACCTCGGCTACCGCGAGGGCAGCTGCCCCGAGTCGGAGAAGGCGGCGCGCGAGGTGGTCTCCATTCCTGTGTTTCCGGAGCTCACGCGGGCCCAGCTCGACGAGGTGATCGCCGGCGTGCGCTCGTTCTTCGGCAAGTGATCCCCCCTACCCAATCGGCGAAAAACAACTCCATGGAGCAGACCCTCCTCAAGAAGATCGGGGATCGCAACGCGGTCAGCGCGATCATCGGCCTGGGATACGTCGGCCTCCCGCTCGCGATGGAGCTGTGCGAGGCGGGCTTCCGCGTCATCGGCTACGACGTGAGCGAGCGTGTCACGACGCTGCTGATGGGCGGCGGCTCGCACATCCAGGACGTGCCCGCGGCGCAGGTGGCGAAGCATGTGTCGAGCGGCGCCTTCATCGCGACGACGGACGCGACCAAGCTCGCGGAGGCCGACACGGTCTCCATCGCCGTGCCGACGCCGCTGGCCAAGACGCGCGACCCGGACATGTCCTTCGTGCTCTCGGCCGCCGAGACGGTGGCCAAGCAGGCGCACCCGGGCATGCTCATCGTGCTCGAGAGCACGACGTACCCGGGCACGACGCGCGAACTGCTGCAGCCGCGGCTCGAGGCGCGCGGGCTCACGGTCGGCAAGGATGTGTTCCTCGCGTTCAGCCCCGAGCGTGTGGATCCCGGCAACCCGGTCTATCACACGAAGAACACGCCCAAGGTGGTGGGTGGCATCACGCCCGCGTGCAACCGCATCGCGACGGCGTTCTACTCGGCGACCATCGACACGGTCGTGCCTGTTTCGTCGCCCGAAGCGGCCGAGCTCGTCAAGCTGCTTGAGAACACGTTTCGCTCGGTGAACATCGGCCTCGTCAACGAGATGGCCATCGTCTGCGACCGGCTCGACGTGAATGTTTGGGAGGTGATCGAGGCCGCGGCCACCAAGCCGTTCGGCTTCATGAAATTCACGCCGGGTCCCGGCATCGGCGGCCACTGCATCCCGCTCGACCCGCATTACCTCGCGTGGAAGATGCGGTCGCTCAACTACAAGACGCGCTTCATCGACCTCGCGAGCGAGGTCAACTCGGCCATGCCCGACTTCGTGGTGGAGAAAGTGGCGTGGGCACTCAATGATGACCGCAAGGCGGTGCGCGGCAGCCGCGTGCTGGTGCTGGGCGTGGCGTACAAGCGCGACATCGATGACATGCGCGAGAGTCCGGCGCTGGACGTGATTCGGCTGCTGCAGGAACGCGGCGCGGAAGTGACGTACCACGATCCGCACGTGCCCACGTACCGTGAGGACGGCCACGAGGTGCACAGCACGGACCTCACCGACGCGGTGCTCGACAGCGCCGACGCGGTGGTCGTGGTGACCGACCACTCGGCGGTCGACTACCAGCGCGTCGTCAACCGCGCCGGTCTCGTGATCGACACGCGCAACGTGCTGGCGAAGGCGAAGCCCGGCAAGGCCCGCATCGTCACGCTGACATCATCGCGCACCGCCGGGCGGCGCGCGTGAAGATCACGGTCATCGGCACCGGATACGTCGGACTGGTCGTGGGGGCGTGCCTCGCCGAGACGGGGAATGACGTCCGGTGCGCCGACCTCGATGAGGCCAAGATCGGCGGATTGAAGCAGAACGTGCTGCCGATCTACGAGCCCGGCCTCGAGGAGCTCGTCGAGCGCAACCAGACTGCCGGGCGCCTCGAGTTCACGACGGACGTCGCGGGCGCGATCGCCGACGCCGATGTGATCTTCATCGCCGTGGGGACGCCGCCCGATGAGGACGGCTCGGCCGACCTCAAGCATGTGCTCGCGGTGGCCGACATGATCGGCCGGCATGCAACCCGCGAGCTCGTCGTGGTGACCAAGTCCACGGTGCCCGTCGGCACCGCGCAGAAAGTCGCCGCCGCCATCGAGCCGAACGCGCGCGTCAAGTTCCACATGTGCTCGAATCCCGAGTTCCTCAAGGAGGGCGCCGCGGTCGACGATTTCATGAAGCCAGACCGCGTGGTGATCGGCGTCGACAGCGACTTCGCGCGCCAGCGCATGAACGAGCTGTACGCGCCGTTCGTGCGCACGGGCAAGCCGATCATTTTCATGGACATCCCGTCGGCGGAGATGACCAAGTACGCCGCCAACGCGATGCTCGCCACGCGCATCTCGTTCATGAATGAGGTCGCCAACCTGTGCGAGCAGGTCGGCGCCGATGTCGACCTCGTGCGCAAGGGCATCGGCAGCGACAGCCGGATCGGCCCGGCGTTCCTGTTCCCGGGGCCGGGCTACGGCGGGTCGTGCTTCCCCAAGGACGTGAAGGCGCTCATGCGCACCTCGGTCGAGCGCGGCGCCGCGATGCTCGTGCTCCAGGCGGTCGAGGATGCCAACGAACACCAGAAGCACGTGCTCTTCCGCAAGCTGAGCGAGGCGCTCGGTGGCGACGTGAAGGGCCGGCGCATCGCGGTGTGGGGGCTCGCCTTCAAGGCGAACACCGACGACATGCGCGAGTCGCCGTCGCTCGTGCTCATCGAGGAACTGCTCGCGGCCGGCGCGACCGTGGTCGCGCACGACCCGGCGGCCATGCACGAGACGCAGCGCCGCCTGGGCGACCGCATCGAGTACGGCCGCACCAGCTACGAGGCCGCCACCGGCGCCGATGCGCTCGTCATCGTCACCGACTGGAATGAGTACCGGTTCCCGGATTTCGGCCGCGTCAAGCGCGAACTCAAGCAGCCGCTGGTCGTGGACGGCCGGAACCTGTACGACCCGGCCAAGATGCAGGCGCTCGGCTTCACGTACCGGTCAATCGGCAGGGGCGGCGCGTGAGGGTCCTCATCACCGGCGCGGCCGGGTTTCTCGGCTCGCACCTCTCGGACCGGTTCCTGGCCGACGGCCACACGGTCATTGGGCTCGACAACTTCCTCACGGGCCATCCGGACAACATCGCGCACCTCATGGGGCGCGAGCGGTTCAGCTTCATCCGGCACAACATCTCGGAGTACACGTACGTCCCGGGCTCGCTCGACGGCGTGTTGCACTTCGCCTCGCCGGCCAGCCCGGTCGACTACCTCGAGATGCCGATCCAGACGCTCAAGGTCGGGTCGCTCGGCACGCACAACGCGCTCGGGCTCGCGTTGGCCAAGAAGGCGCGCTTCTTCCTCGCGTCGACGTCGGAGGTCTACGGCGATCCGCTCGTGCACCCGCAGAACGAGACCTACTGGGGGAACGTGAACCCCATCGGCCCGCGCGGCTGTTACGACGAGGCCAAACGATTCGCCGAGGCGATGACGATGGCGTACCAGCGTGCGCAGGGTGTGGATACGCGCATCGTGCGCATCTTCAACACGTATGGGCCGCGCATGCGACCCGGCGACGGCCGCGTGGTCTCGAACTTCATCGTGCAGGCGCTGCAGGGGTTGCCGCTCACCGTCTATGGTGACGGCGACCAGACTCGCTCGTTCTGCTACGTCGAGGACGAGGTGGAGGGCCTGTACCGCCTGTTCCACAGCGATGAGCAGATGCCCGTCAACATCGGGAATCCGAACGAGTTCACGATCCGCCAACTGGCCGACCTCGTGGTGGAACTCACGGGATCCGCCTCGCCTATCATCTCGCATCCCCTCCCCGCGGACGACCCAAAAGTCCGCAAGCCCGACATCACGCGCGCCCGCGAGTTGCTCGGCTGGGAACCCACCGTCCAGCTGCGTGAAGGGCTCGGGCGGACCATCGAATATTTTCGCGGTCTCTCCGGGACCGCGCGGATGCAGCCACCCACCTGATGCGACGTCCTCTCCTCTCGCTCCTCGCCCTCGCCCTCGTGTTCCAGGGTACGGCCTGCTTTCGCGCGCTCAACCCGCTCGACTTCCCGACGTCGACGGCGCTGTTTGAGGCGGGCCTCCGCGCGTACGAGCGCGAGAAGTGGGGGAACGCGATCAACGCGTTCGAGCGCCTGACGCTCGACCTGCCGACGCGCGACTCGCTGTTGCCGCCGTCGCACTGGTACCTCGGCAAGGCGCGCCTGGGCAACGACGAGCGGCTGCTGGCTGCGCAGTCGTTCATCCGGCTCGCCGAGTCGTTCCCGCAGGACTCGCTGGCCGACGACGCGCTGTACCTCTCGGGTCGCGCGTACGCCGGTCTCTGGCGGTCGCCGTCACTGGACCCGCAGTACGGGTTGCTGGCGCAGACGCAGTACCGGCTGCTGGCCGCCGTGTATCCGGCGTCGCCGTGGGCCGACTCGGCGGCCGCGGAGTTGAAGCGGCTTGATGAGTGGTTCGCGTCCAAGGACTACGAAACGGCGATGCACTACATCCGCCGCAAGGCGTATGACTCGGCGATCATCTACCTGCGCGACGTCGTGACGAACTGGCCCGACAGCGATAAGGCGCGTCTCGCGATGCTGCGGCTCGTCGAGGTGTACCGCTTGCCCGTGATGCGCTACGAGGCGGACGCGGAGGAGATGTGCGAGACGCTGCGGGCCGCGTATCCGACGGACCCCGAGGTCCTGCGCACCTGCAAGGTCGACCCCGGCGCGGGGGCACCGGTGCCTTCCGCGCCGCGCTGAGCGCTTCGTCGCGCATGCCTGCGCGCCTGGGCATCCTGGGCGGCACGTTCGATCCGCCGCACGTCGGGCACCTGCTCGCGGCCTACACGGCGCGTGAAGCATTGGGATTGGATCAAGTCGTGCTCATCCCCGCGTGGCGGCAGCCGCTGAAGCGCGGCATCGACATGACCTCCGGCTCGCACCGGCTGGCGATGACGCGCCTGCTGGCCGGGCAGGACGCCGGGCTTGCGGTGGACCCCGTCGAGATCGAACGCGAGGGGTTATCATTCACGGTTGACACGATGCGGGCGTATCGGGCGGTCCGGCCGGATGCCGAGCTGTTCCTGCTGATGGGCGCCGACACGGCGGCGACGCTGCCGCATTGGCGGGAGCCCGAGGCGCTCGCGTCGCTCGTGACTGTCGTCGTGGTGACGCGCGGCGTGGTGTCGCCGGACGACGAAGCGACCGTCGGGCTGCCGGCCGGGTTCCGTGCCCGGCGGCTCGCGTCGCGTCGCGTCGACATCTCCGCCACGGAAGTGCGCTCACGCGTGCGCGCGGGCCTGCCGATCCGCGGGTTCGTGCCGGACGATGTGATCGCGTACATCTCGACTCACCAGTTGTATCGCCCTACGAGAGAAACCGAGTGACCAACTGATGCTCAAGCAACTCATCGGGGCCGTGTTCGGCACCCGGCACGAGCGGGAACAGAAGCGCGTCCAGCCGATCGTGGACGAGATCAATGCGCATTTCGCGCGGCTGCGCGACGTCTCCGAGTCCGAGCTGCGCGGCCAGACGGAGCGTTTTCGCGCGATCATCCGCGAACGCACCGCCGAGCTGCAGGCGCGCATCGACGCGCTCAAGGCGACCAAGCGCGATGCCGAGGACGCCGAAGCGCGCGACCAGATCGACATGGAGCTCGTGGGTGCCGACGGTCAGGGCGGGCTCGAGGGGCAGCTGCGCGAGCTCATTGGAGAGGTGCTCGACGAGATCCTGCCCGAGGCGTTCGCGACGGTGCGCGAGGCGGCGCGCCGCCTCATGGGCACGCCCGCGCCCGTGCCGGGGCACGATCAGCCGTGGGACATGGTGCACTACGACGTGCAGCTCGTCGGCGGCATCCAATTGCACCTCGGCCGCATCGCCGAAATGGCGACGGGCGAGGGCAAGACGCTCGTCGCGACGCTGCCGCTGTACCTGAACGCGCTGCCGGGCCGCGGCGCGCACCTTGTCACGGTCAACTCGTACCTCGCGCGCCGCGACTCCCAGTGGATGGGGCATCTCTACCGCTGGCTGGGCCTCACCGTGGGCTGCCTCGACGACACGGAGCCCGGCACGCCGGAGCGCCGCGCGGCCTACGGCTGCGACATCACGTACGGCACCAATAACGAGTTCGGCTTCGACTACCTGCGCGACAACATGGTGGTCTCGCTCGACCAGCGCGTGCAGCGTCCGCATGTGTACGCGATCGTCGACGAAGTGGACTCGGTGCTCATCGACGAGGCGCGCACGCCGCTGATCATCTCGGGGCCCGTCGGCAACGAGGGCGACCTGCAGTACGCCGAGCACAACACCGCCGTCGCGCGGCTGGTGCGGCGGCAGACGGAGCTCGCCAACGACCTCGTCGCGCGCGGCGAGAAGGCGATGGCCGAGGGCAATCGCGATGAGGCGGCGCTCGCGTTCTACCAGGCGCGCATGGGCAGTCCCAAGAACAAGCGGCTGCTCAAGGTGCTGCAGGAGACCGGCGTCAAGCAGATGGTGCTGCAACAGGAACTCGCGCACCTCGCCGACCGCAAGCTGCCGCAGGCCAAGCAGCAGTATCGGGATGTTGAGGAGGACCTGCTCTACGTGCTCGACGAGAAGGGCCACTCGGTGCACCTGACGGACCGCGGCGTCGATTTCATGGCGCCCGATTCGCCCGACGCGTTCGTGCTGCCCGACATCGCGCTCGAGATCGGCCGCATCGACAAGGACCACGACATGGACGTGGCCGCGAAGCTTGAGGCGCGCCGTGTCATCGAGAGCGAGTACGCCATCAAGTCCGAGAAGCTCAACATCGTGCACCAACTGCTGCGGGCGCACGCGCTGTTCGAGAAGGACGTGAACTACGTGGTGCAGGACGGGCAGGTGCTCATCGTCGACGAGTTCACGGGCCGCACGATGCCCGGCCGCCGCTGGAGCGAGGGCCTGCACCAGGCCGTCGAGGCGAAGGAAGGCGTGACCGTGCGCGGCGAGACGCAGACGCTGGCGACGATCACCATCCAGAACTACTTCCGCCTGTACGAGAAGCTCGCGGGCATGACGGGCACGGCCGAGACCGAGGAGACCGAGTTCCACACGATCTACGGGCTCGACGTGTCGGTCATCCCGACCAACAAGCCGATCATCCGCGACGACCGGCAGGACCTCGTGTACAAGACGCGCCGTGAGAAGTACAACGGCATCGTCGAGGAGACGCGGCGGTTGCACGGGCTGGGCTTCCCGGTACTGGTGGGCACGGCGAGCGTGGAGGCGTCGGAGACGCTGGCGCGCATGTTCCAGCGGGCCGGCCTGCCGCACAACGTGCTCAACGCGAAGTACCACCAGCGTGAGGCCGAGATCGTGGCCAATGCCGGCCAGCCCGGCGCGATCACGATCGCGACCAACATGGCCGGCCGCGGCACGGACATCAAACTCGGCGGCGGCGTGCGCGAGTCGAAGCCGTCCGTGGTGAAGGATCCCGACGGCAACGACGTGCCGGTCACCGAGCCCGGTGGCCTGCACATCATCGGGTCCGAACGGCATGAGTCGCGGCGCATCGACCGGCAGTTGCGCGGCCGTGCGGGCCGTCAGGGCGACCCGGGCTCGTCGCAGTTCTTCCTGTCGCTCGAGGACGACCTGATGCGGCTCTTCGGGTCGGACCGCATCGCGCGGCTCATGGACGGCATGGGCGCCAAGGAAGGCGAGGTGCTCACGCACACGCTGATCACGCGGTCGATCGAGCAGGCGCAGAAGCGCGTCGAGCTGCAGAACTTCCAGGCCCGCAAGCGGCTGCTCGATTACGACGACGTGATGAACCAGCAGCGCGAGGTGATCTACAACCTGCGTTCGTTCGCGCTCGAGGGCGGCGAGGAGCTCAAGGGCGAGGCCGAGAAGATGGTCGTCGGCGCCGTCGAGCGGCGCGTGGACACGACGCTCGCCGAGTTCGAGTCGTCGGACGACTGGGACCTCGAGCTGCTGCGGCAAGAGCTCATGATGCCGTACCTGTTGACCGTGCCGTCGTTCGCGTCCGTGAACACGGCGCCGGTGACGATTCCTGAGGCGAAGCGCGAGGCGGCCGAAGCCGTGCAGGCGGCGTTCCACCGCAAGTTCAAGGACTTGGGCGAGTACGGTCCGCGGTTGCTGTCGCTGGTGATGCTCAACGTGCTCGATGAGAAGTGGAAGGACCACTTGTATGATTTGGACCAGCTGCGTGCGGCGATCCAGTATCGGTCGTGGGGGCAGAAGGACCCGCTGATCGAGTACAAGCAGGAGGCATTCTCGATGTTCGAGGACCTCATGCGCGACATCCAGCACACGTTCACGGAGCGGTTCCTCAAGGTGCAGTTGGTGTTCGACAACCCGCCGACGCCCAAGCGGCCGCCGGCGACGCCGGTGAAGTTCGACGCACTCGGCATCGCGGAGACGCCGGGGGCGGGGACGGTGCCGGCGCCGGTGGCTGAGACAGCGCCCGCAGGTTCGGAGCGCGCGGCGCAGCCGAAGGTGGTGGGCGCGGGGCGCGGCGTGGCGCGCATGGCCGCTGGCGCGGCGCCGACGGGCAACCTCGACTTCACGGGCGTGGGGCGGAACGATCCGTGTCCGTGCGGGAGCGGGAAGAAGTTCAAGAAGTGTCACGGGGCGACTTGATCTAGCTTGCCGGCAGTTGGGTGCACCGGGCTGCGGTCGGACGCGGGTATCCGGCGTCGGCGGCCTGTGCCTTACACGCTGCGAGCCCGCCGCTAAAGCGGCGGTCTCTTGCTACGGCACGGGCCGCCTTTGCCGGACACCCGCGCCCGACCTTGGTCGAGGTGCTTCGCGCGCGCGGATGATTGCGCTGCTCGCGGCTGGCTCTTTACGCTCCCGCCGTTTCCCGGTTCTTGGCTTCCGGCGCCCGCGCGGACTCACGCTCTTTGGTCCTCTCGCGCCTTGCGCGCCCGCCGGCCCCCGCGCGCCCGCCGGCCCCGCGCGCACAGTGCGCTCCGCCTTGCGCCGCCTGGACGAGGCACGCCTTTCGCGAGTCGCCGACGCGCTCACGCGCACGCGCGCAGCCGCTCACGCGCCACACGCGCCACACGCGCTGCACGCGCCACACGCGCTGCACGCGCTGCACGCGCTCGCACGCGCTCGCACGCGCTGTAACTCGCTCACTCTCACGCTGATGGGTGCTGAGCTTGCGCGCCGCGGCTCCTCTCGCGCGGGGCGGTGACGGGCGCGTGGATTCGATGATGGTGTCTGAGCGAGAGCGCGTAGGTTGGGCGCATGACATCCGTACGCGATCTTCCGGCGGCCGATCGGCCGCGTGAGCGGCTACGGTCGCTCGGGGCCACGGCGCTGACTACGACGGAGTTGCTCGCGCTGCTGCTCGGCGTGGGCACGGCCGGGCGGCCGGCCAGTGAGACGGCCGGGCAACTCCTGCGGCGAGCGAGCGGGTCGCTGCGCCGGCTGGGCCAGTTGCCGCTGGCCTCCCTGACGTCGATGCATGGGCTCGGCGAGACGCGCGCGCTGGCGGTGCATGCGGCGCTCGAGATCGGGCGGCGGCTGGCCGCCGAAGGCGCCGACGACGGCGAGCCGATGCGCGGCCCGCGCGATGTGTGGCGGTACTACGCGACGCGGCTCGAGGGGCTCACGGTGGAGGAGTTCCACGTGGCGGTGCTCGACGCGCAGCATCGGCTCGAGCGCGACGTGCTCGTGAGTCGCGGCATCCTCAACAGCAGTCTCGTGCATCCGCGGGAGGTGTTCCGCGAGGCGATCGCAGAGCGGGCGGCGAGCATCGTGCTGGTGCACAATCATCCGTCGGGGGATCCGACGCCGAGTCCCGATGATCGCGCGATCACGTCGCAGCTCGTCGCGGCCGGGCGGCTGCTGGATATTCCGGTCAACGACCACATCGTGATCGGGCGCGGCCGGTATGTCTCGTTCGCAGAGGCGGGGCTGCTCTGAGCTGCCTCGTTCTGTTGCCGGTTTCCGGGCTGGTGCGGAGACCGCGGGGGTGGTCTTCGCGACGCGGCGGCTTACACGCTGCGAGCCCGCCGCTGCGCGGCGGTCTCTTGCTACGCCGCGGGCGTCGCTGCGACCACCCCCGCGGCCTCCGCACGGTCGTGTCGCCTGCGCGCGTTGGCGCACGGTCGGAGCATCCGCGGCCTCGGCGGGACTGGCCTCCGCGCGCCCTAGCAGTGTCAGCTTCACCGAGCTGGCAGCCGCGTCGGTGCGACGAGCAGCGACGCCTGGTTCGGCACGGACTTCCTGCGCTGGTCGCGGACGGCGCTCGCTTGCCGCGGCGAGCGCGGCGAGTGCGGGCGGCGGCGGCCGGGTCCCGCGCCCAAGCCGCGCGCGTCCGCGCGCCAACGCGAGCGCAGGTGCCATGACCGACCGCGGCCCGGAGCACGATTCCCCAGCTCACGAAAACGCCGCGGGAAGCGCGCGACCGGCGCCGGACCGCGCGGTACGGGTGCCCCAAACGTTCGCCGCACGCGCGAGCCGTCCGAGGCGAGCCGCTGGTGCCACGACCGAGAGAGGGAGCGGGTGTCCGGCAAAGGCGGCCCGTGCCGTAGCAAGAGACCGCCGCTTTAGCGGCGGGCTCGCAGCGTGTAAGGCACAGGCCGCCGACGCCGGATACCCGCTCCCGAC
>JAKFFA010000107.1:0-20161 GCA_036675455.1 Gemmatimonadaceae bacterium | reverse complement strand
CCCCGTCGTTGAGAGGACGACGAAACTCACGCAGCCCGTTCACCCACGTCCCGTTGCGCGTCTCGAGATCTTCGATGACCCAGCGCCCGCCGGTCGCGAACAGGCGGGCGTGGCGGCGGCTCACCACCGGGTCGTTCAGCACGAGATCGGAGTCGGGGTCGCGCCCGAGCACGAGGCCGCGGTCAGGCACCTCGAGCCTGCTTTCCCTGCGTCCCTGTCGAAAGACCTCGAGCCACGGCATGCCCCCACACTCCTAGCGCGAGTCGGGGTTCGCCGCACCTGTCACTTCCTGGCACGTTCTGTCGGCTGCCGAGGGCGTCCGGAGGCCTTCGGACGGCTTTACGACGCACTGCGTTGCGCAGAGGCCCGGCGCTCCGTTAGCATCCCCGGTTGGCATGATCCGGCTCAACGACATCCTGGACGAAGTCGGCACCTACAAGCCGGACGCGGACCTCGAGGCCATCAAGAGGGCCTACGTCTACAGCGCGAAGGTCCATCAGGGGCAGGTCCGCAAGAGCGGCGAGCCCTACCTCATCCATCCGCTCGAGGTCGCCCACCTGCTCGCCCAGCTCAAGCTGGACGAGGCGAGCATCGTCGCGGGCATCCTGCACGACACCATCGAGGACACGCTCGCGACGAAGGACGAGCTCGCGGAGCTGTTCGGCCCCGAGGTCGCGGAGATCGTCGACGGCGTCACGAAGCTCGGCCAGTACGCCGCGCCCGTCGAGAAGCCCAAGGAGGAGCGCGACGAGCTCAAGCAGGCGGAGAACTTCCGCAAGATGCTCGTGGCGATGGCGCGCGACATCCGCGTCATCCTCGTCAAGCTCGCCGACCGCCTGCACAACATGCGGACGCTCGAGTGGATGCCCGAGGACAAGCGGCAGCGCATCGCGCTCGAGACGCGCGACCTCTACGCGGCCATGGCGCACCGTTTCGGTCTGGCCTCCATGAAGGCCGAGCTCGAGGACCTCGCGTTCAAGTGGCTCGAGCCCGAGGAATACCGCGGCCTCGCCAAGCTGCTGGCCGCCAAGCGCGCGGACCGCGACGCGCTGGTCGCCGAAATGGCCGGCCCGCTCGAGGCCAAGCTGCGCGACGCCGGCGTGCTCGTGCACGAGGTCGGCGGCCGGCCCAAGCACCTGTGGTCGATCTACAAGAAGATGCAGAAGCGCGACAAGCCGTACGACGAGATCTATGACCTGTACGCCATCCGCGTGCTCGTCGAGAACATCCCGGAGTGTTACCACGCGCTGGGCGTCATCCACGGCTCGTGGACGCCGTTGCAGGAGCGCATCAAGGACTACATCGCCTCGCCCAAGTCGAACGGCTACCAGTCGCTGCACACGACGATCTTCGGGCCGCGCGGCACGCTGTTCGAGATCCAGATCCGCACGCGCGACATGCACCGCACGGCGGAGTACGGCATCGCCGCGCACTGGCTCTACAAGGAAGGCGAAAAGGCCGGTAAGCGCGACCTCGACCGGCACCTGTCATGGTTCCGGCAGGTCCTCGAACTGCAGCTCGACGCCGAGACGCCGGACCAGTTCCTCGAGTTCCTCAAGCTCGACCTGTACCAGGACGAGATCTTCGTCTTCACGCCCAATGGCGACGTGATCCAGTTGCCCAAGGGTGCGACGCCGATCGACTTCGCGTTCGCGGTGCACACAGAAGTGGGTCTGCACACGCAGGGTGCGCGCGTGAACGGGCGGCTCGCGCCGCTCTCGCGCGAGCTGCGCAACTCGGAGACGGTCGAGATCATTCGCTCGCCCAATGCGCGCCCCAGCCGTGACTGGCTCGCGCACGTGCGCACGGGCCGCGCGCGCCATCGCATCCGCCAATGGCTGCGCAACGAGGAGCAGAAGACCTTCGTCACGGTCGGGCAGGAGATCCTCGAGCGCGAACTGCGCCGGCGCCGGCACGCGAAGCTCACGGACGCCGAACTCACCAAGGGCGCGCACGCACTCGGCCTTGGCGGGCACGACCACCTGTTCGCGAGCATCGGGCAGGGGGACATCACGATCACGCAGGTGCTGAAGGCGATCTACCCGGACATCGACGTCACGCAGGACACGTCGCTCAAGCCGAGCGCGCTCGAGCGGCTCATCGACCGCATGCGGCGGCCGGGCACGTCGAAGGGCCTGCGCATCCAGGGTGTGGACGGCCTCATGGTGCGCTACGCGCAGTGCTGCCAGCCCGTGCCGGGTGACGCGGTGGTGGGCTACGTGACGCGCGGTCGCGGCGTCAGCATCCATCGCGCCGACTGCCCGAACCTGCTGCACCTCGTGCATGAACCCGAGCGGCGGCTCGAGATCGACTGGCAGGAGAGCGCGGGTGAGCGCTTCGTCATCCGGCTGTCGATCGAGGGCAACGACCGGCGCGGCCTGTACGCGGACCTCGCGGCGGCCATGAGCGGCACGGGCACGGACATCCGCTCGCTGGAGCTCAAGACCACGGACGGCCGCGTCTCGGGCGCCGCGCTCGTCGAGGTCGAGAACCTCGCGCACCTCGACAAGATCATCAAGGCGGCGCGGCGCGTGAAAGGCGTGAGCGAGGTCGCGCGCCGCGAGCGGCTGGTGGCGGAGGGGACGGAGGCGTAAGGAAGCAACAACGTTCGGCGGGGAGGAGTCAGGGCGGGGCAGCCACCGACTCAGGCGGCGGACCGGTGGGCCGCGCGTCCCGGTGCTAGATTGCAGATTCCTCCGTCCTTCCACGCCCGGAGTCCCGACCGATGCACGCCGCCCTCCTGCACTCGCACAACCTGCTCCGCTGGATCGTCCTCGCGCTCGGCGTCTGGGCCTTCGTCCGCGCCTGGCAGGGCATCTCCGGTGACCGTCCCTACGCGCCGGCGCGACGCGCGGGCGTGTTCTTCACGGCCTCGCTGCACCTGCAACTGTTGCTCGGCATCGCGCTCTTCCTCGTGAGCCCGTTCATCAAGTCGCTCATGGCGGACATGCAGGCCACGATGTCCGACGCGGCCACGCGCTTCTTCGTGGCCGAACACCCGACGGTGATGGTCATCGCGGTGGTGCTCATGACGATCGGCGGTATCGTCGCGAAGAACGCGCCCACGGACGCCGCGCGGCACCGCAAGCTGCTGGTCTTCACGGCCATCACGATGGCGATGATCCTCTGGGCGATCCCGTGGGCGCGGCCGCTCGTGCCGGGCATGCCGTAACGCAGGAGGGCACGATCGCGACCAAGGGCGACTCCGCCGTCGACACCACGCCGGTGTTCAACCTCCAGGCCCCGTTCGCCCCGGCGGGTGACCAGCCGCGCGCCATCGCCGAGCTGAATGCGGGCCTGCGGCGCGGCGACCGCTTCCAGACGCTGCTCGGCGTCACGGGCTCGGGCAAGACGATGACGATGGCCAATGTCATCGCCGACTTCGGCAAGCCCGCGCTCGTGCTCTCGCACAACAAAACGCTCGCGGCGCAGCTGTACGGCGAGCTCAAGGGGTTCTTCCCGCAGAACGCGGTCGAGTACTTCATCTCGTACTACGACTACTACCAGCCCGAGGCGTACGTGCCGTCGTCGGACACGTACATCGAGAAGGACGCGTCGATCAACGAGGACATCGACCGGCTGCGCCTGCGCGCGACGTCGTCCCTCATGGAGCGCGACGACGTCATCATCGTCGCGACGGTGTCCGCGATCTATGGCCTCGGCGACCCGGAGACGTATCGCGCGTCGATGGTCACGCTCACGGTCGGCCAGACGATCCCGCGCGACGAGATCCTCAAGGCGCTCGTGCGCATCCAGTATGGCCGCAACGATGTCGCTTTCGAGCGCGGCACGTTCCGCGTGCGCGGCGACACGGTGGAGATCTTCCCGGCGTACGAGGAGCAGGCGGTCCGCGTCGAGATGTTCGGCGACGAGATCGAGCGCATCTCCAAGATCGACCCGCTCACGGGGCAGGTGATCACGCCGCTCAAGCGCACGGCGGTATACCCGGCCAAGCACTTCGTCACGACGCGACCGACGCTCGAGCGCGCCGTGAAGGAGATTCGCGCCGAGCTCATCGACCGCCTGCGCGTGCTGCGCGACGCGGGCAAGCTGCTCGAGGCGCAGCGGCTGGAGTCGCGCACGAACTTCGACATCGAGATGATGCTCGAGATCGGCACGTGCCCGGGCATCGAGAACTATTCGCGCATCCTCGCGGCGCGCGAGCCCGGCGCGCGGCCGGCCTGCCTGTTCGATTATTTCCCCGACGACTTCCTCGTGGTCGTCGACGAGTCGCACGTCACGCTGCCGCAGATCGGCGGCATGTTCAACGGCGACCGCGCGCGCAAGAACACGCTCGTCGAGTACGGCTTCCGCCTGCCCAGCGCGCTCGACAACCGGCCGCTGATGTTCGACGAGTTCCTCGCGTTGACGCCGCGCGCCGTGAACGTGTCGGCCACGCCGGGCGACCTCGAGCTCAAGCTCTCCGAGGGGGTGGTCGTCGAGCAGGTGATCCGCCCGACCGGGTTGCTCGACCCGATCATCGAGATTCGCCCCGTGAAGGGGCAGGTCGACGACTTGCTGCACGAGATCCGCAAGCGCGAGAAGCGTGGCGAGCGCGTGCTCGTCACGACGCTGACCAAGCGCATGGCTGAGGACCTGACGGATTACCTGGCACAGGTCGGCGTGCGCGTGCGCTACATGCATGCGGACATTGACGCGATCGAACGTATGGAGATCGTGCGCGGCCTGCGCTTGGGCGAGTTCGACGTGCTGATCGGCATCAACCTGCTGCGCGAAGGGCTCGACCTGCCCGAGGTGTCGCTGGTCGCGATCCTCGACGCGGACCAGGAGGGCTTCCTGCGCTCGGACCGCTCGCTGATCCAGACGGTCGGGCGCGCTGCGCGCCACGTGGACGGCCGCGCGATCTTCTACGCGGACCGCATCACGGGCTCGATGCAGCGTTGTCTCGACGAGACCGCGCGCCGCCGCGCGATCCAGCAGGCGCACAACGAGGCACACGGCATCGTGCCCGCCGGCGTGACGAAGAGCATCGACCAGGTGCGCTTCAGCACGCGCGTGGCCGACGCGCGCGACGGCACCGAGGAGCGCGAGGCCGACCGCACGGGCCGCAAGAAGCAGAAGAAGGTGGCCGAGGCGCAACGCGCGTACGGCACCGAGGACTTGCCGGCGCTCGTCGCGAAGCTCGAGGACGACATGAAGGTCGCGGCGAAGAACCTCGACTTCGAAAGCGCGGCGCGATTGCGCGACGAACTCTTCGACCTCAAGGTGGCGATGGGCGACACGAGCGCGCGGGGCAAGGGTGCCCGTCGCTGAGTTGACGGAGCCGGAGCTTGCCGCGTGGGGCGACCGGTTTGGGCGCGAGCTGTCGCTGCCGGCCTGTGTGGTGCTCGAGGGCGACCTCGGGGCGGGGAAGACCACGCTGGTGCGCGCGATCGCGCGCGCGCAAGGCGCGCTCGAGCCCGTGACGAGCCCGACGTTCAGTCTCGTGCACGAGTATCACTCGCCGCGCGGCCAGGTCTTCCATCTCGACCTCTACCGTCTCAAGGGCCCCGAGCAACTCGCGCAACTCGGCTGGGAGGACATCGTGCGCGAGGGCGGGCTCATGCTCGTCGAGTGGCCGGACCGCGCGCGCGGCGCACTGCCGGCGGACCATATCACGCTGCGGCTCGAGCACGTGCCGGGGAAAGCGGACGTGCGGCGGCTCACGTGGTGAGGGATACCGCGGTTCACGCGCGGAGGCGCGCAGGACAATGCTGACACTCGCCCTGGACGCTGCGGCGTCGCTCGGCACGATCGCGGTGTTGCGCGACGCGACCGTGGTCGCCGAGCGCGAGGTGCGCATGCGCAGTGCCGACGAGGAGCGCTTCATGCCGGCGGTCTTGGCCGCGCTCGACGAGGCGCGCGTCGCGCCGGCCGGCCTCGACCGCATCGTGTGCGGGGCGGGGCCGGGCAGTTTCACATCACTGCGCGTGGCAGGGGCGGTCGCCAAGGGGCTCGCGATGGGTGCCGGCCGTCCGCTGTTCGCGGTGCCGTCGCTCGCGCTCACCGTGGCCGCGTCCGATGCGACGATGGAGCCGGGCAGCCGTTGGCTTGCGACGCTGGATGCGATGCGCGGCGAGCGGTATCTCGCGCTTGTCTCCGTGGGCGATGCCGGCCGGCTCTCGGCGATCGAGCCGCTCGGGTTAGCGCCCGCGGGCGACGTGGCGGCGCGGGCGGCGGCGTTGGGTGCGCGTCCCATCGGTCCGGACGAGGCAATGAGCGCGTGGCCACATGCGCGCGGCGTGGCGCGCTGCCTCGAGCTGGTCGAGGCCGCGGGGCCTGTCGACATCGCGTCCTGGGAGCCGGTGTACGGGCGGCTGGCCGAGGCGCAGGCCAAGTTGTTGCGGTCCCAGCGCGGAGCGCCGTGAAGATCCGGGTGGCGACGGCGGACGACGTCGCCGCGATCCACCGGATTGAGCGCGCGTGCTTCACGGACCCGTGGAGCGCCTCATCGTTCCGGTCGATGTTCGCGCATCCACAGGTCCGGGCGACGGTGGCGGAGCGTGAGGGAGCGGTGGTCGGGTACTGTGTCGCCTGGATGGTGGGCGATGAGGCAGAGCTGGCGAACATCGCCGTGGAGCCGTCGCTGCGGCGCGCGGGCGTGGGCGCCAAGCTGCTCGATCAGTTCCTGCGCGCGGCCGACGGACACGGCGTGACGGCGACTTATCTCGAGGTGCGCGAGGGGAATACGGCCGCGCTGCGCCTGTACGAAAGCCGCGGATTCGTGGCGACGGGGCGGCGGAAGCGTTACTACCGCCATCCAGAGGAGGACGCGGTGGTCATGCGGCGCACGAAGTAGCGTGCCATGTCGGCCGGCCAGGGGCGAGCAGGGAGGGTAGCGGGCCGGAACGACCGCGCCGCAGGTGTCGGCCGGCACGGTTATGTTTCGCCCAGAGTGAATTCGATGCTAACGACTTGCCAGCCGGGCCCTACCGTGCCTGCGCGGACCGACCCATTCCAGGAGGCATTGTGAGCCGCAGTCTGAACAAGGTGACGCTGATCGGGAACCTCGGAGCGGACCCTGAGATCCGCTCCACCACGGGAGGTAACAAGGTCGCGAACTTCTCGCTCGCGACCAGCCGCCAGTGGAACTCGGCGTCCGGCGAGAAGCAGGAAAAGACCGAGTGGCACAAATGCATCGCGTGGAACACGCGATCGGGTGCCGGCCAGCAGCTCGCCGACATCGTGGAGAAGTACGTGAAGAAGGGCGACAAGGTGTACGTCGAGGGCTCGATCGAATACCGCCAGTACGAGGACAAGGACAAGCAGACGCGCTACGTGACCGAGATCAACG
Source organism: Gemmatimonadaceae bacterium (assembly GCA_036675455.1). Taxonomy (GTDB): domain Bacteria; phylum Gemmatimonadota; class Gemmatimonadetes; order Gemmatimonadales; family Gemmatimonadaceae; genus Pseudogemmatithrix. The sequence goes on along the minus strand of JAKFFA010000107.1, from coordinate 12,867 downwards.
TGCGCGAGCTGATCATGCTGGGCGGCGGTCGCGGCGGTGACAACGGCTTCGAGGGCTCGCGGCCGGCGCGCGCGTCGGTCGGCGCCAAGAAGTCGGGCGGCGCGGATTCCGGGTTTGAGGAGTTTCCCGCAGCGATGGACGGCGACGACGATTTGCCGTTTTAGGGCAGACGGCAGACGGCAGACGGCGGACGGCGGACGGCGGTAACGACGATGCGGGGGGACGGCAGCTGCTGTCCCCCCGCATTGCTATGCGGTCCGCCGTCTGCCGTCTGTTTCCATTTTTGACCAACAATCGTCTACCCCCGAGACCCCCAGGGGCGACCTGTCGCTCCCCGGGGTTGGCGTAGTGTCCCAAGCCCCTCCCGCCATGCGTCGCATGCCTGTTCGTCGATCGCTCGTTGCGTTCGCCCTGTCCGGTCTCATGCTGGCCCCTCTGCCGCTCGCGGCCCAGGAGCCGCAGCAGACGCACACGGTGCGGCCCGGCGATACGCTGTGGGACCTGGCGGCACTCTACCTCGGCGACCCGTTCCGTTGGCCCGAGATCTACCGGCGCAATACGGCGACGGTGCAGGACCCGAACCTCATCTATCCTGACCAGGTCCTGATCATCTCGGGCGACGTGGCCCCGACGCCGGGCACGCCCGCGGATCCGGCCATGGCCGACAGCATGGCCGTCCGCGACACGCTCGCGGCCGATTCGCTGGCCGCGGACTCGCTCGCGGCGCAGCAGCCCGTGTACGTACAGAAGCCCATGACGATCTTCAACCCCGACCGCTTCAAGGTCGTGCGCGGTGAGCGCCAGTCGCTCGTGCTGCGTTCGCGGACCGAGGCGGTGCGCGCGGGGGACTATTTGCAGGCGCCGTTCCTCGCCGACATGGATGGGGTGGACAACCCCGGCAGCATCGCTGCGACGATCTCGTCGGACGCGGTGGGCATGACGCTCTCGAAGCGCTCCATCCAGCCGTATGACCGCATCTATGTGAACGTGCCGGAAGGCGCCGCAGGCGAGCGCGACGAACGCTTCATGTCGTTCCGCTACGGCCCGACGCTCGCGGGCGAAGGCCGTGTGGTGATTCCCACGGGCATCATCAAGCTGCTCGGCCCGGCCGCGGACGGCCGCGCCGAGGCGCGCGTGCTCACGAAGTTCGAGGACGTGTTCGAGGGGCAACTGCTGATGCCGATCGACACGTTGGCGCCGCGGCCGGGCGACTTCCCGACGCGCGTGGAGTTCGGCCTGCGCACCAAGCTCTTGTGGATGTACCAGGATCCCGTCCTGCCGACGATCGGCCATCAGATGATCTTTGCCGCGGGTGAGGCCGACGGCCTCGTGCCGGGCGACCAGATCACGGTGCAGCGCGACATGGGCGTCGACTCGCGCGGCGTGCCGCTGCCTCCCGAGGACATCGCGGTCGCACAGGTGACGCGCGTGACCGAGGCCGGCACGAGCGCGATCATCATCGCCGTGTCGGACGGCGGCCTGCTCGAAGGCCAGGCGGCGCGCGTCACCGCGAAGATGCCCTGACCGCGTGAGCGGCAGTGCAGCGAGTCGCGGCGTCGCAGCCATCCGTGGCGTTGGAGTCCCCCGTACCTCCATCTATGTTGAGGGATGACGAAAGCAAATCGCCGCGCCCTCATCACGGGTGGCGCAGGATTCATCGGATCGCACGTCGCGGACGCCTTCCTCGCTGACGGCTGGTCGGTCACCGTGCTCGACAACCTGTCGAGCGGCAAGCGCGAGCAGGTTCCCGCGGGAGCCACGCTCGTGCATGCGGACATCCGGTCGGACGAGGCCGCCGCGTGCATTCGCGACGGTCAATTCGACCTCGTCTGCCACCTCGCCGCGCAGATCGACGTGCGCAAGAGCGTCACCGATCCGGCGTATGACGTCGATGTCAACATCGGCGGCTCAGTGAACCTCATCCAGGCCGTACACGCGACGGGCCGGAAGACGCGCATGATCTTCGCGTCGACGGGCGGCGCGGTCTACGGCGACTTCGTCGACCCGCCGAACATCGAGACGTACGCCAAGGACCCCGAGTCGCCGTACGGCATCGCCAAGTTCTCGGTGGAGCTCTACCTCGCGTACTATGCGCGCGTGCAGGGGCTCGACTATGTCGCGCTGCGCTTCGCCAACGTGTTCGGGCCGCGTCAGGACCCGCACGGCGAGGCCGGCGTGGTCGCGATTTTCTGCCAGCGCCTCATCGACGGCACGCCGCTCACGGTGTTCGGCGACGGCGGCCAGACGCGCGATTACGTGTACGTCGGCGACGTCGCGCGCGCGCATGTGCTCGCGGCGGGCATCCCGACCATCCCGGCCGGCCGCGTCGACGACCGCGCGTTCAACCTCGGCACGCAGCGTGAGACGTCCGTGACCGATTTGGCCGCCGCGTTGATGCGCGGCGCCGGCAAGACCGTGCCGCTGTCGCATGCCCCGGCGCGTCCGGGGGAACAACGGCGTTCGGTCGTGAGTATCGCGAAGGCGACGGCAGGATTGGGCTGGACGCCCGCCGTTGACCTCGAGGAAGGATTGCGTCGCACCTATGACTGGTTCTCATCGCGCTGATGTTCCTGCAAGCCACCGAAGCCGTCCCATCGACGCCGCTCGAACTCATCACCGGCTCATCGCCCTTCACGAAGGTCGTGCTCGTGGTGCTGGCGCTGATGTCGCTCACCTCGTGGGCCGTGATGCTCTCCAAGTGGCTCACGTTCCGCCGTGCCGAGCGCGCCGCGGCCGCGTTCGAACAGGAATTCCGGCGCATGTCGCGCCTTGATGCCGCCGCCTCGCTCGCGAAGCGCCTCAAGCCGAGCGCGCACACGCGCGTGCTGCAGCGCGCGCTGACATTCCTCACGGAGACGCGCGTCGTGGCCGGCGCCGCCGGCGAGCCCGCGACGATGTCCGCCTCGCAGGTGCAGGCGCTGCGCCTGGTGCTCGACTCCGAGACGAACACCGAGCGCGATCAACTGGGCACCTACATCCCGTTCCTGGCCGTCGTCGGGTCCGTGAGTCCGCTGCTCGGCCTGCTGGGCACCGTGCTGGGCGTCATCGAGGCATTCCTCGGCGTCGCGCGCGGCGGTTCCGGCAACCTGGCCGCGATCGCGCCGGGCGTCGCCGAGGCGCTCATCGCGACCGCGACGGCGCTGGCCGTCGCCATCCCGGCCTACTTCGGCTACAACATCTTCGCCGCGCGCCTCAATCGCTTCGACGGCGAGCTCGATGGCTTCGGGTCCGAAGTCATCGCGCTGATGGCACGCGAGGGACGTCTCTGACATGCGCCGCCGCGGACGCGGGGAACGGACCCCGCTGAACGCGGAGATCAACGTCGTCTCGTTGATCGACGTGATGATGCTCCTGATGATCATCTTCATGATCACCGCGCCGATGATGCAGGGCGGCGTGGACGTGACGCTGCCGCGCGTCGAGGCGCGCCCGTTGACGTCGAAGAGCGCGCTCGTCGTGTCGATCACCTCGGACGGCCGCATCTTCGCCGACGATGTCGAGCTCACGCTGGCCGAGTTCCGCTCCAGCTTCAAGGCGCTCGCGGATAACGCCGGCAAGGAGGGCGTGTACCTGCGCGCCGACCGCCGCGTGGTGTACGGGCGTGCTGTCGAGGTGTTGGCGATCATGCGCGCCGCGGGCGTCGGCAACATCGGGTTGGTGGCCGAACCCGAGGATGTGGTCAAGTGATCGCGGCGCGAGGCGATGACCCCATGCGCGCCGCCGGAGGCCGCGTCCGATGAGCGCCGCGATGCGACGCCCGACGGGTCTCGCGGGCCCGCTCGCGATCTCGGTCGTGCTGCACGTCGGGTTTCTGGCGCCGTTCGTGATCTGGAAGGCGGCCGGCAGTCCCGCGCTGCCGCCCATGTACCGCGTCGACCTGGTCGCCGCACCGCCGGGGCCGCGCGCCGCTGGCGTGGTGCGCGAGACGCCGCCGGCCGACCCGCCGACGGCAAAAGCACCGCCGCAAGCGGAGACCAACGAGATCACCAAGGCCGCGCCAATCGACCCGCCCAAGCGCGTGCGCACGCAATCGCGCGCGACGACCAACGTCACCAAGACGCCTGAAAAAGTCGCCGTGTCCAAGGCGCCGACAGCGGGCGGCGGTGAGACAGGCGGCGCCGGGACGGATGTGGCGACGGTGCGAACGGAAGGGATCGAATTCCCATATCCGGGGTATCTACGCAACATCGTCCGGCAGGTGGCCCTGAACTTCAAGCCACGCAACGAGGGGCTCAGGGCCGAGGTGTTCTTCTTCATCAGGCGGGACGGCTCCGTCACGGGTTTCCGTTTCGTGACGCGCAGCGGCAACTTCGCGTTCGACCTTGAGGCCGAGGCCGCCGTGGAGGCTGCTTCCCGCAGCTTCGGCACGCTTCCTTCCGACTTCCCAGACGACATCCTGCCAGTCTCGTTCAGCTTCGACCCGGCCCGCCTGCGATGACCTACCGTTTCCTTCGTGAGCCGGTCGTCGGCGCACTCGTCTTGGCCAGCGCGACCGTGCTCCTCGGCACGGTCGCTTCCGTCGCCTCCGCGCAGGACACCACGTCGCAGGGCGTGCGCATCGGGCTCACGTACGCCACCGGCACGCGTCCGGGCCTCTATGTGCTGCCGGTGAGCGGTCCCAACGCGGACTCGATCCACGCGATCATCACGCGCGACCTCGACTTCGGCGACCGCATCACCGTGATCGCGCCGACGTCGGGCGAGGCGCCGACCGGCACGCTCAACTACGGCCTCTATGCGAGTCTCGGTGCGGCCGCGGTGCTGCAGATGTCGCCGAACCCGGACGGCACGTTGCACGTCGTGCTGCACGAGACGTCGCCGGGCCGCGTGATGAACACACGCGATTTTCCGATGACGGCGTCGGTGCTCACACCCGAGGGACGCATGGAGCTGCACGCGGTCTCGGACGAGATTGAGCGCTGGGTGACCGGCGTGACGGGCATCGCGGCGACGCGCATTCTGTTCAACCGTACGGGCACGCTGTGGATCACCGACTCGGACGGGCAGAACACGCATGAGGTGCCGGGCATCGGCTCGGGGCAGTCGCCGGCGTGGCATCCGAGCGGCACCATGATCGCGTTCCACCAGATGCTGGACGACGGCACGCATGTGGTGACGCACGACCTCCGCACCGGGGAGACGCGGCGCGTCTCGTTCGGCGGCGGCACGAACATCAGTCCGACCTTCTCGCCCGACGGCAAGACCTTGGTGTACGCGTCGGGGCTGGACGGCACGGACCTGCTCTCGGTGCCGACCATGGGCGGGCGGGGGCACGTGCGTGTCACGGTCGGCCGCGGGACAACGAATGCCCAGCCCAGCTTCTCACCAGACGGACGGCGCATTGCCTTCACGTCTAGTCGTTTGGGGCGAAACGAGATATATATTACCGATTCGGATGGAGCCGATGCCGAGTTGCTGACGACGTCTGGATTCGGCGACCAGCTATACCGTGCAGACCCCTCGTGGTCGCCGGATGGCCGATTCGTCGCATTCTCCACGCAGATTGAAGGGCGCTTCCAGATAGCGACCATCAGCCTGCGCGACCGCAGCGTGAAGCAGCACACGACCGACGGCATCAACGAAGATCCGTCCTGGGCACCCGACGGCCGGCATCTCGTGTTCGCATCGAACCGCGGCGGCACGAGACAGCTGTGGGTGCTCGACACGGAGTCGGGGCGCATGCGTCAACTGACGCGCGGTGCCTCGGCGCGAATGGCTGCTTGGTCGCCGCGCTTGGCGGCACCGGAGCGGCAGTAGGCGCAGGAGCAGCGTGCAGGTGCACCACGTATCACGCGACACTCGTTACTTCACACCGTCGATGCCTGTCATTCGTAGTATGGCATTGTCTCATCGTTCCACCCCTACCAAGAGGATGACATGAACGTCCGTACTATTGCACCACTGGCCCTGGTGCTCATGGCCGTGGCGGCCTGCCGTAGCCAGCCCGAGCCCGAGCCGGAGCCGGTTGTCCCGGCGGTGAACCAGGATTCGATCGATGCTGCAAACCGTGCCCGCGCCGAAGCCGAAGCGCGCGCCCGTGAAGAGGCCGCTGCGCGCGAGCGCGCCGCTGCCGAGGCCCGTGCCCGTGCGGAAGCCGAAGCCCGTGCGCGTGCGGCCGCTGACGCCGCCCGTGCGGCGTTCGCCACCGCGATCTACTTCGACTACGACTCCAACGAGCTGAAGCCGGAAGCCCGTTCCGCGCTCGACGCGAAGGTGCCGCTCCTGCGCGCCAACGCGAACGTCCGTATCCGCATCGCCGGCCACACCGACGACCGCGGTTCTGACGAGTACAACATTGCGCTCGGCCAGCGCCGCGCTGCCGCCGCCATGCGTTACCTGGTCGACCAGGGCATCGCTGCGGATCGCATCGAAGTCGTGAGCTTCGGCGAGGATCGCCCGGCCGCGATGGGTTCGGGTGAGGACAACTGGGCCCGCAACCGTCGTGCGGAGTTCGAGATCATCGTCGGCGGGGAGAACCTCCAAGTCCCGTGATCGGCTCAAGGCGATTGTTCAATAAGCTCGTACCGGTCGCCGTCCTGGCGACCGGTGCGTGCTTCGCCACACAGCGCGACATGCGCGTCCTGCAGTCGGACCTGCAGGTCGTGCGCGCCGAGATGGCGGCGGGCGACTCCGCCATCCAGGCCAGTCTCGACCAGGCGATGAGGCGCGTCACGCAGTTGCTGCTGGAGGTGTCGGACACCGTGAAGTCGTCCAACGCCATCACCATGCGGCTGCGCGCCGACGTGCGGTCGGACCTGCAGGCGATCCGCGAGCAGCTCATCACGATCCAGGAGCTGACGGGACAGAGCCAGCGCCGCATTCAGGACTTGCGTGCGGAGATGGAAACGCGCGCGAGCGAGCTCGCGGCGCCGGTGACACCACCGGCCGGCACCACGCGCAGCGACACGACCCCCGCGCGACCGCAGGCGGGTCCCGGCCCGGCGCAGCTGTATCAGATCGGGCAGGACCAGTTCCGCCGCGGCAGCAACTCGGCCGCGCGCACCGCGTTCAGTGAGCTGCTCAAGCAGCATCCGACATCCGACCTCGCGCCCGATGCGCTGTACGGCATCGCCGAGACGTGGTCGGCCGATGGCGACGGGGTGCAGGCGGATTCCGTGTATGCCCTCGTCGTGCAGCGCTATCCGCGTTCGAGTCGCGCGCCCACGGCGCTCTACAAGCGTGCCACCGCGCTGCGCATCGTCGGCCAGACCGAGCAGGCGCGCGCGTTCTACCAGCAGCTCGTCGACAAGTATCCGGAGTCCGAGGCGGCGCTGCTGGCGCGGGAATACCTGCGCGCCTCCCCGCAGTAACCGCGCGTCGGGCGCTCCGCTGCCGTTGCTCCTCGCGCCCGGACCGACCCAATACACTCTCTGGCGGATGACATGAAGAAGGGTCCCTCGGGAGAGATGCCTTTCCTCGACCATCTGGAAGAACTGCGCTACCGGCTCCTGTGGAGCATCGGTGCGCTCGTCGTGTGTGTGGTCGTCGCGTTCTCGGTCGTGTGGCAGTACGATGTGATCGGCTGGCTGTCCGCGCCGATCCAGCCCTACTTGCCCGAGGGCAAGCTGGTGTACACCGGTCCCGTGGACCCCTTCACGATCATCCTGAAGGTCGCGTTCGGGGTCGGCTTCATTGCCGCGCTACCCATCATCGGGTACCACGTCTGGTCCTTCCTCTCGCCGGCGCTGCACCGCAGCGAGAAGAAGGTGATGGTGCCGATGCTGCTCGGCGCGACCGTGCTGTTCGCGATCGGTGTATATCTGTGTGTCAAATGGGTACTTCCCGCTTCGTTCAGCGTCCTGCTGACCATCCAGTCGGCCGCCCTCGAGCCGATGCTCACCGCCCGGGAGTACTTCTCCTTCGCCGTGTCGGTGAGCTTGGCGTGCGGCGCGGTCTTCCAGCTGCCGATCGTGATCGTGGCGTTGACCATGCTCGGGCTGGTGAACCCAACCCTGCTGTCGAAGTTCCGGCGGCACGCCGCGGTGGGCAGCCTGCTGCTGGCCGCGATCATCACGCCCGGCGACATGTTCCTGACGACGGTGATGATCGGCGTGCCGCTGTACGCGCTGTACGAGATCAGTATCGTGTTGAGTTGGTTCGTGTACCGTGCGAAGCTGAGGAAGGCGCGCGCGCGCGAGGCGGCGGAACGCATCGGCGGTCCGGAGGCGTGAGGGCGGCGCGGCTCTGGCTCGTGGCGGCGCTGCTGCTCCCGGCGGTCGCCGCGGCGCAGGAGCCTCGGCGCCCACCCACGGCGGACACGACGCGGCGCCCGGCGGCCGATACGGCGCGTCGACCCGGCGCCGACACCATTCCGCGCGCCCCGCGCGACTCGCTCGCCGATTCCACCGCGCGCGCGCCGCTCGTCGACTGGACCCCCGACGACTCCGTGATGACGGCGCTGCTGCGCCGCAGCGGCTACAGTGTCGTGCGCTACGAGGCCGATCGCGTGGAGTTCGATGCCTCGTCGCACACCATGCAGCTCGTCGGCACGGACAGCGTGCGCGCGGCCGTCAAGCGTGATTCAACGTTGCTGGTGGCCCGGACGCTCGCCTACAACGACAGCACGCAAGTAATTGTCGCGCAGGGTGACACGATCGTGTTGCGCGACCCCACGCGCGGCGAGGACCTGATCGGGCAGATCGAACTCAGTTACGACGTGGCGAACCGCGAAGGGCGCACGCGCGAGTTCAGCACGATCGCCAACTCGGGCGAGGACTGGCGCGTGACGGCGCACCGGGCGGCGTTTTCGTCGGACACGGCCAGCGACCGCAGCGTCATGTACGGGCGCGACGGCATCATCACGTCATGCCTTGACCCCATCCCGCACTACCACTTCCACGCGCGGGAGCTCAAGCGCGTGAGCGAGAGCGTGATCGTCGCGCGGGGGGTGGTCTTCAATGTGCAGGGCGTGCCGGTGATGTGGCTGCCCTTCATCTTCCAGGACATCCGCACGGGCCGCCGGTCGGGCATGCTGACGCCGCGGCTCGGGCTTGCCGAGCTGGTGCGCAACAGCCCGACGTACCGGCGCTCGGTGGAGAACCTCGGCTATTACTTCGCGCTGACGGACTATGTGGACGCGCAGGCGTCCGTCGATTGGCGCTCGAGCGCGCGCGCGGGCCCGGAGGAATATCCCGGATTCACGCGGTTGAACGCGGGCATCCGCTACCGCTGGCTCAATCGCTTCATGAGCGGTTCCATCGCGGCGTCGCGCACGGGGCTCAGCAACGGCAGCAAGAACCTCGCGCTGAGTTGGTCGCACAACCAGGAGTTCTCGTCGCGCACGCGCTTCACCACGTCGATGAACTACGTGTCGAGCACGCAGATCCAGCGCGAGGTGACGATCAACCCCATCGCCGCGGTGGCGACGATCGCGTCGCAGGCCAACCTCGTGCGCAAGCAGGGGCCGCTGTCGATCAACATCGGCGGCTCGCGCCGGCAGTATCCCGGCCGCGACCAGGTGGACATGGACTTTCCGTCGATCAGCATCGGGTCGGAGCCCCTGTCGATCGGCGAGTGGTTCGTGATGAACCCGACGATGAACTTCCGCACGAACCAGAGCCTCAACCTCGACGCGACGGGTGACTTCGCGTTCCGCTACTTCGATACGGCCGCGGGCCTCGACTCCACGCGCCTCACGCGCAACACGCGCAACACCAGCTTCACGCTGGGCACGCCGTTCAAGATCTGGGACTTCCAGGTGCGCACGGGCTTCAGCTTCAACGAGCGCGTGAACGACTTCCCCGAGATCCGCACGATCATCGACCCGGCGGACACCACGCGCCAGGTGCAGCGGGTCTACGAGAGCACGTTCCTCTCGGCCGCGGACTTCGATATCTCGATTGGGCTGCCGCAGTTCTTCCAGGGGACGTACAACCTGGCGCCGTCCGTCCAGGCGAGCAACGTGGACCCGAGCGGCTATCTGGTGCGCAGCGAGCGCACGGGTGGCGACTGGGTATCGCAGACCAAGCGCCTCTCGTATGCGTTGAGCGTCTCGCCGACCGTGTTCCGTCTGCTGCCTGGCATCGGGCGGATCGAGCGCATGCGCCACGCCGTGTCGCCGACGCTGTCGTGGAGCTACTCGCCTGCCGCGAGCGTGAGCGACGAGTTCCTGGCGGCGCTGGGCAAGCGGCAGTCCGGGTATCTGGGCACGTTGGCGCAGAACCGCCTCACGCTGTCCCTGTCGACGAACATCGAGGCGCGCATGCGGCCGCGCGGTGGCGACGAGGCCGGCGCACCGGGACGCGACGCGCGTGCGGGAGTCGGAGCGGGTGGCGTGGGCATAGGTGCCGACAGTCTTGGCGCGGACACGCTCGGCACGCGCGAGGCGAATCCGGTGCGGACCGTACAAGGCGGGCCGGCCGGCGAGAAGATCCGCCTGCTTTCGCTGCAGTTCACGCCGCTCGTCTACGACTTCGAGCGGAAGCGCGTGACCGGCCGCTCCGGCTTCGCCACGGAGCGCTTTGGTTATACCGTGCGCTCCGACCTACTGCCGGGCTTCGACGTCGGCGTCGACTACTCGCTGTTCCAGGGCAGCGTGCTCAGCGACACCGCCAAGTTCTCGCCCTATCGCGAGTCCGTGCGCGCGTCGTTCTCCATCGACGAGAACTCGGCGCTTGTGCGCGGGCTGGCGCGGCTCTTCGGCGTGACGACGCGACCGCCTTCGGCGCGCGCCGGCACGCGCGCCGAGATGGACACCCGCGGCGGCCTCGTCTCGAGCGCGGGCGACGACAACGGCATGGGCGCGACCACCGGCATGCGCGCGCGCAGCGCCGTCACCGAGATTCCGAGCGGGCAGGGCTTCAACGCCGCGTTCACCGTGAGCTCGCGCCGGCAGCGTCCGCCCGTGGGCGGCCGCATCATCGATTTCGATCCCGCCGTGCAATGCGCCGCGCTCGTCGGCCTGCCGCAGTATGAGACGTGCGTGTTCAACGCCGAGCAGAATGCCGCGAACCAGGTCGACCAGAACCCCACGACCGCAGGCGGGACGTTCTTCCGCGTGCAGCCGTCCACGTCCGTCGGCATGCGCACGAACTTCAACCTCACGCCCAAGTGGGCCGTGTCGTGGAGCACGATGTACGACGTGCAGCGCAGCGAGTTCGCCAGCCAGAACGTCACGCTGCAGCGCGAGTTGCACGACTGGCGCGCCATCTTCGGCTTCACGCAGGCGGCAAACGGCAATTTCGCGTTTACATTCTTCGTATCGTTGAAGGCGCAGCCGGAGATCAAGCTCGACTACGACCGCCAGACGTACCGCCCGCCGCCGAGCAGGCAGGCGCCGTAGGCGACCGCCGCGGGTGGTCTCGCCGCGCCGACGCCGGCCGCACGTCGCTTCCGCTTCACAACCCGGACCACTGTTTCGTGACTGAACTTCCCCCGCTGGACCTGGACGGCTCGTCACTCACCATCGCTGACTTGGTGGCCGTCGCCGACCGCGGACGTCGCGTGCGTCTCGCGCCCGCTGCGCGAGAGCGCATGCTCGCGACACGTGCGATCGTCGACCGCATCGTCGCCAGCGGCGACGCGGTCTATGGCGTCACGACCGGCTTCGGCAAGCTCTCCGACTTCGCGATCCCGCACGACCAGCTCGCACAGCTGCAGGTGAACCTCGTGCGCAGCCACGCCGCGGGCGTTGGCCCGCGCCTGCCCGCGCGCGAAGTGCGCGCGATGATGCTGCTGCGCGCCAACGTGCTCGCGAAGGGCTACAGCGGCGCGCGGCCGGATCTCGCGGAACTGCTGTGCGGCATGCTGAACGTGGGCCTCTACCCGTCGGTGCCGGAGCAGGGGTCCGTGGGCGCCAGCGGTGACCTGGCGCCGTTGGCGCACCTGGCGCTGTCGCTGCTCGGCGAGGGGGAGCTCAACTACGCCGAAGGGGCGGGTCGTGCCTCGTCGTCCGCCGGTACGCGCCGTTCCGGCCCTGCGGCCGACGTCCTGCGCGCACACGGCCTCGAGCCCGTCGTGCTCGGCCCCAAGGAGGGCCTCGCGCTGATCAACGGCACGCAGGCGCACACGGCGGTCGCCGCGCTCGCGCTGGCCGAGGCGAAGCGCTACTGGGAGACGGCGCACGTCGCTGGCGCCGCGTCGCTCGAAGCCCTGCTCGGCACACCGGCTGCGTTCGATGCGCGCATTCATGCCGCGCGCGGCCAGCGCGGCCAGATGGAGTCCGCCGCCAAGCTCTTGGCGCTGCTGGCGGGCAGCGAGATCCGCGAATCGCACCGCGAGAACGATGCGCGCGTGCAGGATGCGTACGCACTGCGCTGCATGCCGCAGGTGCACGGCCCGGTGCTCGACGCGCTGCGCTTCGCCGAGTCGCTGATCGCGGCCGAACTCAACGCGGCCACGGACAATCCGCTGGTGTTCGACGACGGCACCATGCTCTCGGGCGGCAACTTCCACGGACAGGCCGTGGCGATGGCGCTCGACGTGCTCGCGATTGCGATGACGAACCTCGCGACGATGAGCGAGCGTCGCATCGATCGGTTGGTGCATCCGGACCTCAACGAGGGGCTGCCGCCGTTCCTGACGCCGACCGCGGGCGTGAGCTCGGGCTTCATGATGGCGCAGGTGACGGCGGCGGCGATCACGAGCGAGTGCAAGGTGCTGGCGCATCCGGCGAGTGTGGACACGATCCCCACGGACGGCAACAAGGAAGACGTGGTGCCGATGGCGATGGGCGCGGCGACGAAGTTGCGGCGGGTGCTGCACAATGTGCGGCATGTGTTGGCCATTGAACTCATGTCCGCGGCGCAGGGTCTCGAGTCGCGCCGTCCGCTACGTGGTGGCGTCGGGGTCGAGAAGGCGTATGCGACGGTTCGGTCGGTCGTGCCGGCACTGGTGGCGGATCGCGTGCTCGGGCCGGACATCGAGGCG
>JAKFFA010000002.1:0-78402 GCA_036675455.1 Gemmatimonadaceae bacterium | reverse complement strand
GTGTGGAAGCTGCTGCTCGAGGGCACGTGGGGGAACGCGTACGGCTTCGGGCAGGTGCTGTACAAGGCCACGACGCTCACGTGCACCGGGCTGGCCGTGGCAATCGCCATGCGCGCCGGAATGTTCAACATCGGCGGTGAAGGGCAGCTCGCCGCCGGCGGATTCGGCGCGGCCGTGATGGGCCTATTGCTTCCCTCGGGGACGCCGGGCGTGCTGGCCGTACCGCTCTGTGTGGTCGCCGCGTGCGTCGCCGGTGGTGCGGTGGGCGCGGTGCCGGGTGTGCTCAAGGCTCGGTTCGGCGCGCACGAAGTGATCGTGACGATCATGCTCAACTTCATCGTCATCGCGTTCCTCAACTGGATCGTGAGTGCGCGGATGGCCGTGCCCGAGACGTTGCACACCGAGGCGATGCGCGCGGGCACCGTGCCGCGACTGGACGGGACCTTCGAGGCCTTCCACGGCTCGGCGGCCAACTGGACGCTGTTGATTGTGCTGGCGGCGGTGGCGGCGACATGGTGGTTCCTGTTCCGCACGCGCGGCGGTTATGAACTGCGCGCGGTCGGCCTGCAGAGCGATGCCGCGCAGTACGGCGGCGTGCATGTCGGGCGCACGTTGTGGCGCACGATGACGCTGGCGGGCGCGCTGGCCGGTCTGGGCGGCATCAACTTCGTGCTCGGCTACAAGGGCTACTACGAGGACGGCTTCGCGGGCGGCGCTGGGTTCCTTGGTATCGCCGTCGCACTCGTGGGCCGCAACCATCCCGTGGGCGTGGTGCTCGCAGCGCTGTTCTTCGCGACGCTGTCGCAGGGCGGACTCGCGATCAACGCGCTCGTGCCCAAGCAGATCGTCGAGGTGCTGCAAGGCATCGTGATCTTGGCCGTGGCGATGGCGGTGCCGGAGGTGCGCAGGATCCTGCACGACGCGGCGGGGAGGGCGTTGCGCGCATGACGACCTCGAGACCGCTCCGGTGTTACGGGGTGTCCGCATGATCCTCTTCCTCGTGCAGACGCTGCGCATCGCGGTGCCGTTCCTGTTTGCGGCGGCCGGCGGCGCGCTGTCGGAACGCGCGGGCGTCGTGGCGCTCGCGCTCGAGGGCTTCATGCTGGGGGGTGCATTCGGTGCGGTGCTCGGGGCGCATTTCACAGGTAGCGCGTGGGTCGGCGTGCTCACGGGTGTCACGGCCGGCTTGTTGCTCGGGCTCGTGCACGCGGTGGCGTCGATCCGTTTCCGCGCCGACCAAGTCGTGGTTGGCGTAGCGATCAACCTGTTTGCCATCGGCGCGACGCGCTTCCTTCTCGACCTCACATTCGCGAGCGCGTCCAACTCACCGCGCGTGGCCGGCTTCGGCGGCGAGGGTGTGGCCGGCGCGGCGGCGCTGCTATGGAATCCGCTGGTGTGGGCGGGCGTGTTGGTCGTGCCGGCACTCGCGTTTTTGATTGCGCGCACGAGGTTCGGGTTGCGTGTGCGTGCCGTGGGCGAACACCCGATCGCAGCGGCCAGCGTGGGCGTGCCCGTCGCGCGCGTACGCTACCTTGCCGTGCTTGGTTCAGGCGCACTGGCCGCGCTGGGCGGCGTGTACCTCGCGCTCGACCAGCATCAGTTCACCGACAACATGACGTCGGGCCGTGGATTCATCGCGCTCGCGGCGGTGATCTTCGGGCGCTGGCAACCCGTGCCCGTAGGGATCGCGTGCCTGCTGTTCGCCGCGGCGGAGACGATGCAGATCCGGCTGCAGGCGGCGCAACTGATTCCGTCGCAGTTCGTCGCGATGATTCCGTATGTGCTGACGATCGTGGCGGTGGCCGGGGTCGTGGGGCGGAGTCGGCCGCCGGCGGCGCTTAATCAGGCTGGGGGCGAAGTCTGACTAAGAGACCTTTTAGAGGTCCCGGGGAGCATGCGGAGAAGAAAACATTAGAACCATGCTAGCAGTGACCGCGAAGACTCTTTTGATCGCACTCATCGCAGCTACGCTGTTTGCGGTCGTCGCGTCTATCATGGTGATGGTCAGCGGCCCGTCAAACGACGAAATGAGGCTCGGTGAGGTAGTTCTTTCGTACTACGTGTCAGCGGTCGGAGTGTCGTTAATCGTGGGCCTTCTCTCACCTTTCCATCGCGGGGCACTCGGACGCGGCGTGACTCTATTTCTCAGTGCCTCGTTCGTGGCTACTTCTATCACAATCACGCTTCATGGCCTTCCGACCCGATGGGAATCAAAAGGCTGGTTTGTAGCTTTCGGTCTGTGGGCGATGCTTACCGCTGTGGGGAGAGCGGTCGTTGCTAGTGAGCGTAAGCAAGAGAGTGAGCGGAAAGTCTAGGCCGTCCGAAATAACTTTCTAAAAAATCGACAACCCAAAATACCGCTTCGGATCCCGCTTCACGTCAGCAATGAGCAGCCGCAGTTCCACCATCAACGAATCCGAGTGGTGATACAGCGCCGGACTGTTCACGAGCAGCCCAAGCGTCCCCTCGCCACGGTCGATCTTGCCGAGCAGCGTGTCGGCCTTGCCGATCATCCCGACCAAGTTCGACTCGGCGCCCGAGAGCGCCACAGTCAACTGATTGAGCCGCCCCGCCGCCTCGCGCAGGTCGACCACCGCGCGCTGTGTCTCTGCGACGATGGCCGCGATCTCACCAGAGTCAGTCGCCGTGTCCACGCGCCCCATGCTGCGCGCCAACGCCGCCGCCGCGGTCGAGAGGTCGCCCGCGCCGGAGCGCACATCCACGGCGATCGAATCCATGTTCCGTGACTGCGCGCGCACCGCGCGGGCCAGCTCGGCCGACATGGTGTTGAAGTTGCTGATCGACGCGCGAAGCTCGCGTGCGGCATCCTCGTCAAACGCCGTACGCACACGCTCGGCTACCGATGCCACGTTGCCCGCGATGCCGCCCGCCACCGTCGTGAGCTGCGCGATGTCCGGGAGCACCGCGCCGGGCAGTGAACCCGTCGGCGCGCCCTCCGCGTCAGCGAGCTGACCCTCGATGCCCCGGTTGGCCGGCACGGCCTCGCGGCTTGTCACGGTCGCCTGCCACTCCCCGAACAACGTCGACGCCTGGATGAGCACCACGGGGTCTGCCGGCAGCACCACATCCTCGTCGAGCGAGAGCTCGGCCAGCACCCAGCCATTGTCGGACAGCGAGATCTCCTCCACGCGACCCGCGCCCACGCCGCGGATCACCACCGCGTTCCCGACCTGCATGTTGCCCACATCGCGGAAGCGCGCCGTCACCTTGTCACGCCCTTCCCCAATGTCAGTGCCCTGCAGCCACAGCGTCGCCACCACCACGAGCACCAGTGCGCCGAGTACGGCGGTGCCGACGAGCCAGTCATTCGATCGCGTCTTCATTGCGCTCTCCCGAGAAGCCAAACCATCGCCCAGAAGGCATCGAGCACGAGGATCATCACACAGCCCTGCACCACGGCGTTCGTCGCGGCCGCGCCCACGCCCTGCGCGCCACCGCGCGTGCGCAGCCCCGTCGCACAGGCGAACAGCGCGACGGCAAAACCGAAGCTGGCCGATTTCACCAGCCCGTATCGCACGTCAAAGTGGTCAAAGAACAACCGTGCGCCCTTCAGGAACTCCACCGTCGACAAGTCCAGCAGCAACCGCGACGCGCCCCAGCCGGCGGCCAGGCCGACGAACATCGCCACCCCGACCACCACCGGGAACATCAGCGATGCCGCGAACACGCGCGGCACGACGAGGTACGCGATCGGGTCGAACGACAACGTCTCCAGCGCGTCCACCTGCTCCGTGACGCGCATCGTGCCGATCTCGGCGGCAATGTTCGCGCCGACACGGCCAGCCAGCGCGAGGCCCGTGAGCACCGGCGCGAGCTCCATCATGATCGTCTTCTGCACGAGCGTGCCCACGAGATAGCGCGGCACGGCACCCGTGAAGCTGTAGCTCGCGAGCAGCGCGAGCACGACTCCGGTGAACCCTGCAATCAGCACGCCGATGGGCAGCGAGTCCACGCCAAGCTTGCGCGCCTGCTCCGTGAAGTTGGGCCACCAGGTCCGGACGTCGCGCGTCGAGCGCGCACCCTCCACGGCGAGGCGCCCCGCCGCGCCAATCGCCTCCAGCGCCTCTCGCACCGCCCTGCCGATGGCTTCGATCACATTTCGAACATACGCCTGCGACAGCGCGCGCGGCTATCTTTCAGGGCGCGGAGCAGCGCCATTCCCACCCGAACCAGCACCGAAGCAGAGGGCACCGCACCTGGGCAAGCTCGTCGTCCTGATGGTCACCGCGTTCATGGACATGGTGGGGCTCCTCATGGTGCTCCCGCTGCTCCCGTATTACGCGACGCGGTTCGTGGGAGAAGGCCCGCTGTGGCGAGCGCTCGACGCCATCGGTATGGGCGGAGAAGGCGCGGCCATCGCGCTGCTGGTCTCGATGTTCGCCGTCGCCCAGCTGCTGAGCGCGCCCATGTGGGGGCGCGTCTCGGACCGGTTCGGCCGCCGCCCCGCCCTGCTGATCGGGCTCGCGGCCAGCGTCATCGCCTACATCGTCTTCGCATTTGCGAACTCGCTGGAGCTGCTGTTCATCTCGCGACTCGTGCAGGGCGCGGGCGGCGGCACGGTGGGCGTGATCCAGGCCTACGTCGCCGACGCGACGGCACCCAAGGACCGCGCCAAGAGTCTCGGCTGGCTCTCGGCCGCCACGAACGCCGGCGTCGCGCTCGGACCCGTTTTGGGATCGTTCGCCGCGACGATGGGCACCGAGGCGCCGGGCCTCTTCGCCGCCGCGCTCACGCTCGTCAACATGGCCTTCGCGTGGAAGTATCTCACGGAATCCAACGAGAGCATCAGCGTGAAGACCGGCGAGCGTCCCGTGGTGCGCACCTCGGGCACCGCGGTGCTGCGCGTGGCCACACATCCGCGCGATCCCGCGTCGCGACTCATCTGGATCTACGCGATCGCGATGGGCGCTTTCCAGGGCATGACGGCGGTCCTCGCGCTGTTCCTCTGGGACCGCTTCGGCATCGATGAGACGAAGATCGGCTGGGTGTTCATGTACATCGGCATCCTGTCGGTGGTCGCACGAGCGATCTTGTTGGGGCCCGCCGTGGACCGGTTCCACGAAGCGGCGCTCTCGCGATTCGGCATCGTACTGCTCGCGCTGGGGCTCGCCACCCTGCCGCTCTCACACACGTACGTGGGCCTTGCCATCTCCGTCGCGCTGATCCCGCTGGGCACGGCATTCACGTTCCCGTGCGTCACGGGCATGCTGTCGCAAGTGATTCCGAACCACGAGCGCGGGCTGTACATGGGCGTGCAGCAAACGTTCGGGGGGGTCGCGCGCGTCATCGGCCCGATCTACGCGGGCTTTGCGTTCGACTACCTCGGCAAGGGCGTGCCGTTCTACACCGGGGCCGCGCTCGCGCTGTTCACACTGACGATCGGCGTCGGCATCGAGGCGTATCTGCCTGCGGAGACGCCGGCTAAGGCGTGAGGTGGACTAGCCTCGGTCGTCTGACGTCGGGCACCCAACGCCACCTCGTTACGGCGTAAGCCCCGCCGAGATCAGGTTCACGAACAACCGTAGCCCGCCGGGCACCCCGCCCGGCACCTGCCGGAACAACGCCAACGTCGTGTAGATGTAACGGCCCTCGCCCAGCTGTGCTTCAAGGATCGCACCGCGATTCTCCGGTTCGCCCGGGTCATTCATCGCGAGCGGCGTCCGGTAGCGTGGATCGATCTCGCTCGGCATATACGTCGCGCGCTCCTGCACCCACTCGTCCCAGTCTGCATCCGTGATGCGATTGGGCCACGTGAGCAACCTGGACGCCGGATCGAGCACGCGCACCGGCGCCGTCTCGATCGTCACGCGCTCGGCCGGCCGCGAAAGCTCGATTGGATACGGCATCATGCCCGCCTCGGTCATCTCGTACTGGCCGTACTGCACCACGAGCGTGCCGCCCTTGCGCACCCAGTCCATGAGCCGCGAGTTGAACGCGCGCAGCTCGGGATGCGCCTGATACGCGCGCGGACCCAAGACGACTGTCGTGTAGTCCGAGAGGTTGAGCGCCGGCAACTCCGACGGCCGCACGACTATGATTGGCACGAGCACCTGCATCAGCGACGGCGCGACCGCGTCCGACACACCGGCCACGTACACCACGCGCAGCCCGCGCGGCACGGTAATCGGCACCGCCTGCAAGTACATCGCCGATGACCGGTACAGCCGGATCGGACGGATGTGCGGGTACACGATCGTCGAGAACCCTTCCGTGTACAGCGAACCGTCGGATGTGAGGCCGATGCCGAACTCATGGCGGCCCGGCGAGAGCCGGCCGCGCAGCGTCACGAAGATCTCGCGCGTCTCGCCGGGCGCCAGCACGATCGAATCCGGCGCGCCTTCCACGCGCACGCCGTCGGGCAGCAGGATGCGCGGGCGCAGCACGCGCTCGCGCTCCGTGTGCGATACGACGGTCAAGCGAATGCGGCGTTCCAGATCCTTGTCCGCCGGCACGTACTCGAGCGCACGGTCGAGCTTGAGCGTCACGGGCGGCACGCCGCCCACGGGCCGGTTCTGCTCGCCGAGCACGGGGTCTGCGAAGCGGTGCACGATCTCGCCGGCGCTCACCTCGGTGCTCACGCCTGCCATCGTGATGCCGAGTCGCACTTCAGACAGCTTCCGAATGTCTTCGGCCACCGCGACGCTGGGCACGAGCGCGCGGCGATTGCCATACGAAACCAGCGCGATGCCGTCCGCCGGCGACTGCTTGAACGCGAACATCGCGTCGTCGCGACCGCCGAGCCACCACGGACGATGGTCGACGAGACCCATCGCCCGCCGCTGGAACGTGTACGACGAGTCGGGCAGCACGACGACCGGCTCTATCTCGCGAAACGGCAGGCCCGTCGAGCGCAGCTCCGTCACCGTGACAGGTGCATCGCCGCGATTGTACAGTGTGACTTGCGTGGGCACCGAATCGCCGAACGCGACGAGCTCCTGCGATGCCGTGGCGGTCAGGGCGATTCCGGCCGCCTGCAGCAGCGCCTGCTTGGCCCGCGTGAGCGCGCGCGGCAACGATTCTTCAACGTCGAGCTCGGCCTGCGAACAGCGGACGATGAGCGCCTCGTCCGGCGTGTTCCGGTACATGCGCGAGTTGTCGCGGCACGCACGTATTGAGCGCCGCGCGATGTCGAGTTGTTGGACGAGCAGCGCAAGCTGAGGCACGATGGTGCTCGGGTCGCTCAGCTCAACATTGAGGCGCGCGGAGGACATGAGCACCACGGCACTGTCGAGCGCGAGCCTGGCGGGCCGCGACGCCTCGGCCAACCGGCCGAAGCTGACGTCCACACCATCGAAGATCGATGTCTCGTCCGTGGCCGGCGTCGACTCGTTCACGCGCGTGAGTTCGCGCGTGAGTCGCGTCTGCGCGCTGCCCAGCCGCTGCAACACGCCGAACCCCTGCGAGCGATGCTGCGAACGGCTCTCGCCGGCGATCTCCGCCGGACTGCGGCCCATGACCGGATCCCACGTGCCGACTTCGATCGACATCGTAGCCGGTCGGTTCCTCGACCAGGCGCCGCGGTAGAACTTCGCGGGCTCCCACGGCAGGCCGTGTGAGAACACGGGGAACCGCACGGTGTCCATCGCAAACTCGAATGCCTCGCGCGCGAGCAGTCCCGACGCTTCGTGATGGCCATGCCCATCGGCGCGTGTGCCTGAGAACACCGCAACGATCACGTGCGGCCGGAACGAACGCACGACGCGCACCACATCGCCGGCGAGCTCCTCACGGTCCCAATGTTCGAACGTCTCCTCGGCGTTCTTGGAGAAGCCGAAATCGTAGGCGCGCGTGAAATACTGCTGCGCGCCGTCGACGCGACGCGCGGCGAGGAGTTCCTCCGTGCGGATCGCGCCCAGCGCCTCGCCGAGTTCGTTGCCGATGAGGTTCTGGCCGCCGTCGCCGCGCGTCAGCGAGAGATAGGCCGCGTGCACCTGGTGCTCGCGCGCGAGCCAGGCGAGCAACTGCGTGTCTTCGTCGTCGGGATGCGCGCCGATCATGAGCACGCGCGCCGTCACCGGCAGAGCACGAAGCAATTGGTCCAAGGCCGCCGCGCCGCGAAACAATTCCTGCCCGAGAGCGGAACGCGGCGCGAGGACCGACGCGGATAAAGAAATCAGCAGGACGGCGGCGAGGATCACGCGGCCGAAGTTGAATCCCGGCTGCGCGGCCGCGCGTCGCCCCATCCGCATCAACGCGACGCCATGGCCGTGGCGCGCCGGGCGCCCGTCTGGCGGAACGGCGACTGCAGCACCTCGGTCACGATGCGCGACTGCTCCTCCGCGTGCGCCGACGGGTACCCTTCCGCCGGACTCGACCGCTCGGGCCGCCCATAGTACCGGATCACCAGCGCGTTGCCCGTGGACACGCGCAGCCGCGGCGCGACGAAGCTCCACGCGCCCATGTTCTTCGGCTCTTCCTGCACCCAGGCGACCTCGTCGATCTCCGGATACTCGTCCACGATGCGCGCGACTTCCTCGTGCGGCCACGGATACAGCTCCTCGATGCGCACGACCGCCACCGACTCCGGCACGCCCTTGGCGAGCAGGTCGTAATAGATCTTGCCCGTGCAGAACACGAGCCGCTTGACGCCTTCACGCTTCTGCTCACCCTGCGGGTCGTCGATCACCGGGCGGAAACCGCCCTGTGCCAGATCCTCAAGTTTCGACGTCGCCTGCGCGAGACGCAGCAGCGACTTGGGCTGCATGAGCACGAGCGGTCGCCGGTTCGTCAGCTTCACCTGACGGCGCAGGATATGGAAGTACTGCGCCGGCGAACTCGGATACGCGACGCGCAGGTTGCCCTCGGCGCACATCTGCAGGAATCGCTCGAGACGCGCGCTCGAGTGCTCCGGGCCCTGCCCCTCGTACCCGTGCGGCAGCAGCAGCACCACGCCCGAGTCCTGCGCCCACTTGGCGCGGTCGGCCGTGATGAACTGATCGATCACCGGCTGCGCGACGTTGGCGAAGTCGCCGAACTGCGCTTCCCACAGCGTCAGCGCGTCCGGCGCCGCGACGCTGAAGCCGTATTCGAACCCGAGCACGGCGGTCTCGGACAACGACGAGTTGTAGATCTCGAACGAAGAACCTACGCCTGGCAGGTTGGCCAGCGGCGCGTACTTCTTGCCGTTGTCCACGTCGCTGAGCACCGCATGGCGATGTGAGAACGTCCCGCGCTCCACGTCCTGCCCGGAGAAGCGGATGTTCGTGCCGTCGGCCAGGATCGACGCAAAGGCGAGCGTTTCCGCGTGCCCCCAGTCGATGCCGCCGTCGGGTCCGATCGCCTCGCGCCGGCGTTCGAGCTGCTTCGCCAGTCGCGGATGCGGATGGAAATCCGAGGGATACGAGAGCAGCGCCTCGTTGAATTCCGTGAGCCGGCGGGCGTCAACGGCCGTGTCCGCTGATGCGGGCACGGCTTCCGTGGCCGGCGGCTCATGCGGCGGATCCGATTCCGCCTTCGACTTGTCGAACTCGGCTTGGTATGCAGCCGCGATCTCCTTATCGACGGCGTCCACGTCGGCGTCGGCGAGCACCCCTTCGCGCACGAGCCGCGCGCCCCACACCTGCCGCGGCGTCGGATGCGCCTTCACGCGCTCGTACAGCACGGGCTGCGTGTACGTGGGCTCGTCGCCCTCGTTGTGACCCCAGCGGCGGTAGCCAACGAGGTCCACGAGGAAATCCTTACCGAACTCGGCGCGGTAGGCCATCGCGATGCGGATGGCGATGATGCAGGCCTCCGCGTCGTCGGCGTTCACGTGGATGATCGGCATCTCGAAGCCCTTGGCCACATCGCTGGCGTAGCGCGTCGAGCGGGCGTCCGTGGGGTCCGTCGTGAAGCCAACCTGGTTGTTCGCGATGATGTGCAGCGTGCCGCCCACGCGAAACGCGCGCAGTCGCGAGAGGTTGAGCGTCTCGGCGACAACGCCCTCGCCCGGGAACGCCGCGTCGCCGTGGACGCAGATCGGCACCACCGCGCGCTCGTCGCGCCGGCGCGGGTCGTTCTCATCGCGCTGCAACGCGCGCACCTTGCCCTGCAGCACCGGATTCACCACCTCGAGGTGGCTCGGGTTCGGCACGAGCGAAAGCTCGACCTCGCCGCTGGGCGTCCGGCGCGATCCCTCGAACCCCAGGTGGTATTTCACGTCGCCGGTGGAGGCGTCGGCGAGGTGTCCGTGACGGCCCTGGAACTCGCCGAAGATCAGCGACTTCGGCTTACCCATCACGTGCGCGAGCACGCTGATGCGTCCGCGGTGCGCCATCGAGATTGCCACGTGGCGCGCGCCCGAGGCGGCGGCCGCGTCGATGGCGGCGTCGAGCATCGGCACGAGAGCGTCGGTGCCCTCGATGGAGAAGCGCTTGTAGCCCACGAACGCGCGGCCGAGGAAACGCTCGAAGCCGTCCACCTCGGTGAGGCGGCGCAGCATCGCCTTTCTTTCGTCGAGCGTGAGCGGACGCGTGAGCTTTTCTTCCGTGAAGAGGCGACGGAACCAGAGGCGTTCCTCTTCCGAGCCAAGGTGCCCGACTTCCACCGCCAAGGTGGTGCAGTAACGCTTGCGCAGGCGCTCGGCCACGTCACGCGCGGTGCCGAGGTGCGGGAAGCCCAACGAGGCACCGCTGATGCCGTCGAGGTCCGACTCGACGATGCCGTGGAACTCGGGCGTCAGCTCGGGCGCGCCCGGAGGGGCGGTGCCGAGCGGATCGAGCTGGACCGCCATGTGGCCATAGGAGCGGATGGCGCTCGTGTAGCGCGCCGCGCCGGCGACCTTGCGCGCGAAGTCGGCGTCCGCCGGCTGACCCGAGGGCGCCGCCGCCGGTGCTCCGGCAGCGGGCATGCCCGGTGCGTCGCTTCGCGCACCTCCCACGGCCAGCTCGGCAAAGCGGAAGAACTGGCGCCAGGACTCATCCACGGACTGCGGGTCCCGGCGATACGCCTCGAATTGCTCGGCGGCGTAGGCGTCATTGAAGACGCTCGCGATCGGCTCGTTGGACATGCCTTGAATCTAATGGACCTTACATCAGGGTGGACAGCGAGACCGGATCACGCACACGAATGGGGGCGCGACCGTGTGGCCGCGCCCCCCTTTGTGACTCCGGACCCAATGCCGCCGGAAGAAGCATATCGAATAGATGGCCCGTCAGAGATCCGGAATATTGGGGTTATTGTCGCGTTCTTCCGTCGGCAGCGGGTAACACGTCTGCGAGCCGATCGGCGGGAATCCCGGCTTGAAGTACGGCGTGCCCGGCTCCGGCATGTTCTCCACGTTCGCCGGGTTTCGGCGGAAGTCGCCGAAGCGCTGACCCTCGAGCCAGAAGTCGAGGTGCTTCTGCCGCATGAGCTCGGTCAGGACGCTGGCAGCGTCCGTGGCTCCTGCGTACACTGGCTGCCCGTTGGCCGCGCGGCGCGCGGCGATCAACGCGAGCTGCTCGACAGCCGTCTGCGCCTCGGCGGCGATGTAGTCCGCCTCGAGCTTGGACGCGACGCGCATCGGGGCGGTATAGCTCGGAAACTTCTGCTGGATGAAGAACGGGCCGGCGTTCGCATCCTGCGCGTCGAGATCGTGCTCCTCG
Organism: Gemmatimonadaceae bacterium; assembly: GCA_036675455.1. GTDB lineage: Bacteria > Gemmatimonadota > Gemmatimonadetes > Gemmatimonadales > Gemmatimonadaceae > Pseudogemmatithrix. Next base: position 66,817 of record JAKFFA010000002.1, on the reverse strand, counting down.
GGCGCGAGGTATGGCACGCGCGGGTCATCCACTTGGTACGCGGGTGCCACGGAAATCGACCCGCGGTCGAACGTGAACTGCCACATGCGATTGCTCAGCCGCGTGCGATTCTCGGGGTCGTCCGCAAACTGGAACGAGTATTCGAAGCCGGCGGGCACGGCCTGCGCATCTGCCAGCGCCAAGACCGGCTGGCCCGACTGCAGGTACGCGCGCGCACGTCCGACGAGTGCGACATTGGCCAGGTCCGCCGCGTCCGGGGAGGCGTTGGCCGTGCCGATCGTGATGGCGGTGGTGAAGTTGGCGATGGCCGAGTCGAGCATGTCCTGCGTGGCGAGCAGCGGGCCCCCGTAGACGGCGCCCTCGCAGAAGTTCTCCGCCATGCGCAGGAAACTGTAGCCGAGCCAGGTTGCCGTGCGCACGTAGGCGATGTTGGTCTCTGGCTCAGGCAGCTCGAGTTCCAGCACGAGGTGATTCGACGCGGCGGCCTGCGAAAGCGGGAACCAGACGTCGTCGCGGAACGAGGTGTTGGCCGCCGCCACGTCGCGGCGACCGAACTCATTTCGCGTCGGGAACGTCTCGGACACGAGCGCCTCGCCCGTGAACCAGGCGCCGTACATGTTGAGCCAGCCGGTCGCCGACTGGAATGACTGCTGCCCCGCGAAGGAAAGCGGCGTCGCGCTCTCGACAGGGTCGATGGTGCTCTCGTCGAGCACGTTCGGGTTGTCCACCTCGAGGAACCCGCTGCACGACGCGGTCACCGCCAGTGCCACGGCCCCGATGGCCCGATGGAAATTGGGGAGTTGCATGTCGTGTACCTCAGAAGGTGATGTGGAGCCGCAGCACGGTGGTGCGTGGGCTGGGTTGCGTGAGGAATTCCGTCCGCGTGAACTGCGTGTCACCCGCGGAGATCACCTCTGGATCGACGCCGGTGTACCCGTCTTTGGTCCACAGCGCCACGTTTCGCACGGCGAGGCCCAGCGTCGCGCTGCGGATGGCGTTGGTGAAACCGAGCCAGTTCTCCGGGACGTCCCAGGACAGTCCGATCTCCCGGAAGCGCACGAAGTCGCCCGGCTGCAGGTACGCGTCGCGCACCTCGTTCACCGTGGCCGGCTGCCCATTCTCCTGCACGAAGGCCGGTGCGGCGGGATCCGGGTTGCCGTAGCGCCGTAGCCGTTCGCGCGCAGAGAGCCGCGTCGGGTCGAGCCGGTCATTGCTGCGCACGAGCTGCGTCTCGCGGAAGAACGCCGTGTTGTTATAGACGAGGAAGTCACGCTTGGTGTCGAACAGCGCCGTCAACCGCAGTTGGTCGAAGAAGGTGAAGGTGTTGCTCACGCTGCCTTCGAGCGTGGGGAACATGTTGCCCACGACCTCGAACGTATCCGCGACGGTCACGATACCGGTGGCCTCGTCGATGTTGCGAATGCGCTTGGAGACGAACGAGCCCAGTTGGTAGCCCTCGGTAAAGCGGTTGAGCGTGCCGAAGGGCGCGATGCCACCAAGGTCGGTGAGTTCGTTGTGCAGCGTCGAGAAGCCACCCCGGATGTCCCATGCGAACGCATCCATGCGTACCGGCGTGGCCGAGACCGTCACTTCGAGGCCGCTGTTGCGCACCTGGCCGATGTTGACGTTCGGGTCCTCGGTGAAGCCCAACGAGGGCGGCAACGGCTGGCTCAGGATCAGGTCGTTCGTTGTCTTGTCGAAATACGTCATCTCGAGGGACAAGCGCTCGTCGAGGAATGAAGCGTCAAATCCGAACTCGACTTCCTGTCCCTTTTCCGGCTTGAGGTCCGGGTTGCCAGGGTTCGCCGGCACGGCGCCGGCCCCGACCGATCCATCGATCACGCTGGGTGCCGACTCCAACGTGCGCAGTGAGGCGCCGGCGCCGGGGGCGCGACCTGTCTGCCCCCATGCCGCGCGCAGCCGCAGCGTGTTGAACACGTCCCTGGCGCCCTCGAAGAACGGCTCCTCGGAGAGCACCCAGGAAAAGCCGACCTTCGGCAGGACGGCCGGATCCACATCGGTGCCGAACGCGGAGAACTCGTCCACGCGCACACCGAGCTGCAGGAAGCGACGGTCCATGTGACCCAGCTGGGCCTGCGCGACGTAACCGACCTGGCGCACCTCCGTCTCGCCGCCGCCGCCGGATGTTTGCGACGCGGAGCCGGCCACGTTGTTCTCATTGGTCACGAAGCCGGTGCCGGTGATATCGATGTCGGTCGACCGAGTCGAGATCACTTGCAGTCCGAGCGACGTGTTGAGCTCGAAGTCGTCGCGGTCGCCGAAGTAGTTCCGGATGTTCGCCAAGTAATCCAGCGTGTAGCGCTGCACGCCGCGGCGGATTTGCGTGTTGGAGCCGGTGTTGAGCAGACCCACGTACGACCCGCGCTCACTGCGCGGGAAGAAGTTGGTCTGCTCGTCGTTCAGCATGTCGACGCCGGCCGTGAACTGGTGCGAGAACCACGACTGTGGCACGTAGTTGAGCGTGACCCCGGCGGTCGTCCCGCGCGTGACCAGCTTGTTCTCGATCGCCGAGATGGCGGCCACGTCGCGCTCGACGCCGAACCAGCCGTCGGCGCCTGACCCATCGTCCCTGCGCGAGAGCGGGGATCCGAGTAACCCGCCGCCGAGGAAGCCGAAGATGTTGTTGTCGTTGATCGGCGCCTGCACCGTCGAGCTGTGCAGTGACAGACTGGCGTTCACCGTGACGCGCGGGTCCGGGACGAACGTGAAGTTCGTCCGCCACGACTGACGGCCGAACTCATTGGTGGGGAACGTGCCGGTCTGATTGTCGCGGTTCAGCGAGACGTAGTATCCGTAACCCTCGCCGCCACCGCTGGCGCTGTAGCCGAAGTTCTGGATCTGACCGGTTTGGAACGCATCCTCGCGTAGGAGTGGGTTGTCCGAGACGAGGGTGCCTTCCGCCTGTCCCCGGCAGAGCGGATTCGTGCTCGTGGGAGCCACAAGGGTGGCGCTACATCTGGCGAAGTTCGCCGGCGGTGTCCAGTTGTGGACGCTGCGGCCGAGCTCCATCGACACGGTCTGCGTGAATCGCGGGGTGCCTGCGCGACCCTTGCGCGTGATGATCTGGATCACGCCGGCGGACGCGTCCGCGCCGTACAGCGTTGCGGCAGCCGGTCCCTTCACGATCTCGATCGATTCGATGTCTTCGGGATTCAGCGAGTTGAGTCGGTCGGCGACCTGGCCGCCGACCGAGAGGTCCGGCTGACCTTCGATCAACCGCACGCCGTCAATGAAGATCAGCGGCTGGTTGGAGAGGTTGATCGACGACGCGCCGCGGATGTTGATGCGCGCGGACGTGCCCACCGTGCCCGACGCCGAGCTCACTGAGACGCTCGGCACGCGCGACTGCAGCAACTGGTTCATGTTCTGCGCGGGCGACTCGTCCGCGATCTCACCCATGTTGAGACTCGTCACCACGGCCGCCTGTGCGCGCCGCTCTTGGTTGCCTGCGGTGCCGGTGATGACGACGTCGGACAGTTGGATGCGAGAGAGCGCCATCGTGAGGTCCAGCACCGCCGTTTCGCCGGCGACGACGCGCACGGTGTCCGTCGCGGCCTGGTAACCCACCTTGTACGCAGTCAACTGGTGCAGCCCCGCCGGCACGTTGACGATCCGGTATTGGCCGCTCTCGGTGGTGAACACCTCGAGTGCAGTGCCACTGACCTCGACGCGGACCTCAGCCAATGGCTGCAGCGCGTCCTGCACCCGAATAGTGCCTGTGATGGAGCCGCTGCCTTCCTGCGCAGCGGCGGGGTTCGTTGCCGCGAGCGCGAGGCCGGTCACCGCGCAAAGGCTCGCCACGAACCGGGGAGTGAAATGCCTCATCGTTCACCTGCCTCATTTGGGTTCTGGGGCGGGCGTTGCGCCGAGGGTCAGTCTGCTGGTTTCTCCTTTCGAAACGGGCCGGCACGACGGCGTTCGCCCTATCGCTCAAGTGGTGAGCTCAGCGAGAGGGTGAAAGCATAAACAGTGCCAATTACATCGTACTGATGAGATGCACCGGAATGCCGCCGTTGCTTGTGCGAAAGCGCTCGGTGAGCGGCAACCTGACCTGCGCATCGAGCGCCCGGTCAGCGCTCAGCAGTGCGACTGACCATCCGGTGAACGACCCACGAGCGAGTTGCCCGATGCGCGCGAAGAGGTCGCGCAGCGCCGTCGCATCACCGATGCGGATGCCGTACGGCGGGTTCGCGATAAGCAGCCCACCGACCGGCGTCGGCATATCCGGCGGTCGCGCGGCCGACAGCGCCCGTTTCAGAAACTCGATATCGGCGCCGACGCCCGCGCGCTCCGCGTTCGCGCGCGCGGCGGCGATCGCGCCGGCGTCGCGGTCAGATCCGACGATCGGCGCGCTCGCGCGTGGCAGCATCGTCTCGCGCGCGCGTTCCCTCGCGACATCGAACACAGACGCTCCGACTTCGGGCCAGTGCTCGGCCGCAAAATTCCGTGCCAGCCCGGGGGCGATGCGTCGCGCCATCAGCGCCGCTTCGATGGCGATGGTACCAGAACCACACAGAGGATCCACGAGCGGCATGGCCGGATTCCATCTGGCGCCCAAGAGCATGGCCGCCGCAAGCGTCTCACGTAACGGCGCTTTTGCAACAGCGACACGGTAGCCGCGACGGTGCAACAGCACGCCCGATGCGTCTGCGCTGATGATGCATGAGTCGCGGTCCAAGCGCACTAGGAACAATTGGGACATCGCGTCGATGTCGGCGTTGTCCTCCTCGATTCCGCCGGTCGTGATTGCATCCGATGTCACGGCCGCATGACGCGCCGAATTGCCGGCCGTGGCGCCGGGCACCGCGCGCTCAATCGCCTCCGCGACGCGCTGCGCCACTGCATCAGAGTGGTAGAGCCGTGACTTGCGGCAGGTTACGCGAAGGCGGACGCGTTTGCCCGTCGGGACAAAGCGTTGCCACTCCACCTTGCGCGCGGCGCGCTCAAGCTCATGGAACGCCGTCGCGCGGAACGACGCGATGCGCACCACCACGCGGCTCGCGACACGCAGGCCGATCTGCGCGGTGGCGAGTCCGCCCGCATCACACCGGAACGCCACACCCCCCGGCTGCGCGTCGGCATCAGCGAACCCCAGCGCACGCAGCTCGTCGGCGACGATCGACTCCAGCCCCGGCGCCGCAATCGCCCACGCGTCGTATCTCACGGCTGTGCCTGCCTCGATGCGTTCCACCGCCAGCCAAGCAGCGCCGCAAGTATCAGCATATACACGGCCGGCTCACGGATGTCGAGCTTGACCGCCATCCAGAAATGAATGACGCCGAGCACCGCGCTCACATAGATGAGGCGGTGCAGCTTGCGCCAGCGCCGACCGAGCCGCGCGATCGACTTCTTCGTTGACGTGAGCGCCAGCGGAATCATGAGCACGAACGCGGTCATGCCGATCGTGATGTATGGGCGCTTGACGATGTCGGTGACGATGTCATGCCAGCCGACCAGGTCACTGACGATGATCTGCACGTCGAGCAGCGCCCACGTGAGCAGGTGCAGCGAGACATACCCGAACGCGAAGAGCCCGAGCGTGCGCCGATGTTTCGCGAGCCAGTTCCAGCCGGTGATTCGGCGCAGCGGCGTGATCGCGAGCGTGGCGAGCAGGAAGCGCAGCGTCCACGTTCCGAGCAGGTGCTCGCCCTCCTTCACGGGGTCCGCGCCCAGATGACTCGTAAAGTAGAACAGGTCGGAGACGAGCGCGAAGATGATCCACGCCGCCGGCACGAGCGACGCGAGGATGAGCAGCACACCAAACCCACGCGGCTGCCGCGCCAGATTGAGGAGAGGTTTCAGCAAGTGGGTCGGCCTTCCGCCGTCTGCCGTCCGCCGTCCGCCGTCTGCCGTCTGCCGTCTGCCGTCTATCAGTAGTACTTCCTCAGGTCCATCCCTGAGTACAGCGACGCAACGTCGTCCGCATAGCCGTTGAACGGCAGCGTACGAATGCGACGGAACTGCCCGATGCGGCGTTCGGTCGCCTGGCTCCAGCGCGGGTGGTCGACCTCAGGGTTCACGTTCGCGTAGAACCCGTATTCACCCGGCGCTGCGATGTTCCAGGCGGTGGGCGGCATGTCCGACGTGAGCCGGATGCGCACGATGCTCTTGATGCCCTTGAAGCCGTACTTCCACGGCACCACGAGCCGCAGCGGCGCGCCGTTCTGGTTGGGGCCGTCCTTGCCGTACACACCCGTCGCCAGGAACGTGAGCGGGTGCATCGCCTCGTCCAGCCGCAGACCCTCGTTGTACGGCCATTCGAGGATCGGGATGCGCTGCGCCGGCATCCGCTTCGGATCGTACAACGTCGTGAACTCGACGAACTTGGCGCCGGCGGTGGGCTGCGCGCGCCTCAGCACATCGGCGAGCGGGATACCGTGCCAAGGAATCACCATGGACCACGCCTCCACACAGCGCATCCGATAGATGCGGTCCTCCATCTTCGACGGCTTCAGGAACTCCTCGAGTTGGTAGTCGCCCGGCTTCGCAACGAGCCCGTCGACCTTCACCGTCCACGGCGACGTCCGGAAGTCCTGCGAGTTCTCTTTCGGGTCGCCCTTGCCTGTGCCGAACTCGTAGAAGTTGTTGTAGCTCGTCACGTCCTCGTAACTCGTCGCGCGGTCGCCGGGCTGCAGGCCGTACGGTTTGCCTGGCGCATCCTGTGAGGGCTGTGCGCGCATCGCCTCCATGGGTGGTTCATCCGAGGACCGCGCGGCCAGCACCTTGGCACCGACCAAGCCGGCGCCGACCACGCCGGCGGCTACGAGGAATTTGCGCCGGTCGATGTACGTCGACTCGGGCGTGATCTCACTCGACGGCAGGTCATGTTTGCGCATACGCAATTCTAGCGTTCTGCACGCCAATCCGTTCCCGGTGGCGGCACTTCCCCATATTTCGGGGGTGAGCCACCCGACGAATCCGTGCGCCCTCCCGAAAAAATGACCGACGAGATCATCCCGCCGCGCATTGCCCGCATCCTCGACCGCTTCGCCGCCATGGGGCGCGAGGAAAAGATGCAGTCGCTGGTCTCCTACGCAAAGAAGCTCGAGCCGCTGCCGCCGCATCTCGCCGCGCTCGACCGGACCGCGTTCACGGTGCCCGAGTGCCAGACGCGCGTGGACCTGTTTCCCGAAGCGCACGACGGCCGCCTGCACTTCTACGCCGACCTGAACGCGCGCCAGTCGCCGACCATCGCCGCGTTCCTCGCCATCGTCTTCTCGGCCGTCAACGACGAACCACCCGAGACGACGCTCGCCATCCCAGGCGACTTCGTAAGCCGCATGATGCAGGGACTCGGATTGAGCGCGCGCGAGACCGGCCTCAACGCGATGATCAGGCGACTCAAGCGGCACGCGGCCGAGGCGGTCGCCGCGCGCAACACTCCCTCACCGGACACCCACTGACATGCCCGCGAAGACCCAGACGTATGCGAATCACGCGCGGTACCTGCCCCTGTTCCACTTCGTGGCGTCACCGATCACGGGGCTCTATTTCGTTCACTCGGTTCTGTATGCGCTGCGGCACCCGCACGCCGTGCACTTCGTCGAGGCCCTCTACGCCTTTGCGATATTCGCCGGCGTGCTTGCGTCGCGCATCATGGCGCTCAGTGTACAGAACCGCGTGATCCGCCTCGAGATGCGGTTGCGGCTGAAGGAGATCCTGCCGCCGGCGCTCGCCGCGCGCATTCCCGAGCTCCGGGTCAGACAGCTCGTCGCGCTGCGCTTCGCGAGTGACGCCGAGATGCCCGGGCTCGTGCAACGCACGCTCAACGGCGAGTTCGCCACGCCCAAGGCGATCAAGGCCGCGATCACGGATTGGCAGCCCGACTACCTACGCGCGTAGCGCGGCGCGCTCTCCGCGACGGATCTTCCTGACTACTTCGCCGGACGTCCGGCATGCCGCAGCAACGCGGCGTGCCAGCTCTCCGACGCGGGCTTCTCGAACGCCGCGCGGTATTCGCCGACCGTGCCGAGCGTAAGGTCGAACACCGGCACGGACGAATCGACCTCTCCCATCGCCGCCATGTGCGTGAACTCCGCGCGCGTGCAGGCGTGCACCATGCCGAGGCTGTCGCGGAAGAAGACCGTGCCACCGCCGACCATCGTCGTGCCGATGCCGGCCTCGATCTCCTGGAGCACCTGAAAGAGCGCGTCGATCGAACAGCCGGAGGCGTCAGACGCACGTTCGTCGACGGCCACCACAAGGAAGTGGTCGTCGCGGAAATCGCGCGCGCAGACGAGCGGCGTGCCGTGCGCGCGCCACGTCTTCAGGTAGGCGTCCACGGCGCCCAGAAGGCGCGGCGTGTCGACCTCATCCAGCGGCGCCTGCGCCCCGAAAATCCAGGCGCGCGCGTCGTCGGGCATTGATTCGAACGGTACGATGGGCATAGGGCAGTGCGGAGTGCGATGCGGTCTTCCGATATCCACGGCGTAATCTAACCACGCGGCCCACGCCCCTAAGTCATCTCCTCCCGCCCGAACAGCAGGCGGATGAACGGACGGTCCTCGGCCTCACTGGCGATGTAGACGTGGTCGCCGACCTCGAGCGTGCTGGTGCCGCGCGGCACGAGGATCGTGTCGTTCCGCAGGATCAGCGTGACCGCCGTGCCCGGCGGGAACGGCAGGTCGCTCAACGGCACGCCCGTCACATCAAGCCCCTCGTCCACATAGTACGAGAGCAGCACGCCCGAGAGCTTCTTCGTCGACACGATCTCCAGCACCGCACTCGGCGCCGGCGGCTCGTCGGACACGAGGTCCAAGCGGCGCATGACCCACGGCACCGTCCCGCCGGTCAACAGGGCGCTGACGAGCACGACGAAGAACACGAGGTCGAACAGGTCCTGCGCGCCCGGCACCCCGCTGAGCACGGGAAAGGTCGCGAGAATGATCGGCACCGCGCCGCGCAGCCCCGCCCAGCCGATGAAGACCTTTTGGCGCCACGGAATCGTGAACGGTGCAAGGGAGAGCATCACGGCCACGGGCCGCGCAACGAACGCGAGCAGCAGCGCGACGCCGAGCCCCATCGGCGCGACCTCGAGCAACCGGTCTGGGAACACCAGCAGGCCAAGCAGCAGGAACATGCTGATCTGGCTCAGCCACGCCATCGCGTCGTGCACCCGCGAAAGACTGTTCTTGTATGGCAGCCCAATGTTGCCCACCACCAGCGCGGCCACGTAGGCGGCAAGGAACCCGCTGCCGTGCAGCATGGTCGCGATGCCATACGTGAGCAGCGCGAGCGCCAGCGTCAGCACGGGATACAACCCCGTGGCCTGCAGCGTGGCGCGCAACATCAGCGCGCCGCCCACGCGCCCCATCACCCAGCCGAGTGCGACGCCGATCAACAGTTCGAGCAGCGTATCCGCACCCAGCAGGAGCCACGAGACCTCCTCGCCGCCGACCGCGAGTCCCGCCGTCAGCGCGAGCGTCAACAGCACCGCGAGCGGATCGTTGAGCCCCGACTCCAGCTCGATGGTCGCCGCGACGCGCTTCTCGAGGGCGAGCCCGCTGCTGCGTACGATCGTGAACGTCGCTGCGGCATCGGTGGACGAGACGATCGCGCCCATCAACAGCGCGATGTCCCACGAGAGACCCATGAGCCACCCGCCCAGCGCGACGATGAGCGCCGTCACCAACACGCCGAGCGTCGCCAGCATCGTGGCCTGACGCCACACGGGCCGCACGTGGCCGTACGGCGTGTTGAGTCCGGCATCGAAGAGGATCAGCACCAGGGCGATGGTGCCCACGCGGAACGCCAGTCCGTAGTCCGCGAACTCGATGCCGAGCAGGCCGCTCGAGCCGGCGAGCATCCCTACAGCAAGGAACAGAAGGACCGCAGGTACACCGGTGCGTTCCGATGCGCGGCTCGATAGCACACTGACCACCAGCAACAGCCCGAAGACGGAGACCAGCAGGGCCGTGGCATTGGGTTCGGTGATCATCAACCATCAAAATAGCCGCCCGCTCGCCGTCTGCGCACTCCGGTTGCAGATTCGTCCGTGACAATCTCTCGCGATTCACCACTCGGCAGGAGCTCAGCATGACATCGCCCGTGGACACGGCACGCCGCGCCTTCATCGCGCGTTGCGGCGCGCTTGGCGTCGGTTCCACCCTGTTTCCCGGCGTGTTGTGGGCCAAGGTCGCCGCGGGGGAGGAGATCACCTCCGCGTCGATTGCCGCCGCGGCGGAGATCGCCGGTGTGTCGTTCACGCCGGAGGAGCGCGAGCAGATGCTCGACGGGCTCAAGCGACAGTCCGAGCGCCTCGAGGCGCTGCATGCGATCCCGCTCACGAATGCGACGGCGCCGGCGATCGTCTTCTCGCCGCTGCCCCGCCCGGACGCGCTGCCGACGGAGGTGCAGCGGCCGATCGTGCCCTCTCGAGTGAGCGCGCGGGCCGCGGGCCGCGATTCGGCCACCGGCGGCCGCGTCTCGGGCGCGCGCCGGCGCGGCTCTGACCTCGAGTCACTCGCGTTCGCCTCCGTTCTCGACCTCGCGGACCTCGTGCGGCGTCGCGAAGTCACGAGCATGCAGCTCACGACCATGTACCTCGACCGCCTCGCGCGGCTCGACGAGAAGTTGCTGTGCGTCACGACGCTCACGCGCGAGCGCGCACTGGAGCGCGCCGCGGCTGCCGACACCGAAATTGCGGCAGGCCGCTACCGCGGTCCGTTGCACGGCATCCCGTGGGGCGCCAAGGACCTGCTGGCCGTCACGGGCTACCCGACCACCTGGGGCGCCGCGCCGTTCCGCGATCAGATGTTCGCCGAGGATGCGACGGTCGTCAAACGACTCGACGCCGCCGGCGCCGTGCTCATCGCGAAGCTCACGCTCGGTGAGCTCGCGCAGGGCGACCGTTGGTATGGCGGCCGCACCCGAAATCCGTGGAATCTTGAACAGGGCTCGAGCGGCTCGTCGGCCGGCCCCGCCTCGGCCACGGCCGCCGGATGCGTCGGATTCTCGATCGGCAGTGAGACCTTGGGCTCGATCTCGTCACCCAGCACGCGCTGCGGCGTGACGGGCCTGCGGCCCACCTTCGGCCGTGTGCCGCGCACGGGCGCGATGGCGCTCTCGTGGAGCATGGACAAGCTCGGCCCGATGTGCCGCACCGTGGAGGACTGCGCGCTCGTGCTGGCCGCTATCCAAGGCCCCGATGGCGCCGACCAGAGCGTGCACCGCGCCGCCTTCAACTGGCGGGGCAGCGCCGGCGCGCGCGGCTTGCGCGTCGGGTATGTGCAATCGGCGTTCGAGCGGACCGTCGAGGATGGCCACACGACCAAACCGTTCGACGATGCGGTGCTCGAGGTGCTGCGCACGCTGGGCGTCGAGCTCGTGCCCGTCGAGATCCCTGACCTCGACTACAACGCCATGCGCATCATCCTCACGGCGGAGGCCGGCGCCGCGTTCGACGAACTCACGCGCAGCGGCCGCGACGAGGAACTCGCGCAGCAGGGTCCCGGTGCGTGGCCCAACACGTTCCGCACGTCGCGATTGATTCCCGCGGTCGACTACGTGAACGCCAATCGCGTGCGCACACTTGCCATCGCCGCGTGGGACGAACTCATGCGCGACATCGACGTGATTGTCGCGCCGACGAGCTCGGGCCAGCTCACCGCGACGAACCTGACCGGACACCCGGCCGTCATTCTGCCCAACGGCTTTCGCGAGAATGGCACGCCGGTGTCAATCACGTTCCTCGGACGACTGTTCGGCGAGGAGACGTTGCTGCGCGTCGCCGAGGCATATCAGCAAGCGACGCCACACCACTTGCGGCATCCGGAGTTGGGCTGATCTGGAAAGCCAGGCGACGGGTCGCCGGCGGGTCCGGATCTCGACGGTCAGCGATCTTGATCGCGCCGAAACAGCCGGCTCCACCACGAGACCGGTCCCGTCTTCGGCGCGACGAACGGCGGCACGGTGAGGGGCGGCTCCCCGGTGAGAATCCGCGCCGGGTTCTCTTCCGTGAGCCGACGCGCCTGCAACTCCCCGCCGCGCTCGACGAGCAGCGCCACCGCGCGCGCCGTGGCCGGCGTGCCACGCGCATGGAAGTCGCTCGCGATGTAATCCGCCCAACCCAACTCCAGCAGCTTGCGCGCGATGGCGCGCGCCGTGTCACCGTGCTGCCCGAGGAATGACCCCGCATTCACCTGCAGGTGCGCGCCCGCCTCCCGGCAGCGCACGAGCGTCGTCAGGCGATCGTCATGGTTCCGGTAGCGCTCGGGGTGCGCAATGATCGGCCGCCATCCCTTGCGGACGAGGTTCTGCATCGCCCACTCCGCATTGGGCGGCAGGCGCATCGCCGGAAACTCGCAGAGCACATACGGCCCGCCCGCGAGACGCAGGCGACTGTCGGACAAATCGGGGTCCGGGTCATCGAGCATGACCTCGACGCCGCGCTCAACGGCCGGCAGCTCGGTCGGAGCGGATGCCACGACCGCGCGCAACCGTTCCCATCCTGCATCGATCTCCGCGATGCGCCCCGCGAACGCCGCCGGCGACCGCGTGAGCGAGCCCTCGAAATGCGGCGTCGTGATGCAGGTGCCGACGCCCTGCGCCGCAAACGCGCGCAGCGCGTCGAGCGAATGCGCCGCGTCCGGCGCACCATCGTCGACGGCGGGCATGAGATGGCTATGAAAGTCGACGATGGCCGTCACTGCTGCGCCTCAGCCAGTTCGAAGCGCAGTGCCGAGGCCAGCGTCGGGTGCGTGAAGGCGAAACCCGCGGCTTCGAGCGCACGCGCGCGCACGCGCTGGCTGGCCAAGATCGTCTCCTCGGCCATGCGGCCGTACATGGCACGCAACGCGAAGCGCGGCACGGGCAAGACCGCCGGGCGCCTCAGCACGCGCCCCAACGTTGATGCGAACGTCGCGTTGGTCACCGGCTCGGGCGCGACCGCATTCACGGGTCCGGAGAGCTCCGGCGATTCCACCGCGAACAGCATCGCGCGCACCAGATCGTGGCGTGAGATCCAGCTCATCCACTGCGTCCCCGCTCCCAGTCGCCCACCAACGCCCATCTGGAACGGCAGCAGCATCTTGCCGAGCGCGCCGCCCTCGGGGCTCAACGCGACGCCGGTGCGCAGATGCACCACGCGCATGCCGACATCACGCGCCGGCTGCGCGGCGGCCTCCCAACGCCGGCACACATCGGCGAGGAAGTCGCTGCCGGTCTCACTCGACTCGTCGAGCCAGAGGTCGCCGCGGTCGCCATAGATGCCGACGGCCGATGAGCACACGAGCACCTCGGGTGTCACGCGCATCGCGGCGCACGTCTGTGCGATGAGCCGCGTGCCATCCACGCGACTGTCGAGAATCCGCTGGCGCGCCTCGGCTGTCCAGCGCTGCGCGATCTGCTCGCCCGCCAGGTGAATCACGGCGTCGACGCCGTCGAGCCCAGCCGCGTCCATTGTCCCGGCGGCAGGGTTCCAACGCACGTCGGCGTCCCCGCTGCGCCCGATGCGGCGCACCTCGTGCCCGGCCTGGCGCAGATGCCGCAGGAGCGCGCGCCCGATGAATCCCGTCGCGCCTGTGACGGCGATGCGCCGGCGTTCGGCGAGACCCACGGCCGTCGCGGTCGGCGAGTGCGCGCGCGATTCTGTTTCGGGAGACTCATTCATACCGGTGGTACGTCCACGCGGCGCCAGAGGTACCACGACGCTACCGTGCGGTACGGCGCCCAGCGCTTGCCGACCGCGGCGACACGCTCGGGCGACGGCAGCTTGCGCATGCGATACAACAGCTGGATCGCCTTCTGCACGCCGAGGTCGAGCACGGGGAGCACGTCGGGCCGGCCCAGACGGAACATCAGGAACATCTGCGCCGTCCACTCACCGATGCCGCGCACGGCAGTGAGCGCCTCGAGCACGGCGTCGTTGTCGAGCCGATGCAGGTCGTCGATGGGCAGGGTGCCGTCGCGCGCGCGCGCCGCGAGGTCGAGCAGGTACTCCGTCTTGCGCCCGGAAAGTCCGACGCCGCGCAGCGTCGCGACGGGTGTGCGCAGCAGTTGGGCGGGCGTCGGATTGCGTCCGCCGTACAGCGCGCAGAGCCGTCCATGGATCGTCGCCGCGGCCTTGCCCGAAAGCTGCTGGTAGACGATGGCGCGCGCGATGGCGTCGAAGTGCGTCCCTTTGCGGCTTCGGGTGAGCCCGCATGGGCCGGCGGCGTCGATCCACGCGCCGAGCGTCGGGTCGGCCGAACGCAGATGCGCGACTGCAACAGCGTGGCGAGGCGGCATGCACTGAAGCTACCTTGACGCCTACCATGGCCACCATCCTCTATGTCGATGACGAGCCTGCGATCGGCATGCTGCTGGATGACACCCTCGAGCGCGCGGGCCACAAGCCCGTCGGCGCGCGGTCGGTGTCCGAGGCGATCCAGGTGCTTGCGCGCGGCGGCGTCGACCTCATCATCTCCGACTATCGCATGCCCGGGCTCACGGGCCTGGAGTTCCTGAGCCTGCTGGCGCGCGACGGGTACGACGTGCCGCTGATCATGCTCACGGGCTACGCCAGCATCGAGCATGCGGTCGCCGCCATCAAGGCCGGCGCGATCGACTACATCACGAAACCTGTGAACCCGCAGCAGCTCGAACTCGCGGTGGAGCAGGCACTCGGCGTGGTGCAACTGCGCCGCGAGAACGCGGCCCTGCGGCAGGAGGTCATGAGCCTGCGCAAGGACCATCTCATCCTGGGCGACAGCCCGGCCATCCGCAGCGCGTTGCAGGAGGTCGCGATGGCCGCGCCGACGCGCGCGAGCGTGCTGTTGCTGGGCGAGAGCGGGACCGGCAAGGAACTGTTCGCGCGCGCGATCCATGACCAAAGCGAGCGCCGCGACAAGCCGTTCGTGAAGCTCAACTGTGCCGCCCTGCCCGAGGGGCTCATCGAGAGCGCGTTGTTCGGGCATGAGAAGGGCGCGTTCACAGGCGCGCATCGCCGCGTGGAGGGCGCCTTCGAGCGCGCCGACCGCGGCACGCTGCTGCTGGACGAGATCACGGAGATGCGGCTCGACCTGCAATCCAAGCTGCTGCGCGTGCTGCAGGAGCAGGAGTTCGAGCGTGTGGGCTGCGACACGCCCATCCGCGTCGACACGCGCATCATCGCGACCTCCAACCGGGACATCTCGGCCGCCATCGCGCAGGGCGAGTTCCGGCAGGACCTGTTCTATCGGCTCAGCGTGATCCCGATTCGCATTCCGCCGCTGCGCGAGCGCTCCGAGGATATCCCGTTGCTCGCGACGCGGTTCGCGATGCGCACGGCCAGCGAGTTGCACAAGGACTTCGAGGGCGTGTCGCACGAGGCGCTGCAATGGCTGCAGTCGCAGCGCTGGCCGGGCAACGTGCGCGAGCTGCAGCACACGGTGGAACGCGCCGTGATCCTCTCGCACGACGCCGAGTTGCAGTTGCGCACGTTCCAGTCGGCGATGTTTTCCGGCGCGTCGCCGGAGAGCGGCAGTCGCGCACCGTCCGGCAGCCACGCGGACACACCGATGCCTGGCGTCGACGGGCCTGTCATGCTCGAGTCGCTGGACGTCGAGTTGGCGGAGAAGACGCTGATCGCGAAGGCGCTGGAGCGCACGGGCGGCAACCGGACCAAGGCGGCCGAGTTGTTGGGGATGTCACCGCGCACGCTGCGGTCGAAGTTGAACACGGGCGGCAGCGAACCGGAGTCGATGAGCTAGGCAACACTTTCCGGCAGAATCTGCCGGGTGGCAAAAATAACCTAGCAAACATTTGGTTTTATCTTTCAACTAACTTGTTGGTATGTAAGCACTTATAGGGTTGAAAATTTGTGGCATGGTTTGTGTATCTTCGAGGGACAACGACCCTCCAACACGAGTCCACGCCATGTCCGAGCTCTCCCTGTTCGCACGCTGCCAGTCCGGTGATGTCGAAGCCCGCTCCGAGTTGCTTCGCATGCACGTCGGCATCGTGCACTTCGTCGCCCGCCGCCTTGCGCG
The DNA here is from genome assembly GCA_036675455.1 of Gemmatimonadaceae bacterium. Lineage (GTDB taxonomy): Bacteria > Gemmatimonadota > Gemmatimonadetes > Gemmatimonadales > Gemmatimonadaceae > Pseudogemmatithrix. Next base: position 50,849 of record JAKFFA010000002.1, on the reverse strand, counting down.
GTCGCTGTCCGACGAAGTCGAACTCGACGAACTCGTGAGCGCCGGCCACGTCGGCCTTATGGCGGCGGTCGAGAACTTCGATGAGTCACGCGGCCTCGCCTTCACGACCTTCGCCGCCACGCGCGTCCGCGGTGCGATGCTCGACGAACTGCGCCGCTTGGACCACGTGCCGCGCTCCGTGCGCGCCAAGGCCCGTGAACTCCACACCGTGCGCAGCGCCCTCGGCAACCGCCTGGGTCGGCGCCCGACGCAGCGCGAGCTCGCCAGCGAAGCCGGCCTGCCGGTTGACCGCCTCTGGCAGTGGCAACTGGATGTGGAGCGCGCCGGCAACGTCTCGCTCGACGCGCCCGTGTCTGAACTGGCCGGCGACGTCCGCTCGTTCGGCGAGCGCCTCGCGTGCCAGGACATGGACCCCGCCGACCAGCTCGACCAGGACAACGCGCGCGCCGTGCTGCTCGAGGCGATGTCGGAGCTGGGCGACGCCGAGCGTCGCGTGCTGTCGATGTACTTCTTCGAGGAGAAGACGCTGCAGGAGATCGCGCCGCATTTGGGCGTCAGCGAGTCGCGCGTCTCTCAGATCCGCTCGCGCGCGCTGACGCGCCTGCGCTCGCGCCTCGAGAACCGTGGCATCCACACGGCCGCCGCGGCGTAAGGAAAAATCCGCGCGGTCAGCGCCCCCGGGTCAGTCCCAGCCCGGGGAGCGCCAGCGTCAGCCGCCCGGCCGCTTCGGCCACATCACCGGCCGGGCACGTTAGACGCCCACCTTCGGCCGCGGCAAACCGCTCCAGCGCGCCGTGCTCCGCGCTCTGCGTGATCTGCGCGCACGACGCGCCTTCCAGTTCCGCGGTCACATAGAGCCAGCCGTCTCCGCCGGCACGGGCGGTGATCCGCAACGGCGCCGGCGAGGCCGCCGCGCGAGCGACGGCGAGCAGCAACAGCACGCTCGCGCGCGTCGCATCCTCGGTCGCCAACGTGACCGGCGGCGCGTCCGGCTCCTCGACGACGGACGCAATCGCCAGGTCGCGACACTCGGGATGGTGCGCGACCAGCGCGCCGGCGCGCTGCAGCGCATCGCCAAAGCGCGCGCCCTCGCGTCGACTGACCGCCGGGCCCGGCAACGCCCGGAAGAGCTCGAGCAGGCCGCCAAGTCGCTCGACGTCGGCCGACAGCGCGTCCTGCATGCGGCTGTCGAGCCGGTCACCACCTTCGATAAGCATCGTGAGCGCACTCAAGGATGCCAGCCGGTTGCTCAACGAATGATTGAGGCCGCGCAGGAGGGACTGCTGCACCGGCAGCCAATCCTCGGCGGCGATCGACGAACGCACGGGGTCTTGTTCGGTCACGGCTCAAATACCCGCGGCGCGGGCACAGGCTCCGCCTCTGCGCCGTGCAGTGGCGGCGCGAGTGATTCGGCGCTCGCACGCGCGGCGATCCCATGCGCGTCCGGCCCCGCGAGAAACAGCAACTCGGTGTTGTCGAGGTGGCTCACTTGTCCCACGCGCTCACCGCGCCGGTTGTGGATGCCGATCTGCGCGCCCACATAGCGCCGCGACGGCACCGGCACCACCGCGACCTCCGCAAAGCGCTCGAGCAGCAGCGCGCGAATGGCCTCGCCTGTGAAGAACCCTTCGTTGGAAAACGACAGCAGCACATGTCGCGCGCGCACGGCCAACACGCACGCGCGCATGGCGTCCCACGCCTGCCCACGCCGGTTGAAGACGCTTTTTTCCGTCCGGCAGTCGGCGCGCTTCATCGCCACTCCGTAAACATCCGGCGCGTCATCGCGCACGAGCGTCTCCCACACGTGGTAATTGGAAAAGTACGAGTGCTGGTTGTACGGCGGATCCAGGTACGCCACGTCGAACCTCTCGGCGCGCTCCACGAACGCCAGCGCATCCTCACGCACCGCGCGACCGTCACCCGGCAACAGCGCGGGCGCGCGCAACCGAAGGTCCCGATGGCTGCGCGGTGCCCACTGTTTGAGATACGCCATCTGCAGGCCCGTGGTCGAATCCACACGATCGGCCGCCTCGAGCAGCGCCGTGAGCAGCACCGCGCGCTCGGCGCCATCGCGCGCGACCTCGTCGATCTCCGCGCGGATCGCATCGATGCGCATGCCGTTCTTCGGCTGAAAGTAGCGCGCATCCTCGCAGAAGGTGCGCGTGAAGAACGCGCGGCGGCCGGGCAACGCGTTCAAGTGGTCCAGCACGGGCTGCAACGCAGCCATGCCGGCGGCGTCGCCGTCCACCGCGATGTACGCCGTCGCCAGCACCTCGCTGTAGGTCGCGATGTCGTTGGCCGTGACGTCGAAGCCCGCCGCTTTGAGTCCCTGCGCCACGCGCGTGGTGCCCGTGAACAGGTCCAGCACCCGCAGACGATCCCGGTCGCGCGGAATCGCGCGCACAAGCGCGACGATGCGCGCCACCAGCCGACGCTTGGACCCGAGATACTTGATCATCGCGGCGGGCGCGGGCGCTCCTGCACCAGTCGTTCGGCGAGGTCCTCGATGAGCGCCCGCTTGGCGAGGCGCATGCGCCAGTCGGGCGGGATCTCCGCGACGCCGTAGTAGGCACCGGCCACCTGGCCGTAGATCGCGGCCGTGGTGTCGGCGTCGTTGCCCAGGTTGGCCGCGGCCAGCGCGCCGGACTCGAAGGACTCCGTGCCGTGGAACGCCCACAACGCCGCCTCGAGCGAGTCCACGACGTATCCCGTCCCCTTGATCTCCGGCGGCCGCTTGCGGCGGAACGATCCCGCCGCAACCTCGCCAACCGCCGCATTGAGTGGTTCAGCCTCGAACGCGCCCGGCACCGGCGACCACAACGGCGCCAGGAACACGTCCTTGGGCGCGCCCGACATCGCACCAATCAACAATCCGGCGAAATAGCGGCACGCGTCCACGGCCGCTGGCGTCGCGTGCGTGATGCGCGAGCTCGCCGCCGCCCGCGCCATGGCCTCGGCCGGGTCCGCGGCGTGCCAAAGGACCACCGGCGCCAGCCGCATGAGCGACCCGTTGCCCGCCATGCGCGGGTCCGTGAGCCCTGCGAACGGCTCCCCGGTGCGCTCATAGCGCTCGAGCGACTCCCGCACCGTGATACCGATGTCCACACACTGGCCCGTGCTCGACAGGTGCCCCTGCCGGTACCAGCGCAGGTACCGCTCCATCTGGTCGCGCGCATCAAAGCGTCCGCACGTGACGAGCGACTCGGCCAGACAGAGCGCCATCGACGTGTCGTCGGTCCACTCGCCGGGCTCGAGCCCGAGGGCGCCGCCGCCGCGCATGCCGGTCAGCGGCACGAACGAACCCGGCGGCATGAACTCCACGGCCGCGCCGAGCGCATCCCCGACGGCAAGGCCGAGCAGGCTCCCCTTGGCGCGGTCCATGGGCTTCAGCGTCGGCGCGGGATTGCGGAGCATCATGAGGTGGTCAGTCGTTCCGGTAGATGTGGTGTGCCAAGCTACGCACTAGCTTGCGGTATCGCACCCTCCGGAGGATGGATTTTGCGGATCACGAAAGTCGGTGTCGTCGGCGCAGGGGCCATGGGAGCGGGCATCGCGGCCTTGGCCGCCTCCGCCGGCCTGCCCGTCGTCCTGCTGGACATCCCTGGCTCGGACGACCCCAATGCACGCGATCGCTCGAAGCCCGCGCGCGACGGCCTCGATCGCGCGCGCCGCGCCAAGCCGCCGGCGTTCCTTGATGACGCGGCCGCAGCGCGCATCACCACGGGCAACACCGAGGACCATCTCGACCTCCTCGCCGATTGCTCGTGGATCTGCGAAGCCATCATCGAGAAGCCGGCTCCCAAGCAGGCACTCTTCGCGCGCCTCGAGTCTGTCGCGCCCACGGCGATCGTGAGCTCCAATACCTCCGGCATCCCGATGGAGGTGCTGCTCGAGGGACGCACCAAGCGCTTCCGCAAGCGATTCCTCGGCACGCACTACTTCAACCCGCCGCGCTACATGCACTTGCTCGAGATCATCCCGACGCCCGAGACGGCGAAGGGGGTGCTCGAGGCCATGCGCGCGCTACAGGAGCGCACGCTCGGCAAGGGCATCGTGATCGCGAAGGACGTGCCGGGGTTCGTTGCAAACCGGCTCGGCGTGCACGGCATGGTGATCGCAGGCCGGCTCATGATCGAGCACGAGCTCACCATCCCCGAAGTGGACACCCTCACGGGTGAGCTCATCGGACGCGCGCGGACCGCGACGTTCCGCACAGGTGACCTCACGGGTCTCGATGTGCTCGTGCATGTGACATCGGGACTGTCGCAGGCCACGGGTGAGGATCTCGAGCTCGCCTCGTTCGTGCACGAGATCGTGAAGTTCGGCTCGCTCGGCGACAAGACAAAAGCCGGGTTCTACAAGAAGGAAGGCGGCACGATCCTCGCGCTGGACTGGAACACGCTCGAGTACCGCGACATGGGCCGCTACAGCACGAGCGAGATTGACCGCATCACGAGACTGCCGGCCCCCGAGCGGATCCGGGCCGCGCGCGACCTCCCGGACCGGCAAGGCGATTTCCTCCGTGAGCTGCTCGTGGAGCAGTTCCATTACGCCTGCACGCTCGCGCCATCGCTGGCCTACGACGTCGCCGCCGTCGACCGCGCCATGGAGTGGGGTTACGGCTGGGAACTCGGCCCGTTCCGCGCGATGGACGCCGTTGGGCTCGATTGGGTGCGTGACGCGATGCGCAAAGCGGGCAAGGACGTGCCGGCGCTGCTCGAGCGCGCGGGCGATGCGTTCTATGCCGACGGACCAAAAGGCGAGACCGTGCTGTCCATCGACTCCGCCGCGCGCACGCCGGTGCCCGTGATCGCGGGCCAGGTCTCGCTCAAGGCCATCAAGCGCAAGCAGGGCAAGGGCGGCGTGCTCAAGGAGAACGACGAAGCGCGCATCCTCGACCTGGGCGACGGCGTGCTGTGCCTCGAGTTCTGCGGCAAGTTCAACACGCTTGGCCCCGGCGTCATGGACCTCGCCGACTGGGTGCTCGACACGATCGCGGACGGCCCGCAGCAGGGACTTGTGATCGGCAACGAGGACGCACGCACATTCACCGCAGGCGCCAACCTGAAGGGCGTGGCGCAACTGGTGCAGGCGGGCGAGTGGAAGACGCTCGACGCGATCATCAGGCGGTTCCAGGATACCGTGATGGCGCTTCGCCATTCGCCGTTCCCGGTCGTCGCCGCGCCGTTCGGCCTCACGCTGGGCGGCGGCTGCGAGATCTCGCTGCACTGTGACCGCGTGCAGGCGCACGCCGAGCTCTACATGGGTCTGGTCGAGGCGGGCGTAGGCGTGATTCCGGGCGGAGGCGGCACCAAGGAACTCGCCTTCCGCTTCACCAAGGCGCTCGCGCCGTACGAGGGCGCGGATCCGTTCGAAGGCATCAAGCGCGCGTTCAAGCTGATCGCGCTCGCGCAGACGAGCACGTCGGCGCAGGACGCGCGCGCGATGGGGTTCCTGCGTCCGGTCGCGGACCGCATCACGATGAATCGCGACCTCTTGATTGCCGACGCCAAGGCGCGCGTGCTCGACCTCGCACCGGGCTACGTCGCGCCCACACGACGCACCATGCGGTCGCTGGGTCGGGCGGGCATCGGCAACCTGGAGTACGCGCTGTGGGCGTTCCGCGAGGCAGGCCAAGCGTCGGAGCACGACGTGCGCATCGGCCGCGAGCTGGCGATCGTGCTGGCGGGGGGCGACGGGCCGGCGCGTGAAGTGACGGAGCAGGACCTGCTCGACCTCGAGCGCGATGCATTCTTGCGGCTGCTCGGCACGAAGGAAACGCAGGCCCGGATAAGGACAATGTTGGAGACAGGGAAGCCGCTGAGAAACTAGGGACGGCAGACGGCGGACGGCAGACGAACGACGAGGCGAGGTGGATGCGGGATGCGGGGTGTGGGGTCGGTGCGGGATCGAAATTCATTCGTAAACGGAGGCCTCGGTGGCCACTGAAGTTGTGATCGTCAGCGCCGCGCGCAGCGCGGTGGGACGCGGCAAGAAGGACGGCGCGCTCGCGTCGGTGCATCCCGTCGACCTGAGTGCGACCGTCATGCGGTCGGTCGTCGAACGCGCGCAGCTTGACCCGGCGCTCATCGACGACGTGATCTGGGGCTGCGCGATGCCCGAGGGCTCGCAGGGCTTGAACGTCGCACGGCTTGCCATGTTGCGCGCGCAGTTCCCTGTTGCGGTGTCCGCGATGACGGTGAACCGGTTTTGCTCTTCCGGGCTGCAGACCATTGCGCTCGGCGCGCAGGCGATCCTCAGCGGCATGAACGAGGTCATCCTCGCCGGCGGCGTGGAGATGATGAGTCATGTGCCGATGTCCGGCTTCCACACGCGGCTGCATCCCGACATGGCCGAGTCCAACATCGGCATGGGGTTCACGGCCGAACGGGTCGCCAAGCGCTGGGGCATCACGCGCGAGATGCAGGACGAGTTCGCGCTCGGCTCGCAGCAACGCGCGGCGGCGGCACTGGCCGCCGGCCGGTTCGAGGAGCAGATCGTGCCGATCCCCGTCGAGCGCGCGCAGTGGGACGGTGCCGACAAGCGCAGCGAGCTCGTCGACTTCACCGTCGATGAACTCGTGCGGCCGAACACGACGATGGCGGGCCTGGCCAAGCTGCCGCCCGCGTTCAAGCCCGGCGGCAGCGTGACCGCCGGCAACTCGTCACCGCTGTCCGACGGTGCGGCCGGCGTGCTGTTGATGTCGCGCGCCAAGGCCAAGGAACTCGGCTATACGCCGCTCGCGCGCTTCGTGCACTTCGCGACGGCGGGCGTCGAGCCCGACGTGATGGGCATCGGCCCCGTGAGCGCGGTCCCGAAGGCGCTCGCGCGCGCCGGTATCAACCTCGACGAGATCAAGCTCATCGAGTTCAACGAAGCGTTCGCGGCGCAGGCGCTGGCGGTGATCGCCGAGCTCAAGTTCGACACCTCCCGCGTGAACGTGAACGGTGGCGCCATCGCGCTGGGCCACCCGCTTGGCGCGACCGGCGCCAAGCTCACGGTGCAGCTCGTGCACGAGTTGCGACGCACGGGCGGCGGACTTGGCATGGTGACGATGTGCGTGGGCGGCGGCATGGGCGCCGCGGGAATCTTCGAGGTCTACGCAGGCTGACCGACCTCTACGGCTCCACGACAAGAATGCCGACGGAGCCCTTTTCGCCGTGCCCGAACGAGTGATTCACGAACGGGAACTCACCGGGCACGTCGCAAACCAGCTCGAACACCATGCCGCCGCCCGCCGGCACGGAGAACGTTTGCACGCCCGTGATCGCATTGTCGGGCGGCGCGCCGAGGTAGACCTTCTCGAACTGCTCGCCCACGATGTGAAACGCGCACGGATGGGACGGGCCGGCCGAGACGACCCAGAAGCGCACGCGATCACCGACCTTCACCCGGATTGGCTCGCGCACGTACTGGCCCGGGCGTCCGTTGAAGCACACGATGTCCGGTAACGTCGACAGCATGGCTTCGAAGCTGAACTGCTGCACGCCGTCGATCGGTTCGCCGAAATAGTACTCGCTCTGCACGATCACGAACTCCTTGGCCGGCGGCAGCGGCGTGCGCGGCGAGACGATGATCGCGCCAAACATCCCGGCGCCGATGTGCATGAGCACCGGCGCCGTTCCGCAGTGGTAGAGGAACGCGCCGGCGTACTTGGGCGTGAAGCGGTACGACACCGACTCCCCGCGCACGACTGAGCGGAACGCCGTGGCCGGGTCGATCTGCGCGGCGTGGAAGTCCATCGAGTGCGGCACGGCGCCCTCGTTCGTGAGCGTGAACTCCACCGTGTCGCCCACGCGGCAATGCACGACGGGACCCGGGATGTTGTTCTCGAACGTCCAGCCCGCCACCACACGGTCTTCCGACACGCGGATCGGCGTCTCCGTCGCGCGCCAGTTGAGTCGCAGCGTGCGCTCGCTCGAGAGCGGTGGCAACGTCGGATCGAACCGCTCGAACGCCGGACTGCCAGGCGGAGCGCCGGACGCCTGCGGCGCGCCTTCGACCGGCATGGTGTGCTGCTCGGCCGGTTCCGACGGCGTGCAGGCCGAGAGCATGGCGCCCGCACCGGGGATGCTCAGCGTGAGCACCGACGCACGTTTGATGAAGTCCCGGCGGTCAACTGGGGACGGATTCTCGACTGGAGACGGATTCTCCGCTGGGGGAATCATGTTTGTGTGCGGGGTGGGAGATGACAGACGCTTGACGTATGGCGCGCGCAGAGCGTGGGACTCGCGGGCCTCGCGGTTATATTGCCAAGGTGGCCGTGTGTTCCTCTCAGGGAAAGGGCTTCTCGTTTTGACCACTGAACCAACGGGTCTCCACGCGCCGACGCGCGACGACCTTACCGAAGACGCGATACCGCCGCTGCTCGTCGATTTCTACGACACCATCGCGGCCGATCCGCTGCTCGCTCCGTACTTCGCCCATGTCGACATGCGCGAGCACATTCCGCGCATCGCGGACTTCTGGTCGACGATCATCTTCCACTCGGGTCGCTACACGGGCAACGCATTCCGGCCGCACCTCGCCATGCCCGGTTTGACGGGCGCGCACTTCGCGCGCTGGGTCGGCACGCTTGAGCAGACCGTCGATGCGCGCGTCGTCGGGCCGCGCGCCGAAGCCATGAAGGCCCTCGGCCATCGCATCGCGTACAGCATGCAGGTCCGACTGGGCCTGCAACCGTTCGAGCCCTACCCGAGCGCCGAGGCATTCGCCGGCGCCGTCCCGCTGGGCCGCAAGGAACCGTAGCTCAGGGCGCCCGCTGGGCGCGCGCCTGGTCCACGATTGACTTGACCTCACGCATGAGCGTGGGAGCGTGGTAGGGAATGCCGTCCTTGATCGTCCACTCAACGCCGCCCGTGGCGACCTGCCGCCCATCGACGATGGCCGTGGTGCCCGTCGGGTAGAGCACCTTCATATCCTCGAGTGGGTTGCCGTCGACCACGATCAGGTCGGCCAGGAAGCCCGCGCGCACGCGTCCGAGGCGGCCTTCCTCGCCCAGCACGAGCGCCGCGTTGCCCGTGCAATGCTTGATGATGTTGAGCGGATGGAATCCCGCTTCCTGGTGCAGTTCCATCTCGCGGATGAGGCCGAAGCCGTAGAGCTGGTAGATGAATCCCGCATCATCGCCGCATGCGATCGTGCCGCCCATGCGTTCGAAGTCGCGCAGCGCTGACATCCAGATGCGGTAGTTCTCCTTCCAGAAGACTTCATCGGTGGAGCTCCAGCCGATGAAGTACGACCCGTGATTCGACGGATCCGGCCGGAAGTATTCCTCGAGCGCCGGATGCAGGTAGTCCTCGAACCACGGCTGCGTCTGGGCGCGCTGCAGGTCGCGGCTGGCCTCGTAGATGTCGAGGGTCGGGACCCAGGCGACATTCGCGCGCACCATCGAGCGAAGGACCGAGTCGAGCAGCGCCGGATCCGCCTCGCGCCAGAGCCGGCCGGCCCAGCGGAAGCGATCGGTCTCGTCGTTGTAGTTGTAGTCGCTGGGGAAATGCTGCCGCTTGTCCGGGATCGCCGCGTCGGGAATGCCGTACCAGTGTTCGATCGTGGTCGTGCCGCCTGCGATGTCATCCCAGACGTTCGTCTCCTCCACACCCACGTGGTGCGCGACGCGCAAGCCGGCCTTCTTCGCCTCGTCGAGCATCGCCATCATGATGTCACGGTCGAGGCCGGCGATTTTGATGCCGTCCGCGCCCTGCGCCTTGAGTTGCCGCACGCGTTCGCGCGCCGCCTCGGGCGTGCGCGCGTTGCCGAATCGCAGGTAGGCGAACACACGCGGCGAGGCCATCGTGCCGGCGCGCGCGGCGGCGCGCACGCCAAGCACGCCCGCCGTGCTGTCGGCGCCGACCTCGCGGATGCTCGTGATGCCGGAGGCGAGCCAGAGCTTGAGTGTGTATTCGTAGGGCTGCGAATAGCCCGCACGTCCCGACTGCAGGTGCGCATGGGCGTTGATGAGACCCGGCAACACGAACTTGCCTGTGGCGTCGATCTCAGCGTCCGCCTCGGGGCGCCGCGCGCGACCGGAGGACACGGCCACCGGGTCCAGCCAGACGATGCGCGCGATCGTGTCGCCGACGATGACGATATCCGCCGGCCCGCGCGCCGGCGTGCCGTTGCCGTCGACGATGGTGGCGTTCCGGATGACGAGTCGCGGCGCACGCGTGGCGTGCTGTGCGGTGGTGGCGCCCGGCGTCGTCACGCCCTGCGCGTCCGCGGTGCGCGTGACGGCGGGACCGGCGCCAAGGATGAGGGCCAGGATGAGCATGGACAGCACTGCGCGGCTCGGACGGATCACGGCGTTCTCTCTCGGGTGGGGATGGAGTGTCGCCTACGTTACGCGCGAGGCGGCCGGGACGCTATCGCGCCCGGCCGCCTCTGCTCCCATTCGAACCGCCGTGATCATACGGATGCCTCTCGGTGTCCTGATACGGCGGCACACGGATCAGGCGACTGCGGCCTCGCTCGTCGCGACCGCTTCGGCCTCGATATGCAGCTTCACGTCATCCGACACCATGAAGCCGCCGAACTCGAGCGCCTGATTCCACGTCAGGCCCCACGCCTCGCGCGAGAGCTTGCCGGACGCGACGATCGAGGTGCGCTTGTTGCCCCACGGATCGGTCACGGTCTGCGACAACTCACCCGTGAGCGTCACGGGCTTCGTCACGCCACGCATGGTGAGGTCGCCGGTGATCTTGAGATCGCCGACGTCGCCCTTGATTGACGTCGAGACGAACGTGATCGTCGGGTGAGCCGCGACGTCGAAGAAGTCCCCCGAGTTGAGGTGCGCATCACGCTGCTCGTTGTTCGTGGTGATGCTCGCGGCGTCGATCTCCATGCGCAGCGAGGTCGGTACGCCGGCGTCGTTTGTCTCGCCGGTTGCGGTGAATGACTTGAACTGCCCCTTGACCGTCGAGATGGCCATGTGCTTCACGGAGAACTCGACGACGGCGTGCTGGGGATCGACTGACCAAAGCATGGGATACTCCTTCAGAGAGTGGGGGAATGTGCGATGTGAGACTGCCGGTCTTGCGGGTGGTGCGGGTCGTGCAAGGTCATGAAGCCGGGCACATCCGTCGCGATGGCGAGCGGTTGCCCATCGGGCGCCGTGAACCGGATGGCTTGGTGATGCCCGTGGTCGGCGATGGCGGACACCTCAAGCCCCAGCGAGCGCAGGTGATCGCGCCAAGACACCAGCGCGATCTCGTCCGCCGCGCGGAAGGCGATTTCGCGTGACTGTCCGACGCCCATGCGTGCGCGGGGCTGTCGCGGCGTCCAGCCGAACAGCGTCCAGGAGCTGTGCTCCAACACGCGGGTACCGTCGTAGTTCGCCCAGAACCAATGCGCCGTATCGGGCGCGTCCTGGTTGACCGTCTTCTTGATGAGTCGCAGGCCGAGGGCCTGCTCGTAGAAATCGCTGGCGCGCTCGATGTCATCCGTGATGCCCGAGATGTGATGCAGGCCCGTCAGCACCATGTCCGGCGTGATGGCCGGCACGGGCTCCGGGTGCGTCTCGGCCGCGATGGCCGCATCGTCGCGCGTCCCGCGGAGCTGCGACGCCGGCTGCGCCATGACGCCCTGGCCCAGCGCGTCGATGGGCTCGTCGACGGTATAGCCGGGACCGGCGGTGGCGATCTCCACTACCTGACGGTCGGGGTCTGTGAAGTACAGGGACGTGAAGTAGCCGCGCGGCAGCGGGCCCGAGACCGGCACGCCGGCATCGGTGAGGCGCCGCTTCCACTTGAGCAGCGTCTCGCGCGTGGCGGTGCCCAGCGCAAAGTGGTGCACGCCGCCCGTGCCGTAGCGGCCGCGGTCCGCGTCGGGCGCCTCGACGACGCGGACGAGCGTGCCCGGCGCCCCAGTGGCGTCGCCAAACACCGCTTCGTAGCGCGAGGGATCCTCGGCATCGACGCCTTCGCTGAGCAGCCGCATGCCGAGCAGGTCGCGATAGAACGCGGCCGCGCGGCCGGCGTCGGTTGCGACGAGCGTGATGTGGTGGAATCCGGTGGTGATGAGTGCGGACATGGGGACCCTTTCGCTAAGTACAAAGTCTCTTACTACTAAGATAATAGGGACTCGGGGATGCCGTGTCAACCCCCGGGCCACTCAATCTGTTTCCGGCGCCGCCAGCGGCAGCGCCTCGGCTTCAGTGCCGAGGGTGCGCAGCAGGCGGATCGCCAGGCGCTGGTCGGCGAGGCCCAGCCCGCTCACGGCGTGCCGGATGACTTGCGCGTGACCCTTGAAGATCCGCGTGATCAACTTGCGGCCCTCCGGCGTGAGTTCCGCGTAGCGCGCGCGCCGGTCCGTCTCGCACGGCAGCCGGCGCACGAGGCCGCGCTGCTCGAGCTTGTCCACGAGGAACGTCACGCCGCCGCTCGACACGAGGATGCGGCGCTGCACCTCCCCCAGCAGCAGCGGGCCACGGTGCAGCAGCACCTCAAGGATCGCGAACTCCGCCGGTGTGAGGTCGTGCCGCGCGATGCTCTCGTCCGAGTGCCGCGCCACCGCCGCCGCCGCGCGCGACAGCACGACGAACAGCTTAAGGGCGGTCGCCGTCGGGACATCGGTGGCCGCGGGCGCGACTGTGTGCTTTGTGGAGGTTTTCATCTTAGGAGTAAGATAATAGCAGCCGGCCGGCGAGGCCAGTCCGCGGTCAAGCGGCGCTGGGATGCTCGGTGCAATCGTCTGATGCCGAGCCGAGCGCGGCGCACATGCACGTTATCCGCGTGTACTCTTGCGTCCTTTCAACCGCCGAGCGTACCCTGTGGGCATGCCCCTGCAGCACGGTCGATTCACTGCCGACATGGTGCGCGCGTTCCCCGACGACGGGAACCGCTACGAACTCGTCGCGGGCGAGCTGCTGGTGACGCCCGCGCCGGCGTCCCCGCATCAGCGGATCGTGCTGCGACTCGCCCGGCGCCTCGCGGACCACTGCGACGTCGAGGGACGGTATGAGACCATGATCAGCCCTGCCGATATTTCGTGGGGCGATGACGAGACTCTCGTGCAGCCGGACGTATTCGTGGTGCCGCGCGATGAGGCAGTGGCAGGGGACTGGGCCGCCACGCGGACGCTCGTGCTGGTCGCGGAGGTGCTGAGCCCGAGCACCGCCCGCCACGACCGGTTCACAAAGCGCCGTCTGTACCAAGCGCGCAAGGTCGCAACGCTCTGGCTCGTGAACGCCGCCGACCGCAGCGTCGAGGTCTGGACGCCCCATGCCGAACATCCGCTCGTCGAGCGCATCCAACTCACATGGAATACGCCCGGCAATGCCGGCGGGAAGCCCCTGTCGATCCTGCTCGACGAATTGTTTGCCGACTGATCACCCGCCGGCGAGCGCCGTCGCCTCCGCTTCCAGCCCATCCAGCAGTCGCTCCAGGTGCTCCTCGCGCGTGCGCGGGTTCATGATCGTCACGCGCAGCACGCGCTGGCCGCCCAACACGGTTGAGGTTATCCAGCCCCGGCCGGAGCGGTTGTATCGCTCGCGGAGCGCGCGATTGAACTCATCGTCGCCACCACGATGACGGAAGCAGAGGATGTTGGACTCGGGCGCATGCACACGCTCGAACGTCTTGGACCGCTCGCCAAGCATCGCATGCAACGACGAAGTCAGCGCGCACAGGTGGTCGTACAGCGCGCCGATGCCGTCCGCGCCCAGGCGTTGCAGCGCCACCCACACCTTGAGCACGTCCGCGCGGCGTGAGCACTGGAAGCTGCGCACGCCGAGATCCGCGCCGGCGTCCGTTCGCTCGTGAAACAGATACGGCGCGCGTTGCGCAAAGGCCGCCGTCAGGTCATTCACATCGCGCGCGAGCAGCATGCCCGCCGACAGCGGCAGCAGCATCATCTTGTGCGGGTCCCACGCCACCGTACGTGCGTGCGCGAGGCCGCTGACGCGGTGCCGGTGTCGCCCCGAAAGCAATGCGGACGCCCCATGTGCACCATCCACATGCAGCCACGCGTCGTGCCGCTCGCACTCCGCCGCCACGGCCTCGAGGTCGTCGAACGACCCCGTCGCCGTATGCCCGGCCGTTGCGACCACGGCCAGCACCGGCCGGCCTTCGGCGTGTAGGCGTTCGAGTGTGCGCGCGAGATCGTCTGGATCGAGCTTCCAGTCCTCGGTCGACCGCACCGGCACCAAGCTCGACGTTCCGATGCCGAGTTCGCCGGCGGCGCGTGAGACGGCATAATGCGCGTGTTCGCCGTGCACGAGTGCGGGCAGTGGACCGCGCACGCCGGTGACCCATGCGTCGGGTTGCCACGCGGCACGCGCCGCGAGTAACGCGGTGAACGTCGCCTCGGTGCCGCCCGACGTGAACGTGCCGCCGGACTTGGAGCTGCCACCGGGGGATGTCGTCCCGCCGGACACGGATGCGGCGCCCGACGCCGGCCGGAAACCGGCCAACTCGCACATCCAATCCATCACGCGCTCCTCGATCACTGTCGCGACGGGTGACATCTCCCACACCGCCATCGAGTTGTTGAGCGCGGAGATCACCACTTCGCTCCACACCGCCGCGGCCAGCGGCGCAGACACCTGATGCCCCAGGTACATCGGGTGCGAGAGCCGGTTCACATCGGGCAGTACATCGCGCCCGAGCCGCGCCGCGACGTCCACAAGCGCTCGCATGCCCTGCGGCAGGGGTTCGTCGAAACGCGCCGCCAGTTCATGCGCCGTGAGCGGCGTGGATACTGGACCGGCACCCTCGCGCGTCGTCTCGAAATGCGACGCCGCCAAAGAAAGGAACGGTCCGCCCGCCTCCAGCGTCGCGTCGGACTCGAGGGCCTCGAGCAGGGCGTCGGGAGCGAGCGGTGGGCGCGGCATAGGCGAAACGTAATGCGGGTGCAAAGTCACTACGGCGGCCACGCAACGCGCTTGTCCCGTCGTGACCCCGCGGGCACATTGCCCTACATGAAGCGTTCACCCGTGCGCTCGCGACTGCGCGCCTCCGTCCGTGCCGCCGTGCGCACCGCCGTCGGCTCCACATGGCTCGTCGTCACGAGTGCCGCCGCGACAGCGCTTACCGCCGGCGCAGCACCGCTGCATGCGCAGGACGACCTGCGTCTGATCCCCGTGCCGCGCGACGTTGTGTCGTCGGGTGCGCCCGTGACGATCGGCGGCACGATCACCGTCGTGGCCAGCAGCAGCTCGACCTTCGCCGAGGCCGCGGCCGAGTTCGCGGAGTCCATGTCGGCGCGCGGTGTCCCCGCGCGCGTGGGCGTGCCTCAGCCGAACGATGGCTGGCCGGTTGAGCTGCTGCGCGCCGACAGCCCCGTCGCGCGCGACCTGCTGCGGCGTCACCGCGTCACGTTCGACACGGCGATGAGCGCCGAGGGCTATGTGCTCGTCGTCGAGGCCTCGGGTGCGCACATCGTCGGCGCGTCCGACGCCGGCGTGTTCTACGGCTTGCAGACGCTCAAGCAACTTGTCTCGAGCGTGGACACCACCGTGCGCGTCCGGCCGGCCGTGCTGCGCGACTGGCCCGCCATGCGCTGGCGCGGCGTGCACGACGATGTCTCGCGCGGTCCGGTGCCCACGCTCGAATTCCAGAAGCGACAGATACGCACATTCGCGGCCTACAAGATCAACGTCTTCTCGCCCTACTTCGAACACACGCTCGCATTCCGGTCGCATCCGCTGATGGCGCCGCCGCGTGGGGCGATGAGCCAAGCCGACGCGCGCGAACTCGTCGAGTATGCGCGCCGCTACCACGTGATGATCGTGCCCGAACAGCAAACGTTCGGACACCTGCATCATGCGCTCAAGTACGAGATCTATCAGGACATCGCCGAGACGCCGCACGGCCATGTGCTCGCACCGGACCAGCCGGGTTCGCTTGACTTCACGCGCGCGATCTTCGCCGAGCTCGACTCGATCTTCCCCGCGCCCTTCGTGCATCTCGGCGCGGACGAGACATTCGACCTGGGCCGCGGTCGCACCAAGGCGCGCGTGGACTCCGCAGGCGTCGGCGCCGTGTACGTGCGATACCTGACGGACATCGAGCAGACCCTGCGCACCGTCACGACGGACAAGCGGTTCCTGTTCTGGGGTGACATCGCGATGAACCACCCCGACCTCGTGCGGTCGCTGCCCAAGGACATGATCGCCGTGGGTTGGGAGTATGGCCGCTCGTCGGGGTTCGAGCGTTACCTGAAGCCGTTCCTCGATGCCGGCATGGACGCGTGGATCGCTCCGGGCGTGAGTAACTGGGGCCGTGTGTGGCCCAACTTCGGCGCGGCGCTGCCCAACATCCAAGGCTTCGCGCGCGAGGGTCAGGCACTCGGCGCCGCGGGGATGCTCAACACCACATGGGACGATTGGGGTCAGGCGCTGTTCGACCAGACGTGGTACGGCATCCTGTTCGGCGCGGCCGCGGCATGGCAGCCGGGTGAATCGAGCATCCCGGCGTTCCAGCGCTCCTTCGGATTGCAGTTCCACGGCGATACGACAGGCGGCATCGACGCCGCCCAACGGCACCTGATCGCGGCGCATGAGGCGCTGCGCGAATCCGGCGCGGGTGATGCCAGCGCATACCTGTTCTTCCTCGACCCGTACACGGATGAGGGCGTCGTCGACCTCGCGCGACTGCGGCCGGTCTTGTCCCAGGTGCGCGTGCACGCGGAGTCCGCACTGGTGCGCATCGCGCACGCGCGGGAACAAGCACACCTGCGCGAACCGGAAGCGCTCGCCGCCATGGAGCTCGGCGCGCATCGCATCGACTGGCTCGCCGCCAAGTTCCAGTTCGCCGACGAGATCGCCAAGAGCTTCGCCCGCACGATCGACCCCGCGCGCACCGAGCCCGTCACGTGGGTGGATCTGGCCGACCTCTCGGGCATCAACGGCAAGCTCCAGGACATGCGCAACGGCTTCGTGCTGACGCGGGAGTTGTACGAGCGCGTCTGGCTCACGGAGAACCGGCCGTACTGGCTGGGCAACAACCTCGCCAGATTCGACGCCGAGATCCTGACCTGGCAGCAGCGCATCAATGCGATGGACCGCGCCCGCCGCCGCCACGCGCGCGACCGTAAGTTGCCATCAGCAGAGGAGTTGGGAATCCCAGCCGAGCTCTTGGTGCCATAGGGCGCGCGGCCATGCGGGGCACCCCCGCGCATCCCAACCCCACCCCGCACCCCGTA
Source organism: Gemmatimonadaceae bacterium (assembly GCA_036675455.1). Taxonomy (GTDB): domain Bacteria; phylum Gemmatimonadota; class Gemmatimonadetes; order Gemmatimonadales; family Gemmatimonadaceae; genus Pseudogemmatithrix. Next base: position 33,710 of record JAKFFA010000002.1, on the reverse strand, counting down.
CCGTAGGGCGCCCCGCACCCCACCCCGCATCGTAGTTCCAACGGAGGAAAGCGGCGTGTCGTACAATAGGGTTGGTCCCTCGGTTCCTCACCCCAGCCCCACAGATTCCCATGAGACTCCACCGGTTACTGGCCGTCTGCACCGGCGTCGCGGCCATGGCGGCCGTGTCCGTCGATGCGCAGACGATCGACCAGACCGTCATTGACGGCCTGCGTTGGCGCAACATCGGCCCCGCGAACATGTCCGGCCGCATCGCCGATGTCGAAGGCATTCCTTCGCCCTCCAAGACCTTCTTCGTTGCGGCCGCCGGTGGCGGCGTGTGGAAGACGACGAACAACGGCGTGACGTTCCGCTCGGTGTTCGAGAAGTACGGCATCGCGTCCATGGGCGACCTCGCGATCGCGCCGAGCGACACCAACGTCATTTACCTCGGCACGGGCGAGCCGAACTCGCGCAACTCGATCTCCCCGGGCGGCGGCGTGTTCAAGTCGACCGACGGCGGGATCACCTGGACGTTCATGGGACTCAAGGCGACGGAGCACATCGGACGCATCGTCGTGCATCCGACGAATCCGAACATCGCATGGGTCGCCGCGCTGGGCGCGCACTGGCGCCCGAGCCCCGAGCGCGGGCTCTACAAGACCACCGACGGCGGCAAGACCTGGCAGAACAAGAAGTTCATCAACGACACCACGGGCTTCGTCGACGTGGCGATCCATCCGCGCAATCCTGATGTGCTGTTCGCGTCGAGCTACCACCGGCTTCGCGGCCCCTACTACCTGCAGTCGGGCGGCAAGGGCTCGGCGCTGTGGAAGTCCACCGACGGTGGTGAGAGCTGGACCGAGGTCAAGGGCGGCGGCTTCCCCGAGACGATGAAGGGCCGCATCAACATCGCGATCTCGCCGTCGAACCCCGACATCATGTACACGATGGTCGAGGCCGACACGATGCCGAATCCGAACCCAAAGGCGGGCTCGAAAGCGCAGGAGTCGCCGAGCGGCCTGTACCGGTCGGCGGACGGCGGCAAGACGTGGGAGCAGACGTCGGACGAGAACACGCGTCCGTTCTATTACTCGCAGGTGCGCGTCCACCCGACGAACCCGGACCGCGTGTGGTTCTCGTCGACGCCCGTGAAGGTGTCCGATGAGGGCGGCAAGAACGCGCGCAACTCGACGATCGGCCTGCACGTGGACCATCACGCCATGTGGATCGACCCCGTTGACCCGGAACGCCACATCGTCGGCAACGACGGTGGCATCGGCATCTCGTATGACAACGGCGGCAACTACCTGTTCCCGAACACGATCGCGATCGGCCAGTTTTACAACGTCTCGTACGACATGGGCGTGCCCTACCGCGTGTGCGGTGGCCTGCAGGACAACGGGTCGTGGTGCGGCCCGAGCCGGCGGCGCGACGGCGAAATCACGAACGCGATGTGGTTCACGTACAACGGCGGCGACGGCTTCGTCACGCAGCAGGACCAGACGAACACGGACATCATCTACGGTGAGTCGCAGGGCGGCAACGTGGGCCGCTTCACGGTGTCGACCGGCGAGCGCAACGCACTGCGCAAGCCGAACTACCGTGATCAGTACATGAAGTGGGAAGACTCCATGATGGTCGTGCGCGGTGACACGACGCGCCCGGCCACTGCGGCCCAGCGCCGGCTGCTCGCCGAGTTGCGCGGCAAGCAGAAGCAGGACTCGATCGACACGGAATTGCGCTGGAACTGGAACACGCCGTTCCTGCTCTCGGCGCACAACAACCAGGTGCTCTACCTGGCCGCCAACCGCGTGCTCAAAAGCGTGAAGAGCGGCGATGAAATGTTCTTCATCTCGCCCGACCTGACGTACGCCGACAGCGCCAAGGCGCACATCTCGCAGGAGACCACGGGCGGCATCACCAACGACGCGACGGGCGCCGAGACATTCGGCACGATCGTGTCGCTGAACGAGTCGCCGATCCAGCCCGGCTACCTGTACGCAGGCACGGACGACGGCCGCGTGTGGACGACGTCGAACGATGGCGGCGCCTGGCAGGAGGTGACCGCGAACGTGAAGGGTGTGCCGGCCGGCAGCTACGTCTCGCGCATCGAGCCGTCACACTTTGACCTCAACACGTTCTACGTCACGTACGACAACCACCGTCGCGGCGATTTCACCCCGTACGTGTTCGCGACGAACGACGGCGGCCGCACGTTCCGCAGCATCGCGGCCGACCTGCCGCGCGGCGGACCGAACTTCGTGCACGTGATCCGCGAGGACGTGAAGAACCGTGACCTGCTGTTCGTGGGCACCGATGTGGGACTCTACGTCTCGGGTGATCGCGGCAAGAGCTGGCAGGAGTTCATGACGGGACTGCCGAACGTGCCCGTGCATGACCTCAAGATCCACCCGCGCGACGGCGAGCTCATTGCCGGCACGCACGGGCGCGCGATCTGGATTGCGCCGATCGCACCGCTGCAGCAGATGACGAACATCGTGGCGGAGGCGTCGGCACACCTGTTCGAGCCGCGCGTAGCCATCCAGTACGGCGAGCCGCCGGTGAACGGCCACTCGACGGGTGACCACCTGTTTGCGGCCGAAAGCCCGGAGTATGGGGCCGACATCTGGTACTGGCTGCAGGAAGACGGCAAGGGCCAGACGCGCATCGCCGTGCTCGACGCGATGGGCGACACGCTCACCACGCTGAACGGGCCGAGCAAGGCCGGGGTGCACCGCGTGACGTGGGGCTTCAACGGCAAGCCGGCCCCGACGCCGGCGCTGACCGGCGCGGCGCTGCGCGACTCGATCATGCAGGCACGCAAGACCGTCGCGGCGCTGGACTCGATCGAGAAAGCGGGCACGGTGCCGAAGAAGGCACTGGACATGATCCGCAAGAACCTCGAGGGCGGCACGCAGGGCATGCAGGCGATGGCCCGCGCGTTCGGCTTCGGCGGTGGCGGCCGTGGCGGTCCGCGCAGCGAGCCCGGAGCGTGGGTGGAGCGACGGGCAGAAGAGGCGCCCGCGTCCGCGGCACCGGCTGGTCGTGAGGGCCGTGGCGGTGCGGCACCGGCCGACATGGGCGTTGATCGCGATCAGTTGTTCGAGATCATGCGCGCGGTCGGCGTCACGGGTCGCGGTGGTCGTCGCTTCGGCGGCGGCGGGGGAGCGGTTGCGCCCGGTGACTATCGCATTGCCATGACGGTCGGTGGGAACACGATGGAGCAGACGCTGCGCGTCGAGCGGCGCGCCGGTGGGAGCTCGGCGAGCTTCCCGTCCGAGCTCGAGGCGCTGCTCGAGGCATACGAGGAGTACCTGAGGGACAGATAGCAGACGGCGGACGGCAGATGCCGACCGGTCATCTGCCGTCTCCGTGCCGACTGGCTCGAATGTGAAAGGGCAGGTCGGGCGTTCTCGTCCGGCCTGCCTTTTCTACCTAATACGCAGCACCGTCGCGGCGCTCTCTACTCCGGCGCGGTCAATCGCGCGCACGGCCACGCGGTCTGCACTCTTGGCGATTGGGATATCGCGCCGTGCGGCGCTGACGAGCTCGCTGGTCCAGGAGCCGTCGGCGCGACGCACCTGTACGAGCCACCAGCGTGGCGCAGGGGGGTTGGCGCGCGTAGTGGTTGCGGAGGCCGGTGCCGGGTCGGGCGCAGCGCTTGAGAGCGGCCCCGAACCGCGCACGCGCAGGACGTGCGCGCCGCCACTCGCTGCGCGCAGCTCCGCGCGCGGCGCGTCGTAGCGCGCGACATCGAGCCACGGCGACGGCGGAACCAGCGCCAGCTCGGCGTACAGCCCGCGCCCCAGACGCGTGCCGATCGAATCACGGTTCTCGACGAACACCTTGGCCGAAAAATGCACATTGCCGCTCGCGCCGGGTTGCGCGCGCGTCATCTCGATCTGGCCCTCGATCTCCGGCGTCAGCCACGACGTACTGGAAACCTCTCCGACACGGCTCGTGAAGTTGCCGGGCCACATGTGCCGGGCAAAGACGTTCTGTCGCGACCACCAGCCCAGCAGCACGCGGTACGACTGCGGCACTGTGCCGAGTCGCCAGTAGAGCTGCGGCGAGAAGTAATCCACCCAACCTTCACGCAGCCACAGGCGTGCATCGGCGTACAGCGCCGTGTACGCGTCGAGCCCGCGAATCTGCCACGGATAGCCCGGGCGCCAAATGCCGAACGGGCTGATGCCGAACTTCACCCACGGCTTCGCCTCGTGGATGCGCTCGTCCAGCTGCTGCACGAGGAGGTTCACGTTCTCGCGGCGCCAGTCGTCACGCGACGCGGGTCCGCCCGCCACGCGGTAGCGCTCAAAGCTCACCGAGTCGGGAAAGTCGAGCAGACTGCCATCGGCCGCGCGCTCGCGATACGGATAGAAGTAGTCATCGATATGCACGCCATCGATGTCATAGCGATTGACCACGTCGAGGATCACGGCGATCGTGCGCTCGCGCACGGCGTACTCACCCGGATCCATCCACAGGTGCGTGCCGTAGCGGCGCACAAGCCGCGGATTCGTGTTGGCGATGTGCGAGCGCGCGAGCGACCCCTTGGCCGAGGGATGCCGCGCGCGATAGGGATTGAACCACGCGTGCAGCTCGAGCCCGCGCCGATGCGACTCGGCCACCGCGAACGCGAGCGGGTCCCAGCGCGGAGAGGGCGCGACGCCCTGCGCACCGGTGAGATACTCCGACCACGGCTCGAGCTTGGACTCGTAGAGTGCATCCGCGGCGGGCCGCACCTGGAAGATGACGGCGTTGAGTCCACTCGCCTTCGCGCGGTCGAGCAGGCCGATGAGCTCACGCTTCGCCGCGGCCGTGCTCAGCCCAGGCTTGGACGGCCAATCGATATTGGCGACGGTCGCGATCCAAAGCCCGCGGAACTCGCGACTGACATCGGGTGGGATGCAGCTCGCATCGGCGAACGCGCAGGGTTCGGCGGTCGGACGCGGTCGCTGGGCGGACGCCTCGCCGATCTGCACGCCACTGACCAGACCGGCGGCCGGCAGTACCCCCAGCAGCAACGCAGCAGAGAGAACCCGACCCGAGAGGATTCTTGCAGAGAGGATTCTGCCGATCCGGCGTCGATGCGGCGGATCTCCCGCGCGCGGGGTCTGCGCGACCACGCTACTGGACGACGTACGTGAGACTGCCCGTCGGGTGCGCCGAGCACGCGCCACCATAGGTACCGGGATACGCAATCGTGAAGTTGCGCGTCTCGCCGGCGTCGGCGCCAAAGAGCGCGAGCTGGTGGCGCACCGTGTCGGCGTTCACGACGCGCACCACCGTCGCGCGGCCGCGCGCGGCGACGAACAGCGTCTCCGGCAGTGCGGCGCCGTCGACCGTGGCTACGCCGCCCGGCGCGATCTCGATCGTCACCGACGGGCGCGGCCACGTGACCCACACCATCGCGCCGACCGCAGCCACGATGGCCACGACGAGCACACTACGGCTGACGGACATGAGCCAGGATGTCGAGTGAGTCGCCCGAGACGAAGTCGACACGGACGAGCACGGAATCGCCCACGGCCAGCGGCCGGCGCAAGCGCGTGAGCATCACGTGCGCGCCCAGCGGACGGAACGAGACGCTGTCGTGCGCCGGCACGGGCAGCGTCGAGATCGCGGTCATGTGCATCATGCCCGAGTGCTGCGTGGAGATGTGCAGGCCCGTCTCCTCCGCGTCCGCGCTCGTGACCAGGCGCACCGTGTCGGCGATCGAATCCGTGTTATTGAGCACGAAATAGACGGCCGTGGTCGCGCCGCTGTCCGCCGCGCGCGCCCAGGCGCCCGTGGCCGACAGCGTCGGCTCGGACGGCGGTGCGTCGGCCAGCATCCAGCCGCATGCGCCAGCGCCGATCAGCAGCGCGGCGCTACAGGAATTCGCGAATCTCTGCTGCCAGGTCCTCACCGCGTACTCCAGGTTCGTACAGGACTCTCAATCGTCCCCGCCGGTCGACGAGGTACGTGTATGCGGGGTGCGCCACGGAATAATCCCGCGAACGCGTGTCACCTTCCGGATAAGCCGCGAAATGCCATGCCTCGCCGATCGCCTTGATCTCCTCCGGTGTGCCCGACAGGCCGACGAACGAGCTGTCGAACTGCAGCGCGTATCCGTGCGCGACTTCCTTCGTGTCGCGCAGCGGGTCCACGGTCACGAACACGAACCGCACGCGATCCGCGCGATCGCCGAGTGCGCGCCGTGCGCCGGCCCAGTCCGACAGCGTCGTCGGGCAGACGTCGGGACAGTGCGTGTACCCGAAGTACACCAGCACCACCGTGTCGCGTAGGGCCGCGATGTCGAACGGCTCACCCGTGAATCGTGTCAGCGCAAGCGCGCCAGCGGGCGCGGGCTCGTCGAACACGATGCCGCGCCGTGGCGCATCCGGGCCGCATGCCGCGGTGGCCATCACGAGCAGCGGGAACGCAGTGCGTCGGAGTGATCGCATCGGGGGAAGATAACCACGGGACGGGCTCATTTCCCCGTGACCACTGCGGGCGTGGGCGATTTCGCTCTACATTCCGTCACGATATGTCAGCCCTCGCCGTTTTCCTCGCGCTCCTGATCGGCATCACGCTGGGCCTGCTGGGCGGCGGCGGCTCCACGCTCACCGTGCCGGTGTTCGTGTACGCGCTCGGCTACGACCCCAAGCTCGCGATCGCCATGAGCCTGCCCGTCGTGGGCGGCGCGTCCCTCGTGGGCGCCATCCGGCATTGGCGGCTGGGTAACATCGACCTGCGCACTGCCGTGCCGTTCGGATTGGCGGCCATGGCCGGCGCCTTTGGCGGCGCTCAGCTCGCGCGCTTCCTTTCTGGCCGCACGCAGCTGATGATCTTCGCGGTGGTGCTGGCCGCGGCAGCGATCACGATGTTTCGGAATGCGCAGCGGCAGGAACCCGCAGTCCGCGCCGAGGCGACCGGGGAGCGCGCGACAGCGGCGGGGGAGCGCGCGAAGCGAATGCCGTGGTTGCTGGTCGCCGGCGTCGCGACCGGCACGCTCACGGGAATCGTTGGCGTGGGTGGCGGATTCATGATGGTACCAGCGCTCGTGATCCTGGGCGGCGTGCCGATGAAGAAGGCCGTCGGTACGTCGCTGCTCGTGATCGCCACGAATACTGCCACCGCGTACGCCGGTTACCACGAGGTCGTCGACGTGCCGTGGAACGTGGTCATCAGCTTTGGCCTCGTGACCGTGGTGGGCATCTTCGTGGGCGCCGCGTTCATACGGCGCGTACCACAGCAGGTGCTCAAGCGCGCGTTCGCTCTGTTGTTGATTGCGATCGCGCTGCTGATCTTCTGGCAGAACCGCTCGTTGTTCTGAGTGCGCTGGTAATCAACCTCGGTCATCCATTGACCCGACCGGAGAGCTCTCGTGTTCCTTAAGCGATTCTATGACGATGGCCTCGCACAGGCATCGTGGATGATCGGGTGCGCCGTGACCGGCGAGGCGCTCGTCGTCGACCCGAATCGTGACGTCGAGCAGTATCTCGCGGCCGCGGCCGCCGAGAAGCTACGCATCACGCATGTCACCGAGACACACATCCACGCGGACTTCGTCTCGGGCGCGCGCGAGCTCGTGCGCGCGACCGCGGAGACGGCCGGCAACGCATCAGGAGTCGGCACCGCGGCGGGCAAAAAACAGGCGTCGAGCGCGAAACTCTATTTGTCCGCCGAAGGCGGCGCGGACTGGCAGTACGCGTTCGCGAAGTCCGACGGCGTTACGCTGCTGCACGACGGCGACGTGATCCAAGTCGGCAATATCCGCGTGCAAGCGATGCATACGCCGGGGCACACGCCGGAGCATCTGTCGTTTCTCGTCACGGACGGCGCCGTGGCCAACACACCGATGGGCATCATCACCGGCGACTTTGTCTTCGTCGGCGACGTCGGCCGCCCGGACTTGCTGGAAAAGGCCGCGAAGGTCGCGAACACCATGGAAGCGGGTGCGCGCACGTTATTCAAGTCACTCGAGCGCTTCCGCGCGCTCGACGACTGGGTGCAGGTCTGGCCGGGCCACGGCGCCGGCTCGGCGTGCGGTAAGTCGCTCGGCGCGGTACCCACCTCGACAGTGGGCTATGAGAAGCGATTCAACTGGGGCGTCGGCACCACGGACGAGGCAACGTTCGTGTCGATGGTGCTCGCGGGCCAGCCAGAACCGCCGGCCTATTTCGCCGAGATGAAGCGCATCAACCGCGACGGTCCGCGCGTGCTCGGTGGATTTCCCAAGCCCAAGCGCGCGGATCTCGCGTCGTTCGAACGCGCGCTCGAAGGCGTTGGAGTCGGCAGTCCGACCGCTGGCGCATCGGCGCGCGGGCCGAACAACAAGGCGAGCGTGACGATCGTCGACACCCGCACCGCGGACGAGTTTGCCAAGGGTCACGTGCCGGGCACGATCAACATCCCGGTCAACAAGAGTCTCTCGACGTGGGCCGGCTGGCTCGTCCCGTATGATGTGGACATCCAGCTGATCGCTGACGACGAGAAGTCGATCGAGCGCGCCGTGCGCGAACTCACGATGATCGGTCTGGACCGCGTGACGGCTTGGTATCCCGGCGCGATCGTCAACGAGTGGGCCGCCTCCGCGAAGGGCCGCACGCTGGGCACCATCGCCAAGACCGACTCGGCAGCCCTCGCACCGCGCGTCGCCGCGGGCGAAGTCACCGTGCTCGACGTGCGAAATCGATCGGAATTCGAGGCAGGCCACCTCCCCGGCGCCCTGCACATCCCGGTCGGATACCTCGAGGAGCGCCTCGCCGAGATCCCCCGCGACAAGCCAATAGTGCTGCACTGCCAGGGAGGCGGCCGCTCCGCGATAGCCGCGTCCGTGCTGCAGAAACTCGGAATAAAGAACCCCACCGACCTCCGCGGCGGCTACGGCGCCTGGGAGAAGGCCGGCCACCCGACCAAGCGCGAGAAGTAGGCCGGAAGAGCAGGTAGGAAGGCAGTCAGTTAGCGGAGCATGCAGGAGAAGCAAGAAGAGAACAGGCAGTGGAGCAGGCACGAAAAAGCGGGCGGCCAAAGGCCGCCCGCTTTTTCTCCGCTCGCATCGCAGTGAAATCCGCCGTCTACCGTCTACCGTCTGTCGTCTGCCTCAATGAGGCGCCGGTCGGAATCGAACCGACGAATAGCAGATTTGCAGTCTGCCGCCTTACCACTTGGCCACGGCGCCTGACACAAAGCTAGCCGCAGGACGGCACCCACTCAAGCAACACGCACGCTGTGAGGGTCATCACATCGCGCCCGTCGCTGTGGCGCCATCGATGAGGGCGCACCATATCTTTTGCCACGTACCCTCTTTCCGGAGCTTCCGATGCCGAGAAGCCAGTCATTCCGCGCCTGGGGCCTGCTGATTTTTCCGCTCGCGGCGTGCTCAGTCCTGACTCCCTCACCGGGATCGCTTGGCACGTCAACGGCGTCGTCCGAAGAGGCGATGGCTGAAGAGACAACGGCTGGCGAGGCGACGGCCAGCACCGCGGACGCAGAGATGTCTTCCCGAGCCGAACGGCCCGCCGACCCGCGCGCCACCACGGCTAAGTCGCGCCGCCGCGGCCGCGCCAATGCCGACCTCCACGACGGCAACGTCATGGCGATCCTGCTCGCGGCCAACGAGGCCCAGGTGCAGTACGCGGAAATCGCGCTGGCCAAGTCCAAGAACGCCGAGATCCGGAGGTTCGCCCTCATGACGAAGTTCGACCACGAGTCGGTAACCGGCGCCGTGCGCGAACTCGCCAAGCGGTTGGACATCGAGCCGGAGAACACCGAGCTGTCCACCCGTCAGTACGCGCGCGCAGTGTCGATGCGAGCCGCCTTCAGGGACCTCGAAGGCATTTCGTTTGACACCGCCTACATTGCAAATGAGGCCGAATTCCATCGCACGCTGTTGCGCACCATCGACGATGTGCTGCTGCGCGCGGCGACGGAGGACGAACTCAGGACGCTGCTCAAAGCGGTCCGACCAGCCATGGCGGCGCATCTGGAACACGCCGAAGTGGCCGCAAGACGGGTTGGTGACCGCTGAAATTCGCAGAATTCGCACGAATCTGGTGACATTTCTGCAATTTTACGCTTGCGGCACGTGAATTGCCCTTATATTCTTGCACGAACTGCAGTTTCTAACTGACATCAGCCGCCGCCAAAAACCGATGACCGCCGCCATCTCGCCCCGCGCCGCCGCCCTACGGGCCATCACGACCCGTACCGTCATTGAGCCGGATATCCCCACCATGGCGCCGGAGCCGGTGCCGACTTCGGCGTACTTCGGCAGCAACACCTTCGGCGCGCGTCAAATGCGCGACAAGCTGCCCAAGGACGTGTACGCCAAGCTCGTCGAGGCGATCCGGCTCGGCCGCAAGCTCGATCGCGACATCGCGCCGGCGGTCGCACAGGTCGTCAAGGAATGGGCCGTCGCCCGCGGAGTCACTCACTTCTGCCACTGGTTCCAACCGCAGACGGGTCTCACCGCTGAGAAGCACGACGCGTTCCTCTCGTTCGACGAGAACAAGTTGCCGGTGGAATCGTTCACGGCCGAGCAACTGATCCAGTCGGAGCCGGATGCGTCATCGTTCCCGTCGGGCGGGCTGCGCGCGACATGGGAAGCGCGCGGCTATACCGCGTGGAACCCGGCCTCACCGCTCTTCGTGCTCGAGGCCGCGGCCACCAAGACGCTGTGCATCCCGTCGGTGTTCATCGGCTACAATGGCGAGGCGCTCGACGAGGTGACGCCGCTGTTCCGCTCGAGCGACGTGCTCTCGGAGAAGTCGCGCGAGTTGCTTGAACTCATCGGCGACACTGGCGTGCTGCGCGTGTACACGACGATGGGCACGGAGCAGGAGTACTTCATGATCGACCGCACGCACTTCGCGATGCGGCCGGACCTCGTGATGGCGGGCCGCACGCTCGTGGGCGCGCCGCCGCCACGCGGGCAGCAGCTCGAGGACCACTACTTCGGCGGCATCCCCGAGCGCGTGCAGGCATGCATCGCGGAAGTCGAGGTGGAGCTCTACAAGCTCGGCGTGCCGATCGTGACGCGACACAACGAGGTCGCGCCGTGCCAGTTCGAGATGGCGCCGATGTTCGAGGAGACCGACATCGCGACCGACCACAACCAGCTCGTGATGTCGGTGCTCAAGGACGTCGCGCTGCGCCACGGGTTGCAGGCGCTGCTGCACGAGAAGCCGTTCGCCGGCATCAACGGCAGCGGCAAGCACTGCAACTGGAGCCTAAGCATCACGAGCGACAACGAGCTCAATGGTATCAACCTGCTCAAGCCGGGCAAGACGCCTCACCAGAACCTGCGCTTCCTGCTGTTCCTCGCCGCAGTGCTCAAGGGTGTGCACCGCCATCAGGGAATCCTGCGCGCGGGCATCGGCACGTCGGGCAATGAGCATCGACTTGGCGCCAACGAGGCGCCGCCGGCCATCATCTCCATCTTCCTGGGCGCGGCGCTCACGAAGATGATCGACGACATCATCGCCGGCCGCGCGGGTGCGTCGGCCAAGCAGGCGATGCTCAAGCTCGGCGTGGCTAAGCTGCCCGAGATCGAACAGGACAACACGGACCGCAACCGCACGAGCCCGTTCGCATTCACGGGTGCCAAGTTCGAGTTCCGCGCCGTTGGCTCGTCGCAGAGCATCGCGTTCCCGGTCATGCTGCTCAACGCCGTGGTGGCTGAAGCGCTGGGCGAGATCGTCGAGGATATCCGTGACGAAATGAAGAAGGGCACGTCGGCGGACGACGCGGCGCTCAAGGTCGTGCGCGCGGCGTTCAAGGCCACCAAGGCGATCCGCTTCGAAGGCAACGGTTACAGCGAGGAGTGGGTGGAGGAGGCGAAGGAGCGCGGGCTGCTCAACCTCAAGCGCGCCCCCGAGGCGCTGGCGCAGTTGCAGACGCCGCACGCCAAGAAGCTCTTCACGAGCAATCGCATCCTGACCGCGGCCGAGCTCGAGAGTCGCTACCACGTGCGGCTTGAGCGTTACGTGAAGGACATGCAGATCGAGCTGGCGACGATGGCGGAGATGCTGGACACGCAGATTCTGCCGGCCGCGTACGCTTACTTGGGCTCCCTAGCTGACAGTGCGGCCAAGGCGAAGCAAGCGGGGATCAAGAACGTTCCGCAAAAGTCAGCGGCCGAGTCCGTAGGCAAGCTGGTGATCCAACTACAGGCCAAGACCGAGGCGCTGCATGCGGCAATCAAGAAGGCCGACGCGATCTGCCACGACATCGTGAAGTGCGGTCAGTTCCTGACGACGACTGGCGCGAATGCGATGGCGGCTTGCCGCGAGATTGCGGACAAGCTTGAGCTCAGCATCGGGGATGAGTACTGGCCGCTGCCGCGGTATCGGGAGATGTTGTTTCCTGTGTAGACGGCAGACGGACATATCTGCGAGGCAAAGCGGGATGCGGGACGATGGGGGAGGAGGGCGGCTCAACTGATGAGTCGCCCTTCTCGGCTTTGGTCGCCGGTTCCCGACACCGAATTTTGAGGCCCTGTCGTAATACAGGATTATATCCAGAACAGGTATTGCACACGGTGATTCTTAGCGTTATGCTCTCGCGCCGGCAAGAAACTCCATAACCTAGCCGAGGTTTGACGCGAAGCTTACAACGTCCCCATCCGTGTCGGGCACCTACAAGGCCGAGCTAGCACTCACGCTCGTCCATGAAGGGCTGCACGTAGACAGTTATCCCGCCCATCTCACGAACGAGCCGTACAGCGAGTCTCCGTGGAACCTTTTCAATTCGCCCCAGTACCAGCGCTACGGCGCCACCCCCAGCCCGTGCGTAAAATGGAACTAGCTCTTCGTGTCCGTCGTCTGCGTGCAGTGTGGGCTACCGGCCTTCTGTGCGTCTTGCTGCTCGGCTCGTGTGCACAGCAACCAGCCCCCAGCCCACCGGGCGGGACGCCGACACCGGGCGTGATTTACAACTACGCTCGCTACGTGCCTGGGCCGATGGTGATTCTCGACGGCACGGTGCTGCTCGGCGGTACCCAACAAGATTCGCTCCTGCGCGAACTTGGCGGTGCGATGATCGACAGCATCCGCGTGTATCCTGCCGACTCCACGACGTCGAATCTGTTTGGGTCGAGAGGAGTCGATGGAGTTGTGGTCATCGCCACGAGACGACGACCATAGCTAGTGGACAAGCGCGTCGGAATCGTCGCTCCGGCAGACGCCCGGCTACACCAAGCCTATGCGTAGAATGGAACTCGCTTGTGGTGCTCAGCGATTATGCGCCGTTGGAGTTACCGGCGTCGCATGCATGACGCTGCTTCACGCGTGCGCGCAGCGGCCGACCCCCAGTCCAGAGGTCAGAACGCCGTCTCAGGGAATAATCTACGACTACGCTTGGAACGAGCCTGGTCCAATCCTGATCCTCAACGGCAAGCTGCTGCTCGGCGCGATCCACCAGGATTCAATCCTGCGGGAACTTGACGGCACGATGATCGACAGCATCCGCATTTATCCCGCCGACTCGACGACGACGAGCCGGTTCGGCTCGTTGGGGGTCGATGGCGTCGTGGCTCTCTTCACTAATCGGCGTCTCTAGTCCCGCGCACGCGCGCAACGTCAGTATGCCGCGGCGCGATACAACCGATCCGCGCCCGACGCCGAGCCGCTTCCGCGCCCGTCGCATCGGCGCGAAGGACTCCTGCACGACCCGAGGCACACCCTCCTTCAGGGCTGCGTCGACGACGACCGCCGACACGACGCTGCGGATGCGATCATTCTCACGCAAGGACCACTGCAGCATGACCCTGAGGTTGCGCAGTCGGGACTGGAATCAACCGAACAGCCCCTCAACCGAGAGATACCGCTCACCCGTGTCGTAGCAGAACGCGAGCACGCGACTCTTCTTCTTCGGAGGCAGTTCCGGGATCTTCTTGGCCACGGCCGCGAGAGCTGCGCCAGACGACGGCCCCACGAAGATTCCTTCTTCGCGCGCCGCGCGCTGCGCGAAGGTGTACGCCTCTTCTTCCGTCACTTGGATGTGACCGTCGACCACGTCCGCGTGGTAGTTCGCCGGCACGAACCCCGCGCCGATGCCCTGGATTTTATGCGGGGCGTGCGGGCCGCCGCTCAACACCGTGGACTTGGCGGGCTCAACCGCAAACGTCTGCATGCGATCCATCGTGCGCTTGAGCGTCTCGCTCACGGCCGAGATGTGTCCACCCGTGCCGACGCCCGTGATGAGATAGTCGATGCCATCCGGGAAATCGCGCAGGATCTCCTGCGCCGTCGTGTCCCGATGAATCGCCGGGTTCGCCGGATTCTCGAACTGCTGCGGCATCCATGCCTTTGGCGTCGACTTCACGATCTCCTCGGCCTTCGCGATCGCGCCCTTCGTGCCCTGCTCCTTCGGCGTGAGCACGAGTTCGGCGCCGTAGGCGGTAATCAGCCGTCGGCGCTCCACGGACATCGAATCCGGCATGACGATGATGCAACGATAGCCCTTCACCGCAGCGGCCATCGCCAGACCAATGCCCGTGTTGCCCGACGTCGGCTCCACGATCACACCGTCCTTCCCGAGCGTGCCGCGACGCTCGGCGTCCTCAATCATCGCCACGCCGATGCGGTCCTTGATGCTGCCGCCGGGGTTCGCGCGCTCGAGCTTGAGCCAGACCTCGGTGGCGGGCTTGAGGTCGGCGTAGAGGCGGTTGATGCGGACGTGCGGCGTGTTGCCAATCGTGGCGAGGATGTTGTCGGCGCGCATGGACGGATTCCGGTGTGGGGGAGTCGTCCGTTGTACACCGCTTTGGCCGGCTTAGCCCGCGTCAAACTCCTTCAACAGCTTCTTCGGCGCGATCAACCGCCACGACTCCTCGACCAGCAGCTCGACCTCCTTCCACGGCGGGTTTCGGTCGAGCCATACGCCGATCCAACCACTCGGGCCGACATATGGTGGGACAAAAAAGCGCGTCGGCCGGTCCGCCACCATGAGTTCCTGGTTCCCCGGCGCCGCCTTGAGCCACACACCGTGCCGGCCGGCGCCGTGATGGTCGTCCGCGTGCGCATACATGGCGAAGATCTTGCCGCAGCGGAACGTCGGGGACCCCCACGCCTCGACCTCTGTCGCGCCGGGGAGCGCGAGGCAGATCTTGCGAAGGCGGGCGATTGGGGACGGTGGCATCTAGCCTCTGATTTTCCACTGCCGCGCCCACCTTCGCAAGCGCCCGTCGATCACGGAACTTGCGATGCCCAGCTCTGTGCGCCGTCCTTCCCGGCAAAGAACGTGAGCGCCGTCTCATACAGCGTCGGCGACATGAAGATGTTGTAGTGCGTGAGCCCAGGCAGGATCGCGAGGCGGTTCGTCGACATGTGTTCTCCCATCCAGCCAGCGTCGCGCAGGCCGCCGCCGAGCCGGTGATAGAAATCCACGACGTGCTCGAGCTGGTACATGTCGGAGTCACCGAAGATCAGCATCACGGGCATCGTGAGATCCGGGATCTGTGGCGAGAAGTCGTACGGCCTCTGCATGAAGTCGCCCACCGTCTGCAGGAGCCGCGGGAACTCGCTCACATCGGGCGCGACGGCCGCGTACGACTTGTACATCGGCGTATCCTTCATCATCTCGGCCATCGCCGCGCCAACCTGCGCCTGCTGCGCCTTCATCTCCGGATAGAACGCCTTGTCCGTGTAGCCCGCCGACACGAGCACGAGCTTGCGCACGCGCGCCGGATGCTGCGCCGCGAACTGGAAGGCGACGCCCCCGCCCATCGAGTAGCCCATCACGTCGAGCGTGTCATGGCCGAGCTTCGTCATGAGTACTGCCATGTCATTGCCCATGGCTTCGAGCGAGAACGGACGGTTGCCGAGCGGCGTGCGGCCGTGGCCCTGGATGTCGACAAGGATGACTTGGCGCGACTTGGTTAGGAGTCCGAGGACGGGATCGAACATGTCACCGCTGCCCAGGCCGCCATGCAGGAGCAGCAGCGGCTGGCCCGCGCCATGGATCTCATAGTAGTAGTTGACGCCGTCGATCATTACGCGGCCGGAATCGGCGGTCTGCGCGGCGGGCGCACCTTCGGACTGCGCCGTGAGCTGACCCGTGGGCTGCGCGAGCGCGGCGACGGCAAGGGTGGCAATCGCAACGGCGCTGTTGTGTCGGACTGAGGCGGGCATACGAGACTCCATTTGGGATTATCGATCGTGGACTATCCGTTTTCGCGGCGCTCGGCAGGATGCAGCGCGCCGTCATCCCATTGACGCTGGACCCCGGGGAAACTCATCGGTGCCGCCGCGATTCTTTTCGCCGCGAATCTCCGGACGGCTCGACCCGACGCGGCCTGCGCAGGAACGCCGCGCTCACGCCGAGCGTTCGCCGACGTGGGGCTAGCCAACATCTCAGCGCGGGAGTCGGACATGCAGATCAGCGACATCATCGGCCGGATGGGCGGCCTCAAGCAGATGGCGCAGGAACTCGGCATCAGCGAGTCGCAGGCCGCGAGCGGCGCCGCCGCGCTCACGCCCGCAGTCGTCGGCGGTTTCAAGAAGAAGGCGCAAACCACCCAGTCCGACGGCGGTCTGGACGGCCTCATCGACAGGCTCGGCGGCAGCGACCTGCTCGACAACGTGAAATCCCCGCAGCCGACGGACGTCAATAAGGGCAACAACATCCTCGGGCAGATTTTCGGCTCCAAGGACGTCAGCCGCTCGGTCGCGCAGGATGCGTCGGACAAGTCGGGCCTCGACTCGTCCACACTCAAGAAGATGTTGCCGATGGTCGCGATGATGGTGACCGGCTACATGGCCAAGCAGCGCACACCCGCTGGCGCCGGGCAATCGACCAGCGGCGGTGGCTTGGGCGGTATGCTGAACAAGCTCTCGAGCGGCGGCGATGAAGGCGACTCGGGCATCGGCTCGCTCTTGGGCCTCGGCGGTGACGGCGGTGGCAACGCGCTGGATGACATCATGAAGCGGCTCGGTAGGCGTTAGCACACGCCCGGCTCTCGCGACGCATCGCGTTCTTTTCGCGGGAGCCGTGCGGCTTGACCGCGTCGAAGCACGGGGCGCAAGTTCCGCCGACTCCCCTTCGCCCCGGTGGCAATGCGATTCAATCGAATAGTTGCGGCATCCATCACGACCGCCTCGTCAGCCACGCTGGTGACGATCGCGGCGGTCAGCGCGATTCTCGCCGCTGCGTCCCCCGCACGCGCACGCGCACAAGACACGACGCGACTCGCCTTGGCCGGCCTCGAGCAACCCGTCGAGATCCTGCGCGACCGCTGGGGCATCAACCACATCTATGCCACCTCTGAGCACGACCTGTTCTTCGCACAGGGCTGGGCTGCCGCGCGCGACCGGTTGTTCCAGCTCGAGGTCTGGCGCAGACAAGCAACCGGCACGGTGGCCGAGTGGCTCGGCGAGCGTGAGCTCGAGCGCGACATCGGCGCGCGGCTGTTCAGGTTCCGCGGCGACCTCGAGAAGGAGCTGAATCACTATCACCCACGCGGTGCGGCGATCATCACGGCGTTCACCGACGGCATCAATGCGTATGTCGACCACGCGAACGCGTCGCCGGAGACGCTGCCCATCGAGTTTCGGCTACTGGGCACGAGGCCGCAGCGCTGGACGCCCGATGTCGTGATCTCTCGGCATCAAGGCCTGCTCGGCAACATCCCGCAGGAACTGCGCGTCGGGCGCGCTGTTGCCTCGCTGGGCGCCGAGCGTGTGAAGTACCTCGACGCGTTCGGGCCGGGCGATCCGGATCTGACGCTCGCGGCCGGCATCGACTCGGCGATGCTCGCGGATGACATCCTCAGCGTGTACAACGCGTTCCGCGCGACGCTGCGATTCCGGCCGGAGGATGTCATCGCGTCGGCGCGCGCCGAAGCCAACGACGGCCGCGGGGCGAACGGCGAAGCGATCGAGGCAGCGGATGCAGCGGCCGCGAGCGGTGAAGAACTCGTCGCAGCCGGTTGGACACACGACGAACTCAGCATCGGCAGCAACAACTGGGTCGTGAGCGGCCGGCTCACCGAGAGTCGCTATCCCATCATGGCCAACGACCCACATCGCGCGCAGTCGGCGCCGTCGCTGCGCTATTGGGTGCATCTCAACGCGCCGGGTTGGAACGTGATCGGCGGCGGGGAGCCTGTGCTGCCTGGCATCTCGATCGGGCACAACGAACACGGCGCGTGGGGACTCACGATCTTCGCGACGGACGGCGAGGACCTGCTCGTCTATGAGACCGACCCCTCGGACCCCAACCGGTATCGATACGATGGTGCATGGGAGCGCATGCGCCTCATCATCGACACGATTGCGGTGAAGGGACGCGCTCCCGAGATCGTCACACATCGCTATACGCGTCATGGTCCTGTCGTGTGGCGCGACACGGCGAAGCATCGCGCGTTCGCCGTGCGCGCTGCGTGGATGGAGATCGGCGGCGCACCCTACCTCGCGAGCCTCCGCATGAACCAGGCAAAGTCGTGGGATGAGTTCCGCGAGGCGACACGCTACTCGCACATCCCCGGCGAGAACATGATCTGGGCTGATCGCGAGGGCACGATCGGCTGGCAAGCGGTCGGCATCGCGCCGCGCCGGCCCAACTTCAGCGGGCTCGTACCGGTTCCGGGGGATGGTCGCTTCGAGTGGGACGGTTACCTCGA
Source organism: Gemmatimonadaceae bacterium (assembly GCA_036675455.1). GTDB lineage: Bacteria > Gemmatimonadota > Gemmatimonadetes > Gemmatimonadales > Gemmatimonadaceae > Pseudogemmatithrix. Next base: position 15,118 of record JAKFFA010000002.1, on the reverse strand, counting down.
CATCCTCGAGAAGCCGCACACCGTGAATCCCGCCGAAGGATTCTTTGCGTCGGCCAACAATGACCTGATTCCGCGCGACTATCCGCATATTGATGCGGTCGGGTTCGTCTGGTCCGATCCATACCGCTGGGCGCGCGTGAGTGAGGTGCTGTCGAGTGGCACGCGGCACTCCATGGCCGACATGATGCGGCTGCAGGCGGACGAGCTCTCGCTGCCGGCGCGTCAGTTGGTGCCGCTGCTGCGTGACCTGCGTGCGCCGAGCGCGCGCCTCGATTCCCTGCGAGCGCGACTGCTGGCGTGGGATCATGTGCTCGACAAGGAGTCCGTCGAGGCCGGTCTCTACGTTGAATGGCAGTCGCAGCTCGAGGACCTCGTGTATGACCGCGTGGTACAACCGCACGAGCGGGCGCTCGTGCGCTCGGTACCGTTGCGCCGCGTGATTGAGTGGGTGGTCGTGCCGCCTGGTGAGTTTGGCACGGCGCCGCTCGCGACGCGCGACTCGCTGCTCGTGCGCGCGCTCGTGGCCGCCGACCGTGAGCTCAGTGAACGGTTCGGCGCCGACATCTCGGCGTGGCGTTACGGGCAGCCCGGCTACAAGCATGCATTGATTCGCCACCCGCTGAACGCCGCGGTCGATTCCGCCACGCGCGCGCTGCTTAACGTCGGCCCGATGCCACGCGGCGGCTACGGGTACACCGTCAACTCAACGGGCAACGGCGACAACCAGACCAGCGGTGCGTCGTTTCGAATCATCGTCGACCTGGCGGACTGGGACCGCGCCGTCGGCACGAACACGCCGGGGCAGAGTGGCGATCCGCGCAGCCCGCACTATCGCGACCTGTTCGAGGAGTGGGCGCTGAACCGGTACTTCCCAGTGGCGTTTTCGCGCGAGCGGGTGGAGGCGGTCGCGGAGTCACGGGTGCAGCTGGCTCCGCGCCCGGGTACGCCGTGAGCGATATCCTCGCCGTCCGCGACCTCATCGTGCGCTTTCCGAACTTCACGCTCGGCCCGTTGGCATTTACCGTCGCCAGCGGTGACATCGTCGCGCTGCTCGGCGCGAATGCTGCCGGCAAGACCACGCTGCTGCGCGCCATCACCGGCCGCCTGCTCAAGCGAGAAGGAGCGGTCGAGCTGTTGGGTCGCGATCCGCGGCAGGCGCCTGACGCGTGGCGTGCGAACGTCGGTTTCGCCGCGGAAAAGCCGCCAGCCGAGCCGACTTTGCGTGTGCGCGAATGGTTCGCGTTCCTCGCCGACTGCTATTCGACATGGGACCGCAGCTATCAGGAGGAGCTGACGCGGCGACTGGGGCTCGACGCAGCGGAGAAGATTGGGGCGCTCTCGCGCGGAACGGCGGTGAAAGCCGCGTACGTCTCAGCGGAGGCGTACCGGCCGGCGCTGTTGGTGCTCGACGAGCCGACGAACGGCCTCGATCCCGTGGTGCGCATCGAGTTGCTCGGACTGCTGCGCGAGACGTTCACGGGTTCGCGAGACCGTGCGCTGCTGTTCTCGTCGCACTTGCTTGAGGATGTCGAATCATTGTGCGACCGCGCGTTGCTCCTGCGGCGAGGGCAATTGGTCGCCGAGCTCGCGGGGCATCAACTGACCGAGTCGCGGGCCAGCGGAACCATGACGTCACTCGTTGCGGACGTGCTTCGCGAACCGAACCAAGAGGTGGCTTGAATCGGCGCGCGTATGCGGCGGTCGTACGGCTCGCTGTCGTGCGCGGCCGTACGGGCTTTCTTGTGGCGATCGGGCTTGCGACTGCAGGCCTGCTTGGCGCGCTGTTGCTTCCCGGCTGGATGGCAACGTTCGCAGCTATCGCCGGTGCGCTGTCGCTCCTCGTCACCACCGTTGGGGCGCCGCTGTCATCGCTCGCACGGGAGAAGATCCTTGGCCACCTCGACTTCGACCGCACGCTGCCGGTTCCGTTGAGGACACTTGGCGCCGGCCGGCTCAGCGGTGCAGCGGTGCGCACGTTGCCGGTGGCGATCGGTCTCACGGCAATTGGGATCGCGTTGTTGGGGCAATCGCCCGACCTCCGGGTATCGTCCCTTTCGGTCGCCCTGCTTTTGTTGCTGCTGCTCTATTGGGCGATCCTCTGGATCTCCTATGCGCTTGTTGCGCGATTTCCGATTCGATGGCTGGCTTGGTTCCCCGGCATCATCTGGGTTGCACTGGTCATCATGCCCACATCAGTGGAGAGCGCGATAAGCGCACAGGTAACCGCCACAGCCAACTTGTTGTTCCGGCAGGCGGACCCCTCTGCGTTCGCGCTAATCATGGTCGCGGCGGCCGCGTTGGTCCTCACGGCCGCGTGCTTCGCCGGCGCGAACGCAATCCTCGTCTCGGCTCTGGCGCGTTTTTTACCGGATCCGAACGCACTGGCCAGCCTTCTCGAAGCCGCGCCGAAAAGTGAGCTCGTCGCGACCGGCCGCGGACCCGTGTTGGCCATCGCCGGGCTACAGCTTCGCCTGGCGGCAGCAAAGCTGCGACGAGAGCTGATCATCGCCGGCGTAGCCGTCGTCGTGATTGTTGCGGACATCGGCTCACTCGCGGAGATGGCGCGGTTCTATCTCCCGATCCTCGCGGGGCTCATACCCATTGCGGTTGCGTTGCATCTCACACAGGCGCGACTCACGGGGACGCTCGAGGGCATGCAGCAGTTGCCCATCTCACGATGGTCCGTCGCGCTCGGCCACGTGCTCGCCGTCATGGCGCTCGCGATTCCATCCGTTGTTATCACGGCTGTTTCGAGGGCAACGGACGGCCTCACCCTCAACGCGGGAGTCCTCGCGACGCGCTGGTTCCTTGTCGTCGCGATCGGAGCGGCGGCGGCCGCAATGGCCGTGTGGGGCACCAAGCGCCGTCTGGCGATGCTGTTTATCGGAGCGATCGCCACGTCAATCGTGGTGATCGTGCTTGCATCGTGGATTGTCAGTGTCGCCGATATCCCATTCGCGCAGCACATCGAGCCGCTGGCGTCGTCCTCGGTACGTGTCGTGACGCCCGTCATGCGTGCAATTGGCATTTCGGTCGCGATGGTCGTCGTGACCATCGCGACCGCAACGTTTGCGAGAGGACTCGCGACCTACCAGGCGCCGGTGGTCAAGTAGTGGGACTTACTTCTCGGTCAGTCCGACGGCGGCATTGAGTCGCTCAGCGCTCCCACGGCATTAATGAACTCGGCGGTGAACCGCTCGTCCAGTTCGATTTCTCCTTCATACTCGGCAGCGTTTCGAAGACCGTGTGCAGTGACGAACAAACGACAGGTCGCGGCCGGTAGTTGAGCGGTGTGAACGAGCGCGCTGAAGACCGTGATCCGATTCACGGATCGATATCCCGTCCGGCGCAGAGCGGCGAGCGCTAGTGAATGCGCGGCATTGTAGGCGAGATCGAATCGACTCTCGATTGAGAGCTCGGCACGTCGGGAATCCTTTAGCCGTACGCGCCCACTGTCAATGAGATTAGCATACTCCTGCCGCGCGAAGGGCTCCTCATGGAGAAGTCCAATTTTCGCGAGATTCTCAAGTTCGACCCGCCCCACCTGGCGCCTCCTGGATCACGATGACTTCACCGCGCCGTATACGCGCAGCGAAGGATTCATCGCGAGCCAGCCGATGGCGCCATTGTTTCAACGTGAGCAGTACCGGATTCACCCGTCGCCCCAGCTGAGCTTCGACGGGCGTCAATGACTCATATAGCGTCGAGTAGTTGAGCGAGTCACTCACCACCAACAGGTCGACGTCGCTGGATGCCCGCTCCGATCCCTTCGCGACCGAGCCAAATACGAACGATTCGGAGATCTGGTCATGAAGCGGAGCCAGCGCAGAGCGCAGCGGCTCCGCGAGTGCGACGGTCCGCACCAGCAACATTCGCAGCGCCTCGAACACGGGACTCTCCGTGTTCGCCCGGTAGTGACGCTGGTTCCCGATGGCAGTGACGGTGACGAGTCCGCACGAGACAAGGTCCATCACGCAGCGGTGAACCGCGCCCGTCCCGCTGGCTGCGAGCCGTATGAGTTCGGCGCTCTGGTACTGGCGCTCCGGCTGGCCGAAGAGAAGTGCGAGCACACGCTGCTGGACCTTGGAGAAGAGCGCGTCCGCAACGCCGATTCTATGGTGCATCGTTCGTCGGGTTCCCATATTGGGTATAAATACACCCAATATGGGAATCGTACAAGTGTTTCTATGTCGGGCTGCCTATAACATGGATGAAAATACCGCCCATGTTATAGGCACGCAGACATATGGGACGCATTCGACTATACCGCGTCCGACAAACTCGCGAAGTTGAACTCACTCACCCGCAGCGACGGCCACACCTGCCCCGTCCCCGTCGGCTCCGCGCGCCCGATCTCCTCAATCTTGTTCAGCATGAACAGCGGGCTCTCGTTCCAGCGGAAGTTCTTGAGCGACTGCGTGATCTTCCCGTTCTCGATCAAGAACGTGCCGTCGCGCGTGAGGCCCGTGAGCATCACGGTGCGCGGGTCGAGTGATCTGATATAGAAGAAGTGCGTCACCAGGATGCCGCGCTCAGTGCCCGCGATCAGCTCCTCGGTCGTCTTCGTACCGCCGACGAACTTCACGCCGCCGCCACCGCCGAAGAAGCCGCCGCCTCCGCCACCCGTCGCCTGCTTGCCCTGCTTCTGCGCCCAGTAGCGATCGTACGAGAACTCCTTGAGTATGCCGTTCTCGATGTACGTCACGCGGCGCATCGGCGTACCGTCGTTCGAGAAGGGCTGCGCGAGGATTTGCGGGTCGGCGGGATCCGTGTAGATCGTCACTCGCGCGTCGGCGATCTTCTCGCCGAGCTTGGTGCCGCCACCCGCCTTGCTGAACGTGCCGCGCCCTTCGTCGTTCTGTCGCGCATTGAACGTGCCGATGAGGCTGCCCATGATGTCGTCCACCGCAGCCGGCTCGAGCACCACGGTGTAGAGCCCCGGCTCGATCGCCTTCGGGTTGCGGCTCGCAACGGCCTTCTGCGCCGCGATGCGGCCGAGCGACGTGGAGTCGATCACGCCCCAGTCGCGCGCGCCACGGTTCGACCAGCCGGACCCCGTCGCATCCGGCGTGCGCGCCGTGATGCCGAGGTTCGTGTTGGTGTCGCGGTGGTAGGCGAACAACCCGCGACTGGTCGCGATGGCGTTCGCGCCCGCGTTCGCGCTGAGGAATCCCGCCACGAAGATGCTGCCGACCTCGCGCCCCGCGGACTCAGCGGCCGTGATCGCGCGCTTGGTCGCCGCGGCACGCGCCTCCGGATCAAGACCCGCCGTGGACTCGAAGTAGCCGTTCACCGTCGCGTAGTCCTGCGGACCGAGTTCCGGCACGAGCTCCGGATTCTCGGGGCTCAGCCGCGCGAGCGACTCCGCGAACTCAACCGTGCGTTTGAGACTCGCGTCGTCGAGGACGTTCGTCTCGGCCGAGGCGCGGCGCTTCCCGATGGTGGACGTGACGGACACCGTCGTGTTCGTCGTGCCGCCGCTCGTCGTGATCTCGTTGCCTGCGAAACGCGTGTTGCCGTTCCAACCGCTCTGGATGTTGACGCGGGTTTCGTCCGCCGTGGCGAATGCCAGCGTGCGGTCAGCCAGCGCCTTTGCTTCGTCGCGCGTGAGGAAATCGGCGGCGCGCATGAAGAGGGACTTGAGCTCCGGCATCAGCCTTCCCTCCCCGTGTTGACGACATTGACATCGCGGAATCGCGCCGGCGGGCAGCCGTGGCTCACGGAGTTCGACTGTCCCGGCTGACCCTTGCCGTCACCGAAGGAACCGCCGAGCCAATACGAGCGCGGTCCGCCAATCATGTCCATGGAGTTCCAGAACACCGGCGTGGTGGACTGGTAGGCGACGTCCTTCAGCATGCCGGTGATCTTGCCGCCGCGCACTTCGTAGTAGGCCTGGCCTGAGAACTGGAAGTTGTAGCGCTGGTGGTCGATCGACCACGAACCACGGTTCTTGATGACGATGCCGCGGTCGGTCGCCGCGATGATGTCGTCGATGTCGGTGTCCTGCTCGCCCGGCAGCAACGAAATGTTCGGCATACGCTGGAACTGCACCGACTCCCACGAGTCGGCGAACGAACAGCCGTGCGAGCGTTTGACGCCCGTCAAGTCGCTGATCCACGCCGCCTGTTCGCGCGTCGTCTGGTAATCCTTGAAGATTCCCTTCTCGACGATGAGCCACGAATCTGCGGCGACGCCCTCGTCGTCCCACGCACAGCGGCCGAGCGAGCCTTCCTGCTGGCGGTCGCCGCGGATGTTCATGAGCGGCTTGCCGTACTTGAGCTTGCCGATGTGATCCTCGGGCGGCGCGATGAAGCTCGTGCCCGCGTAATTGGCCTCGTAGCCCATCGCGCGGTCGAGTTCGGTCGGGTGCCCGATGCTCTCATGGATGGTGAGCCACAGATTCTCGGGTCCGATGATGAGGTCGTAGCGGCCCGGCTCGACGGAGCGCGCGGTGAGCTTCTCCACCGCGTGTTCGGCCCAGCGGCCCGCGTTGCCCGGCATGTCGAGGCCGGTGATGTATTCCCAGCCCTGGCCGCGCGGCGCGAGTTCCTCTGAGTACGACTGGAATCCGCCGTTGCCCACGGCCGTCGCCGAGAAGGATGGGCCCACGCGGATGAACGTCTGCGTGGTGTTCGTGCCTTCGGAGTTGGCGTACATCTTGATTTCGCGCAGCAACTGGAGGCCCGAGTTCACGAAGCGGATGCCCGGCACCTTGAGCGCCGCTTCGTTCGCGGCGAACAGCAGTGCCACCTTCTCCTCGATCGGCACCTCGAGCGGGTCGCGCGTCACCGGCGTGCGCCACGTGCCCTTCACACTCGGCGTCGGTGCGAGTTCGATCTTGCGCTTCTGCACGCTGCTCGCGGCGCGCGAGAGGCCGGCCGCTTCGCGCGCCGCCTTCACCACGCCTTCGGTGGTCATGACGCTCGTGGCCGCGAAACCCCAGGCACCGTTCACAATCGTGCGGATACCCATGCCGTACGACTCGCCGTCGGAGACACCCGTGATCTGACGCTCGCGGGTGCCGATGAACTGGCGACGGTAGCGGCCGATGCGCACGTCGGCGTAGGTCGCGCCCGCGTCGCGAGCGGCGCTCAGGGCCTCGGCCATCAAGTCCTCAGCGAGCGGCTCGTTCCAGCGGGACGGCGGGCGCGGTGAAGCGCCCAGAATGTTCGGGGCGGTGAGGACGGCGGCCGTGGCGGCGGTCGTCTTCAGGAAGTCGCGGCGGTTACTGGACATCTGGATTCCCTCGGAAGCGGGACAAGGGGCCGGCAGTACACAAGGTTACTTGCTCAGAGCCCGATGTGTTGACGGACTATGTCACGGGCGCATTAACCGCTGGCATTCGGCGGTTCGCCGACGGACCGCATCGACGAGCGGTCGGACGACCGCCGGGTCAAGGCCGCCGTCGATGGCGGTCGCACGTACATGGTCGAGGGATGCCATGACTGAGGCGATGAGGCGATCGATGCGCGCCTCCATGACTGTCATGCGCATTCCAAGTGACTTTGCGAGTTCTTGCCAATGTACCCTGCCTATCCTGCGCACGAGGTATTCGTTACCGATGCGCATCGCGAGCTTCACACGATGCAGTTGCGCGTCAGCGTAGGGCAGGTAGCTCGCAATGTCATAGAAGGGCGCCAGGCGCGAGACGCCGCCGGGACCGTGGAGGAGCGCGTAGTTCTTGGCGTGCGCGTCGGTCGCTGCCAGAATCCAGTTGAGGATGGTCGCATCGACGAATCGGTCAACGTCCTCTTCTGCTCGCTTCGACGTCAATCGAATGAGCGCGACGATATCGCGGACTCCCGGTCCGCCCTCGCTCTCGTACTTGAGCGCAGGCATGACCCCGAGCGCCTGGCAGATGTCTTCCTGGTGAATCCGGATACGCTCGCCGCGCCGTCGAGTACGATCGTAACGATCGACGACGATCGCGATTTCCTCGTCGAATCTCATCACGCGCGAGTTCACGGCATCGAGACCCACGCGTCGAGCGAACTCAAGACATATGTGTTCGTTCTCGGCGAATCCATCGAACTGTCCAGTCGGTGGCTTCAGGATCGTGTTCGTGGGAATCCGGCCGGCCGGTCGTCCCCACCTGCCGTTCTCGAAGAGCAGGGCGGTCTTTGGCTGCGCGCCAGGCAGGCTGAACTGTCCCGTTCCGTGGGGTCCCGCGTTCGGCGCCCCGCGCGTTCGGACTGTCCGGAGCTCGTCAGCGACCTGGGATTCGGTGAGCCACTCCACCTGATCGTTTGCGGCGTCGCGACCGAGAATGGCGTCGGTCGCATCCGGCGCGGCGAACTGGATCGCTCCCACACAGTCCGCGCCGAGATGTGCGAGAAGCGCGGCGGGATTCCCCGCCGACACGCCGAAGCGGCGACCATAGTGCTGCAAGGTCCGGTCGTTGTCGGGAAGCAGCCCCCACAGATAGGCGTTTACTTCCGCGTGGGTGTGCTCCGGCGACGCCAGCGGCAGTGAGAGTGATATCGGATACGCATCCGGATCGCCGCGCCAAGCCTCATCATAGACGAATCGAAAGCGACCACGGCGGTCCTGATGGATGTGGCCGACGGATCGTCCGTTGAGCACGGCGACGAGCAACACGCGCGCTGACGGTGCGCGAGCTTTTGAGCCGGCCATCGTCAACGCCCCGATCTTAAAATCGCGTCGAGATCAATCCCTTTCGTCGCAGACCGATTCGCCTGCGGCGCGACCTGAAGCTCGAGTCCGAGAACGTTCAGTGTGCGGAGAACGAGGGTAAGGTCACGCGTCGTCCGTCCCGACTCGAGATCAACGATCCATTTTCGGCTCGCGCCGACGGCGGCGGCGAGTTCCGCTTGAGTGAGTGCCTGCTTTTGACGTGCGGCTCTGACGTGCTGCCCAATCTCCCGGACGGTGCGGATTCGCATATGTCACCCCGTGGTTACATATCGACGTTGTCACTCATTGGTGACATCTGTTTGTGTAACCGGCGAGTGACAAGTTACATATGTAACCGATTAGTGTCAACAGCCTCAGCCAATCCCTTTCACTCACCTGAGTCCGACGATCGACCGGGGCCTGGAGTCTTTGACGCGCGAAGCCAGTGTCGTGCGGCCTGCGAGCGCGCCGGCGTGGGCTATCCCAACATCCGACCCTCGCGCGCCGTAACTTCACCAAGACCACTCCCCCCTCCGGAGCCCCACAAATGCACCCCCCCGCGGCCTTCCTCCGCCCAGCCCTGACCGCAATCGTCGCGGCAGCGCTGACATTCCCAGCCCCCGTATCCGCCCAGCAGCCCGGCACCGCCGGCTCTGTCGCCCGCCCGGCCAACCAGCCCATCGACTCGGCCTACACAGCTCTGATCGCCGAGCACCTCCAGGACTCCCGGATCTCGACCGAGCTGGTCGACTACCTGCCGGCCTCCGAAACCGTCCCGACCCCGCTCGATTTCTTCGGCCGCATCGTCGGCACGCCGGGTGAGCTGACCTACGCCGCGGATATCCATCGCTACTATATGAAGCTGGATTCGGTCTCCGACCGCGTGAAGGTCTGGAAGATCGGCACGTCCGAGGAAGGCCGCGACATGTACGTGCTCGCGGTCGCGAACGCGCAGACGATCGCGCAACTCGACACGTACAAGGGTTACCTGAAGGAACTGACCGACTCGCGCACCACGAGCGAGGCCCGCGCCCAGGAGCTGCTGCAGACAGCGAAGCCGATCTACTGGCTCACGTCCGGCCTGCACTCCGGTGAGACCGGCGGCCCCGAGATGCTCATGGAGCTCGCCTACCGCCTCGCGGTCACCGAGTCGCCGTTCTACGACAACATCCGCGACAACATCATCACCTTCATCACGCCGGTGGTCGAAGTCGACGGGCGCGAGAAGATGGTCGACACGTACTACTTCAACAAGAAGCGCGCGGAAGACGACGCGCGCCTGCCGCTGATGTACTGGGGCAAGTACGTCGCGCACGACAACAACCGCGACGGCATGGGCCAGTTCCTCGCCCTGACGCGCGACATCACGAAGACGTTCCTCGAGTGGACGCCGCAGGTCATGCATGACCTGCACGAGTCGGTCAGCTACCTCTACTCATCCACGGGCACGGGCCCGTACAACGAATGGCTCGACGCCATCACGGTGAACGAGTGGTGGACGATGGCGCAGGCCGACGTCATGGAGCTCACCAAGCGCGGCGTGCCCGGCGTCTGGACCTACGGCTTCTACGATGGCTGGACCCCGAACTACCTGTTCTTCGCGGCCCACGCGCACAACGCCATCGGCCGCTTCTATGAAGTGCAGCGCTACGGCCCGGACAACGTCGAGAACCTGCGCGTCGGCGCGACGACGACCTCACGCGAGTGGTTCCGCCCGAACCCGCCGCTGCCGTCGATCAAGTGGGGCCCACGCAACTCCGTCAACATCGGTGAGTCGGGCGTGCTGTTCTCTCTCGAGCACTTCGCCAACAATCGCGCGCAGTACCTCGAGAACTACTGGCTCAAGAACAAGCGCTCGGTCGACAAGGGCCGCACGGGCCCGACCTACGCCTGGGTGATCCCGGCCGACCAGCGCCGCAAGGCCGACGCGGCCGCCGCGGTCAACGAACTCTTCCGCCAAGGCCTCGAGATCCATCGCGCCGACGACTCCTTCGAGCTCGACGGCATGAAGGTGAACAAGGGCGACTTCATCATCCGCGGCGACCAGCCGTACCGCACGCTCGCGGACATGTACTTCTCCGTGCAGAACTTCTCGCCATCCAACCCGCGCCCGTATGACGACACGGGCTGGACGTTCCAGCTCATGCGCAATGTCGTGCTGCATGCCGTCACCGACACGTCGATCTTCGGCGAGGACATGACGCGCGTGACCGCGCTGACGTCGGCGCCCGGTGGCATTTCGGGCCGCGGTGACGTCGTCGTCGTGGATCACACGACGGACAACAACCTCGTCACCATGCGCTGGCGCCTCAAGGACGTGCCGATGACGGCCGCCGAGGCGGACTTCGAGGTGGACGGCCGCAAGTTCAGCGCGGGCTCGTTCATCATCGCCAACGCGAACCGCGCGACGCTCGAGCCGGTGCTCTCCGAGCTCGGCCTCACAGGCTACGCGATGCGCTCGGCGCCGTCCGTCAAGCAGCATGACCTCGACCTGCCGCGCATCGGGTATGTGCACAGCTGGCAGCGCACGCAGGACGAGGGCTGGGTGCGCGCAGCGTTCGATACCTACGGCATTCCGTACGACTACTTCGCTGGGCAGGAGCTGCGGAAGGGCGGCCTGCGCGCGAAGTACGACGTCATCATCCTGCCGCACATCGGTGGCAGCGCGACGTCGCAGGTGAACGGCATCGCCAAGAACACAGACGATACACCGCTCCCGTACAAGCGCACGGCCGAGACGCCGAACCTGGGTGGCATCGACGAGTCCGATGACATCCGCGGCGGTATGGGTTACGAGGGCCTGCAGGAGCTCTACAAGTTCGTGAACGAGGGCGGCACGCTGATCACCGAAGGCGCCACGTCGCTGATCTTCCCCGAGTACAACCTCACGACGGGCATCACGATCGAGGAGCCCGCGGACCTGTTCGCGCGCGGCTCCGTGATGCGTGGCGTCGTCAGCGATCGCACGAGCCCCATCACGTACGGCTACAACGCGCAGGTGCCGGTGTACTTCAGCCAGTCACCCGTGATCAACGCCGGCGGCACGGGCGGCGGCTTCGGTGGGTTCGGCGGTCGCGGCGGCAACGACGCGCAGCAGAACACGACACCGATGGCCAACCGCGTCACGCTTTCCACGTGGGATTGGGCCGCCGTCGACTCGGCCCCGGGCTCGTCACGCGGCGCGCGTGGCGCCCGCGCCAATGCAGCGGGCGGCGCGGCGGCCGGCGGTCGCGGCGGCCGTGGTGGTGACGACGACGAGGATGCAGTCGACCTGACCGCGCCGCGCGTCGTGCTCTCGTTCCCGTCGAACCCGGCCGACATGCTGCTTTCGGGCACACTGGCCGGCGGCGAGGCACTGGCCAACCGCGCGCAGGTGGTCGACGCGCCGATCGGTGACGGCCACGTGGTGATGTTCGCCATCCGTCCGTTCTGGCGCTGGCAGACGCACGGGACGTTCTTCCTGGCGTTCAACTCGATGTTGCATTGGAACGACCTCAATGCCGGACGCATGGCGGCGGCGCCGACGGCAGGCGAGGGGAACAGTCGATAGGCGTTTGGTTCACAGATCGAGGAGGTGAAAATGGGGCGCTTCGGAGAATCCGGAGCGCCCCGTTTTTTTCGTTTCGGCGTCTTGATAGCTGCCGACCGTAACAGCTGTGGCCTGAGCTACCGCCGCACGCGCAACGGCTGCCGCAACTCACCCGGCTCCGGCCCGGCGCTCTTAACGACAATAGCCGCATCCATCACGCGATCCGGCGTCCACAGAAAATCGTAGGTTTCGCCCACGCCGAAGATGAGGTGCGATGGCCGGCTGATACGGCGCGACGCCGGCAGGTCCGCCCCGTCCTTGGCATACGCAGTCCAACTCAGCAGAGTCGTGTCCTCGACCAGCGCGACATCCATCGGCAGCTGCGCCAGGATGTTGATGAACCGCAGCCGATAGGTCGTGCCGACCTCGAACGCCATCGGTGCCAGCTCGCGTTCGCCGTTGAGCGACGGCATGAGCGTGCCATCGCCAAGCTCGTTGCCGAGCACGAAGAGCCGGTCCGTGCGCGGATCGAATCGCTCGCCGGGCTCCAAGACGATCATCGCACCGAACAGCCCGTACGCGAGTTGCTTCTCCTCTTCCATGTGCGGGTGATACATGAACGTGCCGGCACGTGGCGGCGTGAACGTCACCGCGAACGAATCGCCCGGCGCGACCATCGGCGAACGGCGTGAGTCGGCGCCGCTCCAGCCCAAGACGCCGTCGAAATAGCCTTCGAGCTCCATGCCGTGCCAGTGGATCGACGTGGGTTCGTTCAGGCGATTCACCACGGTGATGCCGACGCGCTCACCGCGCGTGAGGATGAGCGGCGTGCCCGGAATCTCGATGGAGTCGGGGCGCGGATCCGCACCACGCTGGAGCACGAATCCCCGAGGTGGAGCTGTCGCCGTGTCGCGCGCGACGCCCTGCTGCACGAGCAAACGCTCGCGCCGCGCCGGCGGTGTGCTGTCCAGCACCAGTGACCCGGTGATGGCCACGTTCATCACGAGGCCCGACATGGCCACGCGCGCATGGTCCTCCACCTCATGCATGGCGTGCTCGCGCACGCTGTCGGGCCGCTCGGGGAACGGCTTCATGTGTTCGGACATGTGGCAGTGGAACAGCCAGTTGCCGGGACGCGTTGGCACGAACGCCATGCGGAACGTGCTGCGCGGATACATGAACTCCGTGACCTGCGACGTCACGTCCGCCTCGGCGTAGGTCGTATCGGCCGCGCCGCTGCCCTTGGCCAGCCGCATGAAGTGGAATCCGTGCAGGTGCATGGGGTGCGTGAGTTGCCCGCCGTTCACCCAGCGCCAACGCACGGTGTCGCCGAGCGCATAGCTCAGCGCCTCTGTGTACGGCCACGACTTGCCGTTGATCGCGAGGTCGAAAATGTCGTTCTGGCCCTCGAGCGGCTTCGTGGTGTCCGGCAGCACGTCCATCATGGTGATCACGAAGACGCGCTCGCTCGTATCGACCGGAGCGCCGGCGGGATCGACAATGATGGCGCCCGTGAGCTGCGCGTCGACGCCCGTCCGCTGAAAGAACTGCGAACCCGTGGTGGTGGCCCAGTAGAGGAACGTACCGGGCGTGTCGGCCGTGTATTCAATGACCTGGCTTTCACCGGGCAGCACGCGCACGCTGTCGCCCGCCGCCCCGTTTCGCAGGCCGCCCAGGAAATGCACGACGAGTGCCGAATCGGGCACCGAGTTGATCACCGTCACGCGCACCGGTGTGCCCTGCACCACGCGCACGAGCGGGCCCGGCACCCTAGGCGTGCCATCGCGTTCGGCGAATGCCTGCACCGTCAGCGTGGAGTCGACGCCGTCGTCGGGGCGCCAGCGCGCTGGGCGCGCCTCGAGCACAATGTCACGCACACCCTCGAGGTCCATGCCGGCCGCGACGCGATTGTCGTTGGCAACAACCAGTGGCGGACCACCGATGCAGGCGGACAGCCCGGCAACGAGGAACACGGCAACCAGCAGTTGTGAAAGCGGGCGCATGAGGGGTCCGGTGGGAGTTTACCGCGCGTGGACCCACAAATGATGGAGGCGAGACTGCAGCGCCGCTATTCCTCCTTGCGCGGCGGCGTCAGGCGGCGGGACGTCAGCGCGCCAAATCCGAAGGTCAGCCACAGGGCGGCGCCAAGCCAGTCACGCGTCCAGAGACCATACACTACCGCCGTCCAGAACGCGGCGATGAACAGGATCACGTTGAGCCCGACGACGTACGTTGGCATCGCATCCCCTCCCTGCGAGTGACGATCGTCCCGTCCCGAGGTATCGGCAGCAGCCAGCGACTTCCTTAGACCAATGCGGCCCTCATGGCAAACGTTCGGCGAGCACGGTGATGTGCACGCTATCCTTTGGCAATTCTATCATCGACTTCCCTCGGCCGCACCACCACCTCGTGCCGCGCTCCGTCGTCGGTCAACGGGATCACGCCATCGTGCAACGCGCGCCCATCGATCATCACCTCGGACCCAGCGCCGCGCACGCGGCCGGGCTCATGCACCGTGATCGCGTAGATCGCCTTGCCGACGCGATACTCGACCTGCATCTCCGGCCACGACTCCGGCACGTTCGGCTCGATCCGCAACGTATCACCGCGCTTCACAAGTCCCACCAGCGATTCCACGCCGACACGATACATCCAGCTCGCCGAGCCCGTGTACCACGTCCAGCCGCCGCGGCCGAGCGCACCTTCGGCTGTATAGACATCCGCCGCGACCACATACGGCTCCACCTTGTACGTCGCAACGCCTTCGGGCGTCTCGGCGTGCGTGAGCGGATTGATCATTTGGTAGAGCTCGAACGCGCGCTGGCCATTGCCGGCCATCGCCGTTGCCTGCACGGCCCAGAGCGCAGCATGCGTGTATTGCGCACCGTTCTCGCGCACGCCCGGAAGGTAGCCCTTGATGTAGCCGGGATCCTTGGGCGTCTCGTCGAACGCGGG
>JAKFFA010000052.1:0-20710 GCA_036675455.1 Gemmatimonadaceae bacterium | reverse complement strand
CGGACCCTTGGGACCTTCTCCAGCCCCAGGATGTGATAAGCCGACATCGAGGTGCCAAACCGCGCCGTCGATGTGAACTCTCGGGCGCGATAAGCCTGTTATCCCCAGCGTACCTTTTATCCGTTGCGCGATAGCCGATCCACACCGGGCTACCGGATCACTACGGCCCACTTTCGTGGCGGTTCGACCCGTCGGTCTCACCGTCAGGCTCCCTTATGCCGTTACACTCTAGAGCGCGAATATCGTCCGCGCTGAGGGAACCTTCGCGCGCCTCCGTTACTCTTTCGGAGGCGACCGCCCCAGTCAAACTGCCCACCTGCCACGGTCCCAGCCTAGGTTTGCTAGAGCGTGGTGAGGACGTTACATGAGCCAGGCTGGTATTTCACTGATGACTCCGCCCGAGCTAGCGCCCGGGCCTCATAGTCTCCCAGCTATGCTACACAGTCACATGCGACGTCCAATGACAAGCTGCAGTAAAGGTGCATGGGGTCTTTTTGTCCTGTCGCGGGGACTCGGAATCCTCACCGAGACTGCAATTTCGCCGAGCACCGGGTCGAGACAGTGCCCAAGTCGTTACTCCATTCGTGCAGGTCGGAACTTACCCGACAAGGAATTTCGCTACCTTAGGACCGTTATAGTTACGGCCGCCGTTTACCGGGGCTTCGGCTCAATGCTTCGCCAGGCAAGCCTGGCTAACATCTCCCCTTAACCTTCCGGCACCGGGCAGGAGTCAGTGAGTATACGGCGCCTTGTGCGGCTTGGCACTCACCTGTGTTTTTGCTAAACAGTCGCTTGGGCCGATTATCTGCGACCAATCGAAGCGGACGACGCGAAGTCGCCAACCTCAATCGGCATCCCTTCTTCCGAAGTTACGGGATCATTATGCCGAGTTCCTTGACCCGGTTTCACTCGTTCACCTTAGGCTACTCGCCTTGCCCACCTGTGTCGGTTTGCGGTACGGACATCTGCAGCATTCCCCACTGGAGCTTTTCTTGCCAGTCGACTCTACATGACTCGCGCTTGGGTTGCCCCGCACGCTTGCACTCAGGTCTCGGTTTCCCTACACCTTTGGACGGTCAATCCACAAGACCGCTCACGCTTCGTTCCTGGGTCCCTCCAGGGTTGTTAACACGCTACAGACGGGGCCGGAATTTTAACCGGCTGTCCATCGTCTACGCCTCTGGGGCCTCGACTTAGGGTCCGCCTCACCCTGCGCTGATTGCCATGGCGCAGGAATCCTTGGGCTTACGGTGTGCGGGGTTTTCACCCGCATTTGCGCGTACTCATTCCGGCATCCTCACTTCTGAACGCTCCACGGCACGTTTCCACGGCCGCTTCAAGGCGGACAGAACGCTCCCCTACCCCTCACGCAAAGCGTGAAGACCAAGCTTCGGCGGGCCGCTTAATCCCGACCATTCTCGGCGCATTCCCACTGGACTGGTGAGCTATTACGCACTCTTTAAAGGAGTGGCTGCTTCTAAGCCAACCTCCCAGTTGTCAGTGTAGAAACACATCCTTCGCTATACTCAGCGGCCACTTTGGGGCCTTAGCTGTGGTTCTGGGTTCTTTCCCTCTCGCCGTTGGACATTATCGCTCAACGACTGCCTCCCGAGGTCCATTCCACAGGCATTCGGAGTTTGGTTGGGGTTGGTACCGGCTACGCCAGCCCGCGCCCATCCAGTCGCTCTACCTCCTGGGAACATATCTCGAGGCTCTACCTCAATAGATTTCGGGGAGAACCAGCTATCTCCAGGCTTGATTGGCCTTTCACCCCTACCCTCAAGTCATCCGAACGGTTTTCAACCCATACCGGTTCGGGCCTCCACTGAGTGTTACCTCAGCTTCACCCTGCTCAAGGGTAGATCGCCCTGGCTTCGGGTCGTACCCCCAGGAACTCAGTCGCCCTCGTTACAGGACTCGCTTTCGCTGTGGCTCCGCCGCTGAACGGCTTAGCCTCGCTCCTGAGGAGTAACTCGCCGGATCATAATGCAAAAGGCACGCAGTCAGCCGTGACTCAGGGCAAGCCCCGAGCCCAGCCTCCTACCGCTTGTAAGCATGTCGTTTCAGGATCTGTTTCACTCCCCGCACTGGGGTGCTTTTCACCTTTCCCTCACGGTACTCGTTCACTATCGGTCACACGAGAGTCTTTAGCCTTGGAGGGTGGTCCCCCCGGTTTCACGCCCGATTACTCGAGTCGGGCGTTACTCAGGAACTCCACTACGCATTGTTCATGATCTTCGCCGACCGGGCTGTCACCGTCTATGGCGCCGCGTTCCAGCGGACTTTGGCTGATGTCACAATGCGCGTCTGTGGGTCCTACAACCCCGCGGCCACAAGGACCTCGGTTTGGGCTCTACCCGGTTCGCTCGCCGCTACTTGGGGCATCTCGGTTGATTTCTCTTTCCACCAGGTACTTAGATGTTTCAGTTCCCTGGGTTAGCTCGGCAGGTTTGCACCCGCCGTAACCGCCATTCCTGACGGCTGGGTTTCCCCATTCGGAAATCCCGGGATCAAAGCGTGTGTGCCGCTCCCCCGGGCTTATCGCAGCTTACCGCGTCCTTCATCGCCTTCGTGTGCCAAGGCATCCTCGACATGCTTTCGCTCGCTTGACCACAACAATTGGTCCAGCAGAGCACGCGCGATCTACAACGAGTGATCAGATATCGGTAATACATCGTCGAAATCGTGTCACTAGTGTTGATTCGTTATCCCACGAACACTACCATCTTCCGTTGTCAAAAAGCGGGTCATGCACGCGCTCCCGGACTGATCCAGGGAGCTCGCCAGACTGCCAAAACATCGAGTCAGAGAGAGGTCGCGCCGTATGTAGGGCGAGCGACTAACCGGTAGCGCTTTCGTCCGTGCCCGAAGGCATGGCTACTCGCTGCTCCGTTAAGGAGGTGATCCAGCCGCAGGTTCCCCTACGGCTACCTTGTTACGACTTCGCCCCAGTCATTGCGCTCGCCTTAGGCGGCTTGGTCCCTTGCGGGTTCCGACACCGACTTCGGGCGCTCACAACTTCCATGGCGTGACGGGCGGTGTGTACAAGGCCCGGGAACGTATTCACCGTGGCGTAGCTGATCCACGATTACTAGCGATTCCAGCTTCATGTAGTCGAGTTGCAGACTACAATCCGAACTGAGGACCGGTTTGGGGATTGGCTCACTCTCGCGAGTTGGCGACCCTCTGTCCGGTCCATTGTAGCACGTGTGTAGCCCTAGACGTAAGAGCCATGATGACTTGACGTCATCCCCACCTTCCTCCGGTTTGGCACCGGCAGTCCCCCTAGAGTCCCCGGCATAATCCGCTGGTAACTAAGGGCGAGGGTTGCGCTCGTTGCGGGACTTAACCCAACATCTCACGACACGAGCTGACGACAGCCATGCAGCATCTGTGCTGGAGCTCCGAAGAGGGGCTCACGTTTCCGCAAGCTTTCTCCAGCATGTCAAGCCTAGGTAAGGTTCTTCGCGTTGCGTCGAATTAAACCACATGCTCCACCGCTTGTGCGGGCCCCCGTCAATTCCTTTGAGTTTCAGCCTTGCGGCCGTACTCCCCAGGCGGGGTACTTCATGCGTTAGCGTCGGCACCCAGGGGGTCGCTCCCCCAGACACCTAGTACCCATCGTTTACGGCGTGGACTACCAGGGTATCTAATCCTGTTTGCTCCCCACGCTGTCGCGCCTCAGTGTCAGCAACTGCCCAGCAGGCCGCCTTCGCCACTGGTGTTCTTTCGGATATCTACGCATTCCACCGCTACACCCGAAATTCCACCTGCCTCTACAGTGCTCCAGCTCAGCAGTTCGCACGGCAGATCCGGGGTTGAGCCCCGGACTTTCACCACACGCTTACCAAGCCACCTACGCGCCCTTTACGCCCAGTGATTCCGGACAACGCTCGCACCCTCTGTATTACCGCGGCTGCTGGCACAGAGTTAGCCGGTGCTTCCTCACCCGGTACCGTCAATCCTCTCGAAAAAGGAGTTTCGTCCCGGGCAACAGTGGTTTACACCCCGAAAGGCTTCATCCCACACGCGGCGTCGCTGCGTCAGACTTTCGTCCATTGCGCAATATTCCCCACTGCTGCCTCCCGTAGGAGTCTGGGCCGTGTCGCAGTCCCAATGTGGCTGGCCATCCTCTCAGACCAGCTACCCGTCATAGCCTTGGTGAGCCGTTACCTCGCCAACTAGCTGATAGGCCGCGAGCGCATCGATTTGCCCCGGAGGTTTCCTCACCAGACGATGCCGCCTGATGAACGTATGCGGTATTACCCGGCCGTTGGGCCGGCTATCCCCCACAAATCGGTAGCTTGCTCACGTGTTACGCACCCGTTCGCCGGTTGCCCATTGCTGGGCCCCCTTGACTTGCATGTGTTAAGCACGCCGCCAGCGTTCGTCCTGAGCCAGGATCAAACTCTCCAATGAGTGTTCAATCAGCTCTCCGAACAAATCGCTGTCACGCTGTCATCGCATGACAGCGCTATTCGGAATCACAAAAATTGTTCAGGTCTGAACTCTCCCCTCGCCCCCGAACGGGACCAGGATCATTGAGTTCGCCCCACACACTTTGCGATCTCTCTCTTCCTCGATTGTCAAATAGCGTTGGTCGCGTCCTGCCAACCGTTGGTTACTGCTTCGCTCCGCATTCCGCGGTAGCCTCCAACAATACCTACTTGTTACCGGGCTGTCAACCCCTCGCCTCCAACTCCGCCCTTCCCGCTGGCCCGGAGACACGAACAGGCCTCGCGGCCCGTTGGCAACACCACCCCCCGGCTGCATCAGCATGCATTTCCCGGAGAGGAAGGATATAGTAACCGACCATTTTTGCTCGCGCAAGGGGGCCCGGTGGGCTCGTGTCCCTGGGCAAACTGCGGGGCCCTTCGCGCTGAGACACCCGTGAGCTGCGGCGGGCCGGCCACACGGTGCGCGAGGAACCGCGCCGAGGGGCGATCCGGACTCGGCGAATCCGCGGGATAACGGCGGAACGGCGGACTGCGTGTCACGCGGAGGCACGGAGGCACGGAGATTTCCGCGCAGGGTTCGTGCGCGCGCGAAGCGTGCGGGGGATTTTCCTGAGCTCTTATTTGGATCGTAGTATTACTTAATCCCTAAATACGAGCGCAACGCGCCAGCCATCGTGAGGCGCATGCCCTTCGTCCGCTTTGGCGCCTGGGCAACAAAAAAAGAGGCCACGGCTTTCGCCGCGGCCTCTTCGAATGCGCCCTGTAGGAATCGAACCTACAACCTAGTGATTAAGAGTCACTTGCTCTGCCAATTGAGCTAAGGGCGCGCTATGGTCACTCCACTTCGCCAACTCTCCTGCCCGCCTTCCTTGCATTCAACCTTCAACCGCCCTTCCTACTGCCGTCCCGACCGCGCCCTCGGTTCCTGCCAGCGCGCCAGGAGGGACTCGAACCCCCGACCCACAGCTTAGAAGGCTGTTGCTCTATCCACCTGAGCTACTGGCGCTTCATACGCCCCGATCGCATCCCGCACTCCCGTCCGGCGCGACCGGCCGTCCCGCTGTTCCAAACCTTCCTCAAAAAACCTAACCTGATCGGGGCGGCCGGATTCGAACCGGCGACCTCCTGCTCCCAAAGCAGGCGCGATACCGGGCTACGCTACGCCCCGCTAATCGAAACGAACAGTAGTCGCCCACCGGCATGAGGTCAACGGCGACACACACATCACCGCCTCACACCGCACCGCGACCCGCGCGCTGCAGCCCGCGCAACACCTCCCGCACCGCGCGTCCCCGATGACTCACGCGCGCCTTCTCCGCCTCGCTCGCCTCCGCAAAAGTGCGCTGCAGCTCATCGCTGAGGAAATACGGGTCATAGCCAAACCCGCCCGCGCCGCGCGGCGCGTCGAGGATCATCCCGGCGCACTCGCCGCGCGCCGACCACGTGCGCTCCCCCTGGACGCACACCGCCACGCACACGTATCGCGCACGTCGCTCGGCGACGTCGCGCAGCGCGTGCTGCAGCGCGGCGTTGTTCGCCTTGTCCAGCGCGGCGCCCGTGCGCGACGACCCACTGAAACGCTTGCTGCGCACGCCCGGCGCGCCCGACAGCGCCAACACCTCGAGTCCGGAGTCGTCGGCGATCACGGTGCGGCCCGGCAGCAGCCGCGCGAACCAGCGCGCCTTGGCCGCCGCGTTCTGCTCGAACGTGTCGAACACCTCGAGCTCACCCTCCGCCGGATCCTCCGCAATGCCGAGCGATCCAAGGTCGTCACTGGCGAAACCGGCTGCGGCGAGCAAGCCACGCAGCTCACGGATCTTTCCGGCATTGCGCGTCGCGATCACGACGGGCGCGTCGGCGCCGTCGCTCGGCAGCCCGGACTCGTTGTCGGCGTCGTCACGGGGCAACGCGGATTCGTCGCCGGTGCCACGCACGTCAGTCAAGTGCCAGACACCGGCGCTGCGCCTCCTCGAGTTCCCGGATCCCCGCCGTCGCGAGGTCGAGCAGGCGATCGAACTCGCCGCGCGCAAACGTGCCATGCTCGCCCGTGCCCTGCACTTCCACAAAACGCCCCTCGCTGCTCATCACGACATTTGCGTCGACGTCGGCGGCGACGTCCTCCGTGTATTCCAGGTCGAGCACGGGCGCGCCGGCCACGACGCCCACGCTGACCGCGGCCACTCGCCGCCGGACGGGCGACGCCTTGAGCCGGCCCGTGCGCACCATCCACGCAAACGCATCGCACACGCCCACCGCCGCGCCGGTGATCGCCGCGGTGCGCGTGCCGCCATCGGCCTGCAGCACGTCGCAGTCGACCTTGAGCGTGAACTCACCCCACTTGAAGTCATCGAGCATCGCGCGCACGCTGCGGCCGATCAGCCGCTGGATCTCCTGCGTGCGACCGCCGACCTGTCCGCGCTCGCGCGCGCTGCGCGTGTTCGTCGCGCGCGGCAGCATCGCGTACTCGGCCGTGAGCCAACCTTCGCCGCGACCCTTCTTCCAACCCGGCACGCCGTCCTCGACAGACACGGCACACAGCACGCGCGTCTTGCCGAACGCGACAAGGCACGAGCCTTCGGCATTCGGCACGGCGCCGCGCTCAAGCGAGATGGGGCGCAGCGCATCGGCCGCGCGGCCTCCCGGCCTGGCCGACATGCTGGTGCCCGCAGCGCCCGCCGCGCGTGGGTTTGTTTCAGTCTTCACGTCGTGCACGTAGTCGTCCGATGATCGAAGTGGTGGATTGGCCCGGGGTCAACGGGATGATGACGACACGCCCGCCGCGCGCCGTGACGATGTCCGCGCCGACCACCGTGCTCGGATCATAATCACCGCCCTTCACGATGACGTCCGGCTGCAGCGTACGCACGAGCTCCTGCGGCGTGTCCTCGTCGAACACAACGACGGCATCGACCGCCGCGAGCGCCGCGATCACGTATGCGCGGTCGGTCTCCCCCCGCACGGGACGGTCGTCGCCCTTGCCCAGGCGCCGCACGGACGCGTCGCTATTGATGCCGACGATGAGATGGTCACCCTGCGCGCGCGCGCCGGTCAGGATGTCGACGTGCCCGGGATGCAGCAGGTCGAAGACGCCGTTCGTGAACACCACTGCGCCCGACCGTCCCTCCCGCCATCGCGCCGCCTCGGCGCGCGTCATCACCTTGCGCCGCGGATCCACGGGATACGTCAGAAGGTCCCCACGGCCTGCGGTGTGAAGTGATGTTCGCGCACGACCAACGGCAGCTCGATGTTCTCGTAGTACTCGGCCCAGATCTGGATCGTCCGCCCGCGCCGGCGCACGTGCACCTTCTGCGCGGCTTCGGGCAGGCCGAGCGAGTCGGCGAACTCGCTGAGGCGCTGCACGATCTCCGCGTCGGAGCGGTGTTGCGCGAAGCGCGCCTCCTGGCGCATGCGATCGCGGAACTGGATGTAATCCCAGAAGGTCTGCCCGACGTTCACCGCGAAGTACCCGGCGGTGACCACCAGCAACAGCCCCATGAGACACCCCAGCGTGCCCTTCCCCGCCCGTGCGCTCACCATTGCGATTGCGCTCCCTCGATCACGTCGGCCACGAGACGGTCAATCGCCTGCTCGCGGCCGGCAGCCTCGTTCCCCTCGGCGTACTCGCCCTGCGCCTGCATGCCCGTCCGGGCCCACAGCACCTGTCCCGTCACCTGATCGACGATCTCGATATCCACTTGGACACTGAGCCGCCGGCGTGCGGAGGTCGCCTGATTGGGATTGGCGCTGAAGGCGACCGGGTCGTCGACGATGAAACGCGTGATCTTGCCGCGCACCAGCGCGTCCGCATTCTCCTCGGACGCATCGCGCAGCCCGAGCCGCGACCGCAGTCCATCGCGCAGCGCGACCTGCAGCTCGCGCGGCAGGTCGGGCGTTGCCGTCTCGTTCTCGAATGGCAACACGGCCACCGTCTTCACGTGGGGCGGCAGGCCGCCGCCGCTGAAGCTGTACAGGCAGCCGCTGGCGACGAGCAAGAGCGCGCCTAACAGCAGGGCCGGCAGGGGACGATGCGCGCGAAGTGTCACGCCGTGAAGTTTCCCGTGTCGAAGCGCCCGGGTCAACCGTCGGCCCGCAACGCGTCCTCGAGCATGTCCCGGAACCGCGTTGGCAGGGCGACCGGCCGCCCCGCCGGCGTGATGGCGATCAGCGACGTGGACGCCGTGACGAGCCGCTCGCGCGCGCCGCTCGCCTCGTCCACGCGATAGATGGAGTACCCGAAGGCGACGCGCCGCGAGCGTACCTCGGTGAGCCGAGTCTCGACGCAGACAAGGTCGTCATAGCGGGCCGCCGCGTGGAAGCGCAGCTGCGCGTCGGCGACGGCGAGTTGCACGCCCTGTCGCTCCATCTCGGCGTATGTGACGCCGAGCGCGCGGATATAGTCGGTGCGGCCGACTTCGCACCAGACGAGATAGTTCGCGTGGTACGCGACTCCCATCTGGTCCGTCTCGGCGTAGCGCACGCGCAGTTCGGATGTGCAGGGCGGTCTCATCGCGGCGAGTCTATGGGCTCGGGCAGCGGTTTGTAAAGGGCGCGCGCGCGCGATACCATTCCGCGATGCTTCCCGCGCCCTGCTACGTGTTCTCCGACGCACACCTCGGCGTCGCGTCCGAGGAGACGGAACGCGACCTGCTCGCGTTCCTGCGCGACCTGCCCGACGATGCGCGGTCGGTCGTCATCAACGGCGACCTGTTCGACTTCTGGTTCGAGTGGCGGCACGTAGTGCCGCGCGCCGGCGTGCGCGTGCTGGGCGAACTTGCCCGCCTCGTGGACCGGGGGATCCCGGTACTCTGGGTGGCCGGCAACCACGACTGCTGGGGCGGCGACGTGCTGACGGCCGATATCGGCGTGACGTATCACGTGGGCACCTGGCGCGGGGACGTCGGTGGCTGGGATACGATGGTCGAACATGGGGATGGCCTGCGCGAGGTCGAGGATCGTCCGTACCGCCGTCTGCGCGCGGTGCTGCGGCATCCGGCCTGCAAGCGCATGTTCCGCTGGCTGCACCCCGACTGGGGCACGTGGCTGGCCATGCACAGCTCGCACACGAGCCGCAACATGCGCCCGCGCGACGGCGGCGAGGGCCTGCGCCGCGTGGCGCGCGAGTGGCTCTCCGCGCCGGACGCGCCGACGCTGCTCATCTTCGGGCACTCGCACGTCAGCACGCTCGAGCGCCTGGGCGGGGGCGTATTCGCGAACCCGGGAGCGTGGATGGATGCGCCGACGTTCCTGCGCGTGGTGCCCGGCCGCGTCGAGCTGTGCCGCTGGACGCCGACGGGTCGGGTCAGCGAATCGGGGATCGCGTTTACCGAAACGGAATCGTCGCCGTGATCAGCGTGCCGTCGCGCGACTGGCTCGCGCCGAGCTTGGCCGGCAGGTCCCACAGCTGGGCGGCCACGAAGGCGTCGGCGCCCGCGAACAAGTGATTGAAGAACAGCACCGCCAGCCAGTCCTCGACGTGCAGCTTGCGCGTGCGCACGAAGTCGTCGTTGTAGCGGGGCTGCGTCCACTCCAAGACGATCGGGTCGCCATCCGTATCGCGCGCGACGATCCCGGACACCGGGTCGGTGTCATAGCGCAGCGGCATGGAGTCGCCTGAGAACGAACGCGCAATGCGCAGGTCCTCGGCCGAACGCGCCAGCAGCGTGAGCGCGGCGACTTCGACCAGGAAGAACATGCCGCCGGCATAGGCGCGATCGAGCCGCGCCTGGCCCGCCCCCGGCAACACGAACGAGTACAGGAATGCGCGCCGAGGCGAGATCGGCGGTCCTTCGACCGTGTCCTGTTGGGCCATACCCGGCGCTGCCGACTCGTGCAGCATGAGTCCGTGAGGCGCTGCCTGGCCATCCTGCTCCGCGACCAACGCTGCGGCCAACGGTGCCATCACCGGGGCCGCGACGCCGGCGCGCACGCCGTCGGCACGTTGGGCATGCGCCGTCGCCGCCACGCCGACGAGCAGCGTGGCGGCGAAGGTCACGGTGAATGCGAGTCGCGTTCTCAGCATGCGTGCGTTGCGAACCCTCGTGTGGCGCATTGGTTCCGGCGATGCGCCGCGCGCGGCGTCAGCGGACCTTGGCGACGAGCTCGACTTCGACGCCCACCCCGCGCGGCAGCGCCGCCACCTGCACGGTGGAGCGCGCCGGCCGCGCGTCGCCGAGCGCCTCGGCGTACACATCGTTGAACCGCGGGAAGTCGGCCATGTCCACGAGGAACACGGTGGTCTTGACGACGTCGCTCCAGCCAAGTCCCGCCGCGGTGAGCACCGCCGACAGGTTCTGCATGACCTTGCGCGACTGCGCCACGATGTCGCCGGGCACGATGTCCGCCGTCGCGACATCGAGCGGGATCTGGCCGGCGGTGAACAGGAACCCGCCGGCGATCGTCGCCTGGCTATAGGGGCCGATGGCCGCGGGAGCAGCCTCGGTCTGGATCATCTTCACACTCATTCAGTCATCTCCTAGAAGAGTCCCGAGATGGAGCCGTCGGGATGGATCGCCATGCGTTCGGCGGCCGGTACCTTCGGCAGCCCAGGCATCGTCATGATCTCGCCGCACTGCGCGACGATGAAACCGGCCCCCGCCACCGCGTGTACCTCGTTGACGGTGATGCGAAAGCCGCTCGGCCGGCCCAGCTTCGTAGCGTCGTCCGACAGCGAGTACTGCGTCTTGGCCATGCACACGGGCGTGTCGCCGAGCCCGACCGACTCAAGATAAGCGATCTGCTTGTCGGCCTTGCTGCTGTAGTCGGCGCCGTCGCCGCCGTACACCTTGCGCACGATCGTGTCGATCTTCTCGCGGATGGGCAGCGCCGTGTCGTACAGCGGCTTGTAGTGGGACTTGCCCTCCTCGAGCAGCGCGAGCACTTCACGCGCGAGCGCCTCGCCGCCCTCGCCGCCCTTCGCGAACACGTCGCAGAGCGCGACGCGCGCGCCGGCCGCGACGGCGGCCTCGCGCACCATCTCGAGTTCCGCGTCGGTGTCCGTGCCGAAGCGGTTGATGGCGACCACCAGCTGCATGCCGAACTGCCGCACATTCGCGATATGGTGCTCGAGATTGGGCAAGCCCCGCTTCAACGCGCCGAGGTCTTCCTTCGCGAGCTCGGTCTTCAGCGCGCCGCCGTTCATCTTGAGCGCGCGGATCGTCGCCACGAGCACCGCCGCCTCGGGCTTGAGTCCGCCGAAGCGGCACTTGATGTCGAAGAACTTCTCGGCGCCGAGGTCCGAACCGAAGCCGGCTTCCGTGACGACCACGTCGCCGACGGCCAGCGCCGCGCGCGTGGCCAGGATCGAGTTGCACCCGTGCGCGATGTTGCCGAACGGGCCCGCATGCACGAACGCGGGGCCGCCTTCGAGCGTCTGGACGAGGTTCGGGCGAATGGCATCCTTGAGCAGCATGGCCATGGCGCCGCTCGCCTTGAGGTCGCCGGCCCGCACGGGCTTGCGTTCCTTGCCCGCCGTCGAGCCGATGATGATGTTGGCGAGCCGCCGCTCGAGGTCCTCCGCACTCGTCGCCAGGGCCACGATCGCCATGACCTCCGACGCCGGGATGATCACAAAGCGGTCCTCGCGCACGACGCCGTCCGCCGCCCCGCCCAGGCCCACAATCACCTTGCGCAGCGCACGGTCGTTCATGTCGATGGTGCGCGGCCACGTGATGCGGCGCGGGTCGATGTTGAGCGCGTTGCCCTGTTGCAGGTGATTGTCGATGAGCGCCGCGAGCAGCGCGTGGGCGCTCGAGATCGCGTGGAAGTCACCCGTGAAATGCAGGTTGATGTCCTCCATCGGCAGCACCTGGGCGTAGCCGCCACCGGCCGCGCCGCCCTTCATCCCGAACACGGGACCGAGCGAGGGTTCACGCACACAGAGCACGGCGTTGGACCCGATGCGACGCAGCGCCTGCGCCAGCCCGACGGACGCCGTGGTCTTGCCTTCGCCCGCCGCGGTCGGGTTGATGCCCGTCACGAGGACGAGCTTGCCCTTGGCGGGGCGCCCGGCGAGGTCGAGGGAGACCTTTGCCTTGTACTTGCCGTACAGGTCGAGGTCGTCGGGCGAGAGGCCGATATCGGCGGCCACGTCGGTGATGGGCCGCAGGCGCGCAGCCTGGGCGATCTCGATGTCGGACGGTACGCTGTGAGCCATGAAGGAGTGCCGATCCTCGCGTTGGGAGTGGAACGTCAGGCCAATCCGAACAACCGCCGTGTGTTGGTCACGATCACGGCGCCGAGCGCCCTGGGGTCCGCCGCGCGCGCGTGCGCAAGGCGACCGAGGGTATACGCACACCACGACGGCTCGTTGCGCTTGCCGCGGAACGGGACCGGCGCAAGGAACGGGCTGTCGCTCTCGATGAGGAGACGTTCTTCGGGCACGAGGCGCAGCACCGCCTCGTCGGTCCACTTCTTGAAGGTGATGATCCCGCTGAACGACACGTGCCAGCCTGCGTCGAGGCCCGCAGTCGCGAGCTCGGCGCTGCCCGTGAAGCAGTGCAGCACGCCACGCACGCCGGCCTGCCCTGCCTCGCGGACCATCGCGATGCTGTCCTCCTCGGCCTCACGCGTGTGCACGACGACCGGGCGGTCCATCTCGCGCGCGATGCGCAGTTGCTCCTCGAACGCGCGACGCTGCAGCGGCCGCGGCGAGTGATCGTAGTGATAATCGAGTCCGCATTCGCCGACGGCCACCGCGCCATCGACCATCGCCTGTGTGATGGCCGGCACGTCGCGCGCCGCGTCGAAATCAGCAGCGTCGTGCGGATGCACGCCGGCCGTCCACCACACGAACCCGGGATTCGCCTCCGCCACGACCCGCGAGCGCGCGGCCGATGCCAGCGACTCGCCGATGCATACGACGCCCAGTCCACCGGCGTCGCGCACGCGCGCCAGCACGGCGTCGCGGTCGGCATCGAAACCCGCGTCGGCGAGGTGCGCGTGCGAGTCCATCCACGGCGCGTCACGCGGTGTCGCGGACGGCACCGTGGCGCGCGAGGTATCTACAGGAGAGGCCCCGGCGCTCGATTCACTCGCGCGACGGGGCCTCGGATTCCCTGCGGCCGGCGTGCTCAGGCGCGCGCCGCCGCGGCGGTCGCCTTCGGCCGCGGCGCGGCATCGGTGCCGCGCGGATACTTGCGCTCAAGCCATAGCAGCAGCGGCGAGGCGACGTAGATGGAGCTGAACGTGCCGATCAGGATGCCGAACGTGAGGATCCATGCGAATGGCCGGATGACCGTGCCGCCGAAGATGAGCAGCGCCAGCAGACAGGCGAGGGTCGTGGTGCCGGTCATCACCGTGCGCGGCAACGTCTCGTTGACCGACAGGTTGAGCAGGTCATAGAACGGCATCTTGCGGTGCAGCTTGAGATTCTCGCGCACGCGGTCGAAGACGACCACCGTGTCGTTCATCGAGTAGCCGATGACAGTGAGCACCGACCCCACGACGAACAGCGAGATCTCCAGGTCCATGTACTTCATGAACGCGAATGTCGCGAGCAGGTCGTGCAGCGTCGCGAGCACGGCCGCCACGGCAAAGCGCGACTGGAACCGCCAGGCGAGATACACGAGCGTGAGAGCGAACGCGATAAGCATGGCGATGCCTGCCTTCTGGCGCAGTTCGCCGCTGACCCGGGCACTCACCGCCTCGCGCTGCACTTCCTCGAACGACCCTTCGCCGAACGTCTCGGTAAGCGCGCGCTCGATCTCGAACGCCACCGACGCCGCCCCGGCCTCCTGCTGCGCGACCGCCTCCGGCTCCTGCGCGCGGATCATGAACTCACCCGGGCCGCCGAACGTCGCGATCTCGGCATCACCATGGCCTGCCGCCGCGAGCGCCGCGCGCACCTCGGCCGTCTCCTTCGGTTCGTCGAAGCGCACCTGCATCATCGTGCCACCGGTGAACTCGATACTGTAGGTGTAGCCATGGAGCGGGATCAGCACGAGCGCCGGGAGGACAAAGAGAAGCAGCCCGATCGCCGCTTTCTTCCACTGCTTGATGAAATCCAGCTTGGTGTTGTGGAGAATGCGTAGCATCAGATGCTCAGGGTCTGTGAGGTCTTCCGGCGCGACAGCCACACCATGAAGAGGGTGCGGACGACGAAGATCGCGCTGACGAACGAAGCTGCGATGCCGGCCATGAGCGTCACCGCGAACCCGCGAACCGGGCCGGTGCCGAATTGGTAGAGGATCGCGGCGGTCAGCGCGGTCGTGACATTGGAGTCGACAATGGCGCTCAACGCTTGCGAGAAGCCCTGCTCGATGGCGAGGCGGGGCGTCTTGCCCGCGTCAAGTTCCTCGCGGATGCGCTCGAAGATCAGGAAGTTGGCGTCCACGGCCATGCCGATCGAGAGCACGAAGCCTGCGAGGCCCGGCAACGTGAGCGTCGCCCCGAACCCGGAGAGAATCGCCAGCGTCACGAGCACATAGAACGCAAGGCCGCACACCGCCAGGAATCCGGAGAAGCGATAGTACACGATCATGATGAGGATCACCATGACGACACCCAGCGCGCCCGCGGACAGCCCCTGGCGGATGGCGTCCACACCGAGGCTGGCGCCGATCGTGCGCGTGTCCACGACCTTGAGCGGCACCGGCAACGCGCCGGCCCGCAGCACCAGCGCCAGGTCCTGCGCTTCCTGCAGGTTGTTGTTGCCCATCGTGATCTGGCCGCGCGAACCGATCGCGCTCTGGATCACGGGGGCACTCATGACGCGGTCGTCGAGGACGATGGCCATGTTGTCGCCGATGTGACGCGCCGTCTCGGTGCGGAAGCGGCGTCCACCTTGGTTGTTGAACTGGAAGTCAACCTTGGCGCCGTCGATCGGATCCTGTGCCGGCTTGGCATCGAGCAGGAACGTGCCGTCGATGATCGCGCGCGAGTCGAGCACGTACAGCGGGCGGAACACCTGCGTGCCGAACATGACGGAATCGGCGCCCCACCGGATCTGCTTACCGGGCGGGATTGCGGCTTGGATGGCCGAGTCCGCGAGGTAGAGGCTGAGTTCCGGCACGTCCGATTCGGCGACGAGATACTGACCGGGCATCTGGCCTGCCGAGATCATGCGGCGGAACGGCCCGTCCGTGGATGTCGCGACCGAGTCGCCGGCGGCGCTGTCTTCGGGCGTCTGGAACAGTGAGCCGAGCGCGTTGCCGCGCGCCGAGTCGGCGCGCGCATCGGGCGTGCGAGCGCGCAAGCCGCGCTCCTGCACAATGGCGTCGAGCCGCGGGATCACGCGCTCAAGGGCCTGCGTCTCATCCGTGATCTGGAACTTCAGGAACGCCGAGCGCTGCACCACTTCGATTGCGCGCTGCTCATCGTCGATGCCAGGCAACTCCACGGTGATGCGATCCTCGCCGACCTTCTGCACGATCGGCTCGGCGACACCGAACTCGTCGATGCGCGAACGCACCACCGTGAGCGCGCGGTCAAGCGCGTCGCTGACATCGGTGACCGCCTGCTTCGACTGGTCCACTTCGAGCGCGAGGTACATGCCGCCCTGCAGGTCCAGGCCGAGCTTCAGCGGCATGCGCTGGATCGTATCGTATGCCGTGACGCCATCGCGCTGGACGCGCTCGACGACGGTGCGCGGGAACAGCGCCCAGGCGGAGGCGATGATCATCACCGCGATCGCCAACAGGCGTGACTTCAGGTTGGACATGCAGACGCAGGAAAGGGGTGAACCAAACGGCCCGATATGATGCGAAACCTTGAACAGTACCGTTCGAAACGAGTCAAGTCAATCACGCACAACGGGTTGTGAGACTTTGCGCGAGCGCCTCGCGGGCATCGGCGGCATCGCGGTCCAGCTGCGCGCGCAGCGCCTCCGGCGACTCGAATTTGCGCGTCGCGCGCAGCGCCGCCATGAAGTCGAGCCGCACACGCATGCCGTAGAAATCGCCGTCGGCATCGAACAGGTGTGCCTCAAGCGCCACGGCGCCATCGTCGAAGGTCGGTCGCGGGCCCAGGTTCATCATGCCGCCAAAGGCGCCGCGAGGCGTCTGCACGCGCACGGCGTACACGCCCTCGGGCGGCAACAGCTTACGCGCGGGCGGCAAGGCGACGTTGATCGTGCGGTAACCGAGGGAGCGCCCGCGCCCTGCCCCGGGCTCGACGATCCCGCTTGCGCTGTACGGACGGCCGAGGCCGTCCTGCGCGCGCGGGAGGTCGCCGCCGGCGATGGCCCGACGGATGCTCGTCGAGGAGATCGGACGCCCGTCCGAACCCTGCATCGCGGGCACCACCTCGACGTCGAACCCGCGCGATTCCCCGAGCCGCCGTAGGACGCCGGCGTCGCCCGAGCGACCACGGCCGAAGCCGTGATCGTAGCCCACGAGCAGCGCTTTCAGCCCAAGCCGCTCGCGCAGCACGAGATCCACAAAGTCGGAGGCGCCGTAGGTCGAGAGTGCGTGCGTGAACGGCAGCACGACCACGTAGTCCACGGGACTCTCGGCCAGCACCTCGCTCTTCTCGACGCCGACGGTCAGCAACGGCGGCGCTGCGGCGGGATTCACGACCTCGAGCGGGTGCGGCTCGAACGTGACCAGCACCGAGGGCAAGTCCATGGCTCGGGCGCGCGCGCCCAGCCGCTCCAGCACGAGCCGGTGCCCGCGATGCACGCCGTCGAACGTGCCCACGGTGCAGACGGTGCCGCGCGTTCCGGGCGGCAGGCCGAACGAAGCGTCAGGCTTCACGCATCACCACGCGCGGTTGCCAACGGTCGTCGCGGCGTTCGGCCAGCGCCACGAGCACGCCCGTCGCGGCGTGCGTGAGCGCGCCCCACGCGCCATCCACCGCGGCCGGCACGTCGATGCCGCGCACGATGCGCGCGACGTCATCCTCCTCGAGCGACTGGCGCGGAAAGCCCGGCAACGCATCGAGCGCGGGACGCGCGGTCACCTCACCGTCGCGCAGCATCGCGATCGTCACCGCGTCCTCCACGGCGAACGGCCCGCTGCGCACGCGGCGCAGCGCCGTCAGGTGCGCCGCGCTGCCACACGCGCGCGCGAGGTCGCGCGCAAGCGACCGCACGTACGTGCCGCCGCCGCACGTGATGCGCACGCGGGCCTCGGTCACATGCTCGCCATCGTCGGCCAGCGTAAGGTCGAGAACGTCCCATCGATCCACGCGCACGGTCACCGGCGCGAGCTCGACGGTCTCGCCGGCGCGCGCACGATCGTAAGCGCGACGGCCGTCCACGCGCTTGGCCGAGTAGGCGGGCGGCACTTGCTGCAGCGTCCCGCACATGGTGCTTAAAGCGGCCAACATCGCAGTGCGGGTCGGCAGCGGCGCCTCGACCGTCACGGTGCCGAGCAAGTCCTCGGTGTCGGTCTCGCTGCCAAAGCGCACGACCGCCTCGTACACCTTGGGGTCGCCCGGCATGTGCGGCAGCAGCCGCGTCGCGCGTCCGACGAGCAACACGAGCAGGCCCGTCGCGAATGGGTCCAGCGTGCCGCCATGGCCGATGCGCTTCTCGCCGAGCGCGCGACGGGCGGCGTTCACCACGTCGTGCGACGAGACGCCCGCGGGCTTGTCGACGAGCACGAGACCGTCAGTCGTCCGTGCGGTCCGTGTCGTCGCCGTGCTTCGGCTCATCGCCCTCGCCTCCGCCCGGGTGGTCCGGCGGCGCATCGCTGCCGGCGGCGCCGGCCGGCGGCCGCAGGCCGGCGAGCAACGTCTCGATGCGCGCCGCGCGCGCCACGGATTCGTCGAGCTTGAACGCGATTTCGGGTGCGAACTGCAGCCGCAGCACCTTCCCCACATGGCTGCGCAGGTGGGACGCCGTGCTGCGCAGCCCCTCGAACGTCTCCGCGCGTTCGGGCTCGTTGCCCATCACGCTGACGTAAACGGTCGCGTGCCGCAGGTCGCGCGTGACCTCCACGGCCGTCACGGTCACGAGCGCCGTGATGCGCGGGTCCTTCGCGTCGCGCGCCAGGAACGCCGCGACCTCCTCACGGATGGCCGCCGCAACGCGGTCGACGCGACGCGGGTCACGTGGTGGCATCAGGAATCCTCCCGGAACCGCTTGACTGGAACGCGCTCAGCCGGCCTGCGCCGGCTGCAGCGTGCGGGCCACGGACTCCGTGCGGTAGACCTCGATCACGTCGCCGACCTTGAGGTCGTTGAAGTTCTCGACGCCGATACCGCACTCGTAGCCTTCCTTCACTTCCTTCACGTCATCCTTGAACCGCCGCAGTGAGCCGACGGTGCCGTCGTAGACTTCGACGCCGTCGCGGACCACGCGCGCGCGACCGGTGCGGTTGATGAGCCCCGAGCGCACGAAGCAGCCCGCGATGACGCCGATCTTCGGCACCTTGAACGTCTCGCGCACCTCGGCCTCGCCATAGATGACCTCCTTCTGCTCGGGCCGCAGCATGCCCTCGAGCGCATCGCGCACGTCCGAGACGGCCTCGTAGATGATGCGGTACAGCTTGATCTCCACGCCTTCGCGATCCGCGGCCGCACGGGCCTTGGTGTCGGGACGCACGTGGAAGCCGATGATGATCGCGCCGGACGCCTTTGCGAGCAGGATGTCGCTCTCGGTCACCGCGCCGACCGCACGCGCCACGACCTCGACCTCGACCTCCTCGTTGCTGAGCTGCTGCAGCGCGTCGGCCAGTGCTTCGGCCGGGCCGCCCTGGTCCGCCTTGATGAGCAACTTGAGCTGCCGCTTCTCGCCGGACGCGGACTGCGCCATGAAGTCCTCGAGCGAGACTGCGCCCTTGGCCGTGCGACGGCTGCGCGCCTCGCGGTCGAGCCGCTCGCGCCGCTGCGCGATCTCACGCGCTTCCTGCGCGTCGGCCACCGCGATGAACTGGTCGCCGGCCATCGGCACGCCAGATAGACCGAGCACCTGTACGGGGATCGCCGGACCGGCTTCCTTGACGGCCTTGCCGCGCTCGTCGAGCAGCGCGCGCACACGACCGGAGAACAAGCCACAGATGAAGTCGTCGCCGACGCGCAGCGTGCCGTTCTGCACGAGGATCGTGGCCACGGCACCCTTGCCCGCGTCGAGCTGGGCTTCCACCACCGAGCCGGTCGCGCGGCGGTCCGGGTTCGCCTTGAGGTCGAGGATCTCGGCCTGCAGCAGGATCTGCTCGAGGAGCGCCGGCACGCCGGTGCCCTTCTTCGCGGAGATCTCGGACGCCAGCGTCGTGCCGCCGAAGTCCTCGAGCACCACGCCATGCTGCAGCAGGTCCTGCCGGACCTTCATCGGGTTCGCGTTGGGCAGGTCGATCTTGTTGATCGCGACGATCATCGGCACGCCGGCGTTCTTGGCATGCGAGATCGCTTCGATCGTCTGCGGCATGACGGCGTCATCCGCGGCGACGACGAGCACGACGATGTCCGTCACCTGCGCGCCGCGGGCACGCATGGCGGTGAAGGCTTCGTGGCCCGGCGTGTCGAGGAACGTGATCGTCTTCTTGCTCGGCAGCGTCACGTGGTACGCGCCGATGTGCTGCGTGATGCCGCCGGCCTCACCCGCCACGACCGTGGCCTTGCGGATGTAGTCCAACAGCGAGGTCTTGCCGTGGTCGACGTGACCCATGATGGTGACGACGGGCGGGCGCGGCTTGAGGTCTTCCGCCACGTCCACGACCTTCTCCTCCTCGGGCTTGGCGGCGTACTCCGCCTCGCGTACGGCGATGAAGCCGAACTCGCCCGCGATGAGCTCGATCTGGTCAAAGTCCATGCGCTGGTTGATGGTCACCATCAATCCGAGGTGCTTGAACGCGAACGACACGATTTGCGTGGCCGGCACCTTGAGGATGTCCGCCAGTTCGCTGACCGTGATGAACTCGTTCACGTGCACTGTCTTCTTCTCGCGCTCGGCGACCTCGGCGCGGATAGCGGCGAGTTCCTCGCGCGCAGAATCGTCCGACCGACCACCACGACGCTTACCTGCGCTCCCGCCCATCTGGCGCATGGTGCGCGAGATGTTCGCGGACACGGCTTCCTGGTCCACGCGCTTGCCCTTCTTGCCACGGCGCGGGCCGGACGACGGTGTGCCGGTCGAAGCGCCGCCTGGACGGCGGTCCTCGCGGCGTCCCCCGCCGAGACCACCGCCCGGCGTCGCGGACGCGACCGGCCGTGGCGGCATCGGCATGCCACTCGTGACCGGACGCGGACGCGGTGCCGACGGCACCACGGGACGCGGCCGCGGACGCTCGGGCGCGCGCGGCGGCGCACCGGCGCTCGCTGCCGACGCGGGCTTGGCTGGCGCAGGCTTAACCGGCGCGCCGGCAGTGGGCGCGGCG
>JAKFFA010000099.1:0-21265 GCA_036675455.1 Gemmatimonadaceae bacterium | reverse complement strand
CCGTTCTCGCGCGCGTACTCTTCGTTGCCGATCCGGATCATCGTAGTCTCGAGCAGCCGCACGATGATGGCGAGCACCTTGCGACGCGGGAGGCCGGGCAGGGCGAGGTCCGCGCGCACGCGACGCCGGATCCGCGGCAACGCATGCGCGAAGTCGGCCATGCGGCCGTACTTGGTCTCGTCGCGGACCGCCTGCCAGCGCTTGTGATATCGGTACTGCTTGCGGCCCTTGGCGTCGTGGCCCGTTGCCTGGATGTGTCCGTTCGCGCTCGGGCAGATCCACACATCCTTCCACGCCGGCGGCACCGCGAGCGCGCGGATGCGCCGCAGCGTCTCCCGGTCCGTCACGAGCTTGCCGTCCGGATCGCGATACGAGAAGCCGCGCCCCGACCGCCGCCGCCGGATGCCGGGCGTGGCATCGGTGACGTACCGGAGCGACGCCGCCTTGGCAGCCTCGTGGTTCTCGGAGTTGGGCTTCTTCCCGTTGATGTCTCGCGGCATGGTACCTCCGTACCCCGCAAGCCGACTTGCCGAGCGGACGCGCGGTCACGCGCGGCGGAGTCACAATATGACAGCGCGGCGTTTTGACCGGAACCAAAACGCCGATAAGTTGCGCACTTCCGTTCCGCCGTCCGGGCGGGCCATCCGACAACACTCCCTTGGAGCCCCCGTGCCCCAGCAGAGCCGCGCCGTTGACCTGAACCCGGGCGCTTCCCGCGCCGCACGTCTCCTCATTCTGTGCGCGCTCGCGGTGGTGGCGGCGTGTGGCGGTGGCGAGTCCGGCACCGGCCCGTCGCTGGTGCCGACGATGGCGCTGCATACGACTACCGTCGCGCCGTTCGGTATCGTAACCGGCTCCGTCGAAGCGCAGACCCTGCCGCCGAGCGGGTTGCTCGGCACGCTGGGCAGTGAGGCGATTGACGTGGTGCGGCTCGATGACAGCAGCTTCGCGTTTGTCGTCCCGGGTGATGCCAGCGGGACCCAGGAGTTCACGTTGGCGATCAATGGGACGGTGTACGCCGCGGATCTCTTCGTGAGCGGGGCGCCCGCGGTCGCCGACCCGGCCGCCTACCTCACTACCACGCTCGACACGGGCGAGGACGCGCTGTTGGCGCTCGAGGTCGAGCTTGATGCGGATGCATCGGGACTCGTCGCGGACACGGCGCAACGTCGCGCCGACATCACGCGCATCCGCGAGATGCTCGAGGAGGCTCGCACGCTGCTCGCGACGGCGACGCCGGAGGAGCGGGCGAAGGTCGCCGCCTTCCTCGCGGCCAATGCGGACGGGTTGGGCCTCTCATCGACGGGCGCCGTGGGCGGCGCGAACATGCGGCTCGCGTCGGCCGTGACCGGCGCGTGCATCACGGACGTGGGCACCGAGGCCAATACGTACGAGGAATGCAGCGCCGAACTCACGACATTCGGTGAGCGCGCGCAGCTCCGGTTGCTCATGCTCGCGACCGCGACTGCCGTCGCCTACGCCGAGGGCGCGACGTTGATCGGCACCATCGGCGCCGTCATCACAGCGGTCGCCATCTACAATGAGCTCGCAACGATCCAGGACGAATCCTTCCGGCGCTTCATCAACCCGGTGATTGCGAAGCTCGTGCCGCAGTCGGACGGTGAGTTCCTGCTGCGCGCGGCGAACGCGGAGGAGGTGCTACCCGAGTATTTCGTTTCGGGCACCGCGCGGCCGTTCACGGTGATCGGGCAGTATCGCAGCGTTCGCGCGAGCGACACTTCGATTGGCGGACTGGCGCCGATCGTGGCGGTCGGGCGCATGATCGAGAAGTTCGTGAACGGGATCCGGGCCGCCATGTTGATGTCCCCGATGCGACCGCTCGTGCCCACCGAGCCCGTTACAACGCTCGAGGCACCGATTCCGCCGCAGTATCTCTCGCTCACGTCGGCACCGGGCAACTTTACCAAGTCGGCGACCATCTCCGCAGAGGGCGAGTGGACCTTGCGCTTCGAACGCAGCGGCATCAGCGCTGACACGCCTTTCGAGTTCGGGATGCGGTACAGCGCGCCGTCGCAGGAACCGCAAGAGCAGACGGTGCCGTCGGTGCTGATCCCCACGCCAAGGTTCATGGCAAAGGAACTGGTGCAGGGGGTGATGGGCGCGTCGATGTGCGCTCTCGACCTGCAGGATGAGTTCTATTGTTGGGGACAGAACATGGCAGCCAAGCTCGGGGACCAGACGACTACGGACCGGTCCCGGCCTGTGCGGTTCACGGCCGCTTCCCTGCGAAGCATCACGATCGGGGAATCTCATGGCTGCGGCCTGGACGACAGCGGCGTCGCGCAGTGCTGGGGCAATGACTATGCGCTCGGCGACACGACGATCCTCAATGACGACGTGTACTTCTCCCCGACTGGGCGTCCCGTTCAGTATGGCCTGTCGTACTCCACGGTCTCCGCAGGACGCAGTTCGACCTGCGGGCTGCGCAACGGCACCGCGATCTGCTGGGGCGAGATCGTGATGTACTACGACATGACGGGGCGCGACACGTTGTGGAACGACGCAATTCCGAACGGAGTGCCGGGGTCACCGGTGTTCGAGACGATTGAGGTTGGCGGCGCATCCGCGTGCGGATTGGTCGCGTCCGGCGCAGCGTATTGCTTCGGCGCGAATTTCAGTGGTGAGATCGGAGATGGTTCCAAGACTGCGGCCGGTCGGCCCGTCGCGGTCCCCGGTGGTCACGCGTTCACGAAGCTCTCGATGAGCGCGTACAACGCATGCGGGCTCGTGAGTTCTGGACAGGCCTACTGCTGGGGCGAAGCGTCCTTCGGCCAGATCGGTGATGGTTTCGCCAGCTATGACGGGTTGTCTCCCGTCGGCCCCTCCGCGGTGTCTGGCGGCCATGCTTTCGCCGAGATCGAAACAGGTTGGAACCACGCCTGTGGACTCACCGGCGACGGAGAAGCCTTTTGCTGGGGTGAGTTCGGCAGCCTTCGCCAGTCGACGCCCGCGCCGATCTCCGCGACGATACGCTTCAGCTCGCTGAGCGCCGGCAATTATTTCACCTGTGGCATCGCGAAGACGACAAAGGCCGTGTATTGCTGGGGAATCAATACGTTCGGCGAACTCGGGGCTGGTTTCACCTCGTCCAATGAGCCCACACCCGTGACCGTGGCAGCGCCGGAGCCGTAGCGCCGGAGTACCTTTTGTCGTGCCCACGACGAAAGGAGCCCCGGTCATCGCCGTCGCCGGCCTCGCCAAGCGATACGGCCGCACCGTCGCCGTCGCAGACGTGTCACTCGAGGTCCGCGAGGGCGAGATCTTCGGCCTCATCGGCCCCAATGGCGCCGGCAAGACGACCACCATGGAATGCGTACAGGGCCTGCGCCACCAGGACGCGGGCAGCATCTCTGTGCTGGGACTCGACCCCCGGCGCGACAGCGTGGCCTTGCGCCAGCGCATTGGCGTACAGCATCAGGAAGCGCAGTTGCAGAAGCGCATCAAGGTGTGGGAGGCGGTCGACCTGTGGGCGTCGCTCTACGAGTCCACGCGCACCGTCGACGCGGGCGCGCTGCTCACCCGGCTGGGACTCGAGGCCAAGCGCGACGCCTGGTTCATGACGCTCTCTGGCGGCCAGAAGCAGCGCCTCTTCATCGCCCTCGCGCTCATCCATCGGCCAGAGGTCGTGTTCCTCGACGAACTCACGACCGGCCTCGACCCGCAGGCCCGCCGCACGATCTGGGACCTCGTGGTCGACATTCGTGCGCGCGGCACCACGGTGTTCCTGACGACCCATCTCATGGAAGAGGCCGAGCGACTCTGCGACCGCGTCGCGATCATCGAACACGGCCGGATCATCGAGTCGGGCTCGCCCGCGGAGCTCGTGCGTCGGCACTGTCCCGAACGACGCGTCGTGTACACGGTCGACGAAGCCGGCGGCGAGCGGCAGATCGAGCTGCACGGCGAAGGCGACGATTTCATCACGGGCGTGATTCATCGAATCGCCGCCGAGGGCACGCGCGTACACGGGTTCCGCACGGAGATTCCGACGCTCGAGGATGTCTTCCTCAAGCTCACCGGCCGCGGGATCAGGGACTGATGATGCTCAAGGGACTGGGGAAACTAGCATGGATCGAGACCAAGGTCTTCGTCCGTGAACCGCTCGGTGTCATCGGCTCGCTCGGCGTGCCGGTGCTCATTTTCGTGCTATTTGGCCGCGCGCTCGGCGGCGATGCGCGCGATGCGGCGGCGCTCGAGGCCGCGCCGTTCAACCTTACCATCTTCGCCGCGATCCTCATCGCGCTGGGCGCCGTCCAGTCGCTGATTGCGATCATCGCGATCTACCGCGAGGGCGGCATCCTCAAGCGACTGCGCGCGACGCCGCTCTCGCCGGTGACGATCCTCGGCGCGCACGTCGTCGTGAAGCTCGGCTTCACGCTCGTGAGCCTGTTCCTGCTCGTGCTCGCCGGCCGACGCGTGTTTCCCGGCGCGATGGAAGTCAACCTCGTGAGCTTCGCCGGCGCCCTCCTCCTCGGCACGCTGAGCATCCTCTCGCTTGGGTTCGTGCTGGCGAGCTTGGTGCCTACCGCACGGTTCGCGCAGCCGCTGGGTGCCGTCATCCTGTATCCGATGCTCGCAATCTCCGGGCTATTCATGCCGGTCGAGCGGTTGCCCGACGGCCTGCGGTACGTGTCGCAGATATTGCCGACCACGCATGCGGTGGCGCTGCTCGAAGGCGTGTGGGATGGGTCGGGGTGGGGCGCGCACCTGGGGAACCTCGCTGGGCTGCTGATGGTGTTCGTGGTGTGCCTCGCGATCTCGAGCCGGGTATTCCGCTGGGAGTGAGGTCGCCGCCGCGGGCGGAAATCATTCCGTTCGCGCTCTTGTGATACCGCGAAACGTTCGAGCGGCGCCTATCCTCGGCGGATGTTCGCTTGCCCAACCCGCCGAGC
Organism: Gemmatimonadaceae bacterium; assembly: GCA_036675455.1. Taxonomy (GTDB): domain Bacteria; phylum Gemmatimonadota; class Gemmatimonadetes; order Gemmatimonadales; family Gemmatimonadaceae; genus Pseudogemmatithrix. The sequence continues at coordinate 16,352 of JAKFFA010000099.1, read as the reverse complement.
CGAGCGTACGCTATGGGTATGTCTGCGCACGATCTGTCCACCGATTGGACTGTCGATCGGGCCCTCGCGATTCCGGACGATGGGAACCGGTACGAGGTGCTCGACGGCGAGCTGTCCGTGACGCCGGCACCGAGTTGGGATCATCAAGGCTTGGTGGAGGCTCTCTTTCCGCCCTTGGATTCCTATGTCCGAGCGAATGCGCTCGGATGGACCAAGCTGTCCCCCGCGGACATCGTCTTCTCGCCGCGCCGTCTCGTGCAGCCGGACCTGTTCGTGGTGCCTCGAAGGGAGCATGGGCGCCCGCGCAGTTGGCGCGAGGTTGATACCCTCCTGCTTGCCGTGGAGGTGCTTTCGCCGTCCACGGCCGATACGGACCGTCATCACAAGCGCCTGATCTACCAGACACAGCGCGTTCCGGAGTACTGGATCGTCAATGCCGACGCGCGCGCGGTGGAGCGCTGGCACCCGGACGATGCGGCGCCCGAGATGATCCGCGGCACGCTCCACTGGCGACCGCGCGAAGACCTAGTGCCGCTGCGCATTGATCTTCCCGAGCTGTTCGCGCGGGTGCTGGATTCCGACTAGCAATTATCCGGCGCGCACGGGATGAAACCGACAGGCCTGCGCTCGTTTGATGCTACTCAACGCCGCATGGCGCCTATCCTCGGCGGATGTTCGCTTGCCCAACCCGCCGAGCCGAGCGTACGCTATGGGTATGTCTGCGCACGATCTGTCCACCGACTGGACTGTCGATCGGGCCCTCGCGATTCCGGACGATGGGAACCGGTACGAGGTGCTCGACGGCGAGCTGCTCGTGACGCCGGCACCGAGTTGGAGCCATCAGTTCGTCGTGGGAGCGATTTTCGCGGCGTTGGATGCGTACGTGCGCGCGACGCGCGTCGGTTGGACGCAACTCTCGCCGGCGGACATCGTGTTCTCGGAGCGCCGCCTCGTGCAGCCCGACGTATTCGTGGTGCCTCGAGGTGCCGAAGGTCGTCCCACTTCGTGGAGTGAGGCGCACTCGCTTCTGCTGGCGATCGAGGTCCTCTCGCCGTCGACGATGCATGCGGACCGGCATCGGAAACGCCTGATCTACCAGGGCGAACGCGTTCCGGAATACTGGATTGTCGACCCGGCCGCGCGTGTCGTTGAGCGTTGGCGCCCGGATGATGCAGCGCCCGAGAGGATTGACGACACCATCCTGTGGCAGCCGAACGAAGAGTTCGTACCGCTGCGCATCGATCTTCCCGAGCTGTTCGCGCGGGCCTTGGATTCGTAGTCCGCCCCGACGACTGAGGGCGCCGGCTACGGACGCATCCCGAACCCGGCCACCTCGAAATGCGCATCGAGGGCGAGCGCCTCTCCGATGTTCTCCGTCCTCATGACCTCGAAGCTGACGGCGTCCGCGAGACTCAGTCGCTGATCACGGAAGCGCCTCAGCCAATTCTCGGTCGCCGAGCGTTCCAGGTCCCGATCGACGAAAACCACGCGATGGGACGCATCCCGGTAAAGACTGTCGAGGAACCGCCTTCCCTCATCCGCGCCGCGAAAACGGGTCAGCAAGACCTGCATTTCAGCTACCACCAGGTTCGTCGTCACGCGCGGTCCGGGCACCGGCGACCGATGAGTTTGGCCAGCCCCCGCCGTCCAATGTCCAAACACCCCAGTCCCGGAGTAAGGCAATGGCAGACAACACCCCCGGTTCACGCATGCTGTTCGTGAACCTGCCCGTCGCGCACCTCGAGAAGTCCAAGGCATTCTTCAGCGGTCTGGGCTTCACGTTCGACCCGAAGTTCACGGACGAGAATGCCGCCTGCATGATCATCGGCAAGGATTGCTTCGCCATGCTGCTCCACGAGCCGTATTTTAGGACCTTCACGAAAAAGCAGATCAGCGACACAGCCACCCAGACCGAAGCCCTGTTCGCCGTCTCCTGCTCCAGTCGCGATGAGGTCGAGGACCTGATGGCAAAGGCGCTGGCCGCGGGCGGCACCAAGGCCACGGATGGGATGGACCAGGAAGGATTCATGATCGTGCGCACGTTCTATGATCTCGACGGCCACCACTGGGAACTGATGTGGATGGACCCCAAGGCGATGGCGGCCTGACCGCGCACGAACCCTCGCTTGAACCCTTGTCTCGACCGACGACGTAAACAGAGCCACCAGATACATCCAACGCCGAGTCCCCGATGATGCTCACCCTCCGTCACATCTTGCGCAGCCTGTCCCGCGCGCCTGGCTTCACAATCGCCGTTGTGCTCACGCTCGGCCTCGGCATCGGCGCCAACACCGCGATCTTCAGCGTCGTGCGCGGCGTGCTGCTCAAGCCGCTGCCGCACCGGGACGGCGACCGGCTGATGTACCTGCGCCAGTCGACGGACGCGGTCGACAACGTCGCGTTCTCGGTGCCCGAGATCAACGATTTCCGCGAGCAGTCGAAGGCGCTGGCGCAGGTGGCCGAGTATTCCCCGCTCACGCTGAACTTGGTCGAGGACCAGGACGCGACGCAGATCGACGTCGGTCTCGTCACGGGCAACTATCTCTCGGTGATGGGCCTGCGGCCTGTGCTCGGCCGGCCGTTCAACGACGCTGACGACGGCGCCGGCGCGGCACCGGTCATCATGCTCGCCGACGGCTACTGGCGCACGCACTTCGGCGCCGATCCAGGCATCGTCGGCAAGTCGTTGCGCATTGGCGGACGCCCGGTGGAGGTGATCGGCGTCTTGCAGCCGGCGCCGTTCTTCCCGGGCCGCATCGACGGACTCATGAACATGTCGATCAGCGAACACCACGTGAGCGCGATGATGGTGCAGGGGCGCTCGCACCGCATGACGGAGATGATCGCGCGCGTCGCGCCGGACGTGTCGCTGGAACAGGCCCAAGCCGACGTCGCGGCGGTCACGCAGCGGATGTACGCGGCAAACCCAGAGGCGTACCAACCGACCGCCGGTTACAAGATCACGATGACGCCGCTGCACGAGGTGCTCGGGCAGGACGCGCGGCTGACGCTCTTCCTGCTCATGGGCGCGGCGGCGTTCGTGTTGGTGATTGCCTGCGCGAATGTCGCGAACCTCACACTGATGCGTGGCGTGCGGCGCGAGCACGAGATGACGGTGCGCGCCGCGCTCGGCGCGGGGACGCTCCGGCTGCGTCGGCTGCTGCTCGCCGAGAACGCGGTGCTCGCGCTGGCCGGCGCGGCGCTCGGGCTCGTGGTCGCGTACGGCGGCGTCGGCATGCTCGCGCGCTTCGCCGCGCGCTTCAGCGTACGCAGCGATGAGATCGCGGTCGACGGCATGGTGCTCGCCTTCACGTTCGTGCTCGCGCTCGTCGTCGCGCTCGTGCTCGCGTTCGCGCCCAGCATCGGCGACGAGGGGTCGCTCGGCGTTGGCTTGCGTGCCGGCGGGACCAAGTCGAGCGGCGGCATGCGGCGCAAGCGGCTGCAGCAGGGGCTCGTCGTGACGCAGGTGGCGGTGTCGCTGGTGCTGCTGACGGGCGCGGGGCTGCTCACGCGCTCCATGATGCGACTCGCGGCCGTGGATTCCGGCCTCGAGCCGGGCAACGTGCTTACGATGGAAGTGCCGATCGACTTCACGCAGGCCGCGAGCCTCGCGGGCGCGGTCGGCATGTACGAGCGCATGCAGCAGGAGCTCTCGACGCTGCCGGGCGTGGAGGTCGTGGGTGTCGGCTCGACGATGCCGCTGCGCTCGGCGCAGTTCCAGCTCGAGATCAAGGCCGAGGGCCGTCCGGTCGCGCCGGGCGAGCCGGTGCTGCAGAGCGAGTACCGTACGGCCGACCCGGGCTACTTCCGCGCGTCGGGCATCAACATCGTCAAGGGCCGCGACTTCACGGCGAACGATCGCGCCGGCGGATACCCGGTGGCGATCATCAACGAGACGCTCGCGAACATCCTCTTTCCCGGGATCGACCCGGTCGGGCGCCGCATCGCCTGGAGCGGCGACGTGCTGCAGTTCATCGGCATTCCGCAGGATCAGTGGCGCGAGGTTGTTGGCGTCGTCGCCGACACCAAGGACGGCGGGCTCGATAGCGAGCCGCTTCCGGTGACGTTCCTGCCGTTCGCGCAGGGATTCTTCCCGAGCGGCGGGCTCGTGATGCGGTCCCAGGTTGACGCGGCTGGGCTCGCGCCCGCGGCGCGCGCGATCGTGCGCTCAGTCGCGCCGACGCAGCCGGTGGAGAACATCCTGACGGTGGACGACATCCGCGACGAGAGTGTTGGGCCGCGCCGGCTCAATGCGATGCTCGTGGGTTCGTTCGGCCTGCTGGCGCTCGTGATCGCGGCCATCGGCATCGCGGCGGTGCTTGCGTTCTCCGTCAGCGCGCGCACCAACGAGATCGGCATCCGCATGAGCCTGGGAGCCGCGCCGGGGCGGGTGCAGCGCATGGTGATCCGCGAGGGCGGCGTGCTCGTCGTCATCGGGCTGGTCCTGGGCGTGGTCGGCTCACTCGCGCTCGCGCGGCTCATGCAGGGCCTGCTGTTCGGCGTGGAGCCGCACGACCCGGCGACGCTGCTGGCGGTGGCGGTGACGATGGCCGCGATCGGCGTCGGCGCGTGCTGGCTGCCGGCGGCGCGGGCCAGCCGCATCGACCCGTCGGAGGCGCTCAGGGCGCAGTGACCACTCGGTGCGCCATTCAGTCCGGGACGCGGCTGGACCTCGAGTTGAGCGCGCCAACGGACCGCCCAAGCTCCCGTGTCGCGACCTCCACCGCATGCGCGGTGCCGGCAGCGCCGGCACGGCGCAGCGAGTCCGAGAGCGCCATCAGGTCCCGATCGAGCCGGTTCGTGAGCATGTGGTCACCCAGACCCGAGAGGATGCGCAGAATCGACCGTTCCGCCATGGCTTGCTGGTCCGCCGGCAGCCGGTCGAACATGCATGCGAAGCTCAAGACGACTTCGGCAAAGCACTGATGTTGCATTGACTCCGTGGACGCGACGGCCAAGGACTCCAGCGCGTCCATGAGTCGCACGAGCGTGACATCCGTGTAAACGACCGGCGCCGGCTCCCGGCTCGGCGCTTCCGTCGCTCGCACTTCCTCCGACCAGCGCGCGAGCAGGTCGCGAAGACTCCGGATGGTAAGCATCCCAGGGCCCGGATTTGACTTCGACGACGAGATGGAGGTCCACGCGATCAACTCGAGTTCCTCGAGGCCGTACGCCGGATCCAGCGCAATGTCGCGCTGCAGTTCGAGTCGGCAGGCGCGTCGCACCGTCTCCGCCATCGCCAGCCGTGTCGCGAGTTCACGGGCGCGCACGTCGGCGAATGCATCGCCGTAGGCGACGAACGCGCCGATCGTTGTGTGCAGGATCACTTCGACCTCGTCGGTGGTCCGCTTCGCGGTCGCCCGGATCGCGTCGAGATCCACGGCGACGAGGTAGCCATGCCGCTCCGACTCGACCGGCAGCGCTGAGTCGGCCGGCAGTCGGGCTTCACGCCGTGTGTCGTTGATGAACGGCAGCGATCGCCGGCGCGCCGCCAGCGTAAGGCCGTGGATCGCCTCGATGATCTCCTCCGCGCGCATCTGGTTGATGGTCGTGTAGAGCAGCACGAGCAGCAGGAAGAGCGCGGCCACGGCGAGGAGGAACACCACGCTGGCGCCGATCACCGGATTGAACCGTTCGCTCACCGTCGCGAGCGTCAGCAGCGACAGGGCGGACAGCCCGACGAAGAAGCCGAAGTAGGACTGGTTGAGGCGGCGCCGGAGAAACTGGTCCAGCACGTTGTCCGTCATCGCGGACGCCGACTGCTGCAGCGCCAGCAGGAGCAGGGAAATGGTGATCGATGTGACCGTGATGATGCCGCTGGCGACGGTACCGAGCAGGTCGGCGGTCGATTGCGCATCCGAGAAGACCCGCATCCGCAGTTGTTCGCGTGCCGATGCGATGACTCCGGTTTCGACTTGGTCTGCCTGATTCGTGGCGACCGCCAGCAACAGGAACCCCACGACGATGCAGCTGGGAACGGTCAGGAACTCGGCGAACGCCCGGTGCAGACGCTCGCGCGCGCCGACGGACGCGGCCTTTGGCCTCGTGGTTTGGGTCGATCCGCGTTTCATCAACGTGTGCCGGCGGAAGTTTTTCGGACGCTCCTGCCATCCTACACCGAACACGGCACCACAACGCTCGCTTGCCGAGGCACCATCATCGTGGGGTGCGTCTCCGTCGTCTCGGCGCGCCTGGTATCAGGTGCGGCGCTCACGCGGCAGGACGCTGAGGGAATCAGCGCCCGGTTCGCGCCACAAGCGGTGCGCGAGACCGCCGGCTCGTTCGTGGCGTGAGTTTACGAGCCGATCCGCGGGGGCGGGCCGATCTCCGCCACCGCGATATCCCGTCCGCCTTTCCGTACCACCAGCCAGCGTCCAAGCACGGCCTCGCTGGCAGGCACCGTCGTTTCGTCCGCGCCCAGCTTGGAGCCGTTCACTGACACCGCCCCCTGCTGGATCAGCTTGCGGGCCGCCGTGCGCGAGAGCGCGAAGGCGCCCTCCAGTGCGGCAAGCATGTCGACGGTGCCGTCCTCACCACGTGCGAGCTGGACGGACGGCATCTCCGCGGCCAGCACGGTGAACACTTGCTCCGATAGGGTGCTCACGTCGGCCTTCTTGTCGAACACCGTGCGTGAGACCGTCTCCGCGAGCGCGGCGGCCTCTGCGCCATGCACGAGCGTCGTGACCTCGTGCGCGAGCCGCTTCTGCGCGCCGCGTTCGTGCGGTGCGGACGTGTGCGCGGCCTCGATGGCCTCGATCTCCGAACGCCCGAGCAGCGTGAACGTGCGCAACAGCCGCCCGACGTCGGCGTCGTCGCTGTTGATCCAGAACTGGTAAAACTGGTACGGCGTCGTGCGCCCGGCGTCGAGCCACACGGCACCGGCTTCGGTCTTGCCGAACTTCTTGCCGGCCGCGTCCGTGAGGAGGGGAAACGTCAGTCCGTGCGCCTCGGGTCGGGCGGACGCGCCGATGTTGTCGTTGACGCGACCAGTCTGCGCCGTCGGCGCCGAAACGGTGCGCCCGTGCGCCGTCCGCCGGATCAGCTCCGTCCCCGCCGTGATGTTCCCCCACTGGTCGCTGCCGCCGATCTGCAGGGTCACGCCCTCCATTTCGTTCAACTTGAGGAAGTCGTAGGCCTGCAGCAGCATGTACGAGAACTCGGTGAATGAGATGCCGCCGTCGAGACGCGACTTCACCGAATCCTTCTGCATCATCCAGTTCACGGTGAAGTGCTTGCCGACGTCACGCAGGAACTCGATGAGGTGCAGGGAGCCCAGCCATGCGGCGTTGTCGCGCACGCGGAATCGGTCCGCCGCCGCGTCGCCCAGCGCGGCCGCGGCAATCCGGCGCAGTTGCGCCTCGATCAACTTGGCATTGGCGGCGATCTCCTCCGCGGAGCGCATCGGACGCTCCTCGGCTTTGCCGCTCGGGTCCCCGATCATGGCCGTGCCGCCGCCGACCAGGGCGATGGCGTGATGGCCGGCCCGCGCCAGCCGCACGAGGCCCATGATGGACACGAGATTGCCCACGTGCAGGCTCTCGGCCGTCGGGTCGAAGCCGCAGTAGCCGGTCACCGGACCTTGGGCGAGGGACTCCGCGCACCCCTCGGTCGTCTGGTGCAGGAGGCCCCTCCACTCGAGTTCCTCGAGCAGGGGCAACGAAGTGACAGATGGGGGAACGGTACTCATGGGAGTAAGGTACGGAGGACAGACGGCGGACGGCAGACGGCAGACGGCAGACGGCTGCCGGTTGTCCGGGGCCGAGCCGGCGTCCCGCCGTCCGCCGTCGGAAACCACCGTCCGCCGTCGGAAACCACCGTCCGCCGTCGGAGTCCGCCGTCCGCCGTCTGCCGTCTGCCGTCCCAATAGCCTAGCTTCACACGAATGCGGTTCAAGAAGCCTTCCCCAAGAACACTCCTGATCGGCGGCGCCGGTGTCGCGGGCCTCGGACTTCTGAGTCTGTTGGTCTTCGCGATCTACTGGTCGTTCATCCTTTGTCGCGGAGATGTTTGCCCGTCGATCGAACAGTTCGACGAGTATCGCGCGAGCCAGCCCGCGCTGTTGTATGCCGCGGACGGCCGCTTCATCGCTCAGGTTGGCCTCGAGCGCCGCTCCGTCGTGAGCCTCGACAAGATCCCGCAACACGTCATCGACGCGTTCGTCATCACCGAGGACAAGCGCTTCTACGACCACAACGGCATCGACTACTTCCGCGTGATGGGTGCCGTGGTGGCGAACATCAAGGCGGGCGGGTTCGAGGAAGGATTCTCGACGATCACCATGCAGCTCGCGCGAAACATCTTCCCCGAGCGGCTGACGCGCGAGAAGACACCGATCCGCAAGCTGCGCGAGGCCAAGGTCGCGCGGCAGATCGAGAAGCGGTTCTCCAAGGAACGCATTCTCGAGCTCTACCTGAACCAGATCTCACTCGGCGCCGGCGCCTACGGCGTCGAGTCCGCATCGCAGCGCTACTTCGGCCGCCCGGTCAGCGAGATCACGGTGGCCGAGGCCGCGATGCTCGCCGCGCTGCCGAAGGCGCCCTCGCGTTACAACCCGCGCCGCTTCCCCGACCGCGCGATCCAGCGGCGCAACACGGTGCTCGAACTCATGCGCCGCGAAGGCGCGCTGTCCAACGCGGACGCGTCGGTGGCCAAGGCGTATCCGTTGCGGCTCAACCGGCCGACGCGCGGCGGCGAGACGGCGCCGTATTTCGTCGAATGGGTGCGCCGCGAACTCGAGGCCAAATTCGGGGAGCGCGCATACGAGCAGGGCCTGCGCGTGATGACGTCCCTCGACCTCGACATGCAGGGGGCCGCGGAGCGCGCGCTCGAGCGGCAGCTGCGCGCGATCGAGTCCGGCACGGCCTATGGCGCGTTCCCGCACGACACCTACGAGGAGTACCTCGCGGCTGCCGCCAGCGGCAGCGCGGATGCGGACACGCCCAACTCGCCGTACCTGCAGGGCGCGTTCGTCGCCATCGACCCGCGCACGGGCGCGGTGCGCGCGCTCGTGGGCGGTCGCGACTTCGACGATTCCAAGTTCGACCGTGCGACGCGCGCGCTGCGGCAGCCAGGTTCTTCGTTCAAGCCGATCGTGTACGCCACCGCGGTCCACACGGGCCGACCGCCAACGTACTTCCTCGACGACGAGCCCATTGAGGTGCCACAGCTCGACGGCACGGTGTGGAAGCCGCAGAACTACGACCTGCAGTTCGAGGGACGCATCAACATGCGTCGCGCGCTGTACCAGTCGCGCAACCTGCCGGCCATCCGCCTCACGATGGAGCTTGGCGAGGCCGGCGTGATCGACATGGCGCGGCGCTTCGGCCTGACGACGCGCATCCCGCCGTACCCGTCCATCGCGCTGGGCTCCGCCGACGTGCACCCGATCGAGATGATCGCTGCGTACGGCGCGTTCGCGAATCTCGGCTGGCGCGTGCCGCCGACGCCGATCCTGCGCGTCGAGACGCTTGACGGCAAGGTGCTGTTCGACGCGGAGCCGGAGCGCGTGCAAGTGCTGTCACGCGAGGAGGCCTGGATCATGGTCGACATGATGAAGGACGTCGTGCGGCGTGGCTCCGGCTGGCGCGCCGTCACCGCGGCGGGTTTCGACATCCCATCGGCCGGCAAGACGGGCACCACGAACGACTACACCGACGTCTGGTACATCGGCTACACCACGGATCTGGTCGCGGGTGTGTGGATGGGCTTCGACCAGCCGCAGGCGATCATGCCCAACGCGCAGGGCGGGCGGCTGGCCGCGCCGGCCTGGACGGCCTTCATGAAGGAGGTCTACCAGCGCAAGCCGGCGCCGCCCGACTGGCCTCGGCCGTCGAGCATCATCGCGCTCGAGATCGACCCAGCCACTGGGCTGCGCGCCGGCCCCGGCTGCTACTCCGACTCGTTGCGCGTGGAGTACTTCCTGCCGGGCACGGAACCGCTCACCGAGTGTCCGCGCACCAGCATCTTCTGGTGAAGAGAATCGGTGAGCGCGTCCGGTACCATGCCCGCTGGGTGGTGCCGGTCGCCGCGCCGCCGCTGAAGGACGGCACCGTGATTGTCGAGGGCGACCGCATCGCGTGGGTCGGTTCGCGCGCACATGCGCCGGCCGCGGACCGGGACGAAGACCTCGCCGATTGCGTATTGACGCCCGGCCTCGTCAACGCGCACACGCATCTCGACCTGACCGTGATGCGCGGCTTCCTCGATGATGTCGCGTTCTTCGACTGGGTGCGCACGCTCACGCGAGCCCGCGCGGCGGTGATCGCTCCGCGGGATGCGCTCGACTCGGCGCTGCTCGGCGTGGCCGAGGGACTGCGCGCGGGTATCACCACCTACGGCGACACGGCCGACAGCGAGGCGCCGTTCGACGCGCTGCTCGCATTGGGCGCGCGCGGCGTCGCATACCGGGAGGTGTTCGGCCCGGATCCCGCGATGGCGCAGCGGTCACTGGACGGCCTCAAGGTGCGCGTCGCGGACATGCGTGCCAAGGAGACGGCGCTCGTGCGCGTCGGCGTCTCTCCCCACGCGCCCTACTCCGTGAGCGACGCCCTCTTCCAGGCCGTCGCAGCATTCGCCGAGGAGGAGCGCTATCCGGTGGCCGTGCACATCGCGGAGAGCGCGGAGGAGGACGCGCTCGTGCAGTCGGGCGAAGGCCCCTTTGCGGAGTTCCTGCGCTCCCGCAGCATCGATGTGGCCCGGCGCGCGCCCACGTCGGTCGCCCTGATGCGGGCGGTGGGGCTCGCGCGTCCGGGCACGCTGCTGATTCACTGCGTCAACGCCACCGACGAGGACATTCGCGCCGTCGCGCACGCCGGCTGCGGCGTGGCACACTGCCCGGCCTCCAACGCGAAGCTTGGGCATGGCATCGCGCCGCTGGCCGCATTCATGGCGGCCGGCGCGCGCGTCGGCTTGGGCAGCGACTCGATGGCGTCAAACAACCAGATGGAACTGCTGGCCGAGGCGCGGCTGGCGCTCCTGCAGCAGCGTGCGCTGCTGCGCGCGCCGCACGCACTGTCCGCGCGCGCGGCGTTTCGGCTGGCGACGCTCGGCGGGGCGGAGGCCCTGCGGCTGGACGCGGAGATCGGGTCGATCGAGCCTGGCAAGCAGGCGGACCTCGTCGCCTTCGCACCCGGTGCGCTGATGGCGCCCGGTGACGATCCCGTGGGGACGTTGATCTTCACGCCGCGCGCCATGCGTGTGCATCGCGTGCTGGTGGCGGGAGTCGAACGGGTGCGCGATGGCGCGGTGCGGGGCTTCGACGCTGCCATCCCGGCGCGCGTCGCCGCCACCGCCGCGCGCCTGTCGCAGTGGCGCCACGCGTGCGCAGCCCGTTAGGTTCCGGTACACTCGCGGAGGTCCATGTGACGGTCGGCTGTCTCGCCCTGAACGCATCCTTCGAACCGCTTACGATGGTCCCGCTCAAGCGGGCCCTGCGCCTTGTGATCGACGGCAAGGCTGAGATCGTCGAGGCGGATCGCGGGCGAGCTGTGCACTCCGAACACCTCGCGCTGCCGCGGCCCGCAGTGATCCGCCTGCGCAAGTTCGTGCACGTGCCGCGCCGGTTCCGCCGGCAGGTCACCAACACGTTCCTGTTCGCGCGCGACGGTTATCGATGCCAGTACTGCGCGCGCGCGAGCCATGAGCTGCGTCCGCGCGAGTCACTCACGCGCGACCACGTGGTGCCGATCTCGCGCGGCGGACTCAACACTTGGACGAACGTCGTCACGGCCTGCTCGTCCTGCAACACGCGCAAGGCGAACCACCTGCTGGTGGAATGCGGACTCAAGCTGCTGCACAAGCCGGTGGAGCCGCACTTCGTGCATCTCGCGTGGGCCGTGCGCCGCCTGACGCCCACCCAAGCGCGCTATATCAAGCTCTTCTACGGGAGCGATGTGGTCCGCGAACTGCGTGCGCGCGAGCGATCGGCTGTGGTGGAGCCCAGCGCCGTCGGCGGCGTGCACATGAGGTCTGAGAAAGGTACGACGCTCATCACGTAGCGCTCGTTTTGCCGACGGTGCTCGGCCGGTCGGCCACGTTGCGCCCGCGCCACATGGCGCGTATCGCGCGCGGGGGGTATGACTTAGTGATGCATCTTCCAGCCGAATACCGCCCGGCCTACGCGACCTCCGGGTGGCCGCCGGAGGGAGCTCGACGATGACCGTCCCATCTGAGGCGGCCTTAGCCGCTGCGCGCCGGCACTGGGAGCGCGTGCTTGGCGATGCCAAGACGCCGGACGAGGTGGCACTTGCCGCTGACCGCATGTGCGCGCAACTCCGCGCCGGTCTGGGCCGATGGATCGGCGACGCCGGATACCGCTCGCTCTTCGAGCGCGCGCTCCACGTGACGCGGTCTGACCATCCCGCCTTGGCCGAACTTTCGTTTGATGCGGGCGATCAAGTGGCCACCAGCGCGGAGGTGCGCGCGCACGGCACGCAAGAGGTCGCGGCCGGTATGGTGGCATTGGTTGGCACCGTGATCCAGCTGCTGGGCCGCATCATCGGCGAAGAGATGGCGCTGCGCCTCGTTGAACACTGGGGAGACCGAGCCCGCGCGGACATCGTGAGCAACGACACGGAGGATGGGCGTGATGGCTAAGGGACGCGAACGGAAGAAGGCCGGTTCCGTAGACGCCGGACTCGAACTGGTGAATACCGGCGTACCCGGCCTGAACGAGGTGCTCGGCGGCGGTCTGCCGTCGCTCTCGTTCAACCTCATCGCGGGCGGGCCCGGCTCGGGCAAGACCACACTGGCGATGCAGATGCTCTTCGCCAATGCCACGGTCAAGCGGCCCGGACTGTTCATCACGCTGCTCGGTGAGACCTCACTCAAGATGCTGCGCTACCAGCAGCAACTGGAGTTCTTCGAGACCAAGCGCGTCGGCGTCGATGTGCATTTTCTCAACCTGACGAAGGAGGCGCTCAGCGGAGACCTGGAGGCCGTGCTCCAGCGGATCGTACTGGAGGTCGAGCACCTGCAGCCGGGTGTGATCGTTGTGGACTCGTTCCGGTCGCTGGTTGATGCCCGCGAAGCCGTGGAAGGGCCGCAGCTCGAGCTCGAGCATTTCGTGCAGCGCCTGGCGCTCCACCTGACGACGTGGGAGGTCACGTCATTCCTCATCGGCGAGTATCACGAGAACGAACTTCGCAACCCGGTGTTCACGGTGGCGGACGGCATTGTATGGCTGACGCAGGCGACTGACCGCAATTCGGTCGTGCGCAAGTTGCAGATCGTGAAGATGCGCGGCATGTCGATTATGCCCGGTCTGCACACGATGAAATTGTCGAAGCGCGGCGTGCAGATATACCCGCGGATTCCTGAGCGTGCCGACGATGTCCGGAGACGCGGCAGCACTCGGCTGTCGACGGGCATCGCCGGCCTCGACGAGATGATGGGCGGCGGCATCCCTGCCGGTGATTCGGTGGTGCTCGCCGGCCCAACCGGCGCAGGGAAGACGACGTTCGCCATGCAATTCGTGACCGCCGGCCTTCGGGCGGGTGAGGCGGCGGTGATCGCCATCTTCGAGGAACACCCGGAAGTCTACCTCGCGCGAGCCAAGAGTTTCGGCGTGGATCTCAACGAAGCCATCCGGAAGGGGAAGCTGCGCATCCTCTACCTGCGTCCGCTCGACCTGTCGGTGGATGAAACGCTCGACGACATCCGCAACGCCGTGGAGGAGATGGACGCCACGCGCGTGGTGATCGACTCCATCTCGGGGTTCGAGATGGCGCTGGCGCCCACGTTCCGCGCGGACTTCAGGGAGTCGCTCTACCGGCTCATTGGCGCGCTCACCGGACTCGGCGTCACGATCTTTTCCACGGTCGAGGTGGTGGACGCCAACGAAGGGCTCCATCTCACCGGGTATCAGATCTCGTTCCTCACGGACGACATCATCAGCCAGCGTTACGTGGAGATCGAGGGCGAGCTTCGGAAGGCGCTGGTGGTGATCAAGATGCGCGGCGGCGAGCACAGTCTCGGGTTCCGGGTGTATGAGATGACGGCGTCCGGCGTGCTGATGCGCGAATGGCTCAACCAGTACGATGACATCACCGGCGGCACGCCGACCCGCGCGCTGCGATTCGCGCAACCGAGTCACCCCGGACTTGTGGAACGGGAGGTCCAGGCGCTCGAGACGATCGTTCGGTCCGGTCCCATGACGGCATCCGAAGTGGAAGGCAGGGCCGGACTGACATCCGAGGAAACCGAGACCATCCTGAGCCGCCTCGTGCTGCTGCGGTACATTCACAAAAAGGGATCCAAATACGAGGCCGAGGCTCGACCGTCCGGCCATTGATCGGAGCAGTGGATGTGATTCGGTTCGACCGCAGGGAGGATGACGCAGAGCGCGACGAGCGATTCCAACAGCTCGTCGAGCTTGCGCCGGACGGCATCCTGATCCACGATGGCGAGCGCATCTCAACCGCCAATGCGGCGGCGGCGCGATTGGCGGGTGCGAATAGCGTCGATGATCTGATCGGGAAGCCCATCGATCTCTTCCTGAATCCGCCGTACCTGAAGGCGGTCGAGGAGATGCTGAAGCAGTCGCCCGACCAACGGAGGACTCATGCATCCGGCGCCGACGCGCCGTTTCGCGACACCTTCCGGCGGCTCGACGGTTCGACGGTCGAGGTCGAGATTCGTGCCGCCCTGTTCATGGAGCGCGGACGACCAGCCGCCCATCTTGTCATCCGGGACATCACCGGGCGCCTTGCGGTCGAGGAAGCCGAGCGCCAGGTGGCGGAGCGGCTGCAGCAGGCCCAGAAGATGGAGGCGGTCGGGGCACTCGCAGGAGGCGTCGCGCACGAGGTCAACAACATGATGTCGGTGATCCTCGGCTCCAGCGAGTTCCTGCTCGAGGATACGCAGACGTCCGAGCGGCATCGCGCCGATGTGCATGAGATCATGAACGCGGCCGAGCGGGCCTCGGCCGTGACGCGCCAACTGCTCGCGTTCAGTCGGCACGCCGCGCATCGGCCGCAGGACGTGGACTTGGCCACCACCGTGCGCGCCGCGGGATCGGTCGTGCGACGGCTGCTGGGCGAGACCCGACGACTGGAGCTCGATCCGAAAGTGATGCCGCGCGTGTTCGTCGACCCCGGGCAGCTTGCGCAGGTGATTGTCAATCTCGCGCTGAACGCGCGGGATGCCATGCCGGACGGCGGTGTCCTCACAATCGCGACTGGGCTCGTGGACCTTCCCGGTGATCGGCGGGAGGAGGCCTACGAGGGTCTCGCGCCTGGCCGGTACGCGACGCTCACCATGCGCGACACGGGCGGCGGCATGGATGACGCGACGCTCGCGCACATCTTCGAGCCATTCTTCACCACCAAGCCGCTTGGGCAGGGCACCGGATTGGGCCTCGCCGCCGTGCATGGCATCGTGGCGCAGAACGGTGGCTGCGTGACCGTGGAGACGAAGCCCGGCATGGGCACCACGTTCACCGTCCTTCTGCCTCTCGCAGCGGTCGGCGAATCCGGACACCGTACGGCGGAGCCCGCACCACCGGCCGAGACCGCCACTCATCAGGACGCCGTCGTCCTCGTCGTCGACGATGAACCCGCCGTCCGGGCCGTCGCCGCGCGGATCCTCGAGCGCGCGGGATTCGACGTGCGGCAGTCGTCCGGCGGAATCGACGCGCTGGCGGAGGCGGACCGGCTCGGGCCGCCGGACGTGGTTCTTACCGACCTCATGATGCCGGGTGGCGGTGGCCTCGAGCTGGCGCGGTCCCTGCGCGAGCGCTGGCCGTCTCTCCCCATCGTGTTCATGTCGGGCTACTCGGCTGAATACCTCGGGCGAGATGGCGCGATGGGGCCGGACGATGTGCTCATCTCAAAGCCGTTCTCACCCGACGAGCTCGTGGGTCACATCAACCGTGCGCTTGCCTCGAACCAAACGCAGCAAGCCGTGAGCGGGTGACCGCACGCGCCATTCGGCCGTCAGTCCCGCGGACGGAACGAGGGTGATCGCGTCGCGTACTCGCGGCGCTCGCCACCGAGCAGTCGCGTCGTCAGCGCCCGCAGCCCGCGCGTGAATGCGGTGCCCGGGTTGCCACGGCCGCTCACCGCGGGTTGCAGCTCGCCCTTGAGCCAGCGTTCCACTTCGTCGAGGTCTGACACGGACAAGGCTTCGACATCCAGCGTCACGCGATAATAGAACCGCCGGTGTTGGTTCGGCGCGCTGATCGGCACGCGCACGGGGCGCGACACCGCCGCTTCGGCATCCTCGATGCGCGTGAAGGCCCCCAACGACAGGCGCCGGTCGCCCACCACCTGGATCACTTCGTACGTCTGGTCGACGCCCTCCCAGCGGACCACCACGTCCCACTCGGCGTCGCGCCGCAGTTCATCGAAGAAACG